>JAUSFN010000039.1 GCA_030649935.1 Candidatus Planktophila sp.
TAAATATCGACTTGCCGTTGGACCATCCCTAGGCGGAATGCGTGCCCTGGAGTGGGCAGTTGCGCATCCAGATCGAGTGAGTGCAATCTGTACAATCGGCTCGTCGGCCGTTGCTACGGGGGATCAAATCGGCACATCCTCGATTCAAATCCGCGCAATAAAGTCGGATCCTAATTTTTGTGGTGGGGATTATTACGATAAATCAGCTGGTCCGATTGAGGGCATGGGGATTGCTAGACGAATCGCCCACTTGACCTATAGAACTGAGGCTGAAATGGATGTGCGATTTGGCCGCGAGCTTCAAGGCGATGACACTGGCCGCTTTGCAGTTGAGTCGTATTTAGATCACCAAGCCGAGAAGCTATCTGCGCGCTTTGATGCCAATACCTATATTGTCCTAACTGAGGCGATGAACAGCCATGATATTGGGCGGGGACGTGGGGGAGTTGCCGCAGCCTTGTCGGGTATTGCGATTCCAGTAATCGCCGTCTCAATTGATACCGATCGCCTCTTTCCCGTGCGCCTTCAAGCAGAGATTGCGGATTTAGCACCCCTAGCCCAAGAGTTAGTGACGATTTCATCGCCTTTTGGCCATGACGGCTTCCTCGTTGAGGTGGAATTGGTCGGAAATGTAATTAAAGAGGCGCTCGCCCTCTCCGAATACAGTTAAAAAGGTGAATTCGATGTGCATTTTGCCCTGTGGATAAATTATAATATAGATATCGCTTCAGCGCATAGCTGATAAAACCAAAGGACGAATGTGGCTGTATCTAGTGCGCTCAAAAACAAGGCAGGCAAGAAACCGGTAGCAAAAAAAACTGCACCGCTAAAAAAAGTAGTGACTAAAAAAGCTCCTGTTAAAAAAGTAGTGACGAAAAAGCCCCCTATAAAAAAACCCCTTGCGAAGAAATCAGCTCCAGTTAAAAAGATAGTCAAGCCAGTAAAGATAGAGTTGAAAAAAAATTTAAATATCAAAGATGTTCAAGCAATCGTCGATGCGAAAAATGCAGTAATTCGGCACAATGAAATTCAGGCCGAACTCGAAATCCGCGGCATCACATCAATCAACCGTATTCCTAAAAAGATTGATAAAGAATTAGTAGATGAAGCTCGAGCCCTAGCCGTTTCACTTCCAGTAATGATTGAAAAGCTCCGAAAGTCTGGACTTGGCTCACCATCTCGAATTCTTAAAAAATCTGATTATGCATTGATTGAACCGAAGCTCGTAGTTGAAAAAATCACACCCGAAAAAATTGTACTTCCAAAAATAGCTATTGTTACGATTGACGGCGAAGAAGTTGAACTTGAAGAAGTTGAACTTGAAGATGATGAAAAGATTATCGCCGATGCTGTCGACGTTGTTGATCTTGAGACTGAAGATAAAGTCCGTGTAGTAACGCTCTCAGATGAATCTAGTAAGGCGAAAGGTTCATTTACATTAGCTGATTCAGAGGCCGATGATGAAGAAGAAGATAAGAATGAGCGTGAGAAGTTAAAGAAAGATTTAAGAAACATCAATATAGTTATTGAAGCGATTAACTCAAAAAACAATTCTGTCAGCGCTCCTACACGTTATGGAATTAGCGAAGCAGAATCAAGGGCCTTGACATACAAGCAGATTCAACAGCAATTTGAAATGAAGACTTTTACTGAAAGATCTGCAAAGACTGTAGCAGAAGCAGTAACTATCGGTTCGCTAAAGAATCTTGAGGATCTACTTAATTATTTCATCGAAAAGATGAAGGCAGTGCAGCGAGAAATCAAGTATCTTCCTCCAGAGCAAACAGTTATGACCGCCGGTGCAACTGCCGACCCAGTCAAGGATTACTTAAAACAAATTGGTCGAGTGGCACTTCTAAACGCCGAGCTCGAAGTTGAGCTGGCAACTCGTGTTGAAGTCGGCCTCTTCGCCGAATCAAAGTTAAAAAATGAAAAGAAGTTGGACAAGAAGTTAAAGCGCGAGCTCGAATGGTTGGTAGAAGATGGCAAGCGCGCTAAGAACCATTTACTTGAGGCAAACCTTCGATTGGTTGTGTCTCTTGCTAAGCGCTACACAGGTCGAGGAATGCTCTTCCTTGATCTTATTCAAGAGGGAAACTTAGGCTTGATTCGTGCTGTAGAAAAATTCGACTACACAAAGGGTTATAAGTTTTCAACGTATGCAACCTGGTGGATTCGCCAGGCGATTACACGTGCGATGGCCGATCAGGCCCGCACAATCCGTATCCCGGTACACATGGTTGAAGTTATTAATAAGTTGGCACGTGTTCAGCGCCAGATGTTGCAGGATTTAGGTCGCGAACCAACTCCAGAAGAACTCGCAAAAGAGCTTGATATGACCCCTGAAAAAGTCGTTGAAGTACAAAAGTACGGTCGCGAACCAATCTCACTTCACACACCACTTGGCGAGGAGGGCGATAGCGAGTTTGGCGATCTCATTGAGGACTCTGAAGCAGTTGTTCCGGCCGATGCAGTCTCATTTACTCTGCTACAAGAGCA
>JAUSFN010000041.1 GCA_030649935.1 Candidatus Planktophila sp.
TTTTTCATTGAAAATTGAAATCTCTGAACTCAATTTCTGCCAGATTGCAGGTTTGGCATTTTGAAAAACCATGCTCCATTTACGATCACCAGTAATGCTTGATTCAACTTCTGCAACCGTTAAACCTAAAATTGGTGCAACAAAACTTGCTACACGTGAAGGATTTGTGATCTGTGTTTGATCGACAACAATGCTTGTAGCTGCGACGCTTCTCGCAAAAGCAACACCATGTACATCGGTTATATCACCGCGTGGGGCAAGAAGCGAACGAGTATTTTCCATTTCATTAACTGCGCGCAATCGATAGTCCCCCGCCTGTAGGGCTTGGACTTGGACAAGACGAACTCCAAACAAGAGCATAAAGACAGTAATTAAAAGTACCAAGAGTCGAATGCGGCCGTGCGCAAGGGCAAAATTACCCATTGCTGACACTCTGCGATTCAATACTTTCTGCATCTAAGTTTAAAAATACTGGAGATTCGGAAGGTTTCATTCCAAGTGCGACAGCGGAACGGGCAAGTGCTTCTGGGGATGATTGAGCATCTATTTGACGTGCAATCGCTTCGCGCTGATCACTGACCATCTTTACTTCCAGTTTAAGATGCGTTAGTTCAAAGGCATCCTGTGCCAAAAGTGTATTTACAGTAAGGAGTAGGAGTAAGCCAGTGGCCCCTATAGCAGAAACAAAAATTGCAAAGTATTTTCTGTTTGCCTGTGCATCAGGAGAAATATCTGGAACAAGCTTTAGGGCTACCTTCGTCGACTTTTGTGCAAACTTTTCTCGTGAACGAGTAACTGCTGTTGCCGTCAATGCCATTATGCGGCCACTCTTTCAATAGCCCGCAGACGAACTGATGCCGAACGTGAATTTCCCTCGAGTTCTTGGAGATCAGATGTTTCACTTCCGCGAAAGACAAGCGAAAACTTAGCTGCCAATTCAGGTAACTCAAATGGAAGTTCGCGAGGTGTTCCGGATGTTGTCGAGCCAATAAAAAGATCCTTTACAATTCGATCTTCAAGAGATTGAAAGGACATAACGACAAGTCGTCCTCCGACGCGCAGCAATTTTAGTGCTACTGGCAGAGCTCGAGTTATCGCACCAAGCTCATCGTTGGTTTCTATGCGAAGGGCTTGAAATGTCCGCTTGGCTGGATTGCCACCAGTACGACGAGTGGCTGCAGGTATAGCATTCTTGACTAATGTAGCAAGCTGGGTAGTTGAATTAAGAGGTGCTATTGCACGTGCTTTTACAATAGATTCAACAACGCGAGTGGCATATTTCTCTTCGCCGTAAGAACGCAAAATTCGAACTAATTGACCGGGTTCATACGAATTGATGATTTCGGCGGCAGTTAAACTTTGGCTCTGATCCATCCGCATATCAAGTGGAGCATCATGTGAGTATGAAAAACCACGATTAGTTTCATCTAGCTGCATGGATGAAACACCAAGATCAAAAAGTGCACCAGCAATTTGTGTATAGCCAAATGATTCAACAACACTGCCAATTGCATCAAAACTAGTATGAAAAGTAAGTAGACGATCAGAGTATGCCGCAAGCCTCTGAGTTGCTCTAGCCAATGCATCTTGATCGCGATCGATACCAATAACTGTTAGTGCTGGAAACTTTTCTAGCAAGGCTTCAGTGTGTCCTCCAAGGCCTAACGTCGCATCAACAATTACTGGATGCTCTGTTGCCTCAATTGCAGGCTTGAGGAGTTCAATGCATCGATCTCGCATTACAGATATGTGTGCGTTTTTATCAATCATTACTCCCCCTTTACTTGATATTTAATTCCTGCATACATTCTCTGTTTTCAACTCTCACCTCTGGTCACCGCCGGCCGACGGATCTATTTAGTATCGGCGCCGGGGAAGGGGCGCCGATACGTTCGAAAGGTCGGCGGTGGCCACAAATGAGAGTTCGTTAGAACAAACCTGGAAAGACCTCCTCAGAAACATCTGCAAAGCTCTTTTCGCGATCTGCTAAATACTCATTCCACGATGTTGAATCCCAAATTTCAACTCGTGTATTTGCACCGATGACTACGCAATCCTTTTCAAGTCCGGCATATGTACGAAGGTTTTGCGGAATTGTTATGCGACCTTGTCGATCGGGAATCTCATCGTGCGCGCCGGCAAACATCACTCGGCTGTAATCGCGAGCTGCTTTAGCTGTAACCGGTGCTTGTTTCAACGTCTGTGTTATAACTTCAAATTCACTCGATGGAAAAACATAGAGGCAACGCTCTTGACCTTTAGTAATGACTAAACCAGATGCCAACTCTTCACGAAATTTTGCGGGAAGAATGAGTCGGCCTTTTTCATCAAGACGTGGTTCATGGGTACCAAGAAACATGCGTACCCCTTCCCCAAGGTCGTTCGCCGTATGAAACTCCGGCTTAGTTCCCCACTTTACTCCATTTTCCTCCTTTTTACACCACTTTCAGCCAGATATTCACTGTTTTCATCCACAACGCCCCACCTTTCAGGCATTAAAAATGGCCCCCCTTAAGGGAGGCCATCTTATAAAAGCGAGAGATTATTGATTATTACGCTCATCCCAACGCTCTTCAAGGCGTGAACCGAGACCAGTTTTTGTGCGAGCGCCTTTTATGCGAGGGCTGCGTGTTCCAACAGAGGAGACAATCGCAATTACTCCAGTGAGTGCAATCAGAAAGCCAAGAAGCCCAACGGGTGTCGTTTTCGCTACTAAGCCAGCAAAGAGTGTGGCAGTTCCACTGAGAATGAGAGCTGCACCAATTAGAGTTCGCGTTCGGCGCGGCGGCCGAGCTTCACCAGATAAGGCTGAAAATAGGCGCGGATCCTCAGTTAAGAGCGCAGCCTCCATCTCCTGGAGCATTCGCTTCTCATGATCAGATAGTGGCATATGGCCATAATAGAGAATTTTTCCCAGTGGTGCTACTTATTCACTCTCTGTTGAGGCTGGTTTAATTAATCGAGCTGGACGCACGCTCCCTGCGCCAAATCGAGCTCTTGCACGGTCAATAGCACCATCGGCCTGGCGCCAACCACTCTCCCGCGCTCCTAATACCAACTGCTCAGGAGCGCCTCCGCTTAAATTCTCAAGGCCGACTCCGACTAATCGAAGGCGAGCCCGGTCGATTTTGAACGCTTCATAGAGGGCCTTAACAACCTCATAAATCTCATATGTTCCATTTATCGGTAGTGCCAGAGTTTTTGATCTATTAATAGTTGAAAAATCGGCAAAGCGTACTTTTATTGAAATAGTTTTAGTAAAGAGCTCTTTATCTCGAAGCCTCGCCGATGCACGTTCGGTTAAACGCAACAATTCAGTCAAAATTTCAGTGGGGTTATCTAAATCGCGGGCAAAAGTTTCGGCCGCGCTAATGCTCTTTTCAGCATCGTGGGGAGTCACATCGCGATAGTCACGACCCCAGGCAAGCTCATAGAGCGATGCCCCGCTGGCCTGTCCCAATGCACGAATCAAAGTGGCGCGTGGCAGGTTCGCGATATCTTCAATAGTTCGTAGACCTAAACGCTCTAGAGTTTGCGCTGTTTTTTCTCCTACTCCCCACATCGCTTGAATCGGTAATGGATGTAAGAAAGTCAGAATGCGATCAGCTGTAATCTCAAGCACTCCATTGGGTTTGCAGTTCTGCGATGCAAGTTTTGCAATGAACTTTGATGGTGCAATTCCAACTGAACATGTTATTCCCTCTTGCGCCTCTACCTTTGCTCGTATCAATGTTGCAATTTCGCGCGGTGAGCCAATTAAGCGTTCTACCCCGCTCACATCTAAGAAAGCCTCATCGAGGGAGATGGGTTCGACCCATGGAGTAAAACTTTCAAAGATGTTCATCACGTGCGATGAGACTTCTTGATAGCGCGGCATATCCACCGGTAAAAAGATGGCGTGAGGTGCTAAGCGACGAGCTCGACCCACCGGCATCGCTGCATGTATTCCAAATTTGCGAGCCTCGTAATTAGCGGCCGAGACAACGCCACGCGCACCCATTCCAATTACTACTGCTTTACCTTTTAGTTCGGGGTTATCGCGCTCGGCAACGGAGGCAAAAAACGCATCCATGTCCACGTGAAGAATCGAAGCCGAACTCATATTGCCAGCGTACTTTCTTTAGTACGCCACGTTTCATATGCCGCGCGCAAATCCCAGGCGCCTGTTCCGTTAATTGAAATTCCACGCGCACCTGTTCGGCGGGTAATGCCCCGAACCAGCAACAGGGATGATGAATACAGAACGCTGGCATAGTCGGTCTGTACATCGCTAAAAAATGCCGAGTCGCTGCAGCCATAGCCATCATCGAGGGTTAAAAAGATAACTCGTTTACCTGAGCGCACGGGTGGAGTCTGCATCGCAACTTTAATGCCAGCTACAAGGACACTAGAGCGTGAACGAGCCTCTAGTAACTGCGATGATCGAACAGCGCCGATAGCATTGAGAAAATCGCTATAAAACTCAATTAAATGGCGGGACATGTCAATGCCTAAGCGATCAACTTCATGGCGCACGCTTTCGGCAGAGTTCATATCGGGGAGACCGCTGCTAATGAGGGCGGGCGGGGCAAACGCTAAGTTCATTTGTGCGCCAGAGATAGTTTTATTCGGCGAGCGTTCTACATCAGATAGATGAAGCAAAAGATCGCGGCGGTTAACATCGGTATGTAAGCGGTCAAAAGCTCCTGTAAGAATCATGCTTTCAGTAACTGGAGCGCTACTACCAGAGCGATGTATGAAGTCAGAGATATCCGTGTAAGGACGACCAGCGATAATCGATGCAATCTCACCATCACTAATCTTTGAAATAGTCGATAGCGCAATACGGATTGCTCTCCCTTTTTCTTCAACACGATATAGAGAATCAGATTCATTAACATCTAGCGGTGCAATAGCAATCGACATCTGACGCGCCTCATCGACGATTAAACGTTTGGGATACATGCCCGGCTCGTGCGTGAGAACCCCCGCCAAAAAAGCTGCGGGGTAATGTGTTTTAAGCCAGGCTGATTGGTATGTGGGCATGGCAAAGGCGGCGGCATGGGCTTTGCAAAAACCAAAGGATGCGAAGGCGCGCAAAAGCTCCCATATCTCATTGATGATGGGCAGTTCATATCCGCGCGATGTCGCGGCGGGAAAAAACCAGTCACAGACCTCTTGTGCACCGCTCTTATCTCCCAGCGCGCGACGTTTTTCATCGGCGCTAGCTAAAGAAGCACCTGTCATCGCCGCAATGATGTGGATTACCTGCTCATGAAAGACGACAACTCCCTCAGTATCTCGCAAGATTTCATAGAGATCGGGGTGGATAATCTGGGCTTTGCTCCACCCATGACGTGCCTTTAAAAAGGGCGTAATCATGTCTCCTTTAACCGGGCCTGGACGAAAGAGAGAGATATCGATAATCAAATCAGTAAAGGTTTTAGGCTCGAGTTTGCCAACTAGTTCGCGCTGGCCCGGACTTTCAACTTGGAAAATTCCAAGGGTACGTGTTGATTGAATCAACTCATATGTACGTGCATCATCTAGTGGCACGGCATCGATATCGATTTTCATATCCTGCGTGCGTTCGATTTCAGTGAGAGCATATGAAATAGCAGATTGCATGCGCACACCCAGTACATCGAGTTTTAATAAACCAATAGCTTCGACATCATCTTTATCAAAGGTGGACATCGGATAACCACTGGCATTAGCAACCAGAGGTGCGCGATCTAATAGACCGCCATCAGATAAAACTATGGCGCATGGATGCATTGCTAAATGTCTTGGTAGTCCATCAAGGCGCTCGGCTAAGGCAATCGTCATCGCAGTAAGCGGGGCTTTAACATTGAGAGATTTAAGTTCAGGCAGGTTTTCAAGTGCGTTAGATATATTGCGTGCACGTACATGTGGCATTGACTTTGCCAACATATCAATCTCCATCGCAGGAAGGCCAAGGGCCGCTCCGGCATCGCGAATTGCATGCCTAGCTCGATATGTATCGACCATTGCAACGGTTGCACAACGCGATTGATTATTGGGTGTGTCCCAGTTTGTATCGCCATAGCGTTTGAAAACCATGTCATAGATTTCAAGGCGTCGGTGGGATTCAACATCGATATCGATATCAGGCAGAGCCCTGCGAAGCGGTGAACAAAAGCGCTCCATTAATAAACCGTGCGCCATGGGTTCAACAGCTGAGATTCCAAGTAAGTGACAGATCAATGAGCCTGCACCACTACCGCGAGCAGCCACACGGATACCAGCGCCGCGCGCCATGTCGCAGATATCGGCAACGGTTAAAAAATAAGATTCAAAACCCAATGTTGCAACCGTTGATAGTTCATCATCTAAACGTGCGCGCGCTTTTTTAATCGCACCACCATCGCTATAGCGCCAGTTGATTCCGGCTTCGCTGCGAGTGCGCAATACCATGCGCATCTCATGTGCAGATTGTGCACCGACGACATGGGGCTCAGGCAAGTGTGCGCCACCCAAACCAATATCGCGTGCAGGAGATAATAAAGCGCGCTCGGCCCACGCCCGAGTCGTTGCAAGTAGTTGACGCGGTGTGCGCTCTCCAGCTGCACGCGCAATTTCGCCAGCTAATAAAACCATCTCATCGCCGGATTTTAAAAAGCCTTCAGCATTGCGGCGCTCAACATGGCGTGGATGCAAAGGCACTAACTGACGCGCACAATCTAAAACATCTGCCACTGGTCCATCAGCGCGATCTCGCATGCGTACAGCATTTGTAATAACGGCATCAATATCGTGATCGCGAGCAAAAATCAGTGATTTAGCAGCATGTGCCATCGAGCGCGGGCCTTTGCCTGCAACTACATGTGAAACGCACTCGATAGCGTTACCGGCAAATAAATCCCGAACTGCATTAAATGTTGAAAAAGCGGCATCGATGCGGTTATCGGTTAGTAGCGCCCCCACTGGTGATTCAGGGCCATGCAGTGCGTAAAGCTGTGAACTGTAATGGCTAAAGCGTTGCAGGAATTCAAGGGTAAGAACGGGTTTGCGATTATCACTGACCATGGCTAGCGAAGTTAACAATCGGCACAACGCCGGCCATCCTCCATCACTATGAGCAAGTAGTGTGATGCGGTTTTTAGCACTCCCTACATCAATACCGAGATTGACTCCGATGATTGGTGCAATGCCATAGTCAACACAGCTTTGCGCAAAGCGAACTGCGCCAGCTAAACCATCACGATCGGTCAGCGCTAGAGCTGGCATCTCAAACTCGGCTGCGCGCGCAACTAAATCATGTGGCTGGGTTGTGCCGTATTTGAGTGAGTAGGCACTTGCAACATTGAGGTGAATAAAACTCATATCGATCTAATAATCCATTGACCGCTGAGTTCGTCGCGCTCTAACTCGAAGGTTGTAAGAGCGCCGAGGGGGGCCGCCTCAACGCGCCAGACTGCACGAGCGGCATCATCGGGGCGATACTTTCCATCGCTAATTCGATTCCACCAACCTCCGGCCTCGCACCACCTAGATAAAACTGCGTGGATACGAAAGCGCTTGCCCTTGAATGTAAACTCGATAGGAGTAGTTGCGCCATCGATCATGACATCGTGGGCGGAGTTAATCTGAGTCATTTCTAAGGTGTACTCCTCGTAGCTGTGGATATTCGAACAGGTGTTCGACTAGATATTCGAAAACTAGCCCCTTGGGCTGACAGATAGCAAGTGGCTATGGCGTGTCGCCTAGGATTTAGTTGAAACTTCAATTAAATTTAGTCACTTAAGTACACACCGCTTAAAGGAGCCTCATGGACGCAGTACTACTCATCGGCCGAGTGTTATTTGCCGCGATATTTATCTACTCAGGAATTGCCCACATCACCAAAACTCAAGCACTCACTGGATATGCAACATACAAAAAAGTTCCAGCGGCAAAGCTTGCAGTGATTGTGTCAGGTCTGATGATTTTAGTCGGTGGTCTCTATATTGCATGTGGTGTATATGCCGATCTCGGCGCGCTTCTTATTGCAATCTTCTTAGTTCCTACCGCTCTCCAGATGCACGCATTTTGGCAAGAGAGCGATGCAACTGCAAGGCAGAGCGAAAGAACGCACTTTCTAAAAGATATTTCGCTAGCAGGTGGCGCCTTAATTATTTTTGCACTAGTTGGAGCAGGCGCAGATTTCGGTCCAAGTATTACGGGTACTTTCTTTAACTTTTAAATCTCGTCTACTTCTTAATTATATGTGATTGATACCCGGCAAGTAATAACATTAAAATCGGATACGTCATTGCGATTGGTAAAGAGGTTAGTTGCGCAATTGCTCCAGTGACCGAAGGACCGATGAAATACCCTGCCAGTCCAATAACACCTACACGTGCAATTGCCACCGATGAGGCGATACCTGGTATTTGTGAAGCGGCCAATATATATGCCGGAAACATCGGCCCGATTCCAAGACCAGCGCAGGCAAAACCAATATTTACAATTATTAGTGCAAGTAATGGATGCGAATGAGATAGCGGAACACCAATTGCTATTCCAAGACCTAAGCCAATTCCCCCTAAATAACCCCCATATAAGACGGTTTTTCGAGGACCAAATCGATCTAATGCCCTATCCCCCATAAAGCGGGCGGTAATCATTGCTAAAGAAAAAGTTGCAAATGCAGATGCATTAACACCGACCTCGTAACCCATGTCATCACGTAAGAGTATTGCACCCCAATCACTTACTGCACCCTCAGCAATGAGACCTCCCAATAATCCAATTCCCATTCCCCAAAGAGGCAGTACATCCTTACCAAAAAATGGAATCTTGGCCTGAGTCTCCTCCTCCCCGCCATTGTGATCATCGAGCTTTGGTGGCAACAAATGCATCGTTGACGGAATAAAGAGAAATAAGCAGGCAACGCCAACTCCGACTAAATTATCGCGAGGTGAAACATGTTTTGCTAACGCTCCACCTAAAATAGTTGTAGCAAATGCACCGCAGCTCCATAAGGCATGAAATGAGGACATAACGCGCTTGTTTAATAGTTTTTCAATGACAACCGCTTGAGTATTAGATGAGATGTCCATGCTGGAATAACCCAAACCCATCACAAATAAACCCACAATTAAAGTGATCGGTGAAGTTGAAAATCCCATTACAATAAGACCAACCGGCATGATGATCACCGCACCATTAATAATTGGTTTTGTTCCAAACGTGTGAATAAGACGGCCAGCAAGTTGTGCGCCAATGACCGCACCAATTGTGCTAGATATTAATATTAATCCGAGTTGGCCATTGTTTAGACCATTGGCATCACGAATCTCTGGAATGCGAGCAACCCATGCCATCGACACAACACCCATAAAGAAAAAAGTAGCCCATAGGCCATTTCTGGCACGTTCTGCTAACTCAATCAAAATAAGGGCGTTTCTTAAGTCGATAGTGTACTGCGTTCAATATTCCCTGAAGAATTTCAGCTGGGGATGGAGGGCATCCTGGAATTAAATGATCAACCTTAATCACTTTCGAGGCTGCACCAATAGTTGCATAGCTCTCACCAAAAACCCCTCCGTTGACAGCGCAATCTCCCACTGCCACAACCAATTTTGGTTCAGGTATAGCTTCATGGGTGATTAAGAGCGCTGAGAGCATGTTGCGCGAAATTGGACCTGTAATTAATAGCATGTCAGCGTGTCGTGGGCTGGCGACGAATTTTATCCCTAAGCCTTCCAAGTTATAATAAGCATTTCCTAAAGCATTGAGTTCGAGTTCGCATCCATTACAACTTCCAGCATCAACTAAACGTATAGTTAATGCGCGACCCAAAACTTTTAAAATTTCATCCTGAATATTGTTGATTGCCACCAATTCTAAATCTGCGGGAACATTTTCTCTAATAATCCCAGTTTTCCGAATCTGCTTTAGCGTTGTCCACATCATCGATCATGGCCTGAATATGAGAGATTAAAAGATTTATTAATGAGAGGAAAGTCTGGCACGATATCTCCAATCACTGCATAATCTAAAGCGGGCCAATTTTGCCAAGAAGGATCATGAATGTGTGCACGATCTATCTGACCAGTCTGATCTAAGTGTAGTCCTGCGAAGATACCGCCTCGCCAACCTTCAATCCAACCAAAACCAAAAGTTGGTTTTTTGGGGGGCTTGCAATTTGATTGTGTTTGACCCTCCGGAAGTCCTTCGGCGATCTCACTTATTAACCGTAAGGATTCAAAAATTTCATCAAACCTCACGCTTACTCGCGCAGCTACATCTCCACTCTCTGCACCAGAAATATTGAAATCTAGTTCTGAGTAAGGATAGGTAGGAAATAACTCTCGGGCATCTTCTTTTATGTCACTTGCACGAGCAGCCAAGCCTGTTAATCCTAATTTATTGGCAACATCTTTGCTCACCTTTCCGGTGGATATAAATCGATCTTGCAATCCAGTGTGCTCTTCATAAATTCCTTTAAGAATTTTCACTTCTCTCAAAGTATGTTTGCACTGTTTTAGAATCTCTGCAACATCCTCTCTATTAATGTCATAGAGAGTTCCTCCTGGAATTACGCAGTCCATAATAAATCGATGCTTAAAGAGAGTTTTATTTACCCTTATCCATTGTTCCTTCAAAATCATGAATTGCGTAAGACCAAAAGTAAAACCGGCATCATTGCCGATTGCCCCTAAGTCACCTAAATGATTGGCGACTCTTTCACGTTCAAGCATCAAAGCCCTTAACCAAAGAGCTCGCTGGGGAACTTTCCACTTCCATGCCGATTCTAATGCCATGCAATATGCCCAGGAGTAGGCAACTGTCGAATCTCCGCAAATTCTGCTGGCAAGTTGGACTCCACTTAACCCTGAATACCTCTCAAAGGCTTTATCAACTCCTTTATGCGCATACCCGAGTCGCTGTTCTAATCGAAGTGTCTTTTCTCCGACGACAGAGAATCTAAAATGGCCCGGCTCTATGATTCCGGCATGAACTGGCCCAACTGCGATTTCATGAACTCCGTCTCCGATGACATCAATAAAGGAATATTCATCCAATTGATTCTCTTTGGATACTTCTCGACCAGAGAATTCTTTACGAAGTGGGAAGTAATCATCTGGCCATGCGCCGTGACTTAACCAAGCACGCGTATCCAAGCTATTTGCAGCACTTACGCCGAGTAAGTCCCACATTGCTCTCTGCATTCTATTAGCGCAGGGAAACAGATTTGAAAGATCCGGATAACTTGTAACTCCCTTGGCCAATCGAAGAGACATCCCCTCTAAACCTACGTTCGAATCAAAAAAAACTGCATACATTGTGAAGGAACCTGGCGCACTTTGACGCCCCCAGAGCGTGACCAGTCGTCCGTGATTTTCTGCAATCCTCAAGGCATTTTCCTGCCAGCCTTGCTCATTAACGCGAGTAAGAATCATTACCTTAACCTCCTATTATCGCGACAGCCTGCAAGAACCATTGATTCAGGTAATTAGGAATATATAAACCAAGCATTAATGCCAAACCTAAATGCAGAAACACGGGTAGGAGCGCTGGAGAATGAGGCAGGGGCTTTACATTTGTTTCGCCAAAAACCATAGGTTGTACGCGACTAAAGATCGCACCAAATGCAACGGCTAAGCCCAGTAAAAGGATGGGAGCCGACCACGGCAGTTGGTGCATTGCACTAGTTAATATTAAAAACTCACTCGCAAAAATTCCAAATGGAGGCATGCCAAGAATCGCTAAGGTTCCCATCATCAAACCCCACCCAACTGTTGGGCTCACCTTAATTAGCCCTCTAATATCATCCATCATCTGCGACTTAGCTTTTTGGGCAGCATGACCGACTGCAAAGAACACTGCCGATTTAGATAGGGCGTGTACGGTCATATGTAATAAGCCTGCAAAATTCGCAATTGGTCCACCCATACCAAAAGCAAACGTCATAATTCCCATATGTTCAATTGAAGAATAGGAAAACATCCGCTTGATATCTCTTTGCCTAAGCAAGGAGAATGCCCCAACTAGTACGGATAGAAGTCCAAAACCAATCATCAAATTACCAGCGAAATTATTATTTAAAGCGCCATCGGTTAATATCTTACAGCGAATGACGGCATAGAGCGCAACATTTAACAAAAGTCCAGAGAGCACTGCTGAAATAGGGGTTGGGCCTTCAGCATGAGCATCAGGCAGCCAATTATGTAAGGGCGCTAAACCAACTTTTGTTCCATAGCCAACAAGAAGAAAAACAAAAGCTAACGACATGATTGTTGGATTGAGAATTGATTTTGACGCATTAAGGTTGGTCCATAAGAGAGGATTTAGACCCGGAGCAATAACTTTTTGGGATGCCATATATAAGAGAATTGTTCCCATGAGTGCCTGAGCTATACCGACGCCACATAAAATAAAATACTTCCATGCTGCCTCAAGGCTTGCTGGAGTTCGATAGACCGAAACTAAGAGAACAGTAGTTAGCGTAGCCGCCTCCATCGCGACCCACAAGATTCCCATATTATTCGTAGTGAGGGCCAAAAGCATGCAAAAACTGAAGAGCTGGTACATACTAAAATAAAGGCGCATGCGACTGTGCGTCATTTTTCCGCGATCCTCTTCAATTCGCATATATGGCCGGGAAAAAACCGAAGTTGTAAAACCAATAAACGCCGTAAGCGTGACAAGAAAAATATTCAGGGAATCAATGAAGAACTGGCTATTGAAGGCAAAAAGTGGGCCCTCTGCGACAATTTTGATAGTTAAAAATAATGCCGCAAGCAAAGTTCCAAAACTAAAAGCTACATTCACGTTTCGCCCATGGGGCTTATGCCCCATGACTGCCAAAACTAAGGAGCCTAGAAGAGGTGCGGCAAAAACTAGAACGAGAGGGTTCAATTACTCCTCCTTCAAGTTTTCTAAGTGCGAAATATCCAAACTTTCAAACTGTTCGCGAATTTGAAACATAAATACTCCAAGAATAAAAACTCCGACCAACACGTCGAGGGCTATTCCTAATTCAACAACCATTGGCATCCCATAAGTTGCCGAAGTCGCCGCAAAGACCAGAGCATTTTCCATGGATAGAAATCCGATTACCTGCGGGAGCGCTTTTGAACGTGTGATCATCATCATGAATGAAAGCAGAACACAAGCTAATGCAATCCCTAGAGTCCCAGGCGTCACAGAAGTTGAGAGTTTAGAAATTGGTAGTGACAAATTGAAAGAGAAAATAACAAGTACGATTCCAACCAACATCATGCTAGGAATATTGATTAGCGTCTCAACATCCCATCGGATATCTAGCCTCTTAATTAGGCGATGAAGAACCAATGGGATCAGAAATACCTTTAGAGCAAGCGTCATTACCGCTGAGTAATAGAGATGTTCCTGATGAGTCACGAAAGCGACAATGCTCGTTGCAGATACTACTGTTAATCCCTGCATGGCATAGATATGTACCAAATTTATTACTCTCCGCTGAGCGAGCATTGCAAATGCTAAAAGAAGAAGTATCGATGCGAAGAGGTTAATTAATTGAATACTCAATTCGGTCATTATTTTCATGCCCCCAGCAATATATAGGTCAGCATTCCGATAACTGCAAGTAAGAAAGCTGTGGCAAGAAATTCTGGAACTCTGAAGATGCGCATTTTAGCCGAAAATGTTTCAATCAGTGCAAGTAATATGCCAATAGAAAATAATTTAAAAATAAATAGAGGTATTGCATAGAGAAAGGAAATATCAGATCCTGCCTCGTTGATACCCCATGGCAAAAACAATGCAATTCCAACTGATGAATAAGCAAATAGCTTTAAGGACGCTGCCCATTCAAGCAGAGCAAGATGACGCCCAGAATATTCGAGAATAAGGGCTTCGTGAATCATGGTCAATTCAAGGTGGGTGCTGGGATTGTCTACTGGAACTCGTGCATTTTCTGCCAAGAAAATTAAAATGAATGCAAAAGCTGCAAAAACTAGACTTGGATAAATTGCAAATGAACTACCAGTTAGTGAATGAACGATTGTTATGAGAGAGGTTGAATGTGCTATCAAAGATGATGTAAAGAAAATCATAAGAAGTGCTGGTTCTGCCAGAAAACCGACAAACATTTCACGTCTTGCCCCTAAGGTACCAAAAGCAGTTCCAATATCCATGGCGGCAAGCGAAATAAAGATGCGAGCTAAAGCAAAAATTCCAACAAGTGCAATCGCATCTGCTGCCTTAGCTAAGGGCAATTCCGTAGAAAAAGTTGGAACGATGGCGCTAGCTAATACCATGCATCCGAAAACAAGATAGGGGGCAAAGCGAAACAATGGCGAAGCTGTGTCGGCCATAACAGAATCTTTATTGAAAAGTTTATGCAATGCCCTATATGGCTGCAAAATTCCTGGTCCTTTGCGGTTTTGGAGCCAGGCTCGAAGTTGACTCACCCAACCCATTAACAACGGGGCCAACAAAAGAGATGCTCCAGAAACAATTGACTGTAAAAAAATCTGTCTAAGGATCATATTTTTACCCCTGGTACAAGAAGGAGCAGAAATATTAAAGTTATAAAGCTATACAACAAATATATAGAAATTCTTCCTCTTTGAAGGCGTCCTACTAATGCAGATAAAAACTCTGTTAACCGAACAACAGGCATGTAGAGACCTTCCCAAAATTTGTCCGAAACAATCACCTCGTATTTCGGTTCGAGATCATCCGGCTTTGGAAGTTGACGTTTCATAGAAAAGAATGGTTCAAATACCTGCCTTATCGGTTGGCCATACCCCTCTGCTGTATCTTGCATTCGAGAATTTGTCCAAGCATGCCCACCTGCCCACGGCGCCGAACGGCGAAGTCTGGCGTGGTAGAGAATCCGAACTAAAATAAATGTAAAGGCAATTGCAGTTGCAATTCCGATCAAGAAATACACTGGGCTATAACTAGCTCTTTCAATTGAAATGGGAGTAAGAAGCCACCAGCCATGTGATTTAGATTCACCTGCTAATCCCTGCCCGACCAGAACGCGCATAACGGGTTCCATTAGATCGATAGTGAGATTTGGTAGTAATCCAAGTAGCAAAGTCACAACGGCAAGCCACACCATTCCAATTTTCTCAAATAGACCAGCGTCTTGCGCATGATTCAATTTCTCTTCACGGGGTTGACCCAGAAAAACAACTCCAAAAAATTTCACCATCGCATAGCCAGCCAAAGCCGCGGTTAAAGCAATCGAAGCCGTCGCTACCGGGATAAACATGTTAAGTATTGGCTGTGGCAGACTTGGCGTAAATAGAAAACTTTGAAGTAATAACCATTCTGAGACGAAACCTGAAAATGGTGGTAATCCGGAACTTGCAAGAACTCCAATAAATGCAAGCCATGCTACCCACGGCATAAATCGAATAAGTCCACCTAGTCGACCGAGATTTCGCTCCCCAGTTGCGTGTAAAACTGAGCCCGTGACAAGAAAGAGCAGGCTCTTGAAAACAGCATGCGCCGCCACGTGATACAGACATGCCGTTAGGGCTAGCGCTGCAATAGTGTTCATTCCATATGAATAAAATAAAAGAGCAAGACCCATTGCTGAAAATAGAAGACCAATATTTTCAATTGATGAATATGCCAACAATCTTTTCATATCAGATTGAACTGCAGCAAAAATGACACCAAAAAGCGCTGTGCCTAAACCGAGAACAAGTAAGAGAACTCCCCACCACCACAAGTGGATATGCAACAGGTCAAAACTGACGCGTAACATTCCATACACTGCAATTTTCAACATAATTCCACTCATTAATGCTGATACTGGCGAAGGTGCGGCTGGGTGAGCTTCGGGAAGCCAAATATGAAGTGGCAAAATTCCAGCTTTTGCACCAAATCCAAAAACTGCTAGCACGAATGCGACAGATGCCCAAAATGGCGAGAGTGACTGAATACGCATATTGGAAAATGTGTAATCTCCGGAATTTGCCTGAAGGACACCAAAGGAGAGCAACAGTGCAATGGCGCCTATATGCGCAACCAATAGGTAGAGAAATCCAGCTGCGCGGATTTTGGGCATTTTATGGTTAGCGGTAACAAGAAAATATGACGACATGGCCATGCTTTCCCAGGCCACCATAAATACATAAGCATCGTCAGAGATCAGAACTAACGCCATACTCGCAATGAAGAAATGAAACTCTAGAGCGAGAAGACCTGGGGCCGTTCCTGCAGAGTTCCGAAAATAACCAGCCGAAAAAATAGATACACCAAAAATTACAACCCCTAGAACTAGGAGAAAGAATGAGGAAAGTGCATCTAAGCGCAAATGAAAAATAAGCTGCGGTAATCCAATTGGCAAAGTGCGATTTTCATCCACACCACTGTTCAATGAACGAAGAGCAAGCAGCGCTAATATCAATCCCCCTACTCCTCCGAGCGGGAAAAGAACTCGAGCTACAAAGGTAAATTTATGAAGAGTAAGAATTCCCAGGAATCCAATTACTAGCCAGCCTGATATGACCCACAAAACCAAATCAATCAGAGTCGGATTGGCCATGAGCTGCTAATCAAGCCTCCCGACTGAGTTAGGCACTTAATCTGCCGGGATTTATCATCCGTGGGCAATACCTGCATTATACGTTATTGTGCCAAAACACTCATTCTTATCTCTATCTCCCTCTACCAAACTCTTTTCTCCCTCAATACCCCGAGATAGGATTCTCTAAGGAAGTCACATGTCACTTACATTTCAGGGAGCTACCGTGGACAACATAACCGCATTTAATAATCATCTTCCAGTTAAAGTGCGTTTTGGAGAAGGTGTAGCAGAGACTCTGCCGGCAGTTGTCGCAGAGCTCGGTGCGAGTAAAGTCTTCTTGATGGTTGATAAAGATATTGAAAAATTCAACCCAGCTGCAACAAAACTTATCGATCAAATGAAAACTGCTTCAGGCATTGCCGTTACTCTCTTTGAAAAGCCCGCGGGTGAACCAACAATTCAAATGGTTGATGATGCAATTGCAGCACTAAAAGCCGCAGGCTCTGATGTCGTGGTAGCACTAGGCGGTGGATCGGTAATTGACACGGCAAAGGCGGCGCGGTTATGCGCACAACTCAACTGCACTTTTAGAGAGTTCCAATCACGACCACCCGTTTATCCTGTGGCAACGCTTCCGCTTATTGCACTTCCAACTTCAGCTGGTACTGGCTCTGAAGTATCTGGCGGTTCAGTTATCTCTGACCCGGAGGCTGGCCGTAAAGCCGGTATTGCTAATGGAAATCTACGTGCGCAAGTTGCCCTCGTTGACCCAGTGCTTACGTATTCAATGCCACCGTCAATGACGGCCAACACCGGCATCGATGCATTGGCGCAAGCTATTGCTGGAATAATCGCAAAGTGCAGCACTCCGATCGGTGATGCAATTGGCTACGAAGCCGTTCGAATGATGACACCAGCTCTCGTTGCCGCTTTTAAAGATGGCAACGACAAATCAGCACGTGCCGGAATGGCAGCAGGCAGCATGATGGCAGGACTTACGATGAATATCTCTGACTGTACCGCCGAACACTCTTTGGGCCAGGCAATTGGCGGGCTCAAGCATGTTCCACATGGATTAACTATCGGTTTAGTACTCGTTGAAACTCTTACTCGCGAAGCAAAAATCGTTCCTGAAAAAATGGAGCGCATTGCCGATGCTATGGGCGTGCCACAAGATGGCAGCACAGATGGATCTCGTTGCGTTAACGCAGTGCGAAAGATTTTGGCCGAGCTCCAATTCCCCGTTCTCTCCTCCCTCGGCTTTGTCGAAGGCGATATCGACGAGTTAGCAGAGATTGCTCTTAAAGACTTCTTCATCACTCAAGCCCCAAAACCTTGGAGCAAGCAGGAAGTCGTGGATGCCTTCAAGTCAGCGCTCAGACTTGAAAGCCGTGTTGCTTAACTGGTGGAAGAAGTTCTTGCTAACCCATCAGTTATTCGAGTAACTGCACTTCTTAAAGAGTTAGGTTGCAAAGGTGAACCCACGATTCTCTCAGACTCGGCTCGAACTGCTTTAGATGCGGCCAATGCTTTGGGCATTGAAGTTGGACAAGTGGCATCGTCTATTGTTTTTAAATTACCAAGTGGAACTGCACTACTCGTAATTACAAGCGGGCGCCATCGCGTTGATACGGAATTAGTTGCCAAGAAGCTCGGCGTCGAGAAATTACATCGCGCAGATGCAGATTTTGTTAAGGAACAATCAGGATTTTCAATCGGCGGTGTGCCCCCTGTGGTTTCTGCAACTCATCAGAAATGGAGAATGTACAATCTTTCTTCAATGTGAAGGAAGATAGCACCCGAGTTCTCGTCCATCTTCTGATGATGCCCCCCCCCGATCAGTTCTGGATCAACGGGTTGGAAAGCCGCGGGTTTGTACCGAATGCATATAAGTCAAATTACCACGTAAACTGGCCATTTAGATCGGGAAAATATCGCGTTCACAAATATTTCCATTTCTCTCTTAGTCAAATGCAGCAACTGAGTTTGGAAATATCTTGCTTAAAGGACATGGCTACCAACTTAATTGCTTCCGACATGGTGGGAAATATTGGTAATGTCTCCACTACATCGTCAATTGTGTTCTTATTTTTAACAATCACCATCGCTTGAGCGATCAAATCGCCGGCGTTAGGTGCCAGAATATGGACCCCCATGATCGCCTGCGTTTCCGGGTGAATTGCCATCTTGATAACGCCCTCAGTTCGTCGTGTTATCAACGCTTTAGGCAAGTTATCGAAGGAAACTGACCGGCAAGCACAGGCATTGAATTCTTCCATTTGCTTGTCTTCCGTATAGCCAACGGAGGCAATCTGCGGATCCGTGAAGACCGTATACGGCACCGCGTTATAGTCGATTGATTTAATTGTGCCTGTGAGGGCGTTTTCAGCCGCTAGGGTGCCTTCTTTTCCAGCAGTTGTCTCTAATCTAAGAGGATGATTAGTAACATCACCGACAGCAAATATGCTCGGTTGCGAAGTTTGCAGTGTCGCTCGGGTGGCCACCCTGCCTTTCTGATCAACAATCACATCGGTAACTTCAAGATTAAGGCTTGAAATGTTCGGCCGTTTGCCCGCCGCAACAAGTATTTCATCGACAATCACAGATTCACTTCCAGCTTTTCCACTATAGAAGACCGTTTTTACTCCATTGTCAGTAACCACTTTAGTTACTTGGACGCCGGTCACTATTTTTATACCTTCAGATTGAAGTATCTGATGTAGCTTGTCAGTTAACTCCCGTTCGGCACTCGGCATAATTCTGGCTGCTCGTTGTAGAATCGTCACTTGGCTACCAAATCGCGCGTACATCTGTGCGAGTTCTAAGCCGACCGCTCCAGCGCCAATAACAAGTAATCGCTTGGGGACAGTTTTAAGCTTCATTGCTTCTACATGAGTAATGTAGCCAGCCTCGACGAGACCTTCCACATCTGGAACGATTGCCGTTGAGCCAGTGGCAATAATGAACCTATCTGCTTCTAATTCTTGCTCGCCCACCTTAACTTTTCGCCCGGAAACAAAAGAGGCTCTGCCTTCTATAAATGTTAGGTTGGTTAGACCCTGAAGTACTTGTTCGTATTTCTTCTCCCGTAGTTGCTCAACTAATGCCATTTCATCTGCGACAACCGCCGCAAAATCTGCTTGATTTATTGCGAACTCAATCCCTGGAACATTGTGATGTTTGGCGGTATGTACCAGTTCCGCAGCATGCAGAAGTGTCTTGGATGGTACACATCCTACATTGACACACGTTCCGCCAAGTGGCAGACCCTCGTTAATGAGAGCGGTCCTAGCTTCCAATTCATTGGCCTTGATTGCAGCAGCAAAAGCTCCCGCACCCCCGCCTATAATAATTAAGTCATATTTCATTACTTGCGCCACGTCACTTTCTTCTCGGTTGTTCGTCATGAGTTAACTGTGCATTCTTCGTAGGATGTTTTATGTCGCTTGCGAATGACATAGTCTGCGATTACAGCGACGATGTGCGCTTCGTCTCCGATGATTGCAGCTCGGTCATCTGTACGCGCCTCGACACTAAGAAGATCTTGGCAATAGGCGCCCGATTGTGTGACCGACCCCAAAGTAATTTTCGATCCTTATCTCTGATCGCCATGTATCCAGTATGGCAAAGGTCGAATCACGCTAAGAGTGATTCGTTATTCTTCGATCTCTTCGAGATCTACAACTCTGCGGTTCATCTCTGCTAGTTCTAATGCACGATCGTGCAGCTGTCGGTGACCAGCTCGCTAGTTTTGCTGATCCGGCCGGCACGAACGCCGTTGGCGATGACCAAGATTTCGGCCAGTTCGTGCACCAACACGACGGCAGCAAGCCCTAGGACACCGAAGATGGCCAGCGGAATGAGGATGGAGATGAGCAGTAAGGAGAAACCAACGTTCTGCAGCATGATGCGCCTCGTGCGCCGAGCGTGATCGAGAACCTGGGGAAGATGGCGCAGGTCCTCGCCCATGAGCGCGACGTCTGCTGTTTCAATGGCCACATCTGAACCCATAGCACCCATGGCGATACCGATATTTGCGGTTGCTAGGGCTGGCGCATCGTTAATGCCATCTCCGACCATAGCCGTCGACTGGCGAGCCTTGAGCGTCCGAATGATGTCCGACTTGTCCTCGGGGCGAAGATCGGCGTAAATCTCGGTTATCCCAACAGCCGCTCCAAGAGCACCTGCGGTCAGCCTGTTGTCACCGGTCAACATGGCGAGGGTATAGCCGGCTTTTGATAATCGGTCGATAGCGCCGCGCGCTTCCGGCCGAAGCTCGTCCCGGACTGCAATAGCACCTAGGAGCGCTCCATCCTCTTCCACGAGGACGGCGGTGGCACCGGCCTCCTGCATTCTGGCAACATCCTCGGAAAGCGTGCCTACATTGATCCATCCAGGGCGCCCGAGACGGATTCGCTTGCCGCTCAGCGCTCCTTCTACTCCGGCACCGGGCACCGTATCCACGTCGGTTACGTCCGCCCGTTGAGATGAAGCTGCCAGAATGGCGCGTGCCAACGGGTGTTCACTACGGGCCTCGAGGCCAGCAGCAATAGCCAGAACCTGATCTTTGGTGGTTGTCGATACGGTCACGACTTCGATAACGCTTGGATTGTTCTGGGTAAGTGTGCCGGTCTTATCAAAAGCGATTGTGCGAATCTTACCGAGTGTTTCGAGTGCGCCACCTCCCTTAATCAGCACGCCGATTTTGCTGGCCGCACCAACTGCAGCCACGACTGTGACGGGAACGGAAATGGCTAGGGCACATGGGGAAGCAGCGACGAGGACGACCAGAGCCCGCTCGAACCAAAGGACCGGATCGCCCACGATAAACCCAAAGATGATGATTAGTGCAGAGACGATCAAAATACCGGGAACGAGTTTACTGGCGATTGCATCCGCCAAACGCTGACTGACGCTTCTGCGAGACTGTTCCGCTTCCACTATGTGCACGATTCTGGCCAGCGAGTTGTTATCGGTTGTGCTGGTGACTGCGATTTCCAGCGGTGCCGTGCCGTTGATTGATCCTGCAAATACTTCCGACCCTGGGCCAACCTCAACCGGGACGGATTCGCCCGTCAATGCCGACGTATCAAGGGAGGTTCGGCCGATCAGAATGCGCCCATCGGTAGCTAGACGCTCACCGGGGCGTACCACCATCCGGTCGCCCACGACCAGTTCCACGGCAGGGATAATCAATTCGGCTCCGTTGCGCAGTACCACCGCCTTTTCCGGCACCAGATTCAGTAGTGCACGCAGACCACGACGTGTACGTGCCAGCGAATACTCCTCTAGTCCTTCTGAGATCGTGAAAAGAAACGCCAGCGCGGCCGCTTCTGCAACCTGTCCCAGAATGACGGCCCCGACTGCGGCAATAGTCATTAGCGTCCCCACGCCGATCTCGCCTTTGGATAGGCGCCGCAATGCCGACGGCACGAAAGTCCGCCCCGAAACTAGCAGAGCAGCGATTTCAAGTGACAGATCAATCCAGACCCGCTCCTGTGCAATGGATGCAATCCACGCGCCGAGGAGAAGTACGCCAGAAACGGACGCTGCGCGAATTTCTCTAACTTGCCAGAAGCCCATTGATTCCTTCTCCACTCGACTGATCACAAGATCCTATTAACGCAGAAAGACCACATCTGCGTATACGATGGGCTGGAATCACAGATCCACCGGCGTTGGATTCCTTGGCGATCGGCAGTTTGAGTAGCCGTTTTTTTAACCATCATCTCGCTTCGTTGCACTTTGGGATTGTGCATAAGATGTCAAGACATTCGGCCGATTCGTCAACGGCAAGAACCACGTTCACGAGGGCTGTTAATGCATGAGTCAAGTGCGGGTCGGCAATTTCGTACCGGGTCTGTCGTCCTTCGGGCGTAGCAATTACGATGCCACAGGACCGCAAGCAACTCAGGTGATTGGAGACATTGGTCCGCGTCAAATTGAGGTCGTGCGCCAACTGTGCTGGATAGCTAGGGCGATCAAGAAGATGCATGAGGATGCGAGAGCGGGTAGAGTCGGCCATCGCTCGACCGAGGCGGTTCATAACGTCAATCCGTGAAGCGATAGTCAGCACACACTGACTATACAGTAAACAATGACCAATGAATACCGGCTTCAAAGAGAAACGGGGAGACTTCTATGGCGGAACACGATCATGCGCATACTTCTTCTTCAAGCCGCGGCCGTCTAACTATAGCCTTTGGTATTACCACGACAATTCTATTAGCGGAGGTTGTCGGGGCCATTCTGACTGGAAGCCTTGCACTTCTCATTGATGCTGCCCACATGCTTACCGACGCTGGCGGACTGCTCCTCGCTTTGTACACGGCAAACTTGGTAACCAGGCCCGCTAACTCCCGCCGAACATGGGGTTATGGCAGAGCCGAGGTGCTTTCCGCTATTGCACAGGCGACCATCCTGCTTGGCATGGGTATCTTCGTTTTTGTCGAAGGAGTAAAACGTCTCATCAACCCGCCAGAGATTGCATCAGGCTCACTAGCAATCTTTGGGATTATTGGACTCGTTGGAAATTTCGCCTCGATTATGGTTCTAACCAAAGCTCGCGCCGCAAACTTCAATATGAGGGCTGCATTTTTGGAGACTGTCAATGATGCCCTAGGTTCGGCGGCAGTCATTATTGCGGCAGTTATTATTGCAATGACTGGTTGGACGCGAGCTGACGCTGTAGTGGCAATGTTGATCGGCGTTCTCATCCTGCCACGCACATTGAAACTTATCTGGGAAACAGTCGATGTGCTTCTGGAATCCACTCCTCGAGGACTTGATCTTGCATCTGTCCGCACCCATATTCTTGAGCTCCCGCATGTTCGATCTGTCCATGACCTACATGCGACGCAGATCTCCACCGGAGTTCCCGTCTTGACCGCGCACGTAGTTGTCGATGACGACTGCTTTTATGATGGGCATGCCTCTTCCATAATCGATGATCTCCAAAAGTGCGTGGCAGAACATTTTGAGGTTCAGATTGAGCATTCGACATTCCAGTTAGAGCGGGCGGTACACGCTAATCATGAGCATGCGAACCATGCATGATTGAATTTCCATAAATTCTTCAGATCTGTAAATGCGAAGCGCGCGCATTAGATCCAGGTTTTACCTGCACCCTTAGTCATGAAAAAGTTGCATGGGTTCCTTTGAGAACTGCCACATACATCTTTTTTCCCCTTACGGAAAGCGCCACAACACAAGATCCCGTTGGTAGCGAGAACTGTTTCCATGTCGCTCAATCAGATTTCTCCGGTTTGAAGCGGGTTCTTTGCAAATGACAAATTGGATCCGCTTCCCGGCAGATAACCGCATAGAATCTAAATTCAAATATATTGCCTGTTCACCGTTTCCTTCCAATTGGCCGCGACACAGCAACATGTGCCCAACGACCACCTGTCAGAAGCACGCATTCACCTAAAGGTAGAGCCCTCACCAATTCTGGCGAAACGCGAAACTGTTGTTGAAGACGGCCACTTGTTGCTGATCTGCCGCCATTTGCGTTGAGTTCGTGAGTGTCCTCCCAAACGTCAATTGTTCCAGCGAGCTCACAAATGTTTTCAGGAGCTGGATTCCGGTGGCTTATTACCGTGCCCGCAGTTTGAAGGAGCCGAATAGCAGATTCACCGAGGCTGTCAGTTGTTTGGGAGCCAATTACTAGTGCCATGCCAGCGGATCGCGTCCTTTCGACTAGACCTGCGGCTGTTCGACTAGCGCGCTGATCATTTCCTATGGCACTGAATTCATCGAGAAAAACTAAAGTCTTTCGGCCATCCCCAACCGTTGCTAGCTCGCCAAGCATGGCGAGCACCCAAGCGGCGATGTCTCCCGCCGCTTGGGGAGAACTTGTTCCTGGGATGCTGATCCATGCCGCGTCAGTTGTATTAAGCGACCAAGAATTACCAAAGGAGTCGAGACGATCACCCACTGTTGCTTGAAGAGCTCTTAGTCGAAGATAAAGTGAATTCCATTGGTTGTTTGAAAATGTTGACGAAATTTGTTTTCCGATTAAAGATTCAACGGTGGCGATCTGTCCATACAAATTTTCAGTTGCTCCTGGCCTTACCCGTTCTAGTAATGCTTGAAGGGTTCGGGGAATCTCTCCCGCATTTAGGGCGAGATCGAGCATCGAGACTGACTCCGCGTGGTGGAACGCACTTTCCCCTGAATTGAACAACCCACTAAGTCTTTCGCGAAGTTGGTTTGCATCTCCTTTGAATCCATCGAGAGGCTGCTCAGGCCACATATTGATGTTTTGGTAGCCATGTGACCGTGCAAGTTCTAAGAAGTCTCTTTTATTGTTATCAGCTAGTCCTTTTGCATCTATAAAAATAATCCGAATCGGGGGTTCGCCCGGGTTCGCCTGACTCATATTCATGAAACTACTCATCAGGCGCATCTGCGTCACGGTCTTGCCGGTTCCTGTTCCGCCGATGATTAAGGCGTGGCGAACCATTTGCTCCCATTCAATACCAAAACCGTAAACCTTTCCGAGGTCACATTTGCCTACTCGCGAACCCATCTGATGTATGTCGCCGTCTAATACGGTGCCGAGTACGGCTTTCATCGGTGCACTTCATCCAGATTATGGTCGTGGTGCCACGCACGCAGAATTTGGCGACGTCTGAGAAGTTGTCGCCGCCAAACGCGGTCATCAACTTTCTTACGGTCGACCCAACGGCTGTCGTATGCTGAAAATGTAATTAAGGTTAGAGCGGAATACGGGGCCACGACGAAGATCCGAAGAATGGATCCCCAAATACTATCTTCCGATCCCCGGGACCAGTGAATGGCATCGAGCAATTGTTGAAGGTACTCAGAAAAACCTCCACGAAATGCACTCCAGAGCAAACCAATCGTGAAGCAGTAACCCATCACTTTTATTAGCACACGTATTGAAGGACGCAATAAATACGCGACGAAAGCCAAATTTAGGAACACATATGCACCACCTGCCATCTCAAAGGAAACCATTGGCGCAATAAACACCGCAAGAGTCCAAAGAATTTCACGCACGCCTCTTGGGCGAACCACTACGGGCAGGGGCCATTTGTTTTCGAGTCGGATTTTCCCCGAAGCAGTTTTCATCGTTGCCACGGGAGCACCTTCAGTCTGAGCTTTAGATCGGCAGGTAATCCCTCTGATGCTTTTGTCGCCACCATAAATGCCTCAGGCGATGCGTAGTAGACAACCATCGAGTATCGAGGTTGTGATGCCCTTTCGATCTGATCGACGCCGGCGTCGTAGTCATAGCGCCGCGAAAGTAGTCCCAGCTGAATATGTTTTGTTCTCTCTATCGTTTTAGCAACACGCTCCCTTTCGATGGCGATAATTCTGCCGTCGGCCAGGATTACCTCGCCGTCTGGCAGATGTGGTGATGATTGGTCTCTTTTGCGTGCTGGAACTACCGAGCGAATTTCTCGCTCTGATCGCCATTTCGATGTCCTGTCCTGAGTCAAAATTTGAAGCCGAATGAAACTAACGTCACAGTTATGTTGGAGCGTGGCCAACGACGGGTCTCCGGCAACATAATTGAGACCAACCTGCCTTAGTCCGGTTGGAGTGAGCCAGACATACGGAGGCTCACCTTGCAAAATAGTGCGTCGGATCGCCCAGCCCTTCTCGACCCAGCGCGAAATTGTTTTTCGTGCCGCATCCACCGAAACGAACGTGTTATCAATAGTTGAAAACAACTGCGCTAGGAGGTCTAGGCGCATCGCCCCTTGTTCGCCACACCACATCAGGCCAATGACGTCTCGTTCTCCAACTCTAATAGATCCTAAGTCTCTTCTTTGTACCCTCTTTGTATTTTCCATTCTTCTTTCCTTTCTTCTATCTGTATTTTTATTTTTATTTTTATATTTACTTTATTTATGTTTCTATTTTTGTTTTTTAAACTTGGAGTTCTTTCTTCTTACTATGTGTGTAATAAGAACGAACCCAACCCCGCCCTCTCTTTTTTCGCTGAGGGGGTGGGGTTGGGTTCGTTCGCTTGACTTCTCCCAGCCGTATTTCGGCGCCATACCGTCCTCCATTAGAAGATGGTCCAGAACTCCAAGAGGTGCGCAAGTATCTGCGGCGAAATGGCGCTTTTATATACTGTGATTAAGCGGTAGCAAGTTCTAAATGTGGCTGCTCTGTATTGGCATAGAGTTTCGCCTTTTCTTCTGCCGTTGAGAGCTTCAATCCCTTATAGCAAAAGCGATTATCTTTGCCGTGGCGTCCGTGCTCGTATTTAGCCAAGGACTTGACTCGATTGCCGAATTCACCTTGTGACATCGCAGTGGTGCCTCGCTCTCGGGACCACATGACGTAAGCCTCGTAGAGTGCGGTTGCTCCGACTCTTTCCGTTGGTGCGTCTATTGTGAATTCAGTTAGGAAGTTAGCAATCACGTCTTGGTCTTTGCGGTAAGCAGAAGTCCAGTCTTTGAGTTGCTCGGGCATGACAATCTTTTTATTTGCGGCGTAAAACTTTTTCGCACCTTCGAGCGCCCAATTGAGGATTCCTGATAGTTCCTTGAAGAGCGCTGAACCCAAATCTGAATCAGCATTTTTATCAAACTTTTGCCTGAATTGAAGCACCGCAAGGCGACGCCAAATCCCGAAGTCACTGCCCTTTACTATCGGCAAATGATTGGTAGCTAGAAAGAATTTGGCTTCCGGTGTGAACTGTTGAAAATCGCTGTAGATAGCTCTGGCAGCTATTACATCCGAACTCACCAATGCCTTAACACGAGTTTCGTTTAGGTGTTGGTCGTAGGCAGTCTCAGTTAATACCGCCGCACGGATTCCCTTTAGGCGCATTAGCTCACCAGATGAACCCCCTGTTACGGGCTTGCCCATAAGTACGCTCTCCGGCGTCTGCTGCCCAAAATCAGGACCAAGAAGACTCTGAAGTGTGTTGAGAAAGGTCGACTTTCCATTACTACCTGCCCCGACGAGCAGCCACATCTGTTGCAACGAGGTTCTTCCTGTGAGGCAGTATCCAAATATCTTTTGCACATAATCCACTACGTCTTTGTCCACAAGAACTTCTTGGAGAAACTGAAGCCATCTCGGGCAAATGGCATCAGGGTCATACACAACTGGCAAGCGCTTGACTATTACACTCTCTCTGCAGTGCGGAGACAGAGTTCCGCTAGTAAGGTCAATAAGACCAGAAGCGCAGGCGAGCAGGTCGGGATTGTTATCTACTAGGGTCGAGGCAATCCTTACTTTTCGGTCTCTTTGAGCGAGGCGCAGTGTGGCGCCGAAACCTGAATCAGTGGAGTTCTTTCGAATTGAACCTTGTCGCTTGTATTGAAATCTTTTGAGCCTAAATGCATCCAATTGCGCAGGCTTATGTTGTTCCAACTCTTTGAGAGTTTTCCTCCACATTTCATCAAGGCGGACCGAGCCTTCATCCAGGAACCAACCATCTGCTCCGCAGTAAACGGCCCAGCGGTCGAGTCCTTCAATAAAGCGAATGTCAGTGCCGTATTTTTCAACAAGGGCGTCAGAAATGTTTAGCTGTGTGATCGTGCCGTCTTCGGGAAATTCTGTAGGGTTCATTTTCTCGTTTTTTCTCGTGTAGGGGATGTTGGTTTTTGGCGTTCGCCAAGGTTGTCTTGGCTAGGCCTGCAAAGTTGATAGTGCGCACTTGTCTTTGGTAAGCACGGAGGTTGATTGGAGGGTGAATGGCGAACCCAAACGAACGTCGAAACGACGCATTTCTAACGAAGCAAATCTGCCCAGAATTAGAGGCCAATATTTAGGTGTGATTTCGCAGCCGATAATGTTCCTTCCCTCGACCAAAGCGGCCTCTGCTGTGGTGCCCGAACCAAGGAAGGGGTCCAAAATAATTTGCCCCGGTGCACTGAAGGCTCTAATCAACGTCTGCATTAGGGCAATCGGTTTTACTGTTTCGTGAGAAGTTCCATCGGCGGACTTAGGTCGTTCAGACTTCTTCGGTTTTGGAAAATTCAGGGAAGCATTTGGAATCTCGTGATGAGGGTAGATAGGGGTGGAGTATTGTTGTGAAGCGTCAGTAGCGATGCCGCAAAGACAGGTGTTTTCAGTACAATCCAAATCGTGGACTACCAACACATTTGATGCGACGGCCTTAGTTTTATCGAGAAAGCCGTTGTGGTTGATTGCCCCAAGTTTGTAATCGAGCATACTTCCGAGCAAGTCTTGGCCTTCATACATTCTTTTGCGGGCAACTGTGATTGGTTCGTGCCCTGGCTTGAGAGTTGTTCGCATCCCTTTTACTGAATATTGGAGGGCAATTGAGCCGTCAAGTTCTGGGTAATTTGATAAATCCTTTGAGCGTTGGCATCCCGGTGCGTAGACCCAATGAATAGAATCGCGTAAATCAAATCCGGCAAGTTCCAGGGCTAAAGCAGTGAGATGGCTTGTACGAGAGGCGCCGAAGGCGAGCACAAACCCACCCGGCATCACAACGCGTTCAACTTCTTGCCAGAGCTCTGGCCCAGGTACCGAGTTGTCCCAACCATTGCCGTTGTACCCACTCTTTGGATTTACATACGCTTTCCCGCTTAGCCAAGAGCTCAACATTTCGTTGATGTCGTGGCCTGAAGTAAGACCGTAAGGGGGGTCGGTTATGACCGCGTGTACCGAATTGGGAGCCAATGTACGGAGTTGCTGGATGGCATCGCCCTTCAATAGGTTGAAGTAGGAGGTCACTCGGCACCACCCACCCGACTAAAGATTTCGGCTATCTTGGCGATTGCCTCAAGAGAAGGAGTACCGGCAGCCAAAACGGCGGCTTGGATTGCGGTTTGACGAGTTGTGTTATTTGTTTTCATGTTTTTTAACGGTGCGCTCGCCTCGAGCCCTCGCATTTAGATCTAGCAATATTTAATGTGATTTGCGTCACAGGTGATATTCACCGCCAAGACTTGCTTCAACCTCTATGGGGTATCGCCGCCTGTCGGTAAACTCGATTCATGGCCAAAAAGCCCTCCCCTCGTGGAAGTAGTTCAGCCCTTAGGGCCGCTGCCTACATTCGACTTTCAATCATGACGGAAGAGACGAATAGCCCGGATACCCAGTTCAAAGACATTAAGAGACGCATCGATGCTCAGGAATGGCATTTCGATAAGGCCGAAGCAATAGTTGACCAAGCAACCGGCACCAAAATTGCTGGCGGGGATTTGTTCGTTGATCTGGGCATCAGTGGAAGCAAGGGCAAGTTCCGCCCTGGCTACGAAGCGCTCATGAAGGAACTAGATAATTATGACAGGGTCGTTGTTTGGAAAATTGATCGCTTAACCAGACGCCTGAGTGAACTGGGAGATGTTTTAGATTTATTCAAGGAAAATAAAGTTGTTCTAGTCGGTGTGAGTGATGGCGTGGACACGGCAACATCAGCTGGGAGAACTACCGCTGAACTTTTAGGAACTATTGCAGGAGCCGAAGCTCGCAATACGTCGGACCGAGTCAGCGCTGCACAACAGACGATGTTAAGAAACGGTAAATGGCGCGGCGGTCCTGCACCTTACGGTTACCGGGTGAAACAACTTGGAAAAGGGAAAGGTTCGACTCTTGAATTGGACCCCTCGCAAGCCAAGCACATGAAATTTGCTCTTGAGAGATTCTTGAAAGGGGATTCAATTCCTGCAATCTGCAACACCTTAAATGCAAAGGGAGTTGTAAGTGTTTTTGGAAATCCGTGGTCTCACCCTGCACTCAGAAGACTTATAGGTTCACCAGCAATGGCTGGATTTCAAGTTTGGAAAAAGCAGATTGTCGTTGATGATGATGGCGTGCCGGTGCGCCCCTATCCAGGCATTATTGATTTACGGACTTACAATCGAGTTCAGGAATCAATAAAGAAACGATATTTCATCCATCCTTCAAGAGGCGGAGCGCTCTTATCTGGAATTACTTACTGCAGTTTATGTGGTGGAAAAATGATCGGTGCTAGTCCGACCGAGCATGGCGGTGCGAATTACAGATGTCGGAATCGGTACCAACTGAACAAGGCTTGTCAGGGGCTCTCAACGCGATCCAAGGGATTAGAGGGTTATGTAACCGAAGTAATCTTGACGCTTTTAGGAA
>JAUSFN010000003.1 GCA_030649935.1 Candidatus Planktophila sp.
GAATGGCGATTCCAGTCATCATCGAGCGGGCAAGTGATGCGATACTGCTCGATATTGATGGCAATCAAATTATCGATCTGGGCTCAGGTATCGGTGTTGTTAATGTCGGCAACTCTGCAAGTCGTGTAGTGGATAGAGTTATAGAACAGGTACAGGCATTCACGCACACATGTTTCACGGTTGCTCCTTACATGAACTACATCGAAGTCTGCGAAAAATTAAATGCAATTACGCCGGGAAAGCATAAGAAGAAGTCACTCCTCGTTAACTCAGGTGCTGAAGCCGTTGAAAATGCAGTAAAAATTGCGCGACATTACACGAAGCGTCCGGCGGTTGTCGTTTTCGAACACAGTTATCACGGACGTACAAATTTAACAATGGCATTGACTGCAAAGAACATGCCTTACAAAGAGGGCTTCGGTCCATTTGCCCCAGAGATTTATCGCGTGCCAATGCCGTATTCATTTCACTGGGTTGGCGATCCGGCAACGATTGCCCACGATGCGATTGAATTAGTGATACATAAAATTGATAAAGAGATTGGCGCACACAATGTCGCCGCGATTTTAATTGAACCAATTCAAGGCGAAGGTGGATTCATTGTTCCACCTAAGGGTTTTATGCCGGCGCTCGCCAAGTTCTCGGCCGATAATGGAATTGTATTTATCGCCGATGAGGTACAAACAGGATTTGCCCGTACCGGTCATATGTTTGCCGTCGAAGATGAAAACGTCGTACCCGACATTATGGTCACTGCAAAAGGAATTGCCGGCGGACTTCCACTGGCAGGCATCACTGGGCGGGCTGAAATTATGGATTCAGTTCATGCTGCAGGACTCGGTGGAACTTTTGGTGGAAACCCCATCTCATGCGCCGCAGCCCTTGGCGCACTTGAAACGATGGAGGCAGAAAACCTCGTCGCTCGCGCCCAACATATTGGGCAAATCTTGGGTGATTCACTGCGCGAACTTCAAAGAAAATATCCAATTATTGGCGAAGTTCGCGGACGAGGCGCAATGCAGGCAATTGAATTAGTCGAGGCTGGAACAAAGAATCCAAATACCTCCGCTATGAATTCAGTTGTTAAGTACTGCCAGAGTAAAGGCGTTTTAGTCTTAACTGCTGGCACGTATTCAAATGTGATTCGATTTTTACCACCGTTGGTAATTACCGACGAACTGCTAAAAGATGCGCTCAACGTACTTGAAGAGGGCTTTGCCTCACTCTAATCATTAGCTCTGTGCCTGATATCTCTTAATCATCCTCTAGCGCTTTCAACCGATTAGAGGAGAATTTAACTGTGCAGAAGCTATACACATATTGAAGGGGGTTTGAAATGACCAGAAAATATATTGTGACTGGTGCAGCTTCAGGAATCGGTGCAGCGACAGTTGCTTTATTAAAAGAGCGACACGAAATCGTTTTTGGCATAGATATTCATAGCGCCGATATTAATGCTGATTTAAGTACCAAAGGAGGTCGCTTAGATGCTGCGGCAAAATCAATTGAAATTTGTGGTGGAACAATTGATGCCGTCATCGCATGTGCTGGATTGGTGCATCCAATTGCAAAGACCGTATCTGTCAACTTTTTTGGCGTAAGCGAATATCTGACAGAAATATTACCAGCGTTAACTAAGAGCTCTTCGCCTAGAGTAGCAATTACATCTTCAATGGCTTCGCTGATGCCTAACTCATCTGAACTAGTTGATGCCATGTTGACACTCGATGAGAACAAAGCAGTTGCCATTGCTCAGGGCTTAGTTGATAAAGGCCATTCTGAGGCATCCCTGATTTACGGATCTACAAAGCGAGCCGTGAGTCGCTGGGTTCGTCGAGAATCTATTAAGCCAGAGTGGGCAGGAGCAGGAATTTCACTAAATGCTGTCGGCCCTGGAATCGTAGAGACTCCAATGGTTGCCAACATGATCGCTACGGCTGAGGCGCGCGCAGCAATCGACACCATGGTGCCTATGCCATTGAATCACTACTTAAAGCCACGCCAAGTTGCATATCTCTTGGTCTGGCTTACAAGTTTAGAGAATACACATACAACCGGACAGACAATTTATATCGATGGTGGCTCAGATGCCACCTTACGCGGGGACGATATTTGGAGTTAATCCAAGTGTGAGTGATATCGAAGTAGATCTTCTTCCTTTACTTCGGACCAATCACGAGCAGCTGCTCGGACTCCGTGCGTTTTAAAGGCGTTGATTTTGATTTTCATCTCAGGATTGACACTTTTAAGCCAGACAGCGGTCTTAATTAACTCTTCATCTGAATCATTGTGGCCTGGCACCAGTAGTAATCGCACTTCAAAAAGTTTTTTGATTGAGTCAAGGAATTTAATTGACTCTAGAACAACTTCATTAGAACTTCCCGTCAAGGCGATGTGACTAGCATTATCGAGTGCTTTTAAATCAAGCATGACACCATCGGTAAAAGGTGCGAGTGACTCCCAAATAGATTCTGATGCGTTGCCATTGCTATCAATAAAAGTTGTAAGGTGGGCAAACTCAGGCAACTGCTTAATCTTGCTAAAGAGTTCGACAACAAACTCATGTTGGACTGTCGCCTCACCACCTGAAACTGTTATCCCCGAGATATATGGCATCGCCGCTCGAATATCATTTAGAACTTCGGATACGCCCATCACTCGTGCCTGCGGCGTGTGAAGTGGAATTGTTTGTGGATTATGGCAGGCCAAACAGTTGAAGTTGCATCCCTGTAGAAAGAGAACGAATCGATTTCCAGGTCCATCTACCCAGGAAAAAGGGATGATGCTAGCTACTTGTGCTTGGTGAGCTCTCAGCACTCGTTACCCTTTTCACTATGCGTTGATCAACATGTGAATCTGCAACCGAACCAGCGCCTAAATACGTACTTGAATGGCGCGCACTCGGCATTTTCGCAAGATCTGATTTTCGCACTAAATAGCCTGTTATACGTATGAAGTCATTGCTATCTAAATTGAAAGTGAAATCACGCATGCCGCTTTTGAATGCCCCACGAATAACATCGACGACGGCCTGTGGATTTTTAACAGCAGTCTCATCGAAGGATAGAACATCACTGATTCCCGATTGGAATAAGTGATGGTGGCGAGCGACGGTTTTTAAGTGGGAGATTAGCGAAGGCTCAGTGCCGATAGGAATACGTGTTCCTGCCGTAACACCAATATCTAAATCAATTCCCGATTGTGAATGCAAGAAGGCGAAACCATTATTGCCCTTACAGTAAGGCATTTTGCGCTCGGCGACCCAAGCAGAGATAAAGGATGTAATTCGATAGCCCAAGTCATCGGCGAGCAGACTATGTCCATACGTGCCCTCCTGGCCATCGCGCACCATTAACGTATTGACTGCCTCAGCTAAGCCGAAGATCCCAAACATCGCAGAAAACTTATCTAATTCAAGTAAACCCTCTGCGACGAGCCAGTTAGATTCAAAGAAATGTGACTCCTCAACAAGATACAGAATTCTTGACTCCATCAATTCGGCCGTCAAATCCAGATAGTAAGGAAGGGTTGCGGCAAAGAAGGGTTCAACTCCGCCCTCCGCGGCGTCGACCGTCGCTTTTAGATTTATACGAACAAGAGTGTGCGAACCACCACCGATTTTTAGTGAGTTGTAGCAACTCACCGCAGCGTAATCGGGACCTAAATCTGATTGCATCATGGGGTCATTGATGAAATGTGGCTTGCCACATGCAAAAACGGTTTTAACTGCATCTAAAATATATTCATCACTTGTCAGCGTGGGATCAACTTTGAGTGAAATATTTGGGACAACCTGAAGCAACTCGCGTTCTAACTTTAAAATCATCTTTGAAACTCGGTTATATACGGGGCTCAAATTCGTATGCGCAAAAGCATCTGGGAACATACGATCAAGACTGATCCAGAAGCGCTTCAATTTTGAATACAAATCTTCATCAACAACACCCTCAACATAGGGCAGCAACAACGTGTCTAAATCGCCAAAGTAAACTGGGTACCCAGTAATCGAAGGCGTAGCTGAGTACATAATAAGGAGAAAGGCCAAGGCATCATCTAAATCCTTTGCCGGTGGTAATTCTAAAAATTCCGATCCATTCACTAATACCTTCTTATAGTCGGGCAATAAATAACGCGGCCTGTATGGTGCGCTTCCCTCATACATATCGCAGATGATTCGATTAGTGAGTGCATCACTGCACTGTTTTCTGACGGCAGGCGGATCCAAGAGATTCTCAGCTAAGTTTGCAAGTCCCGCAACTCGTTGGCGATACGTATATTTTGGATTGGTCACCATTGAACGAATATCTTCTAGCGATGTCATACTTTTATTTTAAGTTCATCGCAATGAGAATTCGATATGAATAGCACTCATTTACGATGCTAAGAATGTTAGGGAGTGCTGGCGCTCAACATCAACTCTCTAATTTGTATCCAAGTCCTCGAATTGTCTGAATCAATATTGGATTGGCGGGGTCAACTTCCAACTTCGAGCGCAAACGTTTAATGTGGACATCGAGAGTCTTGGTATCTCCAAAGTAATCTCCACCCCACACGCGATCAATTAACTGTGAACGCGTTAATACTCGTCCAGAGTTACGCATCAGGAACTCAAGAAGCTCAAACTCCTTCAACGGAAGTGCGATAGGTAAACCATGATTAAAAGCCTGGTGGCGAGCGGTATCCAACTTAATCGCTCCAACTGTAATGACTTCCAGATCACCATTGAGATCAGCATCTGAAATCCCGCGGCGAAGTACGGCCTTGATACGTGCTATTAACTCGCGTGAAGAGTATGGCTTAGTTACATAATCATCGGCACCAAGCTCGAGCCCAACCACCTTGTCTATTTCAGCATCTTTGGCCGTCAACATAATAATTGGCACCTGTGAAGTTGTCCGGATAGCTCGGCAGACATCGACCCCTGAGATTTCAGGAATCATAAGATCAAGGAGAATTAAATCAGCGCCCTCTTTGGCGAAGGTATTGAGTGCTGCGCGTCCATCTTCGGCAACGCTGACTTCATAGCCTTCTTTACCAAGTAGAAAAGCCAGCGCCTCTGAAAATGAGCTCTCATCTTCAACGATTAGAATTTTTGTCATTGTGCACCCTCTGCTTGTGAATCATAGATTGGCAATCGAAGTGAAAAAGTACTTCCCACATTTTCAACACTCCATAGTGTCACCTCGCCACCATGCTTAGAGGCGACATGTTTTACAATCGACAATCCTAATCCAGTTCCACCAGTTTGCCGTGAGCGTGCCGGATCAACTCGATAAAAACGTTCAAAGATTCGATCTTGCTCAGATTCAGAGATACCTATGCCTTGGTCGGTAACTGAAATATCAATGATTCCATTTTCAATATTTGTAGATATTGAGACTTTAGTTCCCTCAGGGGAGTAGTTAATTGCATTTTCAATCAGGTTATGAACGGCCATAATCAATTGATCCCGGTCTCCGAGTACTATTGCCGTCGTAGTCTCTGAATATGTGACTGTAATACTCCGATTATCAGCAGAAATCTGACATTGATCTATTGCCTCGCGAATCAAATACTCCACACCAACTTCTTGGGCAAGTTGTAATGGATCAGAGTCCTGCACGCGCGATAAGTTAATAATCTCTTGAACCAGATCTGTTAAGCGTCTAGCTTCAGATTGCATTCGTGTAGCGAATTTAGCAACCGCTTCAGGGTCATCTTTGGCACCTAAAACTGCCTCACTCAATAGCGATAATGCTCCAATGGGGGTCTTTAACTCATGAGATATATTTGCAACGAAGTCACGTCGCACATCGTGCACACGCTGTGCTTCACTTTCATCACTTACTAAAACTAAAACCAAGTCATCTTTCGTTAAGGGTAAAACCTTTACAGTCAACTCGTGCTTACCCTCACCAATTGGACCACGGGGGAAATCAATCTTTCCTACTTGCTGGCTATGAGTTCGACGTACTACACGGATAGTGGCCAATAGCTCAGAACTCTGAATCCGCTCATCCTTGAGTATCCCGAGAAGCTCAATTCCAGGGGTGATGAAAATTGGAATTTCGCCAGGGGCTAAAATCATTGAGTCGCCGTCGAGCAGGTTAAGTGTTTCCAGGAGCATCTCTGGTAAGGCGCGCGGGTCAAAATCAACTGAGTCCCTACGCAAGAACTTCATGCCGCAACTCTATAGGCTAAAAACGCCAGTTTACCTTCCGTTCACCGAAGCGTGGCCCGCTATTCACCAACTACACATAGGTTTTGCTCCATGGCACTTATTAGATCGGTTTTCCAAGACGAACTCGATAGCGTTTCTCAATCACTTGTCGACCTCACTGAAATGGTTGCAACGTCGATGACAAAGGCAACAACGGCGATTTTAAGTTGCGACCTAAAACTAGCTGAAGATGTAATTTCAACTGATGAAAAAATCGATGATTACCAACACGATATCGATTCACGAATCATTGACATCATTGCTCGCCAACAACCTGTTGCATCAGATTTACGTGCATTAGTTACCGCGCTTCGAATGGGATCAGATCTTGAGCGTATGGGCGATCTCGCTCACCATGTCGCCAAGCTTGCTCGACTACGTCATCCGGAGTGTGCAATTCCTTTAGAATTAATCCAAACGGTCACCGATATGGGTCGAGTTGCAGTAGCCATCACCACCAAGACCGGTGTTGTCATCTCAACACGAAATATTGATCTGGCTGTAGAAACCGAACGTGATGATGATGAGATGGACGATTTACATCGTCAACTAATCGGATATCTTATAGAACCCAAATGGAAGTACGGAATAGAAACGGCTATAGATTTAACACTTTTGGGGCGTTATTACGAACGCTATGCAGATCATGCAGTATCAATCTCTCGTCGTGTGTACTTCCTTGTGACTGGAAAGTTTGCTTCATAAATGTCAATTCGAGAGTTAGTCATTCCGACTCCTAGAGAGTTAACAACAAAACCCCGTCGTTCAGATCAGATTTTCCGTGGAATTGTAACGGTTGGGGGAATGGCTTCCTTAGTAATACTTGGCTTGATTGCGCTATTTCTTTCCCTCAAAGGAATTCACATTCTCCGTGAGGAGAAATTTAACTTCATTACTAGCTCTAAGTGGGAAGTCATCACTGATGACACGGGTTCAATTGCAGAGTCCTCATTTGGAATTGGTGCGATGTTGGTTGGTACATTCCTGTGTGCACTCATTGCAATAATTGTTGGAGTACCTATTGCAGTATTGAGTGCTCTGTACCTTACTTTTTATGCCAAAGGAGCAGCCAAGAAAATTCTGGTCTCACTTATCGACCTAATGGCCGCCTTCCCATCCTTGCTATATGGCTTTTGGGGCTTCTTTATCTTTATGTCAAGTGCTGAATACTGGGCGAAGCTTTTGAATAAATACTTTGGTTTCATCCCTTTTTTCAAAGTGCCGGCGCCAATCTTTGAGCGGTCACCCTTTATTGCAGGCTTAGTTCTGGCAATCATGATCATTCCAATCGTGACATCGATATCGCGAGAGATTTTTGATCAAACTCCGCTCGATCGAATTCAGGCGGCATACGCACTCGGTGCCTCTAAATTGGCGATGATTCGTGCAGTTGTGATTCCTTATGGTCGAGGGGGAGTTATCGGTGGTGCGATGCTTGGTCTGGGCCGAGCGATGGGTGAGACCGTGGCTGTATATACCGTCCTAAATGTTGTCTATCAAATCAATTGGCAAGTCCTCTTTGGCGCTGGCGGAAATGTTGCCTCACTTATCTTGCTTAAATTTGGTGAGGCTGGTCCGTATGAGGTCGACGCCCTCATGGCAGCCGGACTAATTCTCTTTGTTCTCACACTTTTCGTTAACGCCGCCGCTGACCTACTGATAACTCGTTTTGGAGGTAAGGGACGATGAGTGTGATGGTTGAACCTCTACCACAAAAACCTTGGGAGACAACGCACAAACAACGTGCGTCTACCGCATTGCTTCTTGCGATTGCGGCGTTGTTAAGTTGGTTGCTTATTTCTTTAACGGGCTTAAACGGTAAAGCCGGTTATTTATCTGCGTTTTTCGTCACCGCAGTCACGTTAGTTTTTATTCAGCAGTTGCGATTACGCAATCTAGCAGCTGCGAAAGACTCACTCCTTAGCAGTTTTGCACTCCTCGGAATGGTGATTACTGTAATTCCAATAGTAAGTATCGTCGCGACAGTCATCGTGAAGGGTTACAAAGGAATTCACTTCGGTCTATTTTTTAATGATATGTCTTTGAACTCAGTTAACGATCCAATAAATCAAGGTGGATTACTCCACGCATTGCTTGGAACGATTATTATGGTCGGAGGTGCTTTAATAATTAGTTTCCCACTTGGAGTTCTGACCGCCTTGTATTTGACTGAAATCCAAGGCAGGTTATCTAGGCCGATTAAATTCTTAGTTCAAGCAATGAGCGGTGTACCTTCAATCGTAGCGGGCCTATTTATTCTCTCGAGTCTTGTATATCCGGTAACAAAATCTCTCTCAGGATTGATGGGCTCATTTGCGCTTTCAA
>JAUSFN010000004.1 GCA_030649935.1 Candidatus Planktophila sp.
CTCGCTGCCGCTGTCGCCGCCGCTGTTCTCGGGGCGAATCCCGGGCGGTTCGTTGCCCACGCGCGGCGATGTAGTGGTGTTTAGAGATCCCGCGAACTGGTTGCCAGAGGCGAGCGATAACTCCTCTTCACCGATTATTGCAAAAATAAAGACTGGATTAGTCGCAGTAGGAGTTCTTCCAAATCCCGCAAAACAATATTTAGTTAAACGCGTAATTGGTGTTGCCGGTGATCACGTTGTCTGTTGCACAAAAGATGGACTTTTAACGGTTAATGGAACGCCAATTACCGAACCATATATTTATGCCGGAAATGTTCCAAGTAATTTGAATTTTGATATCACAGTTCCAAAAGAGAAGATTTGGGTAATGGGTGATCACCGTGGGGCAAGCGCCGATTCACGCTACCATCAAGATGACATCAATAAAGGAATGGTCCCAATATCTCGTGTAACTGGCAGGGTCTTTGCAGTTATTTGGCCGCTAAAAAATGCGGCCTATATTCCACAGATAGACGTTGTTAGGTAGTCCTCAGTGAAAGTGATTGAGCAAGGGCTCATCAATGCAGGTATCGCACCGATTGCAGGCGTAGACGAGGCAGGACGCGGAGCATGTGCAGGCCCACTCGTTATCGCAGCAGTAATTTTGCATGATCCATTTGCTCCAGAGTTGTTTGCAGTTCGAGATTCAAAAGAAATATCAGAAGTTGAGCGCGAAGAGTTATTCGAAGTAATAACTACTATCGCTGCATCGATTAACGTTGTGATTGTTCCAGCACATGAAATAGATAAGCGCGGAGTCCATGCAGCAAATCTAGATGGAATGCGACGTGCCGTCCATGGTCTAGATCAAACACCTGCGTATGTTTTAACCGATGGTTATGCAATAGATGGTCTTGCTCTGCCGAACTTAGCGGTATGGAAGGGCGATCAAGTCGTTGTCTCAATTAGCGCTGCATCCATCGTCGCGAAAGTGACTAGGGATCGGATTATGCGCCAGATGCATCAACAGTTTCCGCAGTATGGTTTTTCACAACACAAGGGCTATATCACGGCTGGCCACACCGCTGCACTCAATGCTCATGGGGTGTGCATAGAACATCGCCGTTCATTTTCAAATATTGCAACGCTCATCCACAAGTAAATCTGTATCTAGCAGTTTTGTCAGGGCGAGTATTTATCGTCACCGGTTATGCAAACAAAAAATAATCAACGAACAGGCGCTTATGGCGAAGAAGTTGTTACCCAGTATTTAACCGCTAAAAACGCCGAAATCATTGAGCGCAACTGGCGAATTCGCGAGGGTGAGATCGACATTATTGCGCTTCAACCATCGGGTGTTTTTGCTTTCATTGAAGTAAAAACTCGTTCATCTTTGGCTTTTGGTCACCCATTTGAAGCGATTAATCGCGATAAAGCCCATCGCATGCAGCGCTTAGCCCTTGGCTGGCTAGCAACACATGGCTGTCTGGGGTGTGAATACCAGATCGATGTCGCGGCGGTTTTAATCGCACCTGATGGTTCGCATTCAATTGAATACCGAGCAAATTTGCTATGAGTCTTGCCCTTACAACATCGGTTGCACTCCTTGGCTTAGATGGTCATTTAGTCACCGTCGAAGTAGATATTGCCGATGGTCTGCCGGCTTACTCTCTACTGGGATTACCCGATGCCGCGCTCACTGAATCTCGAGAGCGTGTGCGCGCGGCGATGGTGAACTGCGGGGAAATTTGGCCCAATCGAAAAGTTACTGTTTCGCTCTCTCCGGCATGGTTACCTAAGAGTGGATCAGGCTTTGATTTAGCGATCTGCATTGCAATTCTTTCAGCCCACGAAACTATTCCACCTGAGCGTATTACTAGCGTTGTATTTCTTGGCGAGCTCTCACTCGATGGACGTATTCGTTCTGTCCGCGGAGTTTTACCTGCACTGATGGCGGCTTATAAATCAGGAATCACTACGGCCGTGGTTCCGCTGGCAAATATGGCGGAGGCTGGATTGATGCAGGGCATGCAGATAGTTGCGATGGAGCATTTAAAGAGCGTTCTGCGTTGGCTACGAACCGGAGAGCGCGATATTGCCCAAGAGATTGATTATCAATGGAGTCAGAGCGATGAACGTTTGGATTTTGCCGATGTTGCTGGTCAGCCGGAGGCGCGGTTAGCTGCAGAAATCGCGGCAACTGGGGGACACCATATTTTATTAATCGGCCCACCTGGGGCCGGTAAAACTATGATCGCCGAGAGAATTCCCACAATAATGCCAGCGTTAAATATCGCACAGGCGCTAGAGGTTACGGCCGTTCATTCATTGGCCGCAGGCTTTGCAACGAGATCTCCAACCTCACTCATCGCTCCTATTGTTTCTCCCCATCACACTACAACACGTGTTGCAATGGTGGGGGGAGGCGCACATGCAATAAAACCCGGGGCGTGTTCACTTGCCCATCACGGTGTTTTATTCATTGATGAGGCACCAGAGTGTCCATCTGGTGTTTTAGATTCGCTTCGCCAACCATTAGAGGCAGGGACAATAACGATTGCACGCAGTATAGGAAATGTAACTTTTCCTGCACAGTTCCTTTTAGTTCTTGCAGCAAATCCATGCCCATGCGGAAAATTCAGTGGTCGTGGTCGTAACTGCATCTGTACATCCCAACAAGTCCGGCGCTATTTAGGAAAACTTTCAGGTCCATTGATGGATCGCATCGATTTACGAGTCCACGTTGATCCAGTGGGACGCGTCGATATGGCGCGAGTTGAACTGGGTGAAACGAGCGAGGCGATTCGAAGCCGAGTTATAGCCGCGCGCGCGATTGCTGAGCAGAGATTTGCAGGTCTTGGTTACAGTTTGAACTCTCAGATTCCTGCACGATCATTGCGCACGGTTTTTCAACCAGAGCGTGCCGCAATGAATTTCTTACATGATGAGCTCGAGCGCGAGCAGATTACTGCACGTGGTCTGCACAAAATTGCACGGACTGCTTGGACGTTAGCCGATTTGCATGGAAACGCTACTCCAACACTTGCCGACGTTAGACAGGCGCATGCGATGCGCGGAGGAGTCGAAATATGAAGGAACGCGAAGCTCGAGCGATTCTCTTTAGCGCAATTGAAGGCGGACATTCATTGTGGGCGCGAGAGATTTTCTCACAAGGTGCAGTTAGGACTCTCGAAAGATTACTTTCAGGTAGTTATGACGTTATTAAGTACAGCGCGCTCATTGCTTCGATTAAAGCAACAACTGCCGATCAAGTATTTGAAAAAGTTAAAAGCGCAGATGCCCTTCTATTAATGCCGGGAGATGCAATGTGGCCCTCTTTAGTAGATGATTTGATCGCACCACCCATCGCACTTATTGCTAAGGGAAATTTAGCTGCAATATCCATGCAATCGTTGGCAATTGTTGGTACTCGTAATCCAACAAATTATGGCGCACGCATAGCTGGAGATTTTGCTGCAGGTTTTGTTGATCGCGAATGGGCAATTGTCAGTGGTGGGGCATATGGCATTGATACTTTTGCACATAAAGGAGCGCTCATTGCAGAGGGCGTCACTGTTGCAGTCATTGCATCTGGAATCGATATTAATTATCCGGCAGGTAACTCACGATTATTTGCTGAAATCTGTGAAACAGGCGCCATCGTTAGCGAAGTAATGCCTGGGCACCCTGCGTTGCCCGCACGGTTTTTAACCCGCAATCGATTAATTGCAGCGCTATCTCAGGCAACGCTAGTTGTGGAGGCAGCCTTTAGAAGTGGATCACTTCGCACCGCACGAGATGCAGCAGAGTTACTGCGACCAGTAATGGCTATACCTGGACCGATAAATTCTCCAACTAGCGAGGGATGTCATCGATTAATAGGTGAGCGAGCAGCTGAGATCGTTACCTCGGTTGCAGATGCAGTGGAGTTTGTTGGTGCCAATAGATGAGAGAATAGGCGGATGAGTGAACATCGTTCGGGCTTTGTGGCCATTGTTGGCCGCCCAAACGTCGGAAAATCTACGCTTATTAACGCTTTAGTCGGTAGCAAGATTGCAATTACATCACATCATCCCAACACAACTCGAAGCGCGATTCGAGGCATCGTCCACGGCCCAGATTTTCAAGCTGTATTGGTGGATACGCCCGGAGTTCATAAGCCTAAAACGCTGTTAGGGCATCGTCTCAATGCAGTTGTAGATCAAAGCATGGACTCAGTTGATATCGTCATTATGTGTATTCCAGCCGATGAAACGTCAGGTGCTGGTGACTTATTTATCTCGGCTGAGATTGCAAAACATCCACGAGCTAAGAAGTTTGCCGCCATCACTAAAACTGATTTAATTTCTAAGGATAAGTTAGCGATTCGCCTTGCTGGCATCATGGCTCTTGCACAGGGTTTTGTGTGGGATGAAATCATTCCCGTATCTGCGGCGATTCACAATCAAATTGATTTATTAAACTCACTTATAGGAAATAATCTTCCAGTGGGTCCAGCCTATTACCCAGCGGGAACAACGAGTGATCAAGCTATCGAGCAGTTAATCTGTGAATTCATCCGTGAAGCTGCGCTCCAAGATGTTCGCGAAGAGCTACCCCATTCAATAATGGTAACGATTGATGAGTTTGGCGAGCGAGAAGAAAAAGGTTCGCGACCCTTTTATGATGTTCATGCCACGATCCATGTTGAGCGAGATACACAGCGGGCCATTTTGTTGGGCCATCAAGGCGTCCGGTTAAAGGAGATAGGTATTCGGGCACGGGCAGATATCGAACGCGCACTGGAGGCCAAGATTTTCTTAGGATTACATATTAAGGTTTCAAAAGAGTGGCAGCGCGATCCAAAGCTTCTCGAGCGTTTAGGATTCGGCGATAACCACTAGTTTGGATTTGCGACTAGCCAAGTAAGAGCCGAGCAAGACCAGCGGTAGACCAACAATAATTCCGAGAGTTATCGGCTCATTCAAAATAATGATTCCGAGAACAACGGCTACGGCTGTATTTACATAGGTCGTAAGTGAGCCGCGGGCGGGACCAATTTCGGCAATAATTATGAAGAAAAGCATAAATGCAATTGCAGTTGAGAAGACACCAAGTGCAATCAGCGAAGCAATGGCATTGAATGAGACTGGATTACTTGGCCAGACAGCAATAGCAATTGGCATGTAGAAGATCGCGGTGATCGCCATGGCTAAGCCGTTTATAGCCACGCCATCAACTCCGGGAAGATTGGATGTAACCATTAATACGGCATAGGCATAAAGAATTGAAGCCAGAATGACCATTGCGATAGCTTTTGGATTACTGCTTCCAGTAATTGATTCGATTCCGACGAGTGCAATTATTCCAATAAATCCAACGACTAATCCAAAGATACGTTTAGGCTGCCACACCGAATGATCTCCGCGCATCGATGTGAAAATCGTTGCAAAAATAGGGACAGTGGCAACGAGAAGTCCAGCCAATCCAGATGAAATCTCTTTTTCAGCACTGGTTATGAGAATCCAAGGTCCAACCATTTCAAGAAATGCATAGGGCAAAACATATTTAATTCCGCGCACTGCATCCATAAAGGTTTTTTTATGAATTGCAATGGGAATTAGAATCGCTGCGCCAATGAGTGTTCGACCCGCGACGATTAAAGCTGGTGGAATATCGGCAACAGCAACCTTCATTAATAGATAGGGGATTCCCCATAAAACTCCTACTACGCCAAATTGGATCCAGGATTTACGGGTCATTTAGGCAATCACTCGGCGGTAAAGGGCGACCGTCGCGGCCGCGACTTCATCCCAGCCAAACTCATTTACGGTCCGCATGCGTCCAGCTACCCCATACTTTTCAAGAAGTTCTGGTTGCGACATCAAACGAGTAATTGATTCGCTGAGAGATTTTTCGAATGGCACTGCATCGCCAATATAATCAACGAGTTCGCCTGTCACTTTATGCGCTACAACTTCAGGAATTCCACCGACACGAGATGCAAGGACAGCTGTTTCACATGCCATCGCTTCTAAGTTCACAATTCCAAGTGGTTCGTAAACCGAGGGGCAGATAAAAAGTTCGGCGCCGGTTAACATTGCCGTTAATTCCGTGTGGGGCAACATATCTTTGATCCACCAGATATTTGTTCGTGTTTTTTGCAGCTCGGTAATTAGCTCAGCGACTTCATTTCCAATTCCAGCTTCATCAGGACTTCCCGCTGCTAAAACCAGTCCGTACTCATCCGGAACATCCTTCCAAGCGCGCAATAGATGTGCCAAGCCTTTTTGCCGGGTGATTCGGCCTACGAAAATTGCATACCTGCAGTTGACGCCGAATTTCGTGGCCACTGAACTATCGTGATTGGGCGCAAATCTTGTTGTATCTACACCATTTCGAATTGTGACAACTTTGCGTGGATCAATTGTTGGATAAGCGGCCAGAATATCGGCGCGCATTCCATCGCTAACAGCAATAATCGCCGCCGCGGCTTCATAGGCGGTTTTTTCGGCCCACGAAGAGATTGCATAACCTCCACCTAATTGTTCGGATTTCCAGGGTCGTAATGGTTCCAGCGAGTGAGCGCTGACTATATGAGGAATTGTGTACTGCAGAGCGGCAATATGCCCAGCCATATTGGCATACCACGTATGTGAGTGCACGACATCAACTCCGCCTAAGTGAGATGCAATCTCACAATCCGTAGCAAGGGCTTGAATGGCCGGATTTGCATCAACAAATTCCGATGGGGTTGAGTAACCAAAGGCATCCCTGCGTGGACCGCCAAAACAGTGAACGTCGACAGTAGTTCCATCAACTTCGCGAATCGCTTGAGTGAGCTCTACAACATGTACACCGGCACCGCCATAAATATCAGGGGGCCACTCTTTAGTGACTATTGCAATTTTTAATCTGTTCATCACATTCCCCCTACCCTGGCTAAGAGGCACAGGCTATCGTTAGCGCATGGCAAACCTGAAACTACCGCTAGGTATAGTCCTTGCTGGTGGTGAAGGTAAGCGTTTAATGCCACTTACCGCTGATAGAGCTAAACCTGCTGTTCCATTTGGTGGCTCTTATAGGTTAATTGACTTTGTTTTATCAAACTTAGTAAATGCTAATATGTTAAAGATTGCAGTATTAACCCAGTACAAATCTCACTCACTTGATAGGCACATCACAACGACGTGGCGCATGTCGGCCTTACTTAGCAATTACGTCACTCCAGTACCAGCTCAGCAACGGTTGGGTCCGCGCTGGTATACAGGAAGCGCCGATGCGATTTTGCAAAACTTCAATTTGATTCACGATGAAGATCCAAAGCATGTTTTAGTTTTCGGTGCAGACCACGTGTATCGAATGGATCCAGGTCAGATGTTTGAACAACATGTTGAATCTGATGCCGGTGTAACCGTTGCAGCTATCCGAATGCCACGATCAGAGGCCCATGAGTTTGGTGTTATTGAATTAGCCGAAGATGGAATAACCATTAAGGCTTTCCATGAGAAGCCATCAGATCCGCCAGCCATGCCAGGACACCCAGATTTGTGCCTAGTATCAATGGGCAATTACATATTTAAACGCGATGTCATGGAGGAAACACTTTTAATTGATGCGCAAGATATTGAGTCGCGTCATGACTTAGGTGCAAACATAATTCCATTTCTCACCAAAAATGGTGTTGCTAAAGTCTATGATTTTGCGCATAACGTAGTGCCAGGTGAAACCGAGAGAGATAAAGGTTATTGGCGCGATGTTGGTTCGATTGATGCTTATTACGATGCACATATGGATCTCGTGTCAGTTCATCCAATCTTTAATCTCTATAACCGTGACTGGCCTCTATTAACAAATCCGCCGTCGTTACCACCTGCAAAATTTAGTGAGGGCGGCGCTGCTCATGATTCAATCGTTGGCGCTGGATCGATTATTTCTGGCGGAATACTGCACAATTCAGTTGTTTCCTACGATGTAGCCGTAGGGCGAGGCTCACTTATTGAAGGTTCCGTTTTGATGCCGTCAGTGCACATCGGTGATAGGGCAATAGTTCGAAAAGCAATTCTCGATAAAAATGTATTTGTCGAACCAGGTGCCCAAATCGGCGTTGATTTAGAACGCGATCGCCAACGTTTTACAATTAGTCCAGGTGGAATAATCGTTGTGGGTAAAGGAATTCGAGTAACGGTGTAGTTAGTTCTCCCAGAGTGAAGTGTTGTCTCTAAGTATTCGGTATCGATCCATGACATCTGGAGTAGGTGTCGATGCGAAATGTGCAACTTCACCGAGATTCCATTTAGGTAGCTCTCCTAAGAGCGCCCATGCAGCTTGCTTAGCTGCACCGTTAGCCACATATTCACCAGTTGGCGGAACTATAACTTCTCGTCCAATCAATGCACTTGCAATAGCGGGGATGGCAGGATTTTTTGCCGCTCCACCAATAATTAGAATTCGATTAACAGTAACTCCTAAGGCTATGAGTGCATCGACGGCATCGGTTAAACCGCACAACATACCTTCAATCATTGCTCGTGCAATATCTGCCTGGTTTGAATTCTTAGAGTTCATTCCAGCAAATACACCCTTTGCATGAGGACGATTAGGAGTGCGCTCACCTTCAAAATAAGGCAAGAGTGTTAAGCCATTGGCACCTGGATCTGATGTCATTGCTAATGTACCCACTTCGTTATGGGATATTCCTAAAATTCTCGTTGCCGCATCTAAGATCCGAGCGGCATTAAGCGTGCAGACGAGCGGTAAAAAGCGTCCAGTTGCATCGGCAAATCCGGCTACTGCTCCACTTGGATCATGAGTTGCTGTATCTGATACTGCAAAAGCAGTGCCACTTGTTCCAAGTGATATCACTACATCACCGATTTGGGCTTGAACTCCAAGGGCAGCGCCAGCATTGTCACCAAGACCCGCGGCAATGGGAATTCCTGATGAAGTTGTACCACCGAATTCATTAGGCGGAATAATTCGTGGCAGAATTATTTCTGAGTCATGGCGAAGTGCTAAACGCACAATATCTTCTCGGTAGTGAGAAGTACTCGGATCGAAATATCCAGTGCCAGAAGCATCGCTTCGATCCGTGAAGAGAGTAGTTAGATCTTTTCCACCATGCAATTGCCAAGAGAGCCAATCATGGGGAAGTGCAATAGCGGCGGTCTTGGCGGCGTTTTCTGGTTCATTATCTGCCATCCACCGTAGTTTGGTAGCTGTGAAGGAGGCGACTAAGAGAGAACCCACTTTTCTTGCAATCTCTGAATTTCCACCCTCTTCTCGATTTAAATCGAGGGCGGCTTGAGCCGAACGCGTGTCATTCCATAAAATAGCTGGCCGGATAACCTCGCCATGTATATCTAACGCAACCATCCCATGTTGCTGAGCTGCAATAGAGATTGCAGAAACGTCGGCAATTCCGCCCGCTTCATGGATTGCTGCATCGAGAGCGGTTTTCCAGAGGGAAGGATCTACTTGTGTTCCATCTGGATGTGGCGCGCGACCTTCTCGAAGCATCTCTCCAGTATTGGCATCACGAATTACCACCTTTACCGACTGAGTCGAAGAGTCCACGCCGGCGATGATTTGTCTATTAGCCATGGCGCAAGGCTAGACTGTCCTAGTCAGCGTTGACCACAGGTAGGGCGATAATGATTGACGCAGCCCTTCATTAATGTCTCTTTGGTAGTGGAGTTAAATATGCGAATTGGTGTGCTTACAGGTGGCGGAGATTGCCCTGGGTTAAATGCAGTTATTCGTGCCGTAGTCCGCAAGGGTGTTAAAGAGTATGGACATGAGTTTGTCGGCTTTCGCGATGGTTGGAAAGGTCCACTAGAGGGCTTAACAATGCCGCTCACTATTGAAACAACCCGTGGAATTTTGCCACGCGGCGGAACGATTTTAGGTTCATCTCGCACAAACCCCTTTAAAATTGAGGGTGGCGTAGAGAAAATTAAAGAGAACTTAGCTAAAGCTGGAATCGATGCCCTCATTGCAATTGGTGGAGAAGACACATTAGGTGTTGCAACAAAGTTAGATTCAGTAGGTGTAAAGGTTGTTGGCGTACCAAAGACAATCGATAATGACTTAGATAATACTGACTACACATTTGGTTTTGATACTGCTGTGAATATCGCTGTAGAAGCGATTGATCGTCTGCACACAACTGCTGAGTCCCATCATCGTGCATTAATCGTTGAAGTAATGGGCCGTCATGCGGGTTGGATAGCACTGCACGCCGGCCTAGCAGGAGGAGCCGCCTGCATTTTAATTCCAGAACAAAAATTCTCCGTCGATAAAGTCTGCGAATGGGTCGAATCTCGCTTTAAATCACATTACTCACCAATTATCGTCATTGCGGAGGGCGCAATTCCTCAAGATGGGGATATGGCCGTTAAAGATCAATCGTTAGATTCATTTGGACACGTAAAGCTAGCCGGAATTGGCGATTGGCTTGCACAGCAGATTGAGCATAAGACGGGCAAAGAGGCGCGTACGTCGGTACTTGGACACATTCAACGTGGTGGAACACCAACTGCCTTTGATCGTGTTCTTGCGACGCGTTTTGGCTTACATGCAATAACTGCCGCCCATGAAGGCGACTGGGGAAAGATGGTCGCCCTACATGGCACCGACATTGTCCGCGTCCCGCTCGAATCTGCCACTGAAAAATTAAAGCTCGTTCCATTAGAGCGCTACAAGGAGGCCGAGATTTTCTTTGGTTAATCGCATCTCGCGCCTACCTTTGAACTCTCTACTCTTATCCCCATGAACTCTTCTCTGGATTCTCTCTTCACGCCTGGCTTAGTTGCGGCACAGCAACCGAACTGGCCAGGTGGCCCAGAAGGAGCGGCAATAAAATCAGCGGTCGCCGAGCTGAAATCTTTTCCGCCATTAGTGTTTGCAGGAGAGTGCGATGATTTAAAGGCTCGAATTGCAATGGCTGCAGATGGTAAAGCCTTCTGGCTACAGGGTGGAGATTGTGCCGAAACATTTGCAGCTGCTACTGCCGATTCGATTCGAAATAGGATTAAAACGATTCTTCAAATGGCAGCGGTTTTGCAGTACCACTCCAGCCTTCCAGTAGTGAAGGTTGGACGCATGGCTGGGCAGTTTGCTAAACCTCGCTCTAACGATTTGGAAACCCGTGGCGAGATTACGTTGCCGGCATATCGCGGCGACGCAGTCAATGATTTAGAGTTCAATGAGGCTTCGCGCACACCAGATCCACATCGCTTAGTTCGCGTCTATAACACATCTGCTGCAACTCTAAATTTAGTGCGCGCCTTTACTCAAGGCGGATTTGCCGATCTTCGTCAAGTTCATGAATGGAATAAAGGCTTTATACGAGGCTCTTCAGTTGGTGTTCGATACGAGCAGATGGCCAATGAAATCGGGCGCGCCTTATCTTTTATGAAATCAGCTGGAGTTGATCCTGAGTCATTTAAATCCGTCGACTTCTTCTCCAGCCATGAGGGGCTTATTTTGGAGTACGAGAAAGCGCTGACACGCATCGATTCTCGCACGGGGGAGCCTTACGATGTCTCGGCGCACTTTATCTGGATAGGTGAGCGCACGCGTCAATTAGATGGCGCCCATATTGATTTTGCTTCTAAGATTCGAAACCCAATTGGAGTCAAACTTGGACCTAAGTCAACGGTTGAGGCGGCACTTGCATTAATTGATAAATTAGATCCAGAGCGCGAACCGGGTCGACTTACATTTATTACACGCATGGGTGCTGGGAAAATACGCGAGGTGCTACCTGGTTTAGTTGATGGAGTTACTAAAGCCGGAGCTAAAGTTTTGTGGGTCTGTGATCCGATGCATGGAAATACCTATGAGTCACCGTCGGGCTATAAAACACGTAGTTTTGACGATGTTTTGGATGAAGTTAAAGGCTTTTTCGAAGTTCACAAAGCGCTCGGTACACACCCTGGCGGAATTCATATTGAGCTCACAGGGGATGACGTGACTGAGTGTGTTGGTGGAGGTGAAAAGATTTCACATGAGGATTTAGCGACAAAGTATGAAAGCGCTTGTGATCCACGTCTAAATCACGCGCAATCTCTTGAGTTAGCTTTCTTGGTTGCCGAAATGTTGCGCGAGCGCTAATTTAGTCCACGTGCCTCTTCTTGCTACCTCAATAAAAACTCCAATCGGCACCCTCAATCTATTGGCAGATGATCAAATCCTCATTGGTACAAACCTCACCACAATCTCGGCTTTTAATGCCCGTAGTGAAGTAAAAATTGTTAAGTCAATTCCAGTTATTTGCGAACTTATCAACGATTACTTCGATGGAGATTTTTCTGCAATTAACGCAATAAAAGTCCGCCAGAGTGGTGCTGCATTTTCACAGGGTGCATGGAAGGCAATGCGTAAAGTTGGAGCTGGCAAAACTATTTCTTATGCCGAACTTGCAGAAAAGGCAGGCTCACCGGCGGCAGTGCGTGCAGCGGGAAGTGCATGTGCAAACAATGCAATCATGCTAGTTGTGCCATGTCATCGAATCGTAAAGACCGGTGGGGCTTTAGGTAATTACGCTGGTGGTGTAGATAAGAAAGAGTGGCTACTTCGTCACGAGGGCTATTTTTAATATTTCAATCGCCTCTTCGCATTGTGCATCATCAAAATCCAGATGCGTAACTAAGCGTGCATAATGTGGACCTAGCGAACTTATCCAAAGTCCGGCTTCGCGGGTACGTTTAGCTAAATCAGCGGCCGAGAATGACATTGAAGTTAGGTCTAGGCCAACAATATTGGTCTCAACGAGTGATGGATCTATTAACGTTGAATCGATAGCCGCGATAGCAACGGCTAGTTTTTTAGCACGTCGATGATCATCGGCTAATCTTTCAAGATTATTATCTAGGGCATAGTGACCTGCCGCCGCTAAAATACCAACTTGTCGCATCCCGGCGCCATATCGTTTGCGCCACACTCGAGCCTTACTTATACGCTCCTGAGTTGAAATCATTACTGAACCTACAGGTGCGCCTAACCCTTTAGATAAGCAGACGCTTACGGTGTCGAAGTACTTTCCATACTCGAGGAAAGAAACCCCACTTGCAATATGAGCGTTCCAAATGCGAGCTCCATCTAAATGAAGTCTTAATCCCAACTCATCAGCCTTTGCCCGTAGGTCGGCGATTTCTTTGATTGACTGAACTGTTCCGCCACCGAAGTTATGTGTATTTTCAACGGCGATAGCAGTAGTTGAGACGAGATATGGTCCAGAGTCGGGACGTGCGATATCTATGACTGCAGATGCCTTCAATCGCCCATTGACTGCTTGCCATGTTCTAGTTGTAATTCCACTGAAAACTGCGGCTGCACCAAGTTCGGCGCGCACAATATGTGAGTTGGATTCTGCAAGTAACTCTTCACCTGGCGCTACAAGCATTCGAATAGCTAGCTGATTGGCAAGTGAACCTGATGGAGTAAATACTCCCGCTTCCATGCCAAACATTTCCGCGACGCGAGATTCGAGAGAGTTGACCGTTGGATCATCACCATAAACATCATCACCAACTGGAGCATGTGCAATCGCATCTCGCATCCCTTGTGATGGTTGAGTTACTGTATCTGAACGAAGATCAATTGCCATGTCTTGAGCCTACTTCTCTTGTCTAGTCACTATCAAATACATTGCCGTAATGACCATTAAGCCACCAATTGTGCTTTGCAGAGTTAGGCTTTCGCCACCAAAAAGAATTGCAAACAGAGCTGCGAAGACGACCTCCATGGTTAAAATGACAGCAACCTTTATTGCACTCATGTGTGCTTGTGACCAAGTTTGAATGATAAAAGCGATAGCGGTTGCAAAGACTGCAGTGAAAACTACAACTGCCCACACGCCAAAGTCTGGAGGAAGAGAATAACCACCAGGTATTGAAGCGATTCCAGATAAAATCGCACACATCGCTAGCTGCACGACTGTCATAGCATAGGCATCTCTACCTGAACTCCATTTACTCAGCGCGATAATGTGTATAGCAAAAAAGATGGCGCTGATAAAGATTAAGAGCTCGCCAAAGCCAACCGACCACCCTCGAATAGATAAAAATGCAAGTCCAATAGTTGCTATTGCAATACAACTCCAAGTAAATCGATTGACGCGCTGTCGCAAGAAAATCAAGGCAAATATCGGTGTAAGAACAATATAGAGACCTGTAACAAAGCCCGTTATTGCAGCACCTGTGCGCTCAAGCCCCAATGTTTGAAAAATATAACCACTTCCGAGGAAAATGCCGGCAGCCCCAGCACGCATGACTAGCTCTCGGTCCATTAGTTGTAAAACCTTTGGGCGAATCATTATCATGACAACTACGGCAACTGCGAACCGAGTGAAGAGAAAGTTATTAACGCTTTGCCGATCGATTGCATCCTTCATAATTACGAAGGACCAACCCCATGCCATTGCAACGGCCAACAAAGCCCATGGTGCCAACTTCATTGTGAAAAGATATTTAGCGTTGCTCACTTTTTATCACGAAACGCCTTAAGGAGTGCAACTTCGACTGTGTGTTTTTCCTCCATGCCAGGTGTCTCCAGAACCAATGGGACTCCGGAAGTTGCCGGGTGAGCGAGTAGTTCGGCGAAAGGATCGATCCCAATGTGTCCATCACCGATGTTTTGATGACGATCTTTAAGTGCACCACAGATATCCATTGAGTCATTTGCGTGAATCAACTTAAATCTTTCAATCCCTGCAATTTCAACGAGAAGATCGAGCGTTTTACTCATCCCTCCCTTTGCCGCAATATCATGGCCAGCTGCAAATACATGACATGTATCTAAACAAATTCCCACTTTTGGATGGTATTCAAGAGCCTTCAAATAATGTTCGAGATCATCTAATTTTTTCACAAGTGATTGACCTTGCCCAGCCGTTGGTTCTAGAAGAAGAAATGGGGCATCATCACTTAGCGCATTGAGAATTGGCATCATCCCTTCATGAATCTGTTTCCAAGCCTTTTCTACATGGCTTGTATCGACGGCAGAGCCTGTATGTATAACAACTCCTAGAGCACCGATATCTGCTCCACGTTGAAGCGAATATGAAGTTGACGCTAAGGAATTTGTATACGTAGCCTCAGTCGGAGAGCCCAAATTAATCAGAAATGGCGCATGAACATATGTATGTATATCTATCTCGATTGCTTTTTCTTTAAAGGCATCATCTAACCCTGGTTTTGCTGCTGGCATAGCCCACATGCGTGGACTTGATGCGAAAACTTGAATAACTTCAGCACCCGTTGTTTTAGCGTATTCAATCGAACGCTTAGCCATACCCCCGGTCGTAGGAGTGTGTGCACCGATTCGGGAGAGTTGCTTAGGCATCGGCCTACCCTACGGTAATTGTGACAGTGCTGCCACGTTTAACTTTAGTACCCACTTTAGGGGAGATATTAGTGGTTCTTTTCGTTGCCCTGACTCCTATTTTTTTCACTATAACTTCAAGATCCAAATCCTTGAGCATTCTTACTGCAGTTGCCTCATCTAATGAGAAGACATTTGGAACAAAAACAAATTCAGTTCCCTTTGATACGTTGAGAGTAATTGGGCTCCCTTTAGGTGCTTGTGAATTTCCTAATGGATTCTGTGAAATTACGGTCCCTGCCAGAATATTTTCACTAAATGTATAAATGCTTTCCACATCGAAACCCAACTCGGTCAATTCATTGAGTGCTTGCTCACCACTCATGCCAACATAGGATGGAATCAAAATGGTTTCGACACCTTTACTCACAATTATATTTACCACAGTATTTCGCTTAACCTTGGAGCCTACTTTAGGTTTCGAGCCGATTACATAACCCTTTGGGATCGTATTGTTGAAGACCTCGATATTTTTACCCAACCTCAAGGGGCTCTTACTAATCGATGCAGCTGCAGCTTTAAGGGTTAAGCCGACAAGTGATGTGATTGTATAGCGCTCTGCTCCTTTGGAAATAACTAATGTAACTTTTTCTCCAGTCTCGATGCGGCCTCCACCTGGCGGTATCGATTTAATAATTGTTCCAGAAGTGTTTTCTTCATCGAAGCGCTCTACGACGGCAATATTCGTTATTCCAAGAGGAGTGAATGCAGAAACCGCATCATCGTAAGTACCTCCAACTACAGAGGGTACAACTATGCGAGAGCCCGGTCCGACGAGTGCATACCAACCACCCACCCCTAACGCGATTGCAAGTATAAGCGCGATTTTCCTATTTCTCTGCACGCGTTTGCTCGTTTGATGTTTCTTTTCATCTCTGCGTCGAATTTGTTTAGTTGTCTCTTTGATTTCAGCGATCGCCTCAGGAATAGTTGCGGGCTTTACTTTTGTGCGTGACTGCTCGCGAATAGGTTCAACCGGTAAATCAAGATCAAGTCGCATCTGATTCTTCTTAGGATCCAAACTCATGGCAATTACCTCTAAATCTTTAAGAAATATACCGGCGTTTCGAGGTCGCAAATCTGGATCACGGTTAGTAGCGCGAGAAATCAACTCATCCAATGCTTGAGGAATTTCTTTGCGCCTTGATCGTAGCGATGGAATATCTTCATTGACATGCATGTATGCAATTTGAATTGGTGTATCACCTAAGAATGGTTTCTCACCCGTGAGCATCTCAAAGGCGATTATTCCAACGGCATAGACGTCACTTCTCGCATCGGCAATTCCTCGCTGGACTTGTTCGGGGGAAAGGTAAGAGACTGAACCTAGAATGAGACTCGACTCTGCCGTCATAGTCGAACCGATGACTTCACCACGTGCTAAACCAAAGTCAGCGATTTTAATGCGGCCTTCATTTGAGATCAAGATATTTTCTGGCTTAACATCTCTATGAACAATTCCAATTGAATGCGCTGCACTCAGCGCGCTCAAAATTGGAGTTAAATAATTAAGTGCATCCTTGATTTCGAAGCGCCCGCGTTCATTAAGGTATTCACGTAATGTACTTCCTTCTATCAGCTCCATGACTAAGAAGACCGCTGGAACTCCATTTTGATTCCACCCTTGATCTTGTACGGCGACAATATTGGGGTGCGAAAGCGCCGCTGCCGCTTTCGCTTCACGGATGAAACGCGTGACATAAAGATCGTCTTGAGCAAGATGTGGGTGCATGATTTTTACAGCAACTTTTCGATCTAGGCGAGTATCTATTGCCTCATATATAGATGCCATCCCGCCATTGGCCACTTTTCGAATTAACTGATAGCGGCTATCAATGAATTCACCCGATAGATCCGACATATGGGTAATTTTATGGATTCGACCTTAAAGAAGTGCTCGGGGCGCGCCAATAAGAGCTATGAAGTAATGATGTGGTCTGCATGGTTGCGTGTTAAATCACTCTCGAAGAAACGCGCCTGGTCGATTTGCCATTGGCGCATATGGAGTTCAATATCACGACCGTCACGGGCGAGTACGCGCTCCAAGCCAATGGAGGGATCAATATCGAGCCAATACACTGTTGCGCCGCTATCACGAACTACTTTTTGACCCGCTCCAACGCCTTCAATAATTAAGATATCGGTAGGTTCAATTGTTCGAAATGAATCAAATGAGTTTGAACTCCAATTGAAAATTGAAATCGTGAATGTGCTGTGCGAAGTGAATGCTATGACGATCTCTTCGAGTTTTTGCGTCAATTGCTCGTCGAGTGCATTTTCCCAGCCAGCATATAAGTCATCCATATGAATAACAGAGACTGAATTATCGACTGACAAATCCCGTTCAAATTTGGCAGCTAAAGTTGTTTTCCCCGCCCCCGCCGGACCGTCAATGGCTATAAGTGTCATTCCAACGTTTCCATCCAATGAGTGCGATGAGAGTAAAAGCAAAGTATAAAAGCGCGGTAAACCAATATCCCAGGCTGGCATAAAGATAGGTCGCCGCAGCATCTACAACTAACCACACAACCCACGATTCAATTTTTTCGTACACCATCAATATTTGGGCAATTAAACTTCCAACAAATAAAATTGCATCTTGCCATGTTGCTGCTGCACCTAAGCTTGTGAGCAGTGGTGTTAGTAGAACAACACTAACTATGGTCAGAACTGCCCATAGCGCGCGGTTACGATTAGATAATGGACCTGGTTTAGCACCTGTAGGTGCCCAATCGCGCCACCCTAAAAATGCGGCAATAATAAAAACAATCTGGGCAGCTGCACTTGCAAATAAATCAGCTTGGTAAAAGAAAATCATATAGAGGGCACTGCTAGCGGCCCACCACGGCCATGTGATGCGCCTGCCTGTTGTTCCGAGCCAGACTCCAATGAAGGAGACGAGAGCGGCAACTGTCTCCAAAATAGATACGTCATAGCCCCAGGCAGTGAAGAAAATTGTTGACATGAGTAGTTCCTTTCCACATCCGCATTACCGGATTGGTCAAACGGTCGGTCTGAATTTCAGACCCTCTCAGCTTTTATGGGCTCCCGTAGTACGTAGAGTAGCGTTAACCCGTGCTTAAATTTGGATATGTCGCCATGATTGTCTTCACAATTGTGGGCTCTTTCTGGCTAGAGCTCTTTTTGAATGTTGGGGTGCTCAAGCGTATTAAGCGTGCGTTGTTGGCAGTTGCTCCGATTTTCTTTCTCTTTATTGCTTGGGATGCTTATGCAATTCGAAGTGGGCATTGGCGATTTGATGAGGAACAGATACTCGGTATTTTTGGTCCCTTCTGCATTCCACTTGAGGAGTACCTGTTTTTCATCGTTGTTCCTATTGCAGCGATAATGACAATCGAAGCAGTCAGACGTGTTAAAAAAGATTGGCCAGTGTAGGGATGAGCTACACGCAATTAGCAATATTCGCAGTTCTTTGCGCCATTATCTTTGACCTATATATAACAGAGGTTCGTTTAATTAGACGCAGAGTTTTCTGGACCTCTTATGCAATTATCATCGCTTTCCAGTTACTGACCAATTGGTGGCTAACCTCTCGAAACATTGTCATGTACGACCCAAATGTCATAACTGGAATACGAATCGCCTCTGCGCCTGTTGAAGACTTACTTTTTGGTTTCGCTCTTGTGCTTGGAGTTTTATCTAACTGGATACGAATTGGCGCTTTAAAAAAGCGGTGCTAGCAACTCGTAAGCGACGAGCAGTTGACGTCTTTGCGCGTTTATTAAAAATATCATAACCAATTTTCTCAACCTCATCCACGATTCCGCAATACAACTGGCTTGCAGCTTTTATGCAAGGACGACTTGATGCATCTAAAAGGGCGATTCCAGGAGCGGCCTGCGCTTGAAGCTCTCTTACTCGAGCAATTTGGAACTTGAGCGCATCAATAATCTGAGGCGTTAGTATTCGAGCTTCTAACATTTCACGAGTTACACCATGAAGTGCAAGTTCTCGAATTGGCAAATAAATTCTTCCACGATCTAGATCCTCATTAACATCGCGAATAAAATTTGCAAGCTGAAATGCCGTACCTAGTTTTTTTGCAGATTCTAAAGCTGCGACGTCGGTAAAGCCTAGGATTGGCGCCATTTCAAGACCAATTACGGCGGCAGATCCATAGATATATTCCATTAAATCATCAAAAGTTTCATACTCTTGGACCATTAAATCCATTGTCATTGAGTGTAAAAATGCTTCAAAATATTCGTGAGGGATTGCAAATCGGTTAACGGTATCTATCAACGCGCCTGCGACTAAGTCTTCGCTAGTTCCACGTCGAAGATCCTTTAGTACCTTATCTCCCCAGTTTGAAAGTGCTTGAGCTTTTTCCTCGTTGCTCAGTTGGGAGGCTAAATCGTCAACGATTTCATCGGCAAATCTGGCAAAGCCATATAGGGCATGTACAAATGGACGTTTCGCCTTGGGGAGCAGCAGGGTGGCAAGAAAATATGTTTTGCCGTGTAGGGCATTGAGTCGTTTGCACTCAGCATACGATGCGCGCAATTGTGGATCTGCAATACCTGCCGCCGTTAACTCATCCACTTATGCGACCGGACCAACGATTCGCTCAGCGGCTAGACGTCCGGAAATGAGAACCATGGGAACTCCAACTCCGGGCTGGGTACCAGAGCCAGCAAAAACAACGTTTTCAATTCCTACGGCCATGTTTCGTGGTCTAAATGGACCAGTTTGAAAAAAAGTGTGTGCACTAGCAAATGGTGCGCCACGCTCCATTCCCTGTGCCTGCCAATCTAGGGGAGTAGTTAACACCTGAGTTTCTATCGCTTCTCCAAAACCCGTGTATCCGCGTTGCTCTAAAACTTCAATCATTTGATTTCGGTAGGGCTCTGCCTGTGTAGTCCAATCAATATCTGCATCTAAATTTGGTGTTGGAAAGAGGACGTAATAAGAGTGTTTACCAACTGGTGCCAAAGTTGGATCATCAAGAGTTGGAATAGTCACAAGCAAACTTGGATCATTCATCAGTTTCTTCTTTTTGATGAGCTCGTCAAATACTCCATCCCATGACTGTCCAAAATGGATATTGTGATGTGCGGCAAACTCATAGCTTTTAGAGGATCCAACTAACATGGTTACACACGATGGTGAGTAATGCAATCGCTTAACAGATAGTGGAACCTTACCCAATAAATCGCGCCATGCAACCGGTAGATCTGGATTTAAAATAACGGCATCACATTCAATGCGTTGACCGTCTTTGGTCTGAACAGCTTTTGCTCGGCCATGCGATACTTCAATTTTTGAAACAGTAGTGCTGTATTTGAAAACTACACCGTGTTTTTCGGCGGCAGCGGCGAGTGCGCGAGGTACAGCATGCATCCCACCCTTGGGAAAAAACACTCCATTCACTGAGTCCATATATGCAATTACCGCGTAAATTGCCAGTGCTTGTTGTGGACTCACACCAGCGTACATTGCTTGAAAAGAGTAGAGCTTTTGAAGGCGAGGATCCTTCATAAATTGATTGACCTTCGGAGCTAATCTCCTGAAACCACCAAGTGCGATTAAACGTGCAAGATTTGGCGTCAATAAATTTAACGGCGAATCTATATTTCGATCAATGAAGTCATTGATTTCATACTTGTAAAGTTTGGTAACAAAATCTACATATTTACGATAACCGTCGGCTTCGGAGGAGCTGATTTTAGTTGCAATCTCATCCTCCATTTGCTTAGTATCTGCATGGACATCAATCTGAGAGCCATCGGCATAAAAGGCGCGATACAGCGGAGATACTGGCATTAGCTCTAACCAATCCTTCATATCCTCGCCCACGCAGCTAAATGCATCTTGAATAAGTGATGGCATTGTTAGAACACTCGGGCCTGTGTCAAAGGAGTAACCATCCTTGAGCAATAATCCGTTTCGCCCACCTGGAACGCTCTCGCGCTCGAGGACGGTAACTTTACGTCCGGCACCAACTAAGCGAAGCGCTGCACTTAAACTTGCAAGGCCAGCGCCAACAATTACCACATGATCTGTTGGGCCTTTGACTCGTGCGACCATCTAAGCGCTTCGTTTAGTAGCGATTTTTGCGAGCTCTAGCAATAGCGGATGTGCTCTTTCAT
>JAUSFN010000013.1 GCA_030649935.1 Candidatus Planktophila sp.
TTTTGGTCCCGGAATTGCAGTAACCAGACGGCGCTCTTGGGTCAGATTAGTCAATGTGTTCATGGTTAAAGTCTAAGGCCATATTTCCCATGCATCGCCCGAAAAGTTAGGCTAGCGCCATGAGTTCACTGAGAGTTTCGGCACCGTTATTAGATGCCTATCTTTCATATTTCGAACACAAGCGCCTTCCTTTTACAATTCCGGGACACAAGCAGCGGGCAGCGCGCTTAGATGAGGGGTTAGGTTTAGTAGTAGATGGCGATACTCCCTTATATGGTGGTCTAGATGAAATTAAGTTGACTAATCAGGTATTACGAAGAGCGGAAACATTAGCTGCCGCATTGTGGGGCGCTAACTACGCTCGATTTTCAACTGGTGGATCCACTCATGCAAATCAAGCGATTATTTTGGCCCTTGGAAAACCTGGAGATAAAGTCGCTTTATCGCGTACCGCACATCGCTCAGTTTTAAGCGCACTTGTTTTAGCAGGTCTAGAACCAATCTGGTTATTACCTGACATCGATGCGGCAACGGGTATACCCATTGGGATTCCAGTTGCTGCGTTTGAAAAAGTAATTGACCATAAACCAATCGCACTTTTATTAACCGAACCTGGCTACTTAGGTACGTTGTCAGATCTTCCATCGCTAATAAACTCGGCACACTCCTATTCAATTCCAGTCATAGTCGATGCAGCATGGGGCGGTCACTTTGGTTTTTCTACCTCGGTTCCTGCGCACTGTTTAGCTATGGGGGCCGATGCATTAATTACCAGTACGCACAAGGCTCTTCCTGGTTACAGTGCATCAGCCCTGCTGATTGCACAAGGAAAATATTTAAATCTTGATCGAATCGAGCAAAGCTTTGAGACGACTCATACAACCTCCCCAGCTGGTGCTCCTCTGGCATCCATTGATGGATGTCGAGCACTTTTGCAAACGCGAGGTCAAGAATTGATTTCGCAGTTAGTTGCACATGTTGATGCTTTTAAAAACGAAGTTCAGTCGCACTTTGACCATCCTATCTTTCTCAACTCTAGTGACTTCCCGATTGGCCGTTTTGATCCGACAAAAGTTGTCTTACGCGCTAATCAATTAGGTGCATCTGGAGTTGAGATAGAAAAAGCACTTCAACTGCACAATATTCGAGTAGAAATGGCAGATAACGACACCGTTGTATTTTTAGCCACTCTTGCCGATTCAAAAGTTGAATTCGATGAACTTGCCAGCGCGCTGATCCCAATCCTTAAAGCAGAGCAAAAGCCCCCACGGACTTCAGCTACATCTCTTAGCTGGTCAGTCGTTCCCACCGTTGCACTATCAATGCGCGATGCATACTTTGCCGATACTGAGATGGTGGCTGCGACGCAGGCCGTTGGCCGAATATCTGCCGACTTAATTGCGCCCTATCCCCCAGGAGTTGCCGTTGTAGCACCAGGTGAATTATTAACTAAAGTTATAATTGAAGGCTTAGCGGCTACCAACGCCGCTGGCGTGCGTATTGCCTACGTCAGCGATCCAACCCTGGCTACTTACCGCGTCACGAAAAGTTAACCAAAAATCCACGCGAACTATACATAAAGTTGTAGACGAACTCATCCTTTGCGGATAGGTTATGTCAATCTCATCTCCAGATCTCTTGCAGTCAACACGTGTATTGCAAGGTACAAGGAAAATGAGCTAACAAAACCCCTTACATATATAGGAGGAACTGAGTGAAGTTTTCAAAGTTTACAAGCGGATCTCTTGCAGTTGCCCTCGCAGTTGCAATCTCAATCCCTGTACTTAGTATTTCAACTGCTTCGGCAGCCGGACGTGATTACAGTAAAATTAAGAACGCCTCTGCCGGTGGTGGCATGGCAGCTTTAATTGCCGCGTGCCAAAAAGAAGGCCAACTAAACGTCATCGCACTTCCTCACTATTGGGCGAACTACGGGGAAATGCTCGATGGGTTTAAAAAGACTTATGGAGTAAAGATTGATGAAGCTAACCCAGAAGGTTCTTCTCAAGAGGAAATTGATTCTGCGATTCAACTTAAAGGTACAAATCGCTCTCCAGATGTCTTTGACATCGGCTTAGCAATTGCCGTTAAGTACGCAGGTACCGGTACTTTTGCGCCATATAAGGTAAAGACATGGAACTACTTGTTAAACGCCGCAACTACATCACCTACGGGTGAATTTACTCCTAATTACACTGGAACTCTGACAATTGGTTACAGCGGAGCGCTAGGTACGATCACAAAGATCGAAGATCTTCTTGATCCAAAGTTCAAAGGTAAAGTCGCACTTAATGGAGATCCACTAGGTTCGAGCACTGGACTAAACGGAGTCTTCATGGTTAACAAAGCAGTCGGTGGAACTTTTGATGATGTCTCTAAGGGAGTCGCCTTTTTTAAGAAGTTAAAGGACGCTGGAAACTTCATTAATGTGAATCCAACTGCCTCAACAATCGCCTCAGGTCAAACACCAGTTGTAATCGATAATGGTTATGTTCAAGCTGGAGTTGTCAAACAGTTCGCAGCGGCTGGTCAGGTATGGAAAATGTTCACTCCTGCATCAGTTGGATCGACATATAACAGTGCCGTCTCTGCTTGGGCTCCACATCCTGCCTGTGCCCGTCTATGGCTGGAGTACACACTTGGTGAAACTGGTGCAAGAGTCTTTGCAATCGGTGGTGCAACACCAACGCTCTGGGTCTGGCTAGTAAAGACTAGGCGTGCACCGGCCGATGGAATTGCCTCAATCGGTAGAAGCAAGGTGAGTGCGGAAGCACCAACAGCGGCACAGGCTGCTGCAGCACGTGTTTATCTCAAAACCGCTTGGCCTGCCGCAGTTGGGGGTTAAGTAAAGCGATCGTGAGTTAAACAATTGACTCAGATACCTATCCAAGGAACTGGTCCTGCAATTAGCAGGACCAGTTCTAGGTATTGGCGCAGCAAGTCTGCTTACCTTGGCGTCCTTCCTTTTTTACTTTTCTCGGGTCTTTTCCTTCTTTACCCAACATGGAATGTGATCTCTGGCGCTTTCCAAGATGAGTCTGGAAAATTTGGAACAAAGGTTCTCGTAGAGGTTTTTAACTCTTCATCTGCCCGAGCTGGATTTAGGAATTCTCTGGAAATCTCTGCTCAAACAGCCATTGCCGGTTCGATACTCGGTGGGTTATTTGCGTGGGCGATGGTCTCCGGCAAACAGGGTGGCTTTTTTTATCGCTACTCTGTTGCGTTAAGCTCAGTATTAGCGCAATTTGGCGGCGTGATGCTTACCTTCGCATTTTTAGCAACTTTTGGCTTCAATGGTCTGGTATCAACTTTTGCTATTAAGTACGCTCCAGGTAGTTTTTTAGCGGAGTCATCCTGGCTTTATGGAAAAGCGGGTATCGCTGTGCTCTATACGTTTTTCCAGATCCCTCTTATGGTTCTCGTCTTTTTGCCAACCTTAGAGAACATGAAAACTCAATGGCGTGAGGCATCTGATGCATTGGGTGGAAAAACATATGAGTACTGGCTACGTGTAGGTATCCCAATTTTGACGCCATCTTTTGCTGGAGCTGGACTTTTACTCTTTGTTAACTCTTTCTCTGCTTATGCCACTGCGGCCACACTTATCAATCTCTCGGATTTTTTAACTCCTTTAGCAATTGCAACAGCTTTAACTAGTGAAGTTGGTGGTGCAAATCCTGCTGAGGCAAAATCCCTCTCAGCTTACATGGTCATTGTGGTAGTCATTGCTATGAGTTGCTACGCACTACTACGGCGCAAAGTAAGTAAGTGGGAGCAGAGTCGATGAAAAAATCTATTGGGGTTCGGATCTGGCGCATTTCAATTATTGCCGTAGTCTCTTTTTATCTTTTAATGCCGCTCTATGCGATGTTTGATTTTTCGACCAAACAATTTGGCTTAGGAGGGAAATCTAGGAACTTAGATTCCTGGAGAATCATTCCATCACAACCTGATTTGGCCATTGCAATCACTCGCTCTTTGTTAACTGCATTAATCGTGATGGCTCTCATTCTCTTTCTTATAGTTCCTACAGCAATTTGGGTGCATCTAAAACTTCCTCTTCTTAGGCGCCCTTTTGAACTTTTGTGTCTTCTACCTCTTGCAATTCCAGCAATTGTAATTGTCGTTGGAATCGCGCCTTTGTACCGCTGGATTTCAATAAATTTGACTGAATCTCCAATAACTCTCTCGGGAGTCTATTCGATGTTAATTTTGCCATATACATATCGATCACTCTCGGCCGCCTTAGATGCGGTAGATATTCACACTTTAGCTGAGGCGGCAAGAACGCTCGGTGCATCAATCGGAAGAGTCATTTTTGGAATAATAATGCCAACCATTAAGACTGGAATCATCAATGGCTCTTTCATAGCGATCGCATTAGTGCTTGGAGAGTACACAATTTCGAATATTCTCAACTATAAGACTTTCCAAGTTGTAATCGCTCAAATTGGAAGAGCAAATGGAAATGTAGCTGTTGCAGTATCCCTTGCATCACTTCTTTTTGTTCTGTTCTTGCTCTTACTCATCCCTAACAAAAAACGTCTTGGTACAGTCCTTGATGTTGATGTAAAATGATATGAAAGGATTAATACATTGAGCTCATCGCCCTATGTACAATTGAATAACCTTGCAAAGCATTTTGGCAAAGTTAAAGCACTCGATGGGTTGAGCCTTGATATTGCAGAGGGCGAACTTGTAGCACTCCTTGGACCTTCGGGTTGCGGTAAAACAACTGCATTACGTGCTTTGGCGGGATTACAAGAGCTTGATCGCGGTCTGATGATTGTCGATGGCAAAGATGTAACTTTCCAAAACGCTAACAAACGTGGAATGGGAATGGTTTTCCAGGCTTACTCACTTTTTCCACACATGACCGCGCGAGATAATGTTGAGTATGGGTTGAAGCTTAAAGCTCACAGGACATCAAGAGATAAACGCAAAGCACGTTCAAATGAATTATTGGAACTTGTGGGTTTATCCACCCATGCCAATCATTACCCGCATCAACTCTCTGGTGGGCAACAACAGCGCATCGCTTTAGCACGAGCACTGGCAATTTCTCCAAAGGTGTTGCTTCTTGACGAACCACTTTCAGCACTTGATGCAAAAGTTCGCACACAATTGCGCGAAGAGATTCGCAGAATTCAATTAGAACTTGGTACCACTACGCTGTTTGTAACTCATGACCAAGAAGAGGCGCTGGGTATCGCCGATCGGGTAGGTGTAATGCGAAATGGCCAACTTGAACAGATTGCAGCGCCGGACGAGCTATATGACCGCCCTGGCACCGCATTTGTAGCTGAATTCGTTGGGCTCACAAATCCAATCTCCGGTGTCGTCTCAAAAGGCGCAATTGAATTACTTGACTCAACTGTTAAGGTTCTCAAAGGGTCGATCACAATTGGTCAAGGTATTGCACTTGTGCGTCCAGAAAATATTGAAGTCGTTGCAAGTCAATCAGGTAATGCAACGGTATTTTCAGCTAGTTTCCTCGGTGCATCCTGCCGCTTAAGTATCACTCTGAATGATGGAACTCGTGTCACTGCGCAACTTCCAAGCTCAGATGCCGTTGGATTGAGTGCAGGCGCTCCCGTAAAGGTGTCGCTTCTAGATAGGCCTGTTTTTGTAAAACCAATAATCTGATGTTGGTGTTTTTCACTGATTTCACATAGATTCATCTCATGACAACGGAGTCGGCATTCGAAACTGCGCGCTCGCAATTACGCACAGCAGTTGATCAATTAGGCCTTTCAGAAAATGAATGGCAAACACTTTCAACACCACGGCGGATTTTAGAAGTAGCCGTTCCATTGCGACGAGATAACGACAAAGTCGAAATGTATAAGGGATACCGAGTCCAATACTCAACTACGCGCGGACCTTCAAAGGGCGGAGTTCGTTTTCACCCACAGATTGATCTCGAGGAGACAATCGCACTTGCCATGTTAATGACGTGGAAATGCGCGCTCACTAACCTGCCATTCGGTGGCGCAAAAGGCGGCATTGCAGTTGATGCATCGACGCTCTCCGAACGAGAAAACGAGCGCTTAACTCGGCGATATACATCAGAGATTTTGCCTATCATCGGACCAGAGCGCGATATTCCAGCACCCGATGTTGGAACCGATGAACGCAACATGGCATGGATGATGGATACCTACTCTGTTAATGCGGGCTTTTCAGTTCCAGGTGTTGTTACAGGTAAGCCAATTGTTTTAGGTGGCTCACTTGGTCGAAACTCAGCAACAGGCGATGGCGTTGCAATCTCAACGCGTGAAGCTTTGCGGATGCGTGGTATTAATCCAGTTGGTGCAACCGTTGCGATTCAAGGCTTCGGAAAGGTTGGCTACTGGGCAGCTATCGCACTGGAAAACATGGGACTAAAAGTTGTTGCGGTAAGTGATGTGAATGGCGCAGTCATTGGCTTTGAAAACGTGACCGCGCTTTGGGAACATTTCTTAGCGCACAATAATCTAAATGCACCAGGAACTGATCGCCTCACCAACGAGGAGCTGCTTCATTTAGATGTTGATGTTCTCATTCCTGCCGCGCTCTCTGATTCAATCACCGGATACACCGCCGGCGGCATCAAAGCCAAGATTGTGGTGGAGGGCGCTAATGCTCCAACATCACCAGAGGGTGATGCAATATTAAATGAGAAAGGGATTCTCGTAGTTCCCGATATTTTGGCGAACTCAGGAGGTGTGATTGTCTCCTACTTTGAGTGGGTCCAAGATAAGCAGAACTACGCATGGGATGCCGATGAGGTGAAGACGAACCTCAACCGTATCTTGATGAAAGCCTTTAGTGAGGTTGAAGAAATGGCGAATGGTCGCAAGGTCACGTGGCGCGAGGCTGCGCACATGTTAGGGGTAGCTCGGGTGGCCGAGGCGCACAAACTGCGAGGTCTCTATCCATAAGAATTGTGAACTAATAAGGCGGACATGAGAATCTCACGCCCGCCTTTTTTATTAATACTTATTAAGCAACGGCCTTCTTAAGTTTTGTACCGGCACTTACCTTGACGCCAGTGCGTGCAGGGATCTGTAGAACTGCACCAGTTTGTGGGTTACGACCTGAGCGTGCCGCGCGAGCTACCGCCTCGATTGAGATAAAGCCTGGAATTACCAACTTCTCCTTGTTCTGGAGCATTGAGATTGCTAGGGCTTCGAGGGCTTCGAGCATTGATAAAACTGCGCTCTCACTCTGCTTTGAATCTGCAGCTAACTTTGCAACGATCTCTTTTTTATTCATTGTAAATTCTCCAGTACTTGTTTGGCGTTAATACAGGTAATCCTGCCAGTATTGAGTAAGTAACGAGGTTAAACCACGCCAGTTTGCCCATAAATTCGCGCAATTCCCGCCTTTATTCGCCGATTTTCTTGTCTTGAGCGGTGATACGACCAGCATGCGCATGTGCCGTTGGATCGGATTTACTCTTGATGATGCTGGCAATTGTGGCAACCGCCAGAATTGATGCAATTACCCCGAGGCTAAGAACCGTTGGAATCTTCGGAATCTGGGCAAACTCCTCGTGTGCGAAGGTCAGGATTAACTTAACGCCAATGAACATCAAAATAATTGATAACCCGAGGGATAGGTACACCAACTTATCGAGCAAACCTTTGAGTAAGAAGTAAAGGGCGCGAAGGCCAAGAAGCGCGAATGCATTAGCGGAAAAGACTAAAAAAGTCTCAGATGTGACACCGAACGTCGCTGGAATCGAATCGAGGGCAAAGAGCAAGTCAGTGGATGCGATAGCAACAATGACTAAGAACATAGGTGTTGCAAAACGTTTGCCTTCTAACTTGATGAAGAGCTTGGAGCCGTGGAACTCATCTACCATGGCAATGGATGATCGAAGTTTGCGAACCAAAAAATTATCATTTGGATTTGGATCCTCATCCCAGTGCTTGAATAGACCTATTCCGGTCCAGATAAGAATGGCTCCAAAGATTACGAAGGTGAACGAGAATGCAGCTATCGCTGCAGCTCCGATTGCTATAAAAATCGCGCGCAAAATTAAGGCGAGAATTACACCTATAAGTAGGACTCTCTGCTGGAAGATACTTGGCACGGCAAACTGAGCCAAAATGATGACGAAAATAAATAGGTTATCAATTGAGAGTGAGTATTCTACTAAGTAAGCGGCAAAGAACTCGGTTCCGTATTTGGAGCCATATGAGCTAAATACCCAGATTCCAAATCCAATTGAAATACCAACATAAAACAACGTCCACAAAATCGCCTCTTTGAACTTCACATCATGTGGTTTTCTACTGGCCGTAAACAAATCTATGCAGATTAATAGCGCCACCAAAGTTATTGTGACGGTCCAGACTGTTAATGAAACGTGCATTAAAACTCCCTTGATAGCCATGAGTAGTACATGGTCAAGGTCTCCCTAACCGAATGATCGGCCAGCGCCCCGGGTTTTTACACCGTATTGACGAGGTAGCTGTAGCGAGGTACTCCCCTTTAACTGGATAAGAGTAAGTGCGTAGCAGTAAATCCACAAATCATTAGACTCGTGTCCATGATGGGGTTATGGGTTCGCGCCGTAATCCGCCACCGCTTAATCATCATTGCTGTGTGGATTGCAATATCGGCTGCTGGTGCATTTGCGAGCACCAATATTGATCAGCGCCTGACTACATCTCTTGAAGTGCCGGGCAGCCAATCAGCTCAAGCCGATGAGATTCTTACAACTCAATTTGATGAAAACATTCAAGGCACATTTACAGTTCTTTATAAATTCAAAACTTCTACTCCGGCCGAAATACAGGGCTACAAATTCTCCATCTCAAAAGCTGCCGAGGGAATTACCGGCGCCAAGGTGGTTCAACAAAGAGCAATGGGTGGAATTCTCATTGCGAGCATTACTACCCCCTATTCACTGCTTGATGCCGCCGCTCAAACTGAAGGCCTTCGCGCTGCCATTGAAGAAGCCGGATTGCCAGGTGCGCTAGTAACTGGTCCCCCAGCTATTAACCATGATGTCACGCCAATATTGGCCAACGATTTACATCGTGGCCAATTTGTTGCCATCGCGGTAGCTCTCCTTCTTCTCATTCTTATGCTTGGGTTTTCGATATCTGTAATAATTCCGATTATTTTTGCGGCCGCATCGATTTCTCTGGCGATCGCCTTGGTGTATCTGCTAGCACATAAGATGCTCATGGTTTTGTATATTCCAAATATCGTTGAACTTATCGGCCTCGGACTTGCAATCGATTACTCGCTACTTCTACTTCATAGATACCGTCGCGAATTACGGAAAAACTCTGATGGCAATGTAAACGATGCAATTCTTACCACCATGGCAACGGCAGGCCGTACGGTTTTGATTTCAGGGACAATAGTGTGTATTGCCTTAGCGACTTTGCTTCTAGTTCCAGTCCCCTTTGTTCGCTCTCTTGGCACTGCAGGGTTTATTGTTCCGATGACATCGATGTTGGCGGCTATCACTTTGGCACCCGCCCTGCTCTCTTTGCTGGGCAAACATGCAGTGTCAACTATTGGCTTCCCGGGCATCATCGGTCGCAAGGATGTGTTATCTGGATCATGGGCAAAGATCGCCCGCTTTGTAACCACAAAACCCAAGTCAGTCTTTATAGGTTCATTAATAACACTTGCAATAATGGCATCCTCCATCTTTTGGCTTGCTATTACTCCTAGTTCGTTAATGGCGATTCCAGCCAATCTAGAATCCTCACAAGCGTTGTCGTTAATTACTAATCGCGCCGGTCCTGGTGTCATCACTCCTCATGAGCTTGTCATAGATCTTGGCGAGGATGGACAAGCAGATTTGCCGACCGTAAATACGGCGCGCATGAAGTTAGCAAAAACACTAACGAGAAACTCTGAAATATTTATCGTTGCAACGGATAATAAAGCGCCATTTATCGATGCTGACGGGCGGTACCTGAGAATTTTCGTTGTCGGCCAACACGGCCTTGGACTGCCCGAGAGTAATGATTTAGTCAAAACTCTTCGTGCAATTGATTTAGAGGCAGCAGGCTTTACTCCTGAATCCACTGCTTATCTCGGCGGTGCTTCGGCACAAGGCGTTGATTTAATTAGGGTGATTCTTCAAACAATTCCATGGATTATTGTGCTTGCGCTACTTTTGACTTACATATTATTGACGCGTGCCTTACGTTCACTGATATTGCCTATTAAAGCAATCATATTGGATTTGATTTCCATTGCCGTCGCTTTTGCTGCATTAGTGGCGGTCTTTCGCTTTGGATTTGCATCGTCGATTCTTCAAACGTATAGGCTTGATCAAATTGAAGTTTGGGCACTCATCTTTTTGAGTGCAGTTCTCTTTGGTTTATCGATGGATTATGAACTCTTTCTTGTCTCTCGAATGCGCGAAGCACGTGATAAAGGTGCGACAAATAATGAGGCCATCGTTGAGGGATTTGCACATACCGGCGGTGTTGTTAGTGCGGCAGCAATTATTTTTGTTGCTGCAATGAGTGGATTTGTTATGGGCCATTTTGCAGGTTTACAGCAAATAGGTATCGGCCTTGGAGTAGGAGTTCTTATCGATGCCACGATTATTCGTGGACTCTTGCTGCCGAGTGCAATGGTCTTGCTTGGCCGTTGGAACTGGTGGATTCCTGTTTGGACGGCTCGATTACTAAAAACTAAAGCCTCACCTCTGGATTAACCAAAGGTGAGGCTTTAGCCTCTTAACGCCTATTGACTACTTTTTGATATTAATCATAAATGTCATCATTGGAATCTGATAACCTAATGCAAGCCCTGGAAAATCTTTATCCCATGTCAACATTGGAACTAATCCAAATGGTGTGTTGGCAAAGGATGGTTGTGGGGTATACATCAACGGACGTAGATTAATGACGTGAGTACCAGGTCCTCCAGTTGCACGAAGTCTAAAGACTACATATCCATTGGAGTTGAAGCCGCAGCCATAACCGATATATGCATTGTCATATGTAAGAGCCAGAGTGTTATCCATCTGAGTCCAGCCAACTCCCTTGACTGAGATTGTGAACTCTTCTCCCTCTTTAAATGAGGTCTTAGGAACTCCTGCCTGTCCCTTGGCAAGAACCTCTGGAGTACGTCGTGGGTCAAAGCTTGCAATTCCCATTGACGCAACTTTTCCCTTCTTATCCAGTTGAGGCATGATGCTTTGCTTAACGTAGAAGGAGGCCTGAGCCTGAACCACATTGTCCTGCTTAACTTGAATTACATGCCATCCTCCAAGATGATCTGGGATTGTTACTTCAGAGGATAAAGTGCCATCTATAACCTCGGCATTTGCTAGAGGAATAGGGTTGTAGACCCAACATGTACCAGTGGTGCAGTTAAAGCGGTTTCCCGTGACTGTAGACCAGACAATGTTATGAGTTCCTTTAGTAGACAAGCCAGTAACTTTTACTGTGGTCTTACTTAGAACTGGTCCACTCCCATTTGAAAGAGACATAGCCGCTGTAGTAGCTGGATTGAGGCCTGCGTTTGAGAGCAAAGTTCTCTGTTCAACTGTAGGTGTCGCCGTTGGTGGATATACAACAGTTGGTTTTTGAATACCAGGATCCTTTGTAACTGTAAATGCCTCTGCTCCTGGGAATCCGAATGGGTTTGGTGATTGGATAATGTTCAAATATGAGAAATTAATGGCCGCATGGGCTTGAATCCAATGTTTACCTACCGGACCAGTTGCGGTGATTGTTGCGCGAGCTGTTCCACGTGTCCAACGCGCCAACATTTGACCAGCATATTTGTTGTCATAAAGCAGTGCTGAGCCCGCACCATAAACATCAGATCCAAGTCCTGTGTACTCAACTGTTATGAGGGTACCAATTGGACCGCTCTTTGGAGTGATTTTAAATGAACGTGCTATTTGGGCGGCTCCGTGGCCAACTGCAACCCCATTCATTACAGCATAAACATCATGAAGGGCGCCGAAGTCGGCAGGAATCTTGCCTTCATAGACAAAGTTACCTGAAGAGTCGGTTTTAATCGTTGCGATATCAACAAAGTACTTTGTGCGAGAAACACCCATGTAGTTAACGGTATTTGGCTGCACATCGGTTATCCACGTTGCATCGTTTGTTGCCCAAACAAGAGTCAATGGAGTGTTCACTGGAAGCGTTGTGCCACTTATCTTAAATGGATCCCCAGTTACTCCGGACTCAGGTGTAACCGAAAGATTGACCATGTTGATTGGTGTTGTAAAGGTGGCAGATTTCAAACCAGTAAATGGCAGTGCATATGCCGATGAAATCTCCTTTGGAGGTGTCAAATTTACTGGGTTTGAAGTCTCTGCGGCCTGAGCCATTGGTACAAAAATCGATAAACTAAGAATTGCGGCAGTGCCAATACTTAGAATCCTTCCAGTCTTACTTTTCATATTTTTCTCTCCATTTTTCTATATATATATATGTGTGTGAACAATTACTTTGCCCATTCTCAACTCAGCGCTGATTTATTCTTTGAATCGACGCTGAGTCGAGAACGGCTTTTAATATCTATTTACGCGGTTGGAAGTGCGTAAAGGGTTAGTAATGAGCCTGTTGCTGCCCAGGTAGGTGTATAAGATCCGGTTGCACCCTCAATTGGTTGAGAAAGCGTACGGTTGCGGTAGAAAGAGATTCTTTTAAATGTAAACTTGCCAGCATCGTCTAAAACTGGTGCTCCAGCTGCATCTCGTACCAAAACGCGCTTAGTTGAAAGAACTTTTACAATAGAAGTACTTTTGGCAGTAAATGTAACTTTGAAATTAATGACACCTAACGAGTTGTAAAGAGGAGCGGCACCCGTTGCAAGGGCATAGGTCCAGAATGCTCCACCTGCGTGATTTCCGTAACGAAGAGGCTGTGGATCTTTTATGCCACTGATTTCGATTGTGGCCTTTGCAGTATTTCTAGGATCCATTGCTACTCCGCCTTCGTCAGCGTTATTGGCAAAGATACGAAAAACGATTTTTTGGCCAAGAATGTATTGGGTTGTTACATTGCATCCTGTTCCAAATCGTGGTGCAAGTGGACCTGTGGCACCCGTTGCTAAAACCTGATCGACATAGATACTAATTGGTGACATCGTTCCCTGTTGAGGAACACCCACCTTGACGATGAGTTGAGCATCTACTGCTGTGAAATTAACTGCATCGGTTGGCGTAAGAGTTCCAGAAAGAACCGTTGGTCCGCCTTTTGTCGGAGTCCACGAACATTTTGCAATAAATGGCGATACCGTGGTGGTAGCCACTGCTTCACAACCTTTAATGACTACTCCAGCCTCTGAGAACTTAACGCTTCCTGCGGTGCTGGCTGTTGCTGTGATGAATACTGGCCCTAAATCAACGACCGCAGCTCTTTCAGCAAGTACAAGTGTTGGGGTAACCGCTGCATATGCAGGTGCGCTCCCCACAATTGCGCCGCCAAAAAGTGCAACTGCACTTATGACAGCTACTCCAATTTTCCTGTTCATTTCTACTCCTTATAGTGGTTTATTTGCGTGGGTTTTTTAAACTATTTTGTAACGATATTTCCTGCGATTGTGAACTTAATGGCATTGATTTCCTTAGCGCCAGCTGTTGTTGATTTGATACTAAATGATCCACCGGTAACTTTTAGAGTTCCAGTCGCGCCTGCATATTTGCCAGTTCCACCATTAATAATTGCATTGCCTGTAAAAGTGACAGTGGTAGGTGCATCTGCATCTTCGGCACACGCTTTAGCCGATGAATCAAATGTGAGTTTCAAAGTATTTCCGCCACCACTTAATGTGCCAGTACCATTGAAAGTATCGCATTGATTTGCTGGGGAAGATGATCCGGTTCCCGCTAGATCAGTAAGTCCTAAAACATTTCCAGTTCCCGTACCATCTACGGATGTAGCTTGAACAAAACTATCGCCCCAGAGTAGTCCGATTTTCCCAGTGTATGTTCCTGAGAATGCAACGGTTGCTACAGTAGAAGGAGCAGTTGTAGTTGGCTTTACTGTTGGCTTTACCGTTGGCTTGACCGTTGGCTTTACAACTGGTTTTTTAATTTTAAATCCAGTTGGGCATTTTGGCTTGACTGCAGTAACTTTCTTTATAATCTTTCCTTTGTAGCAAGTGATCGTTTTTGTGGCAGCATTTGCAGTTGGTGTTACAGTTACTACTACTGTTAGCGCCATCAGCACAACGAAAATCTTTGCGAGCTTCTTTTTTTGTGTTGATTTCATTGTAAATCCCCATCTCTCCCTGAAGTCATACCACTTACTTACATGCGAATCCTTTCATTCTCGCTATTTGTATGGTAAGAAATCCTGAGGGGTACCCCTAACGCTTGTATTACCTCAATCACGTTCATAGGCTCAACTATTCCCTGCGTCACATTTGCCCCACCTTCGCCACTTATTCACCTCAAATTTGACGAAAATTCAAAAGATACACGCTAGAAATACGCTCACAATCGGCCTTGGGGTTTAAAGTTCTAGGGTGAATAAAAACGTAGATGCAGATTTCTTAGCTCTTCCACTTTCGCACGTTACCGATGCAGCGATTAGCACTGCCAAAGATGCCGGCGCTTCCCATGTCGATGTCCGAATTGAGCGTACTCGCACTGGCCTACTCTCATTGCGCGATGCAAAACCAGAGACACAAAGTGATGAAACCAATGCAGGCCTAGGCGTTCGGGTAATTGTTAATGGCGCATGGGGATTTGCATCATCACCTGAAATAACTGTCGAAGTTGCAAGGAAATTAGCTTTGACAGCGGTGGCCATGGCCAAAACATCAAAACCACTGTCAACTGAGTTTGTTTCACTTATAACCGAACCCGTCTATGCCAATCAAATGTGGGTCTCTGATTATGAGATAGATCCATTTACAGTTTCAGATTCTGAGAAAAAGGACCGTCTCGCCCATTTGAGTAATGAGTTGTTAAGAAGTGAGATTGTAAATCACACATCGGCTCATTCAATGTATGTCAAAGAGCAGAAACACTATGCCGACTCTTACGGAACTAGTACCACTCAACAGCGAGTACGCATACAGACTCAGATTGAAGCAATTTCAATTGGGGCACAGGGTTTTGAATCTATGCGTACTTTGGCTCAGCCCACAGGCTTTGGTTGGGAGTGGATGGGAAATAAGCATTGGAACTGGGATGCAGAAATTGCAGAGCTTCCAATTTTATTGGCCGAAAAGGTTGTTGCACCTTCAGTTGAAGCTGGTCGATATGACATCTTGGTTCACCCTTCCAATCTCTGGTTAACAATTCATGAGTCCATAGGTCATGCAACTGAACTAGATCGTGCAATTGGATATGAGGCCAACTATGCAGGCACATCTTTTGCAACGCCAGATAAACTAAATACTTTAAAGTACGGTTCATCTCTCATGAACGTTACTGGTGATCGAAATACGAGCCATGGTTTGAGTACCGTTGGCTTTGATGACGAGGGCGTCGCAGCACAAAAGTGGGATCTTATAAAAGATGGTGTTTTGGTTGGTTACCAGCTCGATCGTCGCATAGCTGCCCGTGTTGATCGAGATCGCAGCAATGGCTGTGCCTATGCCGACTCCCCCTCACATGTGCCCATTCAACGAATGCCTAATGTCTCATTAGCTGCTAATCCAACTGGACCGACGTACGATGAGATGGTTTCATCGATGGAGGATGGAATCATCATCAAAGGTGATAAGTCGTGGTCAATTGATATGCAGCGATATAACTTCCAATTTACTGGTCAGCAGTTCCATCGAGTTAAAAATGGTGAAATCGTTGGCCAATTAAAAGACGTGGCTTATCAGGCGACTACAACGGATTTCTGGGGCTCTATGAAAGTTGTCGGTGGCCCATCAACGTATGTTCTTGGCGGTGCATTCAACTGTGGGAAGGCCCAACCTGGACAGGTCGCTGCAGTTAGTCACGGTTGCCCGGCGGCAATTTTCGACAAAGTAAATATTCTCAACACTGTAGCGGAGGCTGGCAAATGATATCTGCGCAAGATTTAATTGAAAAAATTACATCGGCTGCCACCTGTGATGACTGCATCGTTGTGATTAAGGATAAGACTCAAGCAAATTTACGGTGGGCGGGTAGCACTTTAACAACTAATGGAGTGATACAAGAGCGCAACGTCACCGTAATTGCATTTGTTGCAACCGAGGGGGGAATGGCCTCTGGGGGCGTATCGCGCACGGATGTCGGCCTGGCCGATGTTTCAACGTTACTTGCAGAAGCAATTTCAGCCGCGAAAGCTGCAGGAAAAGCCGAAGACTATGCGCCACTTGCAACGAATCTCTCAATAGGTGATTGGTCTGCACCACATACTCCAACTGGCCCAGAAGTATTTTCTACATTTGCACCTGCACTTGGCGATATGTTTTCACGATCTGTTGCCGACTCAATTGAACTCTTTGGATATGCCGAGCACACTCATGAGACTACATGGATAGGTTCAAAGGGTGGACTGCGTCTGCGCAAAGACTCCCCTATTGGCCGAGTAGAGATGACTGGAAAATCGCACGCTCGTTCACGTTCAACTTGGAACGGTGTCGAAACCCGTGATTTTAAAGACGTATCTGTGGCTTCAATCGACGCCCAGATTCGTCAACGTTTAACATGGCAGGGCACCAGAGTTGATTTACCTGCAGGTCGCTATGACACCGTGCTTCCTTCGGGATCGGTCGCTGATTTATTTATATACATGATGTGGGTATCGGCAGCCCGTGATGCACATGAAGGTCAATCTGTATTTTCCAAAAAAGGCGGCGGTACCCGCGTCGGGGAGAAACTTTCAAATGTTGGCTTCCAGTTTTTTAGCGATCCTGATTACAAAGCCCTGCCCGCATCTAATTTCGTCGCGACACCAGTTAGCTCTCCTTTTTCTTCTGTCTTTGATAACGGGCAGCCAATTAAACGTGTTGATTGGTTCAAGGATGGTGTTTTACAAGCACTAATTCAGACACGTGCAACGGCGGCTTTAACAAAGTTGGATTTCACACCTATTGGCGAGAATGCAATTATCAGCGTCGATTCAGGCGCAGGCGGGTTAGAGGATTTAGTAAAGAAAGTTGATAACGGGTTACTACTAACTACATTCTGGTACATCCGCATGGTCGATCCAAACTCTCTATTGCTCACTGGACTCACCCGAGATGGTGTTTATCACGTGAAAGGTGGCGAAGTAGTAGGTGCTACCAATAACTTCCGCTGGAATGACTCTCCGGTTTCTGCCCTCAACCGGATTCTTCATGCAGGTGCAACTGAGTGGACTCAGCCTCGCGAATGGGCTGGCGATATGGGCAACATGGCAGTTCCACCGTTAGTGATAAAGGATTTCAATATGTCGACTGTGAGTCCGGGAAGTTAAGCCCCAGGAAGTTAAGCCTTAGGGATTAATCACTCCAGTTGATAGGAGCACTAGAAGCGTTGACCCCAAAACAACGCGATAAATTATAAATGGCAAAAAACTCCTTGTTGTAACGAATTTTAGTAACCAAGCAATAACGGCATAACCAACAACAAATGCAAAGCTGGTTGCAATAAACGTCTCTAAAAGCGAGTAGACCTGAGTTTCCGTGTTATCGCCCAGTGCGTCCTTAAGTTCATAAAAGCCACTTCCAAAAACTGCTGGTATCGCTAATAAAAAGGAGTACCGAAGCGCAGCTTCGCGGCTGTAGCCCAAGAACCGGCCCATTGCAATTGTTGCACCTGACCGTGAAACGCCTGGCATTAAAGCCAACGATTGAGCTAGGCCATAAAGAATTCCGTGTTTAGTACTTAGCTCTTTAAGCCCACGTTTACTTTTACCATAGTAATCTGCCAAGCCAAGTACGATTCCAAAAACGATTAAGACAGTAGCTATCAACCACAGGGAACGAAGTTCATTTCTAATAATATCTTGGCCTAAATAACCAAGAATAACTATTGGAAGCGATCCTATTATGATTAGCCAGCCCATACGAGCTTGCAATTTTTCTTCGTTAGGAAGTGTTGCACGAAGAACACTTTGTCGAAACCAAGCAACAATTATCTTCTTAATGTCATTCCTAAAGAATATGAGTACAGCTAATTCAGTGCCTATCTGAGTGATGGCCGTAAATCGAGCGCCGGGATCTTGAGCATTTGAAAAAAACTCTCCAGCAATTCTTTGGTGGGCACTCGATGAGATCGGTAAGAATTCGGTGAGTCCCTGCAAAACTCCTAAGAAAATCGATTCAAACAATGAAGTCACCTTTTCTCCTTACCGATCGAGTTCCAATACTAACTTCCACCCGCCTTGTACGAGGCAGAAAGAGCACAGCGCCTATACAAAGTCGCAGAGATTCTTTTCAGACATAGGTCAATGTTGGCTTTCTCATAGTAGGGCTAGTCTTCGGCATTTATATAGAAATGAGGGTAGGTAAGCATTAAGGTGTGAATCATGAACATGGTGCGACGCAGTATCTTGACGTTAATGTCAGCATCACTCCTGTCGGTATTTGGACAAAGCGCCCAAGCTGTGGCCGGACCAACAATCAACTGTACGAGGGTTGGTCAAAGAATTATTTTTCGTGGATACGTATATAGCTGCGTTAAATCAAAGGGCAAACTAATCTGGAAGCGTGGCGCTAAAGTTGTAAAGCCAGCGGCTGGCGAATTGAAAACCTCAACCGTGATTACATTTGTGGCTAAAAGCGATGAAATTGTTGAGGGCGAAATTAAAATTGTGATTGTGCAGCCAGATTTGGCTGCCAGTTTTCCAGTCTCAGTTGTCCGATTTAATGGTGCGGTAATAGTGCTGAGCGCAATATGTACCCATAAAGGTTGCATCGTTGGTGCGGATCAAGGTCGACTAGTCTGTCCATGCCATAACGCCGCCTTTAATGCCATTAATGGCAATGCAACTCGTCAACCTCATGCGGGAGATTCATTGAAGCCTCTATCTAAATTTATTGCCAATGAAGATGCAGGATCTATCTATATTAAACACACCATTAGTTCTTAGTAAATCGCTAATTTAGGAAACAACTTAACTGAATTCAATTCAATTTATTTCTCAACGTCAAGAATAAGGATTTTTTCTGGATTTCCGGCGAAATATCCAGTTACTCCTAAGACGAGCCCCAAAACTACCGGGAATATAAGAGCGATATTCCAATTGAGAGTTGTATCGAAGATTACGCCCACAATACCTGGGGCAAAAGCCGCCATGAGATAACCAACGGCTTGAGCCATGATCGAAAGTGATCGCGTTTCACCCGCTTCGACACTTCGCGTAACGGTCAAGAGAAGTGCAAGAGGGAAGCTCACAGAGAGTCCAATGTTTGAAATTAATAGCCAGATTACCAAGCGCCAGCCCTGATCGAAAATCATTCCAGCGAAAGAGATAGAAACTACTCCACCAACAACAACCAGCAGAATTCGGAGATCGCGCAGTTTAGAGGAATAGTGCGGGGCAACGATGCCGATGACCGAACCCAGGAGACCAGTAATTGAAAACATGAATCCAGCATTGCTTAAAGACAGACCTTTTGAGACTAAAATAGTTGGTAGCCAAGTGGCCGTCCCGTAAAAGAGCATCGACTGTATACCGAAGAAAATCGCAATACTCCAAGCACCAGGCTTAAATAGTAGCTCTCTATGAAATTTTGAAGAGATTTCCATATGAGAGCCCTTTGAACTCTTTGGATTTTTTAGAATCCACCAGAGTGAGGAAATTACTCCAGTGATAATCCAAGGCACCATAGATAATCGCCAGCCCCACGAAGTTGCGCTCGCCAAAGGCACGGCCACTGCTACAGAAATTGCGGCAAATATCCCCATCGTCGTTATATAAATGCCTGTGACTAGACCAGAATGTTCGGAAGTGTTCTCTTTAACCCAGACTGGTAATGAAAAGTTCAAGATAGCGATTGCGATTCCGACGGTCAACGAAGAGAGAAAGAGCATTGGCACATTTCCAATTGCCCTTAAAAAAATTGCGACTGTGAGTACTATCAAAGAAAAAGTTATAACTCGATTAGTTCCACCGATTTTGCCCACTAAAGGCATCAAGAATGCACTTGCAGCAAAACAAAGTACGGTTAGAGAAGTTAGAAATGAGAGCAAAAACGAACTTAAATGGTACTGCTCTTTCAGAATCGGAATGAGCGGACTTATAATCGTTAACCCTGCTCGCATATTAATGGCGGCTATAAATATTGGAAGGGCCTTGACAATTACTTCTCTATTGGTCATTGCTGAATGCGGCACTGCCTGAGCCTATCCTCTAATTGAAAATTAAATCATCTCTTTTAATTGCTCGGTATAAGCCTGTATGTAGTTACTCAATTCGCTTTCGACTAATTATCTATCACTCCAAGCGGTTTCAAGAACTTGACTGAAAGTTTCAACTGGTTGAGCACCTGAGATAGCGTATTTCATATCCACTACAAAGAATGGAACTCCGGTCGCTCCAAGTTGTGACGCCAGTTTTCTGTCCTCCATAACTTCTTGAGTGAATTGATCTGAGTCCAGGATTTTCATAACCTCAACTGCGGAAATTCCCACACTTTCAGCAATAAAACACAAATCTTGATATGAAAACAGTGGGAGCGATTTTTCAAAATAGTTGGAGTACATTGCTTCCAATAGTTTATTCTGCTTTTCGAGAGTTGCAGCCCAGAGAAGTATCCGGTGCGCATCAAAAGTATTGCCCGAAAGCGTTTCATCCAGCGAATAGCAGAGCCCTTCACCGTCTGCTATTGCACAAACATTGGCCTGCATCCGTTTAACATCATCCGTTGAAATTCGATACTTTTCGGCTAGGAGTTTGCTTGTAGGCATCGTCTCTCTAGCATCTGGTGCAAGCTCAAATGCTCGATGGTGAACGATAATCTCATCCCTGAACTCAAACTTCTCAAGGGCTCTTTCAAGTCGTCGCTTGCCTATATAGCACCAAGGGCAAACGACATCAGACCAAACGTCAATAATCACTTAACAACACTATCCCTGACCATATGAATGTAAAAACGGCCAGGTTGACGTTGACTGGGCTGCCTCTCTCCTGCTTCGTTAAATCCAATTGATTTGTATGCCGCAATTGCATCTTCGTTATCGGCCCAAACACCTAACCCTTGTCGTTTCCAGTTTTTGAGATCAGCATTCTCATCAAGAAAATTGAATAAGGCTCTCAGCGCGCCTTGCCCGCGATATCTAGGATCACTCCAGCACCCACCAATCCAACATGTTGCGCCGTGATCACCATTGAGAACTTCTACCGACATCATTGCAATATCTGATTGGTCAGTTGAAACAATAAGAAAATCAAGGGTAGTAAATTTCACTTCCCATTCCTCTTGCCCCATTTTCGACTCAGCTTCAAAGGTGCCACCAAAGGCATCTGGGCTATCTATCAAGGAGTTTAGGCGAATTTCTCGCAACCTCTGCCATTGATCTGGCCCTAGCAGTTCTACCTTCAATCTCGAATTCATAGGTGAATTGTGCCGCATAGATAGTCATTGCCGAGCAAAGAAATTCAATAATATCCCCCATTATATACTCGATGCGTGGGTGAGGATTTCAATCAGGTGATTACTGCACGTAGAGCGATTATTGAGTTGCGAGCATTGGGCAAACCCGGAAGGGTTCATGCTTTACAACACTTCTACAAAACAGCACCTGGTGGATATGGCGAGGGGGATGTTTTTTTAGGGTTATCCGTGCCTCAAAGTCGATTAATCGCGAAGGCTTTCCGTGCAATGGAGTTGTCTGAAATTGAGAAACTATTGGCCTCAAAATTCCATGAAGTTCGCCTCTGCGGATTGATAATACTTACGATTCAATTCAAAGCAAGTAAAGAAGTGAAAAAGAGACGAGAGTTTTTTAACTTCTACCTGAAACAGTTGAAATTGAGGCGAGTGAATAATTGGGATTTGGTAGATGTCAGCGCTCCAACTATCGGGGAATATCTACTGGAAGTTGAGGATCCGCTACCTACGCTAATTAAACTAGCAAGAAGTAGTTCTCTATGGGAGCGTCGATCGGCAATACTCTTTACTTTTCCCTTCATTCGCGCGGGTCATTTTGCTCCCACTCTTGAAATCTCGAAACTTCTACTGAAAGACAAGCATGATCTCATTCATAAAGCATCGGGTTGGATGTTGCGAGAGCTAGGAAAAAGAGATCTCTCTTTGCTGCGAAGTTTTCTCAGCGAACATAGTGTAGAAATGCCTCGAACAATGTTGCGCTATAGCATCGAAAAACTTCCCGAAACTGAGCGTCAGAAATGGCTAAAAAAGATTAAGTAGAGTTTTCACCTTACGAAATCATCGATTCAGATATTTTCATGGGTTAAACATCCCTTGAAACTCTAGGTGCTTCCAAGGGTGCTAGCAGGTGTTTCTCACTTGACTGGGTGAAGTTTTTTGACATAGGCAAAGAAAGGGATAGGTATCAATACTCCGATCACCATTAATACGACCCACAGCTGCTCGAGATTGGCACCAATAAGGATTCCAGCCATAGCAGGGCCAACTATCCCTGATAACCCCCATTGCAAACTCATTAAAGCGCTGGCGCGGCCACGAATATGCTCGGGAGTCAACTCTTGAAGCAGAGCTGGACTAGTTGGAGCATGAACCATTTCTCCAAAAGCAAAAATAAGTTGACTCACACTTAGAGCAATTCCTCCGACAAAGAGAGGTACATATGGCGATATTCCTACGGCTAACCAAGAGAGCGCCCAAATTATTCCAACCGACATAAGCGCTGAGTATTTTGAGTATTTTTCAAGAACTCTTAGTACAAATGGTTGGAATATGACGATTGAGATTGTATTTACTCCGAAAATCACACCTAGCCATTTAACTGAGAGTCCAAGATATTGGGTTGCATAAATTGGAATTCCAGATTGAAGTGATCCATAACCAAAAGTCAAGAGAATTACCCCAGCAAAAGTAAGGATAGTGAGATCCTTTCTTGAAAATATTTCACGATAACTTCCTCTTTTAGGTTCATGGTCCTTCGCAATATATTTACCTGCATGCGGGGTCTTAAGCCCTAGAATAATTAAGAAATACAAAAGATAACTGAGTGAGTCCACCCAATACATAAGTTGGAATGAGATAACAGAGCTTTCTTTAATAATCAGAGATGAAAGCAGACCCCCAATACCAAGGCCTAAATTAAGAAACATAAAATTGAAGCCAAATATTTTTGCGCGATCTGCCTCTGGTGTTACGCGCGTTAAAATAACCATTTGGGCGGGCCAAATACATTGACCTCCCAAAGAAAAGAGTGTCATTGAAATTATCGCTTGGCTATGAGTTGTGACCTCTGAAAATGAGAGCGCCGCATATGAAGCGATTAACAGACCCGGAATAAGTACTTTTTTTGGACCAATTCGATCGACTAGGGCACCTAATGGCCCTGTGCCGATAATCCCCGTAAAGGCACCCCAAGCCATCAGTAATCCGCCGAAAGTAGTTGTAAAGCCCCTAATATCGTGGAGATAGACCATTAAAAGCGAAAGCGTCATGCCTCCACCTATAGCGTTTAAAGAGATTCCTAGAATTATGCGGCGAGAATGGGGATTGAGAATTGAAGTGAACTCTTTAAAAGGAGTGAACTTGATGGGCATCACCCAAGTCTAACTCGATGAATCAGTGGCAGGCTGAGCAATAACTTTCCGAAATCTTTATAGAAACAACATCAAATTCACGCGCTCGCTAGCAAGAATTAGCCCATGGAAGCGAAGTACAGGCCTCAGATTTACAGGACTCAAAAGGGAGAGAGATGAAGCGAAAAGCCTTAGTAACAGCCGTATTTGTGAGTTTAATAGTTGTGGCCGGTTTGAGCATCCAAATGAACCGAACCTCCAAAGACACAGGCGCATTAAATGGATCCGATTCCCCTGCCGTCCTGGTGGGAGGTGATTTGCACACATTGACGATTAACAATAGCGAGATGATTATTTCAGGCCACGAGAGCACCGCCATCTCGAACGATTTCGGAAAAAGTTGGACGGCTATTAATGCGCTAGATAACGCCGACATCATGGCATGGGCAACGAGCTCATCAATGGTGCTAGCCGGTGGACACGATGGCTTGTACTCATCGCTACCAAATGAGAATACATTTGTGAGAACCGATTTTTATAAAAAGCTGAGCGATGTTCATGCACTAGGAGCCTCTGGAGAGTATGTCTATTTAGCTACCCCAGAGTTCGGAGTTTTTGCCTCCTCAGATGGTGGACGTACTTGGGAGGCACGCAATTCTCAGATTGGCAAGGGATTTATGGGAAGCATGTTGGTCGATCCCAAGAATCCCATGCGAGTTTTAGCTCCCGATATGCAGATGGGTCTTTTGCAGAGTCTTGATGGTGGCACAACCTGGGAAACATTAGGCGGTCCTTTAGGCTCTATGGCTATCGCTTGGAACCCAGCAAACACAAATGAAATCACAGTTATTGGAATGGGCGAGAGTGGAACAACTCTTGATTCAGGTAAGACGTGGCGTGAAATCTCACTACCTGTTGGGGCAGCGGTCGTGGCTTACTCCCCTGATGGAAACTCCCTCTTCACGGGAGTTTTAACTGAACCACCTTACGCGCAAGTATTCAAGAGCACTGATGATGGGGTGAGCTGGTCAACGGAGATAAGTTCTTCATCTACTAATGATTTAGGTCTAGGTGAGGCACACACAGAAGAAACAGATTCACACTCAGAGGAAGCAATGGAGCCAGATATGCCGGGAATGGATCATTCAAGCCCACAAGTTGACGAAACTGAAGCAGATCGCCCATTGAAAGCAACATTGGGAACATTCGGAGTTGCAACATCAATCGTTCTTTCTGGAGCGATCATTCTTAGGCGACGAGACAGGAATCAACGAGAGGCAAAAGTCAATGCACGAAAGAATTCTGGTGAAGTGCGATGAAAACAATCAATTCAGTAGATGAGATAGAAGACCAAGGAGTCGAACCAAAGGGTTTTGATTTACTTAAATTAAAGCCAATCAAGGCAATGATGATGAGCAAGTATTTTCCAAAAATCTTTCAAATCCCAGTAGCCGCAGTATTTGGTCTCATCGGATATGAACTCCTGGCCGGCCCAAGTAGTGCCCACGATAATCCAGGCACAGCGCTCATGTGGGTTTTGTGGTGGCCGCTCATACCAATAGTTTTTCTCTTTCTGGGAAGGTTTTGGTGTGCGATCTGCCCTTTTGCAACGTTATCTGATTTCATACAAAAGTTAGTTGGAGTGAATCGTCCAGTTCCAGTATTTCTAAAAAAATATGGGATTTGGCTCATCGATGCAATGTTTATCATAATTACTTGGGCCGACCATGTTTTTGGAATTGTCGCTTCCCCTTGGGGTTCAGGAATTCTTTTGCTTCTCATCACCTTCGCGGTTATTGTTTCAGGGGCATTCTTTCAACGACGAACCTTCTGTCGTTACCTATGCTTTCTAGGCGGCTTGTCAGGTAACTACGCGCGAACAGGAATGATCGCGCTCCGAGCAAATACCGACATCTGCCAAACCTGTGCATCTAAAGCCGCTTGCTTTAACGGGACCGATAAAGCACCAGCCTGTCCCCTCTTTATGTTTCCTCGAACAATGGATTCAAATGCAAACTGCACGTTGTGCGCAAACTGCATTAAAAACTGTCCAAATGATGCAATCACTCTAACGCTTCGCCCACCTACAAAAGAGCTTTGGTTTATTCGAAACCCCAAAATTGAAGAGTCATTTCTTGCTATGGCAATTATGGGAATTGTGCTCATTCAAAACATCACAATGCTTGAAATTTGGGAGAAAATCTTAAATAGAGTGGAAAGTTTTACTGGGATAACTAATACAGCAGTAATCTTTACCGCTGTATTCGCTATTGGAGTAATGTCTCCCGTTCTACTTCTCTCGCTCAGTTCGAAAATAGCAGCGCGACGAAATACGGAGAACTGGGTCAAGAATTTCGCGCGCTTTGGTTATGCATTGATTCCTCTAGATATAGCCGGGCATGTTGCGCATAACCTCTTCCATTTGCTTGCAGAAGGGAAATCTATCTATTACTCAGTGGCATCTATGTTTGGGAGCCAGGCATCGGGTTCAGCCGCACTTGTTGAAAATGGTACTATTCAAATTCTGCAGTTTGTTATCCTAGCTTTGGGGTTATGGGGCTCGCTATATACCGCCCACCGAATTACATTACGTCGTTACACTGCAGCTAAGGTCCGTAAAGCAACTCTTGCTCCATTTGCAATTTTAATTTGTGTACTGACGGCCTTAAATGTTGTGCTATTTCTACTACCTATGGCCCATCGAGTATAGAATAACGAATCACGAGAGGTAAATATGAGTGCTTCCGATCTTGCAGTAATCTCAATAAGTGGTGCCCTGCTGCTCTTTATTGCTTGGTTTTTCTTTGGCCCACGTCGCATCACTCAAACTAAAGAGAGCGAATCAGAACAAAGCATTTTCATAACACTCAAAGGTGGATATTCACCAGACACTATTGAGGCAATTTTAGGTGTTCCCTTACACATTACATTTGATCGTCAAGAGTCTGGCTCCTGTACTGAAAAGGTTGTCTTTTCAGACTTTGGAATTGTTGCCGATTTACCGGCATTTAAACGCACAGTTGTTACTCTAATTCCTGATAAAGAAGGCGCTTTTGATTTTGCTTGTGGAATGAATATGGTGCATGGAAAACTAATAGTAAAATCGGGGAGAAACTCGGTTTCCGCTGATGTAGAAAATAAACGTTTAGACTCGATTGAAACCCAAGAGTTGGAACTTCCAAAGGATTCGAAAGTTGAAATAAACGATAATTCTATCGAAAGATTAACTGAAATTCGCGGGCTCAGGCGCCGAGTACTTGCAGGTTCAATTTTAACATTGCCAATTTTACTAGCTATTACTGGAAATGCTATTGGAATTTGGACTCCCACATTTCTCGTCAATCATTGGACACAGTTTATTTTGATTACTCCAGTGATGTTCATTGTTGGGGCACCAATTCACAGAATTGGGTGGCTCACTCTCCGCCATCGAACTGCGGAAATGAACACACTTATAACCATTGGAACTAGCGCAGCCTATGCATTTAGCACTTTTGTAACATTTGCTCCGAACCTATTACCAACGAATATGAGAGACGTTTACTTTGAAGCTGTCGGAGTAATTATTACACTCATTCTTTTGGGTCGTTATTTAGAGGAAAAAGCAAAAGCTGGGACTGGAGAGGCGATTCGACTTCTGCTAAATCTTCAACCACAAACTGCCAGAGTAATTAGAAATGGCGTTGAAGTCGAGCTTGCTATTGATTCAGTAGTCGAAGGTGATGAGATCCTTGTGCGGCCAGGAGAGAAAATTCCAGTGGATGGAAAAATTATATCTGGTCACTCATCGGTTGATGAATCCATGGTTACGGGTGAGTCAATACCAGTTGAAAAAATATTGGGTGACTCCGTTATTGGAGCAACCATTAATGGAACAGGAGCGCTGCATATTCGCGCGACGAGAGTCGGTTCAAATTCTGTCCTCTCGCAGATAATTGGTCTGGTCCGCGCAGCTCAAGCGTCAAAAGCGCCAATTCAACGATTAGTTGACTCAATTAGTTCAGTGTTTGTACCTCTCGTGATTGCAATATCTATAGTTGTCTTTGCCATTTGGTATGTGGTTGGCCCTAGGCCAACATTTACTAGCGCTCTGATTGCTGCGGTTTCCGTATTAATTATTGCCTGCCCTTGCGCCTTAGGGTTAGCGACACCATTATCAGTAATGATTGGAACAGGCAAAGGCGCAACTTCTGGAATTCTCATTAGATCTGCTAAAGCACTTGAAACGTCACTGAAAATTTCAGCGATAATTCTCGATAAAACGGGAACAATAACTTATGGGAAGCCGGTTTTGACAGATGTAATCGTCTTAGACGGATTTAACGAAACTGAAGTTTTATCCCTTGTGGCAAGTGCCGAATTTCAAAGTGAACATCCTCTTTCAACCGCCATTGTCCATGCAGCACGCGAACGTGGAGTTGCATTTTCAGCGGTAACGGATTTCCAATCTATAACAGGTCAAGGTATACGAACTAAGATTGGAATTGATGAAATCCTGATTGGTAACCAATTACTAATGACTTCTAATTCAGTGGAAGTTAAAGAATTGTTAAAATTCTCCGACCAACTTTCGCGAGAAGGTAAGACTGCAATGTTAGTCGCGGTTAACGGTATTGCCGCCGGGGTTTTGGGAGTGGCAGATGTGGTTCGGCCGACAAGTTATGCATCAATTGCTGCTTTGCACCGTCTTGGTATTCGAACCCTCATGATTACGGGAGATAATCAACTTACCGCAAATTCAATAGGTGCACAGATTGGAATCACTGAAACCGATATTCGAGCACAAGTACTTCCAGCGGGAAAAGTTGATGCGGTCATTGAGTTACAAAAACTTGGGCTCTCGGTGGCTATGGTCGGTGATGGAATTAATGACGCGCCTGCACTTGCGCAGGCCGATGTCGGCTTCGCAGTTTCCTCTGGAACTGATGTCGCCATTGAAGCCGCCGACATAACTCTCATGTCTGGTTCGATTCAAGGCGTCGTCACGGCTATAGCGCTGAGTCGAGAGACAATGAAGAATATTAAGCAGAATCTCTTTTTTGCTCTTATTTATAATGGCATTGGAATTCCAGTGGCTGCGGGAGTTTTTTATCCCTTCTTTGGATTAAAACTTAGTCCAATGATTGCAGCCGCAGCCATGGCGCTTAGTTCTCTATCAGTGGTACTCAATGCGAATCGACTCCGTGGATGGAAACCTGTGAACTAAGAGATTAACTGTGTAGGTATCGGCAATGAGAGTGTAAATGTTGAACCTAAATCACGACCTTCGCTCATCCCAGTTAGCTCGCCACCATGGCTCTGGGCAATACTTCGCGCAATTGTTAAACCTAAACCTGATCCAGAGTCACCAGAGTGTCGAGCCGCATCGCCTCGATAGAGGCGATCAAATATATGGGGCAACTGATGTGCTTCAATTCCCTGCCCAGAATCAACAACGGCAAAATGCACTCGGTCTATTGCTCTTAATACAGTGAGATCAATTTTTCCACCGATTGGAGTGTATCGCAGGGCATTTTCTAAAAGATTGGATAGTACTTGTCCAATTCTTTGAGGATCAACATATATTTGAGGTAAATCCGGCTCTATTTCCAACTCAAAATTGATTCCCTTTCGCCCAATTCGTGGATTCCACGCCGCGTATGCCGCCTTGGCTATGTCGCCTGGATTAACTGCACTGCTCATTGTGTTAAGGAGCTTTTCGGAATTTTGAGTTACTTCGCGAACATCGTGTGAGAGCCTATTGACTCGTTCCAACTGATCACGAATCGTTTTCCAAGTGCGCGCATCAGGCTGTATTACTGCATCTTCAATGCCATCGACGATAGCGAGAACAGTGGATATCGGTGTTCGCAACTCATGCGCTAAATCACTCAGCAGTCGTGACTGTTCTTCTCTGCTTAACGCCAAATCTACTGACATTCCTGCCAAGGCATCAGTTAAGCGATTGAGTTCGGGAATTGAGTTTTCAATGGGTGTTCGAGCATCTAAATCACCTGAAGCCAACATTTCAGCAAAATCGGTAACTTCCTTTATTGGTTTAACGATTCTCACCATGAAATACCAAGATAATCCACCAGAAATGACTATTGAAGAAAAAGCGGCGATAAGTAAGGATGCATTAAAAGAACTGATATAGGCCTCCAATATGTGCGTTCGTGCACTTGCCGACACGACACCAGCATCATGAAGGTGCTCATTAAAAATTGAGGGAGCAACAGCGAGGGCGGTAACTACAAGAATTAAACCGTTGACGATAATAAGAAAAGATTGTCCCACCAACATTTGAGTCATGACGCTCTTCTTTTTAGAGGTACTCACCCTAAATCCATTCCATAACCAACTCCACGAATTGTTCTAACCACAGATTCACTTGCACCTGCATCGGCAAGTTTCTTGCGCAGATGGCCAATATGTACATCCACGACGTGAATTTCACCATACCATTCGCCTCCCCAGACCGATTCAAGCAGAGTGCGGCGTGAGAAAACAGATTTTGGACTTTCCATCATAATTTCAAGTAGATCGAATTCGGTTTTTGTTAAATCGACCATTTGATTTCTACATGTTACGGTACGCGAATTTGAATCAAGTGTAATGTCACCGAAGTAAATCTCACTGGAAGAAGTTTCCGATGTATTGACCGATCCTTGTGCACGCGGTCTGCGCAGGATTGCCTTGGAGCGAGCAATTAATTCTCGTGGTGAAACAGGTTTTACGACATAGTCATCGGCGCCAACTGCAAAGCCAACAATTTTATCTATCTCTTCTTCTCGAGCGGTTAGCATGAGAATATATGCATCTGAAAAAGTACGTACCTGTCGGCACACTTCAATGCCATCAAATCCTGGCAACATCAAATCCAAAATTATAAGATCAGGTAGCCCTACACGTGCTTTTTCTACGGCACTAGGCCCATCTACTGCACTATCAACTAGATAGCCTTCTCGCTCAAAATAACTTATGACGACAGCAGCAAGATCAATTTCATCGTCAACTACCAGAACTCGTAGGGCATCACTCACGACCAGCCATCCTCAACTCCACCTATAGTAGAGCTAAGGTTACTGGATTTTATCTGAATCTATTGAGTGGCCATCAATTAATCGTCGAGCTTTAGCGTAATCGCTTGCATCAATTTCACCTGCCGCGAATCGCCGATCCAAAATCTGGCGTGGTGTCTCTTTACTCCCGCTTGTCTTATCTCTTTGCGTTAGTCGAGTAACAAACCAGATTCCAAGCCCAATAATAATGACCCAGAAAAACCACATGAATACCATCCAACTGCCGTTCATTCCACCTTGATCATACCAATCCATCATTTTGATACCTCCATTGCGTTGTGATTGAAGAGTACGCTTTGAAAGCATAGAAATACCCTTATAAATCCTAAAGATTGAGTAAAGAATTTTTCTTTATCGAAACTTTACAAAGAATTCGCCCTTCCTTTGAGAGTTTTGGGAAGAATGTCCTTATGAATCAAATTAGCAGAAGAGCCCTTCTCACTGGAATTGTTGGCGCCGGACTAGCCACTGGCCTTGCTAGTTGTGGCGTCGGTGATACTAAAAAATATTTGGGAGCATCCTCAATTCAATTTAGAGAAGACGCGCTCATCAAAAGCGGAAAAGTCAATGCATTTGACTTAACGGCACAACTAAATGAAATTGACCTTGGTGGTGTAAAGGCTAAAACATGGACGTATGGGGATTCATTTCCTGGCAAAATAATTAGAGCCAATGTAGGCGATCGCATTACAGTAAATTTTAATAACAAGCTTCCGAAACCTACAAGTGTCCACTGGCACGGACTGGCCATTCGAAATGATATGGATGGCGTCCCGGGTGTAACAACGCCAGAGGTAGCGCCTGATGGAAAATTCAAATTCGACTTCACACTTCCCGATTCAGGAACATATTGGTTTCATCCTCATAGTGGTTCTCAATTAGATAGAGGGTTATATGCCCCCCTCATCATCGATGACCCAAATGAAAAGGTGACTTACGATCAAGAGTGGATTGTGATTTTAGATGACTGGAGTGATGGAGTTGGGAAAAGCCCTGACGAAATTCTTGCAGCTCTCTTAGATGGTTCTGGAAATTCCTCAGGTATGGGTGGTATGGGTGGTATGGGTGGTATGGGTGGTATGGGTGGTATGGGTGGTATGGGTGGTATGGACCATGCTGGTGGAATGGATTCTGGCGATGTTACTTATCCCTTGTATTTAATCAATGGAAGACCAATAAATGATCCAGAGGTCTTTGCATCTAAACCCGGGCAACGTATTCGAATTCGAATAATTAACGCCGCCGCCGATACTATTTTTAACGTTGCGATCTCCCAACACTCCATGACCGTAACTCATACCGATGGTTTTCCTGTAAAGAGTTACCCAACTGCCTCACTTCAACTCGGCATGGGAGAGCGTTATGACGTAATAGTTACGATGGGAAGTGGAGTATTTGCTTTTGTCGCCGATGCCGTTGGTAAATCAGCTATTGCCAGAGCGCTCATTCGAACAAGTAGTGGCGCCGCCCCTGCACAACTATTTAAGCCTGCCGAACTAAATTCAAAGCCACTGACCTCCGATGTGTTACAGGCTAGCGAGCAAGCAAAACTTCCATTTAAAAAACCTGATCGAACGCAGGATCTAATATTAAGCGGAAGTATGAAACCTTATAAATGGAGCATAAACGGTCGCACCTATGACAAAACGGAGGCTTTAGTAGTTCGGCTTAATGAAATGGGAACTCTAAAGATTAGAAATCGAACTATGATGGCGCATCCCATGCATGTACACGGCCATACTTTCCAATTAGGTTCGGCCGGTGGCAATGGTGCGCGAAAAGACACGGTTTTGATTCCACCCATGGGAGGGATCAACGTCGATTTTGCCGCAACTAATCCGGGCACGTGGATGATTCACTGCCACAACGCCTATCACGCTGAGGCAGGAATGATGACGCGATTGGAATATATCGCCTAAGTTGAAGTTCTAACCAATGATTATAAGTGTTGCGAGTCCAACCATTATTTCACATTCTCCGAGGAATCTTGGATAATAAGCGCATGACTTATGAACTCCGTAATCTTTCAGGCTCGATCGTTGTGATCACTGGTGCAACTGCAGGAATGGGCGCAGCAACTGCAAGAGAACTCGTCGAGCAGGGTGCAAAAGTAGTCCTTAATGCTCGTAATAAAGAACGCTTGCAAGAGTTCGTTAATGAGCTTGGCACAGATAATGCAACTTACGTTGCCGGAGATTGTTCAGATCCTGAAATTTCGCGGGCGATTGCTATGAAGGCAATCGATACCTTCGGTACCATTAATGCCATCGTCGCAAACGCAGGTATTGGTATGTATGGATCAATTTTGGACCACAGCGATGATGAAGTAATTCGAATGATGCGCACTAATTACGAAGGTACGGTGCACGTTATTCGTGCAACGCTACCAACCATGATCGCTAAAGGAGTTGGCGATGTCATTATAGTTTCCTCCGTGGCTGGTTTTCGTGGCGGCGGCGATGAAGCTATTTATGCCGGAACTAAACATGCACAGGTTGGTTTGGCAGGCAGTTTAGATCGTGAACTCCGTGAAAAAGGCGTGCGTGTTGCCCTAGTTTGCCCCGCAGGAACAGAGACTGAATTTGCACTTGGTGCTGGGCGAACTGCAGGTGAACCACAACTGGCGACTTATCTACGACCAGAGGACATCGCATTCCAAATTGTTCAGATTATGCGCCAACCTCTATCAGTGCGTACGCATATTTGGACGCTCTGGTCAATGCAGCAACAGTCTTAATGAACATGTAAATTATTTTGCTTCTCTGTCATAACGTTTACCATGCTGAGGCAGGTATGCTGACGCGTTTAAAGTACTTCATTTAAAAAACTGAGTGTTCTCTTCCAAGCAAGCTCTGCCGCTTTCGAGTCATAAACAGATTCGCTGCCCCATTTTCGAGATTCCCCACTTCCTAACCGTTAATTTCTTTGTTTAGAGGGACATAATGCATCAGAATATGAACAAAATACGCAACAATCACCTGAGAGAGGTTTTAAAATCTCTTGGCATTTGGTGCAGGTATAGAAAAACTGGCAGGCATCAACCGGCATTATTTCGCTTTTCTTATGACCGCACTTAGGACAAGAAATAGTGGCTTCGAGAATCATTTTAGTTAACGCCGAAGAAATGGCAATTGCACCCGTATTGAGTATTGGGTAAAACCTGTTCGGAACCTCGACTGGTTACTATGTTCATTAACTTCTATCCCCGTTCTGCTATTTCTTTAAGGCGAACTAATGTTTTTGCAACTGCAATTTGTGTCCAAGGGTAGGCTTTTCTTACTTTCAGCCAGAGCTGTGAAATTGATGTAGTACCATCAAATGATTCAGTAACTTCGGTTTGGGTGGGGGAAATTGCTTTAAGTTCATATCTCCATCGCCATCGGCCCAAATGACGCCAGGCAATCAATCGATTCTCTTCGAACTCAACCACATTGTTCAGGATCTTATAATTAATGCCAAGTTTCATGTGCATACCAAATTTCGAACCAAGCTCTAATCGCTCGGGACCGCTAAAATTACTTTGAATTGTTTTAGTACCATCAAAATCTACATGTCGTTTTGGATTCGTTAACAAATTAAATATCTTTTCAACTGGGGCATCAATGATTATTCGGGCTGACTTAATTTTAGGGTTTCCAGAATTAATAATTTCAGCTCTAACAGGATTAGGAATGGAACTCATACAGTAATTCTAGCCTCAAATTCTCATTTCACCGTTTTGTAAACTTTGCCCTAGCGATTTTGTGCGATTCACATGCTGAATCGGAGCTCACTATTGAATGAAACAAATGGGTAGTTGTTAACAATTTGGAGCAAAACGAGGGGTCTTTAGGGCCGTTTATGACTACCTTCAATTATTATATTGAGGGAATTAACTTTGCGCTTACAATATATCTTTTTGGGGCATTACCAATATACGAAAATGGAAAACAGGTAGAGAGAGTCAAGGTCGCTTCAGGGGTTGGAACAATTACGGTTCGATCATTTTTATCTACAATGCGAATTGCAGACACTTTATAGGTGAAATTTCCCTCACGAACTCTAATTTTAATCAATTCGCCAAGTTTTACTTTTCCTAGTTCCGCAAAAACTGTGTCTCGGTGACCCGCTAATACAGAGTTGTCTGAGACTCCAGGCATCACACTTTTTACGTAGTGCCCAACACCTTTATCCAGTTGTTTCGATTCTGTGCCCTCAAAAATGTTGAATGTTTTATTGATTGTGGGGATATTTATTGTGCCTAAAAAAGTTCCGGTAGTAACGCGTGCTTTAATAGCTAACTCTGCGTTAGCCTCTTTAATCCAACTCAACTCCGCTGCTTCAATGTAGGTTTTATTAATTTCAGCCTTGGTCGCCTGAATTTGATATCCAGCATATGCCGAGACCGCAACCCCTGCAGTTAATGAAATAACTGAAAGGGTTACGATCAATCGGGCATACTTTTTGCGAGCCATCGGCGTAGGGTTATAGATTACTTATTTGACCCAGATTTTACGTGAAGTAAAACCAGCGCCACTTAGCAAAATTAACGCTCCACCAGCGAGTAATAAATTCCCCCATGGTGTTGATGTTGCTGGGAGTTCTCCACCCGTCGTAGTCTCCTCAACTGGTGTTGGAGTTGGAGTTGGAGTTGGAGTCACAACTGGTGTTGGTGTTGGTGTTGGAGTTGGAGTCACAACTGGTGTTGGTGTTGGTGTTGGTGTTGGTGTTGGTGTTGGTGTTGGTGTTGGTGTTGGTGTTGGTGTTGGTGTTGGTGTTGGTGTTGGTGTTGGTGTTGGTGTTGGAGTTGGTGTAGTACAGGCGTTATTGACAATTGTTGTGCCTCCGAGTGTGACAGCGCCTGTGGTTCCAATCAGTTGACCGTTCACTGTCGTACTTGTACCAGTGCTCACCGATGCAGAGGCGATTACATGTCCAACTATCGTTGAACTTGTGCCCAGTGTTGCAGAACTACCTATCTGCCAAAAGACATTACAGGCTTGTGCGCCATTTGTTAGTAGAACGGTACTTGATGCTCCAGTAATTAATGTCGAGGCTGAACGAAATATAAATACCGCGGTAGAGTCGCCCAGTCCATCTAGTGTTAATACGCCATTGATCGCCAGTGTTGGATTGTTATATGCACCAGGTGTAATCGTTCGACCTGCACCTAGTTCAACTCCAGTTACAGTTCCGCCACGACTTTCGGCCAAAGCTCCAGAGGCAGCCGTGAGTGCTGCAAGTGATGCTCCTCCAAGAACAGTTGATCCAGTTAATGCGATGGTGCCAGTCGGCGCAGTCGCATTACCCACGCCTATATTTCCTCCTGCTGTTCCGGAAATTCCTGAAGCGGTAGCGCTTGTAATTCCTGCACTAGCTAGGACCGCATATGAAGAAGCTGTGCCCATATTCAAGGGTGTTTCGGCAGCACTTGCAGTGCCAGGAAAGAAGCCTGCAAATAGAGCGGCGGTGAAACCGATTACTGCAAATATTCTAAATTTAGAAATTTTCGTTTGGGTATTGCTCATTTTTTTTCGATTCTAAGAATGAAGCTTGATGCACGCGATGGCGCTGTAATTTTCATGATACACCAAAAAGTTGTCTAAATGGTGTTTTCTAAGGTAATGCAAATTCTAAGCAGGTCCTTGAGTGTCAAAGTCACATTTCCGCAAAGAAAGAGACAAAAACTCATGAAAGGTTCATAAATTTGACACGGTATTCGCAATTATATGCTCTCTCAATATACATTACTCGATGAATAAATTTGAATTCCAGGTTATGCCTCGACCGCAACCCTTGCAGTTAAAAAATAACTGAAAGGGTTACGATCAAGCATTCCTACGTTTTGCTAGGCATTACTTTGGATTGATAGATTGTTTACTTAACCCGGATCTTACGTGAAGCAAAACCAATCCCGCTTAGCAAAATTAGCACCCCGCCAACTAGCAATATATTCCCCAATGGCGTTGAGGTAGCTGGAAGTTTTCCACCAGTAACAGTTTCAACAACAGGTTCTATAACTTCTTCTACTGGCGTTGGCGTTGGAGTAGGGGTCACAACCGGTGTTGGAGTAGGTGTTGGAGTAACTATCACAACCGGTGTTGGTGTTGGAGTAGGTGTAGCTACAGGTGTTGGTGTAACTACAGGAATGATGACTACAGGGGTAACGCAGTTAAAGTATTGGAAAGCCATTACCGGTGCTCGACCATTAAAGAGTCGAACGAAAAAAGATTTCTTGGAGGTAGGTGGAATAGTTATCACTACTTGTGAGGAAGTCTGCGTCCAACGGCTTCTTGCAATATTGACGCCGTCAACTCCAATGTTCGTAATTTTAGTTGGGAAGAATCCATTCACCAACACTTTGTATCCAGAAGTGGAACAAATAATTGGTGTAACTGAAGTAATATTAGAGTCCTGCGCTAGAACTGGTACAGGTATAAATACCGAGGTTCCCGATGAAGTTGGTTTTGGTGTTGGTTTTGGTGTTGGTGTAGTGCAAGAGTTATTGACAATTGTTGTGCCACCAAGAGTTACCGAACCAGTAGTTCCAATGAGTTGACCATTAACTGTAGTGCTTGCACCAGTACTGACAGATGTCGATGCGATGACATGTCCAACAATTGTTGAACTTATACCTAATGTTGCAGAGCTTCCAATCTGCCAAAAGACATTACAGGCCCGTGCGCCATTAGTTAGTAAGACTGTGCTCGATGCTCCAGTGATTAATGTTGAAGCTGAACGAAAAATAAAGACGGCAGAAGTGTCGCCCAATCCATCTAGAGTCAAGGGGCCATTGATTTCAAGAGTCCCATTGGTATAAGCGCCAGGGGAGATCGTTCGACCTGCACCAAGCTCAACGCCAGTTACTGTTCCACCGCGATTATCTGCCAAAGCGTTAGATGCCGCCGTCAATGCAGTAATAGCTGCCCCACCAAGAATGGTTGTTCCGGTTCGAGTAATAGTTCCAGTTGGTGCGATTGCATCACCGGAGCCTAAATCTCCTCCAGCTGTTCCAGAAATTCCGGATGGAGTAGCACTTGTAATCGCAGCTTTTGCTAAGACTCCATACGTGGAAGCTGTGCCCATATTTAGTACTGTCTCTGCGGCACGTGCAGTGCCAGGGAAGAGGCCTGCAAATAGGGCGGTAGTGAAACCAACTGCTGTAAATATTTTAAATATAGAAATTTTTGCTTTGGTGTTGCTCATTTTTTTTCGTTTCTAAGAATGAATCTCGATGCACTCGATGGTGCTGTGATTTTCAGAATACATCTAATAGCAGTGTATTTTGGGTTTTCACAGGACAAACAAAATCAATTAAAGTTCCTTATTTTTAAAGTCACATTTTCGTAAAGAAAGGTACCAAAAGCCATGAAAGATTCATAGAATTGACACAGAATACGCAATTTTAAACCCTGTTAGAGCAATATAAATCAAGGAACTCAAAGCATAGGAATTCCAACCTCCGAACAACTGCAAATGTAGGCATCAGAGGAACAGCTAAGAACAAAGCAAATCCTGCTAAGTCTGTGATGGAAACTCAGCTAGATGCTTTCTATTTCTTAACTACTGGATCTTTTTTAGTAACTTCCTCATGAACTTTGTCTGCTGCGGCACCAACTGAGGCAGCAACATTGGCAACCACTTCATTTACTTTTTCTTTAGCTTGAGCAATTCCTACACTCAAATCTGCCTTAGTCAGTTCTAAAGCACTTTCTGCTGCATTTTTCAGTTCTTTTTTCGCTTTATCTAAGTGGTTTTGCATTTTCTTTTCAGTCTGATCCATTGTGTGTTCCTAATAACCATTCACGATCGCCCTTCAATGAGCAATCTGCTCGAACGCCGTAAGTAATCTTTTTGAGTCTAGCACCTAATCAGTTCAAAAAATAAACTCGACTTACTCGAAACTCACTTGAGTCTTGTAGAACTCATCTTTTTCTTCCTCGATCTCTAAGGCGTGATTTGGAAGTTGCATCTCATCGTCTAAATCTCCACATTTGGTACATTTAACTTCTTTTGTATCTTGATCTAAGAGGAATTCATGCTCGCACTGTGTCATTTTAGGAACCAACTTTCTTGGAATTACTTTGAAAAACTTGTATTGGCGAGCAAGTTCTCGCAAAGGTATTTCAAAGGCTTCACCAAATGTCGGAAAAGCATGAACTACATCTTCTAGAACTGCTAGCGAAATTTCTGCTCGAATTGCAAGTGTCGCCTCAGCCATCCACTCATCGGCGTGCGGGCCGATAGCGGATGCACCAATCAAAACACCTTTCGCTAAATTAGCGGCGAGAATCAATATTCCGCCATTTTCGCCATCTGTAGAGTTTCGAGAGACTTCCGAAAGTTCGATTTTTGAAATAGCAATCTCTGGATTCATCTCTTCATTGGTGAGGTCACCCACACTTGCAACAGGTGGATCGGTATAGATTGCACGTGGAATAGCCGAATAGTTTGCTTTTCGTGATCCCCCAAGAATATTTTCGGTAATTAATCTCGCTTGGTAATTTGCTGTATGTGTAAATGGCGCAATTGCAGTCACATCTCCGGCGGCCCAAATATTACTTTTTCCAGCGACACGGCACTCATGATCTATAAGAATTTCATTCTTCTTTCCAAGTTTAATTTTCAAGAGATCTAGATTTAATCCGATTGTCTGGGGGTGACGACCCGCAGCGATGATCACACGATCACACGTAAGAACCTGACCATTCGACAGAGTGAGGCGGGAACTCTTCTCTTCGGTGAGTTCTGCCTTCTCAACTTCAGTGCTGAGAAAGATAGTAATTCCATCTTTTCGCAGGTTTGCAGCAAGTCTTGACGCGACTTCGGGGTACTCCTTGCCTGCAAGTTGCCCGCCAAACTCAATTATTGTTACCTCAGAACCAAAGCGAGAAAATATCTGAGACAGCTCGCAGGCAACCGGTCCGCCACCAATTATCGCTAAAGATCTGGGGGCTTCAGATATCGAAAGGGCCTGATCGCTACTCCAATACTCAATCGAGGATAGACCAAGGATTTCAGGAATAGTAGGTGCAGATCCCGTTGCAATTACTAAATCGCGCCAGCTCAAAATCTCGTCATTAACACTCAAACTCTCTGGACCAGTAATAACTCCTTCGCCACGAAATAGCCGAATCCCAGAGTTTTGTATCTCTGCCGAAGCAGACTTATCGCTTCGATGAGAGACGATTTCATCCCTACGTTGCGCGGCAATGTGAAAAGCCTCAAACGCATCGCCTAAGTCAGGGGCTTTCATTGCAGCGCCAAGAGTGGGCAAATTTTCAGCTAATGTTCTAACGTGAGCACTTCGAAGCATCGCTTTGCTCGGCATGCACGATACGTAGGCACACTCTCCACCAACACGAAGTTTCTCGACAATCGCAACAGATTTACCTGCGGCAACTAAATTCTTGGCAACGGCCTCACCTGCGGACCCAGCACCCAGAACAACTACATCAAAAACCTTCATCTTTTCACCATACGCTCAAAGGTTCGCAATCACAATAGATTTGATGTATAGATTCATCTGTTCTTAATCAAAACGGTAATAAGAAGGTCGCCTACCTTTGCGGGTAAGCGACCTTCTCTAGGTAAGATTTAGTTAGAAAGTTTAATTGATCTCAATTTGACGAGGCTTCTTCTCTTCAGGAAGGTCTCGTTCAAGTTCGATAGTCAAAATTCCATCCCTTAGTCCAGAACTGACAACTTTCACATGATCTGCAAGTGCAAAAGTTTGGCGGAATTGACGACCAGCGATTCCTCGGTAAATAAAGCCACTTGTACCGGAATCTTCATTTATTTGCTTGGAGCCCTCAATCGTAAGTTGATTGTTATGCAGTTCAACTCGAAGCTCTGACTTTGAGAAGCCAGCAACTGCCATTTCAATTTTGTAGTTGTCCTCTGAAAGTTGCTTGATGTTATATGGTGGATAAGAGGATGTTCCGCCCATCAATGCATTTTGCATTTCCTCTAATAAGCGCCACTCACGATCAAACCCAACTGACCAGGCTTCCAGGTTTGGAAAATAATCAGTGATGGAAGAAAGTGAAGAGGGACGTTCATTTTTTACTACTGTGTAAGCCATTTTAGATTTCTCCTTATTTGCGAGATACCTAGTGACATCGGTTTCACACCGTTAACAGCCGGTAGATGAATCCGATGTTTTCGGTGAACCCCCACTTTGGCAGGTTCATTTCAAAAAACGACTTATTCCATATAAATATTCCCGGCCGAGCGGGTTTTCTTTAAAAAAATTCCTTAAAATTTCCTGAGAATATAGGTGCGAGAGGACGCGGCGATTTCAATATCCCAATGCCAGATTGAAAATTATTCCTACTAATACTATTCCTAGAGTAACTACCCCAAAATATGCTGCGAGCAATTTTGGCTTCATAACTTTTCGAAGAAGCAGCGCTTCAGGAAAAGAAAGTGCCGTCACGCTCATTGCAAAGGCAAGCAGAGTTCCCATCGGCAATCCCTTTTCAGAAAGTGCCGTGATAATCGGAATCACCGTCGCAATTCCCGAATACAAAGGCACTCCAATTGCCGTTGCAGCGAGCACTCCGAACACTGGACCCCATGCTGAAATGCTCTGGATGGCTGAAGTTGGAACCCAACCATAAATAAGAGAGCCGACTCCCACGCCAATAAAAATATAAACATACGTTGTTTTCACTGTATCTCGTGCCTCAAGAAGGGCTGCATTCGCTCTTTTTTGCAGAGAGGGTTTAACAATGTTTCCCTCTGAATCAATGAGATTGAGGCTCCTTACTTGGGCTACTTCAGTCAAACTCGGTTTTGCATATCTACGAAGTGAGATGCCCGCACCTACGGCAATTGCAAACCCCATGCCTGCATACGCTCCTGCAATTGCCCATCCAACAGATGTAGCAAGCATGATCACAGCAATCTCGTTAACTAAGGGGCTGGCGACAAGGAAAGAGATCGCTTGACTTACCGGAACCCCTGCCCGTACAAAGCCCGTAAATACGGGAACCGCGCTGCATGAACAGAAGGGGGTGGCCATCCCAATGCCAGCGGCAACACCGTGCCCACGCAAAGTGTTTACCTTTTCCATGTGGTTGCGGACCATGTCGGCATTAATAAAAGATCGAATAAAGACAGCAAAAGTAGTTATCGCAGCCAACAAACCCAAAAGGCCAATTGAGTGAGAGATAAAGAATGACAGGGAGTCCGTGGTGGCTTGGCTAAATCCGTTTAAGTGAGAGTTCAGAAAGCCTCCGAACCAGTAGTTAGAAACTACATAGACCCCAACCAGACCTAGGAATAGTGCAACAGATTTCCAGAGGGCAGTGCCATCTTGCTCATCAAGAGGTGAGGAGCAGCATGTTGTCGCGTCTATTTCAGTGTTCTTGAGCTTAATAACCATTCTTTTCTCCCATCGAATATCTTCGATGCATAGAATAAGCGACATATCGAAGATTGTCAATGTATACTTTCCCCATGGCCTCCACTCTGAACCTAATTAGATCCTCCAAGGTTCTATCGACTCTCGCCGAGCAATTTAAAGCCCTTGGCGATGAAACTCGACTGAAGCTCATGATGGCTGTGGCGACAAGCGAAGGCGCCGAGGCATGCGTTTGTGACCTCACTCCTGAAACCGGTTTAGCTCAAAGCACGGTGAGTCATCACTTAAAGCTCTTAGTGGATTCTGGATTACTCGAAAGGGCTCAGCGAGGAAAGTGGGCTTATTACTCGATGACCCCCGCTGCAAAGAAACTTCTTAGTTAGAGGAGTGAGGAGCATCCCTATCGGTCGAAAGCTTTCCAGATGCGCTGATAAAGAGCATCTCGCCACTAATTTTTCAACATAGAATTTAGCGGCGTCACTCAGATTACTTACCTTTATTTAGATTTCCCAAGTGCGTGTGCTTGAAACTTGAGTCATATTTAAGGCCATAACCTAAGAATCGGTCCCAACCGATGTGGCCGAGCCAGATTACTCCGATTGCCAATGCTAATTTGCTATCTGCTCTCCAGGCTAACAAAATCAATATTGACGGAGCAAAGTAACTATGACCCAAATTGTAGAAAAATGCTCCGACTTTTGTATTGGCTAAATAACCCAGCATAAAAATATCCGGAACTAATAGTAGCGCGGGATATAACCACCACTTTTGATCTTGTCCTGAGAAAAGAGTTATCGTGGCGATGAGTAGTACTAGACCTTCAAGGCGTAGCCATAATTTTGGTCGGCCTGTTACATATGTTGGTTCCATAGGTAGTGTATAAAAGAAGAACCGCCTTATATATCGGAGGCGATCGCAATGATAAAGTATTTTCATGAATCAGCCATTTCTATATTCAGTTGAACGCGAATTCCCTATTTCTGTGGAGAGGATTTGGAACGCCTGGACTGATGCTTCAGAACTTGAAGTTTGGTACCACCCTACTGAACTCAATTCGGTAAAAGATGCTACAGCTTCGGAATTAGCTATCGGTGGACTCTGGAGTTGTGGAGTGGACGTTCCGGCTCATAATTTAGTTGCCTACTTCTATGGCAAGTACACAAAAATTATTCAGAATGAATTGCTAGAGCACACCATGCATTACACGGAATCTGCAGAAGAATTTGAAGTGAAAGATTTCACGACTCCTTCACACCATATAGTCATCGAATTTCAAGATCGTGGAGCTATGACTTGGGTGAAATTTAGCCAATACGGTGAACTTCCGGAAGGTGAAGAGAAACAAGCTCAGGCAGGAATGAATAGTTATCTCGAGTCTCTCGCCCAATTCCTAATCAGTGAAAACCAGAAATTAGCGGGAAAAGGATAGTTTTATAGGCCGGAACGAAGGATTTTGCTCATTGGGCGTCCTTGCCCAATTTCATCGACTAACTTATCTAAGTATCGGATCCTTTTCATTAACGGATCATCAATTTCTTGAATTTTTACACCGCAGATTGAGCCTGTAATTAGCTCGGCATTCGGATTGAGGGTTGCGGCTTCGAAGAAATCCTTAAAAGAAGTTTTTTCGGTTAAGTGCTTTTTAATAGTTGGTGCTTCAAATCCGGTTAGCCAAGTAATGACCTCGTCGAGGTTTTCTAACTTATGACCTTTTCTTACAATCTTATTGACATAGTGAACGTAGACATCAGCAACTGGCGTATCGAATAATTTCTCGGCCCTTGAGCTCACAGTTAAAGACCCTTCTTCTTTCGAAAAACTGCCACGAGGGCACTTGCGTGGCCAAGTCCCATCTAAAGCTTCTCTTTGAGGTGAGCAACTTTCATGCATTGAGTATAAAAGAAGAGCCGCCCTATGAGCCGAAAACGGGCATTACACTTTTGGTTTGTGGACATAGTAATCAGGGTTGAAAAATCCCTGAGCGAAGAATTAGCTCAACTCCTTCAAGCTCATTGGGTTTTTTGCACGACTACCACGCCTATGGAGCATGTCTATGCACTTGATGCATCAAAATTATTCGCTCCAGATATTAGGGTGTTCGGAGCGAGAGTTCATGGAGAGTTAGTCGGCGTGGGGGCAATTAGAAGATTAGATGCAGACCACGCTGAGCTTAAGTCAATGCACACGTTAGCTAAATCCCGAGGAAATGGAATTGGTAAAGCGATGGTGGCTCATATTGAAGAATTCGCCAAAGTTCATGGTATTAAACGCATCAGTCTGGAAACAGGTCCAAGCGAACCTTTTACGCCTGCGCGAGATCTTTACAATTCCTTAGGGTATGAGGAATGCGAAGCCTTTGGTGATTATGTTCTTAGCGAGGACAACATCTGCATGACAAAGTTTATTTAATAGAGAAGAGTCGATCAATAAGCCGGAGATTGGCTAGCGAATTCTTGTTACTGCTTGAGGAATTTGCTTCTGGACCTTGCTGAATAGTACTCAGTGAAGCTTGCGAAGTTGCATCGCACTTAAGTTAGATATCCCGCTCGCGCCAAGCCAGCACCATTGAGGGCATGAATGCAAAGGCAAAGAGAGTTGCGATCATTAGATAGCTTCCGTCGTTTCCCTCTGGTTGGAACATGTTTAGTTCAGGGCCAAAGAACATCGCTAACAGAAGAACTAAAACAATAAAACCCATTGCAAAGTATGCATACCTAAAGGAGGCATTGCGAACCTTTATCTGCCTCTCATCGAGCAACTCATCCGGCGCATCAGCGATAGATCTAACGCTGATACGCAAAAATGAATAGCCGCCTAATACAGCAAGTATTACAAAAACTGCTGTTACGGAAAATATTGTTGCTGCAGTTCCGTCAGATAATTCGAGATTAGTTTTCAAAGATGGCCAGTAGCTACACATTGCAGTTAGAACCAGTCCAAAGCTCATAAGGAGCACCAAGATTCTTCTATTTCTCTGTGGTCTGAGCCATCTGTACTTAGAGTTTTCATCGTTTAATAACGCCTTTACTCCCTTTTCAGTAACGCCCTCAAACCAATAAATCTTATTCGTCTTCGACATTCTTATTTTCCCTTCTTGAATGGGGTGAGTGAAAATAGTTCTGAAACCTCTTTATTTAGTGAGTTTGCAATACGAATCGCCAGAACAAGCGAGGGGCTATATTCCTCACGTTCGAGATACCCAATGGTTTGGTAATGCACGCCAACCTTGTCGGCAAGCTCCTGCCTTGATAATCCAAGGGCGGCACGGGCTTCTTCTATTCGGTTATAGACCGGTTCTTCTGGATTGCGACTCATTGGGATAGCATATATGCTATGTAGCATTAATGCAACATATATGAAAGGTGGTTTTCCGTGTCAAGAAATCTAATAATCGGTTTCATACTTCTGCCTATTGGAGTATTAATCACCCCATTGGCTCCAGAATTTGGTCTTCCCATTATCCTCTTTAGCACTAGGTTTCTGAAGGAAAAATACATCTGGGCTGAGCGGATCAACCATTGGGCTGAAGTAAAACTAAAGTCTGCAAGGAGTTGGTTTCGCACTTGGTGTTGGAATAGCTATGTTTACATCGCTTTCACACCGGCTCTTTGGTGGAGAAAACTTCAAAGTATGGATTATAGAAACAGCCAACGATTCAATCAATTTAACTATTGCTGGCGCAATCATTACTTTCTTTAATTAAGAGTCGTCTTAGGACTCCGAGGTTGCGGTTTTTTTGTAGACGCCTCCCTTTGCATCATATGTAATCCAAGTTCCCACTTGCTCACCGTTTTTAAAACTACCTGACCGCATTATTACCCCTGATTTTCGAAACCATTTCCAGTCACCGTGGAGTTCTCCATCCTTGTATTTCCCCTTAGCTTTCAAAACTCCACTTGCATAAAACTCCAAGAAATCTCCAGATTTTTTTGGATGTAAAGCATTAATTTGTTTAATCTTTTCACTAATAATCCTGTTTATTAACGGTTTCGGAATTTTTTTTCCTACTTCAAAGTGAATCGAGCTTTTTGTTTGCTCGTACTTCTCTAGCTCTTTTTTGAGTCGAATATTAAATGAGCCGCTGTAGGGAAAAATACTGTTGTGGTTTTTGTAACCGTCAAAACCAACGACTGGTACTCCCTCGATTAGAAATGTTGGTATGCCGTATTTTATAACTTGCTCGGAAGTTGGCAGTTTGGAAGCAATGTGATCGCGTAGATCTGTCAAAATCTTCCTCTGATCAGGAGCAAACTTCTTCAAATGCGCAGTCACTTGTGCCTTGGACATCAGCAAATTGTAATAGTTGCCTTTACATTTCGGTGTAGTTTGCACACGTTTTTGCCCACAAAAAGTCATTAAATGTGGACTAACTTTTATTGAACATGCTCTGGATTCATCCAGAAGAGCTCCCAGATATGTCCATCGAGATCTTCAAAGCCCCAACCAAACATAAATGGATAAACATCGGGTTCCTTGTACCTACGGGCACCGAGAGAGAAAGCTTTTTCACATAAGTTACGCACTTCGTCTGTTGATTCACAAGAGAGAGCAATTAATGATTCGACCGAATTCTTATCAGTTATTGACTTATCGATGAATGTGGAGAATTTCGCTTTTTCCAGAAGCATTACAAAAATATTTGGTCCGATGATCATGCATGTTGAATCTTTGCTGGTGAACTGGGGATTAAAGGTGAATCCCAGTCCAGAGAAGAATTCGACTGATGTGCTCAGCTTTTCAATTGGAAGATTAATGAAAATTGAGTTGTTCATAATTCAAGGTTAACGTTAAATGTGAGAAAAGTAGAGTGGCCCTATAAGCCGAAAATAATAGTTTGGCCGGCATTAACTTTTGAGGAATAAATCAGTTTTCTTTGAACTCTCTAATTTCTTGAGGCCAACCACATGCTTGAGCCAATCTGGCTCCCCACATTTTTGCCTCATCATCTGAAGTAACTCTAATAATTGTTAAGCCTCCTAGGAATTCGCCTGAAACTGTAATTGGGCCACCTATTTCACCCGTGTCATCTGAGCCGAAAGCCAACTCAATCTCTTCTTCAAGTCCACCGGCAAACACGAGCACGCCTGAATCTTTCATTTCTGAGACTACTGCCCGTGCAAGAGGTCCACGTGGTTCGAACCATTCAACATTGTGATCGCCGACCTATTGCTGGTTGAAATATATTATGTAATTCGTCATACCTACTCCTTGAAGGAATTGAAAAGCTTAATATAGTTTACTTGCCCTTGTTTAAGTCTCTAAGGTGAGTGTGCTTGAAAATTGAATCACATTTACGACCTTACCCAAAGAATCTATCCCAACCGATATGACCAAGCCAGATAATTCCGATAGCCTTGGAGAGGTGCTGGATACAACCACCATTATTGGCCGTGTTCAGTCCTTAAATTTTTCAATTTCTCTTAACTATTTTGAAAATTGAAAAGAAAACAAAGAGAATGAACATCATGCCTATGCCTTGAAGACCTGGTGAATCATCTAATTCGCCCAAGGCTATAGCCAACACTCCAAAAATGAATCCGAAAATCTGTAGAAATAAGGCAAAGCCTTTGCTTAATGGCCTCTTATATTCCATGACTCCAATTTATAGCCTGATTGGGAATTAAAGAAGAAGAACCGCCCTATAAGCCAGACGACAAGCTTAGAACTAGAGTTGAAATTTTGACCGAATAGGACCGGTAGCGATTTCACTACCAGTCCTTTCGCTCTATAAACTAAATCAGAGGCACGAGCTCCTTTGAAGTGCTAACGCCACTCCACTGCCTTATTTCATTTCAAAGACCTTCTCGTAAAAATTGATACTTCGTTCAAGGTCAGAAACGAACAAGGCTGCGTGATTTAGTCGAACAGCCGCCACGGTCATGAGTTCACCACTCCAAATCCGCCAGTCCATGAGATTTTTTCGGTGGCAGCTAAAGTGATTTGCAAGAAGCCAAGCGCCTCCAATTCGCGAGCGCGTTTCAATCCTCCGACATCTAGAGTTTTTAATCCCGCACCAGCTAGCAAGTTAGCAAGCTTTGCCTTTGCTTCTCCGTCATCTCCAGCAATAAGTACTGTCGTCATTAGGCTGCCAATTAATCCGCTTGCAAGAGTTCCGGCAAAAGTAGTATTGAAAGCCTTGAGAACTTTCGCCTTTGGCAATTGCGCGGCAATTTCTGCGGCCGCCGAACTATCTGCAGGCACAGTTAGCGAATCGAAGGTTTCGAAATTAACTGGGTTGGTGATATCTACAACAATCTTGCCTTCAAATTGAGATGCACGTTCTTTGAGTACTTTTTGGATGGCGGGATACGGAACGGCAAGAACGAGGATCTCTCCTGTTGCCGGGACGTGGGAGTCGGTTTCGCCGAGCAGCTGCACCTGTGCTCCGGCTTTACTTGCTAGACCCGCGATTGCTTGCCCCATGTTGCCGTTGCCGATGATTGAAATACTTGTCATTTGTAGCTCCTTTTCGTCATTAGTTGAATGTTCAACTAAATATAGATCAGTTTAGTTGAATTGTCAACTAAAGTGGGGTACGCTCGTCCTTGTGGAAACCCGCTGGCTCTCCCCGAAAGAACGCGAGGCGTGGCTGCGCCTCATAGCGGTCGCCGAACTTCTTCCTGCAGCTTTGGATGCGCAGTTACGTGAATCCGCCGCCCTTACCCATTTCGAATACTTTGTTTTGGCGATGCTTTCAGAGGCGCTCGATCGCACGCTGCGGATGACATCTCTCAGTCAGCGAACCAACGCTTCGCTAACTCGACTTTCACATGTAATTAATCGACTTGAAAAACGAGGGTTAGTTGAAAGGTTTGCCTGCCCTGAAGATGGGCGCGCTACTAATGCGCGCCTGACAAGTAAAGGTTGGGAACTTGTAGTTGCAACCGCACCTGGACATGTCACCAAGGTTCGAGAGCTTGCAATTGATCCGCTAACTCCCCAGCAGATAAGCCAGTTAATAAAGATAGGTGATGCAATTCTTAAGAAGCTGGACCCTGAGGGTCACTTCACGGCTTCACCCAAAGAAAGTTAATTCCTTCCAAAAATCTAGAAAATTACTCGGATAAGCGTCACAACTCCAAGAGTGGCAAAGACGGCCGCAGCAATCCCGTGAACCAGCTTCATTGAAATCTTTTTTGCAAATTTAGTTCCAATAAAAACCGCAGGCACATCAGCTATGAGCATGCCTAAAGTGGTTCCTATGACGACAAAAAGAACGCTTGAGTAGTGTGCTGCTAGTGCGATTGTGGCTATTTGTGTCTTGTCACCAATTTCCGCCAAAAAGAAGGTAATAGTCGTTGCTCCAAAAACTCCTAATCGGTTCGCCATTGAAGTTTCTTCATCTTCAATTTCATCGGGGATAAGAGTCCAAACAGCCATCGCAATAAATGAAATTCCCAATATCCAGCTCAATGTTGTTGGTGTGAGAACGGATGTGATCCATGCGCCAAGGGCTCCTGCTAATCCATGATTAAACACTGTAGCTGTGAAAATTCCTAGGATGATAGGAACTGGCTTTTTAAATCTTGCTGCCAATAGAAAGGCAAGGAGCTGAGTTTTGTCGCCCATCTCCGCAAGGGCAACTACACCAGTGGAGATAAATAGAGAACTAATCATGGCGAAATCATAGACGACGATTCAGAAATAGAGAATTTACTGCCCATATTTGCCTATCATTTCCCCATAAAACTTCTAAAGCCGCGACAGGTTAAGTAATAACTTGTACAAACATTTTTAGGCAAACTAAGCGCAGATTGACACCGCAAACTATAAAAATAGTACGAAGAGTCGCCCTATAAGCCAGATCCTGTCGTTCTTGCAAACGGATCACCATCCATCTAGATCTGTAATTACTTACAGATTCAAGCAACCTACTCGTTGACTCGAGCGAGCAGCTCTCAAGCGCCAACTGCATGGTCTTGCTCCAAGTGGGGTTCGCAACGCCGTTCGGACGGGTATTCTATTCTCATGGGGAACCGTCTTGATCAGCTTAGATCTCAACGTGAAGTGATTATAGAAATCGTCGCGCGTAATAAGGCTTGCAATGTTTCCGTATTCGGTAGCGTAGCACGGGGAGAGGAGACTGCAGATAGCGATATTGATTTGCTTGTTGATTTTCTACCCGGCGCCTCATTAACCGATCAATTTCGACTACAAGAGGAATTGGCTGAACTACTAAAAACTTCTGTGGATATTGTTTCTAGGCGTGCGCTCAAACCGCGTGATACCGATATTCGCGAAGAGGCTTTATCTCTGTGAATCGTAGCGACAAAAAGCGGATTGAAGACATTCTTGAATTTGCAACAAAATTAAGTCGTTACGTTGCTAAAGGTTTCGACGAATTTCGGGCAGAAGAAGGCTCTGGATTAGCTATAGAACGCCTTATTGAACTTATCGGTGAAGCTTCCAGTCATTTGAGTGAAGACTTTAAAACATCAATACCAGATGTTGCTTGGAAAGATATTGCAGGTATGCGAGTACTGCTAGCACACGCATATCACCGAGTAGATTTTGAGGTCGTTTGGACTGCTGCAACAGTTTCTGTTCCAGATCTTGTAATACAAATCAAAAATCTAGAACTTTAGAAAATTTAGAGAAGAGTCGCCCTATAAGCCGGATCCTGTCGTTCTTGCGAACGGATCACCATCCATCTAGATCTGTAATTACTTACAGATTCAAGCAACCTACCCGTTGACTCGAGCGAGCAGCTCTCAAGCGCCAACTGCATGGTCTTGCTCCAAGTGGGGTTTACATAGCTAACTACATTGCTGCAGTTACTGGTGGTCTCTTACACCGCCGTTTCACCCTTACCTTTTATTGCTAAAAGGCGGTTTACTTTCTGTTGCACTTATCCCGCGGATTGCTCCGGGTGGGCGTTACCCACCACTGTGCTCTATGGAGTCCGGACTTTCCTCGGTACCTTGCGGTAACGCGGTGATCCGGGCGACTCTTCTTGGAGTTAAGGATACGGCTAAAGAGTGTGTTCTTGTAATTACTTTACATATGGGAGAGAGTGCACTTGTGCATACAGGACGAAGCGTTGTTTACTCTAGAAAAGGTGGAGCAGCGGCTAGTCAACCATTAGCCGTCAGCACGGCAATCGCAATTCTGAATCGAGGTGGCTCATTCATCGATGCAGGTATTGCACTATCTGCAGTTATCTGTGTTGTTGAACCCGGTGCCTCGCACCTTGGTGGAGATGCTTTCCTCATTACCCATCACGCAAAATCTAAGGAGAATTTGGCTTTTAACGGCAGTGGAGAAGCACCGCATGCGGCAAATGCCGAAGCCTACCTTGATGGAATTCCTCTGCATGGATTTAAATCTGCAACGGTTCCTGGTTTAGTTTCAACATGGTTTGAAGCCCATGAGCGCTACGGAAAACTTCCCTTTTCTGAACTCCTTGCTCCTGCCATTGAGTATGCAGAAAATGGGTTTGCAGCGACTCCGGGATTTATTAAACGAATCGCTGCCCATTTAGCTATAGCTCCTGACACCGAGATCTTTAAAAATATGGGAATCGATATCAACTCTAAAGTTGGAGATTTAATAGTTCAAAAAGATCTTGCCACTTCACTTCGTGCAATTGCTCTCGAAGGCCGCGCAGCATTTTACAACGGTGAAATTTCACAACAACTGATTACCGCTTCAGATGGATGGTTCAATGCGCAGGATTTAGAATCACATACGACGCGTGTTTTAGCTCCACTCTCAATTAAATATCGCGATTTCACTATCTATGGTCAACCTCCCCCAACTCAGGGAATGATTTTGATGGAAGAGCTGCTACTCTGTGAGCGATTTAATATCTCGTCCTTGAGCCAAGCCGATCGCATTCATATCGGCGTCGAGAGTAAAAAAATTGGCTTCACTGATAGAAATCTAATCCTGGGCGATCCTGAGTTTCTCGATGTAAATGTTGAGCAGGTATTATCAAAAGAAAATATTGATTGGCGACTTCCACAAATTAATGTGGCATCGGCAAATAATGAGAACGGGGCAACAAGCGAAGGTAGCGATACGACTTATTTTTTAGTCGCTGATGCCGAAGGAAACGTCGTTTCCTGGATTCAATCGGTCTTCCATGGATTTGGCAGCTCGTGGGTGATTCCTGGAACTGGAATCGTATTAAACAACCGATTAACTGGCTTTTCTTTGAACCCTAAATCCCCCAATTTAATTCAACCTGGAAAACGCCCCGCTCACACGCTGAATGCATGGCTGGCAACACGAGAAGATGGCTCGCTATATCTCGTAGGTGGAACGCCAGGGGCAAATATCCAAGTTCAAACGAATCTACAGTTAATAATAAATGTCGTGGATTTAGGAATGAATGTTCAAGAGGCGATTGAATCTCCGCGATGGCAGCACTTGAGCGCTGGTGGACAAAGTTCGCTGGATGAATACGGCAACGGAGTTTTAGAGATCGAAGATCGTGTTGATTCGGCAGTAGTTGAAGATTTGAGGACAAGGGGCCATGAGATCTCGTTAATAGGAGCATGGGCACATGGCTCTTCAGTTCAGATGTTAGAAGTCTCTCCAAGTGGCACATATATGTTCGGCTCCGACCCACGTTGTGAAGGTTTAGCCTCTGGAATTTAATTGCTAGAGCCATATAGTGAATAGCATCTACGATAAACCCATGTCTGCAGCTACTTTGCCTCATGACCCTAAGTGGAAGCGGGCGAATACTCTTTTTTCATTGAGCAATAGCAAGGCCGATATCGCACTGATAGGTGTACCAGCACATGAGAGTTCGATTTCTGAAACTAGTGCGCATTTAACTCCTGCTGCAGTAAGAACTGCACTGGCGCGTTTTTCAACTTTTTCTACATCGGCAAAAATTGATTTAGCAGGAAATACTTTTACAGATTTAGGAGATGTGCACTCCCCCGACGGCAATGATGGACGCGCGCGAGTAAAAGAGGCGCTAAGTGGTTTATTAAACGTGAACAAGTTAGTTATTGCACTAGGTGGAGATAACTCAATTACATACTCAGTTGCAACTGCGCTGTGGGCAGATTTATCTAACATTGGTCTTGTTACCTTTGATGCCCACCATGATTTACGCGATGGTGATTCAAATGGATCACCTATATGGCAGTTGATTCAAGCGGGATTGCCTGGTAAAAATATTGTTCAGATAGGTATCGCCGACTTTGCAAACAGTGCTGATTACTCGGCGCGCGCAAAAGAAAATGGCATCACCGTTATCTCTCGGGCAGAGTTACGTACGCGCACAATTTCCGATGTCGTTCAACAAGCTCTAGCAGTTGCAGGTGCGGGAGGTCGCGAAATCTATGTCGACTTAGATGTCGATGTGTGTGATCGCAGTGTTGTGCCAGCGTGTCCGGCGGCAATGCCTGGGGGATTATCTGCCGATGAACTGCGGCAGGGCGCATTCCTACTTGCTGCAGATAAGCGAGTGCGTGCGATCGACATTACTGAAATCGACGCCGCACTTGATTCTCCAGATCAACGCACCGTGCGACTTGCGGCGCTTTTAGTTCTAGAGGCCGCTAGCGGTTTTGCTTCTAGGTAAGTGCCGGAACAACTTCTTTCGCAGCCTTAAAAACTGCACCTGAATTAATTAGCGTTGTTGCATCTTCAAGCTCTGGGGATAGGAATCGATCTGAACCGATTCCTGGCACAGTTTTACGTAGCTCTTTAATAACGCGCGCGGTTGCAGGTGATGGCGTTAACCCTTTACGAAATTCAATTGCACGGGCCGATGTCACTAACTCAATTGCCAGAATTCGTGAAAGGTTTTCAACAACTTTTCGCAGTTTGCGCGCCGCCGACCAACCCATCGACACGTGATCTTCTTGCATGGCAGATGATGGAATTGAATCCACACTCGCTGGTGTCGATAGACGTTTGTTTTCACTGACTAGACCGGCCTGTGTGTATTGAGCGATCATGAGCCCGGAATCTACGCCTGGATCATGGGCCAGAAATGGTGGCAGGCCGGCAGATCGGTGTTGATCTAACGCTCGGTCGGTACGACGCTCTGACATTGAGCCTAAATCTGTGGCTGCGATAGCCAGAAAATCTAGAACATAAGCAATGGGTGCGCCGTGAAAGTTACCATTTGATTCAACTCGACCGTCGGGCATAACGACTGGATTATCAATCGAACTTGCAAGTTCGCGTGCCGCAATAGTCGATGCATGAGAAATTGTGTCGCGAACCGCGCCATTTACTTGTGGGGCACAACGCAGCGAATAAGCATCTTGCACGCGCGAATCATTCTCTAAATGTGATGCAACGATTCCTGATCCCTTTAACATTGCATAAATATTGGCCGCACTTACGGTCTGGCCAATATGTGGGCGAAGCGGTGCGTGCAGATCAGGTGCAAAGACGCGATCAGTACCGAGCAAGCCTTCGATACTCATCGCAGTTGTTATGTCGGCAACGGCACATAAGTGTTCAAGGTCTGCGCAGGCCAAAATCAACATGCCAAGCATTCCATCTGTGCCATTAATTAATGCAAGACCCTCTTTAGCCTCAAGTTCAATGGGTTTAATTCCGGCCATCTCTAAAGCCTGCATTGTTGGCATTTCAATCCCATGAGCATCGTGCACCCGACCTTCACCCATTAGTGCAAGAGCGCAGTGAGATAGTGGAGCTAAATCACCACTGCATCCCAAAGATCCAAACTCTGGAACTACTGGCGTTATACCTTTATTAAGGAAGTCAACATAAGTCTGTGCCAGAGCTACGCGCACGCCAGTACGTCCCGATGCCATGGTGCGAAGGCGCAGAAACATCAGTGCGCGCACAACTTCGCGTTCAATCGCCGGGCCTACACCTGCCGCATGAGATCTAATAAGAGATTTTTGTAACTGAACGCGATCTTGCACATCGATGTGTCGGTTAGCCAGGGCTCCAAAACCAGTTGATACTCCATAGACTGGCACTCCGCCAGCGGCATAATCCTCAATGTAAGCACGTGTTGCATTCATTGCATCGATTGCCTCTTGCGAAAGTTGAACGTGTGCGCCGAATCTAGCAACGGCAATCACATCATCGAATGTGACGCCCGAAGTTGACAGTGTGATTGTTTTAGATGAGCTGGAGGCCATTGCGCCAAACCTGTTCTATTAAGTTAACACCTGGGCGATATGCCACATGAATATAAGATGGTGCGTTGAGAATCTGGAAATCTGCGCTTGCGCCTTCGACTAATTGGCCGATATCTGTGCGACGCAGAGCTTTAGCCCCGCCCATTGTGGCCGACCAGATTGCTTGTTCAGGAGAAAAGTGCATCTCGCGCACGGCAATTGCGATGATAAATGCCATGCTCGTTGTATACGAAGATCCTGGATTGCAGTCCGATGCCAGTGCAACTGTAATGCTGGCCTCAAGCAGAGGGCGAACATCGGGATATGGAGATCTTGTTGAAAACTCAGCACCGGGCAATAACGTTGCAACCGTCTTTGATGTTGATAGCAGTTCAATATCTTTTTCGCTTAGATGCGAAACGTGATCGACGGATGCGGCATCTAATTCAACGCCCAATGTAACGCCTTGACCCTCCTGTAGTTGATTTGCATGAATGCGCGGCAGCAGACCTTTTGCAATACCCGCCTTCAAAATTCTGCGTGCATCATCGACTCCAAATGCGCCTTTGTCACAAAAGACATCGATCCACTTTGCATGAGGTTGTACGGCATCAAGCATTGGGCCACAAGCTAAATCAACATAATCCTTAGGCGAATCTTTGTATTCGATAGGTACAACGTGTGCGCCAAGGAAAGTTGTTTCATCGCTAATTTTATGAGCGATTTCAAGCGACCTGCGTTCATCTTTTACAGTTAATCCGTAGCCCGACTTGATTTCAACGGTGGTGGTGCCACCCGCGTTTGCTTCGGCTAATAAAAATTCAGCGTGAGAAAGTAATAGCTCATCGCTTGCTTTGCGAGTTTTTTCAACCGTAGATGCAATCCCACCGGCCGTGTAAATCTCCCCCAACATTCGTGCTCGAAATTCATTGCTACGGTCTCCCGCAAAGATCATATGTGTATGGCTATCAACGTAGCCAGGCAAAACACACATTCCCTCGGCATCAATAGTTTTCTTAATCTGTTTCGTTGGAGCATCAGAAGTTGGTCCAGCCCATGCGATAACACCATCTTCAATTAACAGCGCTCCATCTTTAATTAAACCAAGCTTGGTTCCATCGTGGGTGGGGTCATTAGTAACTAACTGGCCGATATTCGTAATGAGAGTACTTGTCATGTTTTACTCGATATCTAACATTGGAACATGGACGTGGAGTTCTCGCGCTGTATCGATTGCACCTTCATATCCCGCATCGGCATGTCGGATAACTCCCATACCAGGATCATTTGTTAATACGCGCGCCAATTTTTGTGCCGCTAACTTTGTGCCATCGGCGACAGAGACTTGACCCGCGTGAATTGATCGGCCCATTCCAACACCGCCTCCATGGTGAATCGATACCCATGATGCCCCAGATGAGATATTGACCATGGCATTGAGAAGGGGCCAGTCGGCGATGGCATCTGATCCATCCATCATGGCCTCAGTTTCGCGATACGGCGATGCAACGGACCCACAATCTAAGTGATCGCGCCCGATGACAATCGGCGCTGATACTTCACCGCGTGCAACTAATCCATTAAATGCCAACCCTGCTTTGTCACGTTCGCCGTAGCCCAACCAACAGATACGAGCGGGCAGACCTTGAAAGGCGACCTTTTCCTGTGCCATTGTTATCCAGCGGTGTAGAGCTTCATTGTCTGGAAATAAATCAAGGACTGCCTTGTCGGTGCGGTAAATATCTTTGGGATTACCCGATAAAGCGACCCAGCGAAATGGACCTTTGCCTTCGCAAAATAACGGGCGAATATAAGCTGGCACGAAGCCTGGAAAGGCAAAGGCGCGCGCGTATCCACCTTGGCGTGCCTCATCACGGATTGAATTACCGTAGTCAAAGGTTTCAGCGCCTTTGTCCATAAATCCAACCATGGCTTCAACGTGCTTGGCCATTGAGTTTTGAGAGCGCTTAGTGAAATCGGCCGGATCATCTTTAGCCATTTGAGCCGCGCTATGAATATCAACGCCGATTGGAATATATGAAAATGGATCATGAGCTGAAGTTTGGTCGGTAACGATGTCGATGGGAACATCCATGGATAGCAGAAGTGGGAAGAGCTCTGCTGCATTACCAACTAACCCAACGGAAAGGGGAAGGCCAAGGTTTTTTGCTTTTAAAACCCGTTCGATTGCATCATCGACGCCATCTGCAATCTCATCTAAATATCTCGTTTCAATCCGTTTTTCAAGACGAGATTTATCGACATCGATTATTAAACAGACGCCACCATTCATGGTCACGGCAAGTGGTTGGGCACCACCCATTCCACCGCAACCGCCCGTTAAAGTTAGAGTTCCCTGAAGAGTTCCATTAAAACGCTTTTGTGCAACGGCGGCAAATGTTTCATAGGTACCCTGCAAGATTCCCTGGGTCCCGATGTAGATCCACGAGCCTGCAGTCATCTGACCGTACATCGTTAGACCTAAATGTTCTAAGCGCCGAAACTCTGGCCAATTAGCCCAATCGCCGACCAGATTTGAGTTTGCGATTAAGACTCGCGGAGCCCACTCATGTGTTTGAAATACACCAACAGGCTTACCTGATTGAACCAGTAACGTCTCATCATCTTTTAAATTTGTCAGAGATTTCACAATTGCATCAAAGGCAGGCCAGTTGCGTGCAGCTTTTCCGGTGCCACCATAGACGATTAGATTTTCTGGGTGTTCGGCTACTGCCGGATCTAAGTTGTTGTGCAGCATACGAATTGCAGCCTCTTGTGCCCAGCCTTTAGCCGTTAGATTTGAGCCGGTAGCTGCGTGGAGGATTCGAGCTGTACTCATCATGCAGGCAAGGTTATCGCTACGAGCATTCCAATGGATAGCCTTACAAATTAAGGTTTTTAGCCCACTCTTGGTACTTCGTTGAGAGCTCTTTTACCTGCGCAATTTCACTTACTTTTGAACGTTCGCCATTTTTTGCTGCATATAAATCGGCAATTGTTACTCCATGCTCTGGAACTTCTATTACATTAATTGAATCTCCAGCCGTGATTTCACCCTCTTGAATTATCCTCAAATATGTTCCGGGTCTGCCAGCGGCCATAAACTCTTTGATCAAAGTCGGGCGTTGCCAAAAACCTGCAAAGACACGACATGGGATTCGTGGCTGTGAAACTTCCAGAATTACCGAACCAATCTCCCACTGCTCACCGATTACGGCCGCGTTAACATCAATACCGAGCGTTGTTAAATTTTCACCAAAGCGTCCATTATCTATAGTGGTACCGATCTCACCTTCCCACCAGTCAGCATCTTCGCGGGCATATGCATACACGGCCTGGTCATATCCCCCGTGAGACTGTGTGTCGACGATGACATCATTTGCTACGTGCTCCTGCGCAAATACAACCGCTCCATTCACAGAACGTTTATCTATTCCAGTTTTGCCTTCGCTACCTGTCCACTCACCCTCATGAACAATAGAGGCGATGTTTATTGATAAAACCTTCATGAATTAAACCTCTGGAAAGTGGCAAGCAACCTGCGAACTACCGACCTGTAAAAGTTCGGGTACTTCTGTGCGGCACTTGTCCGTGGCTTTCCAGCAGCGAGTATTAAAGACACAGCCGGCAGGAGGATTTACGGGGCTAGGTAAATCACCAGAGAGAATAATTCGCTCGCGGGTTTTTTCAGTGCGTGGATCTGGTTGCGGTACGGCAGATAATAAAGCCTTTGTATATGGGTGGTGTGGTGAGGCGAAAAGGGCATTAGTTTCGCCAATTTCCATAATCTTGCCCAAGTACATCACCGCGACACGATCTGAGATATGTTGGACCACCGATAAGTTATGTGCAATAAAAACCATACTGATTCCATCTTGCTCTTGCAGATCTTCAAGTAAGTTAATTACTTGCGCCTGAATTGAAACATCAAGGGCGCTCACCGGCTCATCAGCGATAATAAAACGGGGTTTAAGGGCGATTGCGCGGGCGATTCCAATGCGTTGGCGCTGACCGCCTGAGAACTCATGAGGATAGCGATTAAAGTGCTCAGGGTTTAAGCCAACGCGCTCCATTAAAGATTGCACTGCTGCCTTAAGACCGCCTTGAGGATTTATGTCTTGAATTTCAAAGGGTGCTGAAATAATCTTGCCAATGGTCTGACGAGGATTTAGCGCTGTGTATGGATCTTGAAAAATAATCTGCATCTGCGAGCGAAGTGGTCGCATTTTGCCAGGTTTAAAATTGGTAATATCTTGACCTTCAAAGATTAAACGACCAGAAGTAGGTTCATTTAATTTCAATATTGTTCGTCCGGCAGTTGTCTTTCCACAACCCGATTCACCAACTAATCCAAGAGTCTCTCCGGCACGAAGTTCGAATGAGATTCCATCAACGGCCTTAACTACCTCTTTTTTACGCGAGCCTCCCACAGGAAAATGCTTGGTGAGGTTTTCAACTTTCAAAATTACATCGTTACTCATTTGCGTACCTCTTTGAGTTCTTCTACAAAGAGACGATCTCGTGTTGCTTCGGCAACATGGCAACGCGAAAGATGTGCAGGGCTACTACCCAATAACTCCGGACGATCGGTTGCACAAATATTGCCAACTGCATACGATGTGAATTCGCAACGCGGTGCAAATGCACATCCAATTGGTAAGTTGATCAGTGAAGGCGGTTGTCCAGGGATAGCCTTTAATCGCTCAGAGCCATGCGTTGAAATTCGAGGAACTGATTTGAGTAAACCTAAAGTATACGGCGCAGCTGGTTTATAAAAGACATCATCTGCAGATCCTTGCTCAACAATGCGCCCGCCATACATGACCGATACTTTGTCAGCTACCTGTGCCACTACACCAAGATCATGTGTAATCAGCAAAATTCCCATATTGAACTCTTTTTGAAGCGAGGCTAATAAAATCAAAATCTGTGCTTGAACCGTCACATCTAAGGCAGTAGTTGGCTCATCGGCGATTAATACACGTGGTGAGTTCATGAGCGCCATCGCAATCATTACACGTTGGCGCATTCCGCCTGAAAATTGATGTGGGTATTCATGAGAGCGTTGATCAGGTTCGGCTATACCAACTAGATCCAGCATGTCAATGGCACGCTTAAGCGCCTCTTTTTTCTTGCCAGGATTGTGAACTAAGTACGCTTCGGCTAATTGATTACCGATTCGGTAATAGGGATGAAGTGAAGACATAGGATCTTGAAAGATCATCGCCACTGCGCGTCCGCGTACCAATCGAATCTCTTCATCAGTTGCTGTAACGATATCTAGAGTGCTATCTCCAACTTTTAAGTGAATTGAGCCAGAAAGTTGAGCCGCCCCTTTTTTATGCAGACCCATCACCGATAGACCAGTAACGGTTTTACCTGAACCTGATTCGCCGACGATAGCTACGGTTTCGCCTTCATTCAAGGACAATGAAACGCCGTCAACTGCTCGCACTAAGCCATCATCGGTCGGGAAGGCAACGTGAAGATTTTCAATTCTTAGAAGTTCAGCCATTAGATCCTCACACGCGGATCAAGAACGGCATACAGCATGTCGACGATTAAGTTCATTACGATAACTACCGATGCCGCCAAAATCGTTGTTGCAAGTACAACCGGCAGATCAAACTCAAAGACCGAGCGCAACGTTAAGCGACCTAAACCTGGAAGGTTAAAGATAGTTTCAGTAATGATCGCACCACCAATGAGTCCGGCAAAGTCCAACCCTGCCAAAGTAATGATAGGCGCTAAAACAGCGCGCATGGTGTGCTTAAATAAAACTGTTCGCTCTTTTACACCTTTAGCTCGAGCGGTACGAATGTAATCTTCACCAAGAGTTTCTAGAACAGCGGCGCGCGTAAATCGGGTATAGAGCGCAGCAAAAGCAATCGCCAAAGTGATCCATGGCAAGATGAAGTATTGGAAGAATTTAAATGGATTTTCAAGCAATGAGGTATAACCAACTAATGAGAGAGGAACTAACTTCCATTTAATTGTGACCCAGATCAATAACGCTAATCCAGTAACAAAAGTTGGAAGCGATGTCCCCAATAAGACGAAGATAGAGCTCACTCTGTCAGGCCACTTATTCTTGAATCTAGCGGCGATGACACCAAGGCTTACGCCAACGATTAGCCAAAGAGTAAGTGCTCCAAGTGCCAAGCTCACTGTTACTGGCAATGCCTCGCGCAGTAAATCGGTAACACAGGCATTTTCATTAAATGAATACCCAAAAGCTGGCGCTGGGCAGCTGAATGCGGCGCTTCCTGCTCCGTATGAGCGCCCGAAGAAGATTCCACTTAAGAAGAGAAAGTACTGCATAAAGAGAGGTTTATCGAAGCCAAGTTTAACTCGATTACCTTCAATTATCTGATCCGTACAACGCTGCCCACAAGTTAAGGCCGCCGGATCAAATGGAATCAGTGAGAAGATTGCAAATACGACTGCCGAGACAATCAAGAGTGTAATAATTGCAAAGAAAATGCGACGTACAAGAAAATTCCGCATCGCCACTCCTCTCGAAACTCATTGAAGCTCTACACCCAAGTAGATACTCCTGGCGCTCATCGAAATGTGCGCCAGGAGTACTGTACTTCGAACTTCTTAACTTTTCTTACATAATTGACGTGAGATTAGTCGTTAACCCACATCTTGCCGAATGCTGGGTTGCCCTGAGGTACCCAGAAGAACACACCGCGTACTTGTGATCCCCAAACAAACTGAGCTTTACCAAAGATTGTTGGCAATACCCAGAAGTTCTTCATGGCCTGTGCATCTAGAGCTTTCCACATCTTTGCCTGCTTGGCACGATCAGTGGTCAACATCGCAGCGTTGACACCCTTTTCAAATGCGGGATAGGCAGGATCGCTTGTGTTCTGTGAGATGTTAAATCCACCGAATGAGGCGAATAGCTCTGGAATAACTGTCGATGCATTTGCCCAGTCAGCACCCCAACCTGAAATTGATAGGTCGCTCTGCTTGTCAGGGTTCATAACCGTTGGGTAGTAGCCGGATGCGATTGGATTAAATGTGACCTTAATTCCAGCACGTGCATAAGCTTCAGTATCGATTGGAATTGTGTCGTTGAGTGTTACCGACGAACGAACGTCGATCTTTAGTCCAGTTTCCGTTGCCTTCTTGTAATCTGCAGGACATTTGGTCTTAGCAGTTTCCATGAGAGCTAGAGCCTTTGGAATATTTCCAGTTGGGATAAAGTCCGGGCTTCCTGGACCAACGACCTTGGTCGGTGCATAGTCAGTTGCAAGAAGTGGGCTAATTACACCAGTTGCATATGAGCCCGCATATGTTTCTCCGCCTGCATAGTCAAGCAAGGCCTTAGCGTTGCGTGAGTAGTACATAGCTTGGCGTATTTCGATACATGGCATGGCCTTGACGTTAAATGCATAGTAACGAGCATATGGATCTGGATTGTTCATGCGACGGTTCTTAAATTTAGGATCATCGAAGAACTTGTCATTATTTGTTGATAATGGCTCCGAAAAGTTAACGGCAGTTGGAATTGTGTCTCCCAAAATAATCTGATCGATAACCTCTTCATCATAACCAAACATGATGACAACTTCATCTGGGTATGGAGTGCGTACTGGATCTGATGACTTCTTCCACTTTGAGTTACGAACAAGCTTTAGCTGTGTCTTGCTATTTTCTGCGATCTTGTAAGGACCCGTTGATTGTGGACGTAGGTCGTACTTGTCGCCTTTGTCTAACTTCTTTTGAACTGGAGAGATGACTCCATATGTTGCAAGGTAGTTGAAGTCAGCAATTGATTTATTTAGCTTGAATGTAATTGTGCGATTATCCTTGGAGCACGATACTGCCTTCTTGAAGGCCTTAAGTCCCGCTGGATCCTTTTTGTAAGGACCCTTGAAAACTGAGTTGCCATCGGCATCTTTTGGAATATTTAACCAAGCTTGTAAGTAGCCAGGACCGTCGGTGATGACATCAGTTGCGAATACTCGTGAGACACCATACTGAACATCCGTACAGGTGATTGTTTTACCATCTTCAAAAGTTGAACCTGGGCGAAGCGTAAACTTCCACGTCTTAGCTGCATTGCTTGGAATACCGGTGTTAGTTGCAAGGTCGGCAACTAGAGTTGCACCTGCTGCACCTGGAACTGGCTTGTAGGCAACGAGCGTACGAGTCATGAATGAGTTCATGAACGCTAAATCGCGACCTGTATAAATACGAGATGGGTCGTAGTGATCTAAGCGCGGATTGTGCTCAAGAAAAGTGAGAATTCCACCAGTCTTTGGTTTAACAGCAGCGGAGGCAGAAGTTGCACCAGCGACCATTACGGCACTGAGGGCAAGTGCGCTTGCAGCTGTTATTACAGCGGCACGGCGAAGAGCAGAGATATTGCTCATTGGCGTATGTCCTTTCATTGGGGGGCGCAAAAAAGACGCCAGTAGGCGTGATTTAATCAGATAATCTCCGATTTGTGAATACGGACAGGTAACTTCTACGTAACAACTTGCCTAAATGAAAAGATTTTAGCGATCGGCCTTCGGATCTAACGCATCTCGAAGCGCATCACCAACGAGGTTAAAGGCCAATACAACAACCACTAATGAGCCTGCAGCTATGAGGAAGAAGCTAGGCATAACTGTGACATATCTCGTAGCATTTGAGAGCAGGATTCCCCATGTTGATGCTGGGGGCTGTACACCAAGTCCCAAGAATGAGTAAACGGCCTCTGCAGCTAAGTAACCGGGCAACGAGAGAGAGACCACAACTATAACCGGCGCCCAGAGATTTGGAATGAGCTCTTTTGTAATAATTCGCCAGCGACCAGCACCCATAGCTTGCGCAGCGGTTACGAACTCCCGTTCACGCAAACTGAGAACTTGGGAGCGGATAAGACGAGAAAACCCAGGCCAACCAAAAAATGAGAGAAAGAACACTAAGAAAATAATGCGAGCGTTATTTCCTTGGGCAATGCCCGACTCTTCAATCCGCGCAACCATTGGTCGGTTTAGTGCAACAATCATGAAAAACGCTGGAAATGCTAGAAGAAAATCGGTGGTGCGGCCCAAATAGTTATCGATTCGCCCTCTGAAATATCCGCCGATGATTCCTACAAAAAGACCAATTGTTAGAGCAGTCACAGTTGTTAAAATCGCAATGAGAAACGATATCCGAGAACCATAGAGGAGTTGAGCAAGAAAATCGCGCCCCGTGCCAGGTATTAAACCAAGTGGATGATCCCACGAGAAGCCAACCTCAGGAATTCCACTTGTGTCTAAAACATCTAAATTTAGAGTATCTGGATCTACCCCAAAAATTTTCGCAACAAGTGGAGCAAAGAGTGAGAGCAAAAGTAGGGAAATACTTACAATTGCCGCGCCAACGCCTACCTTATTGCGCTTAAATCGCATCCAAGCGATTTGTCGAGGGCTACGGCCTTGAATTGCGCCAACACTAGGCGGGATTTGGGCGATCTCTGATTTCGTACTCACGGCACCTACTCTATACTTGACACGTTGATTATGGCACCACTTTTGGTGTGGATAAATATTAAAGAGGGGTTTAAGTTCTATGAAAAATTCTCTGACTACATTTAAAGCGGTTGCGGCTACCTTTGCCCTTCTTTTGCTATTGACTGCATGTGGAGGTAAAGCCGCCGATACATCAACAACGACCGAAGAGGGAGAGGCTTTGACTGAAACCGTTGAACCCACCCCTCAGGCAACGGGTGGCTTTGATGCTCCTGTTGTGACTCCAGACAAAGTCAGCTACACGCTCTCATCCCCCTCGCACTTCGTAACTGGAAAATTCGCCGCCGGACAGATTCCAGGACAGCTCGATCAGAAATTTACGGTTTCAATTACTAATAACTCGACTTCAGATTTAGATCTTGCAACGTTGATTGTTCAGGGAAGCACGGCCGCCGGCGTGTGCGCCGATATCTTTGATGGCGATAACGCTATGGCAGGTGCTCCTACCGATCCATTAGCAGTTGGAGCGACCACAACTTTTGGGTGGGGACTTTCCTGTCCAGGTGCAGTCGGTGATGAGTTTACTGTCGCGCTTTCAAATGCCGGCTCGGACATCATTGAGGTAAAAGGCAAACTAGCTTAATTATCTAGCGAAGATGTGCCTGTTCGTTAAGGCTTCGCAACGCGCGCAGGCCATCACTGGGCCATATTGAAATCGTCGTGATTGAACATGGCGAAACGTCGATGTGAAAAATCGATTCGGGCGGAGCTCCGATAGCTAACTTCGCCGCGGTTTTAATAGTTCCATTGTGGCTAACCACGGCAACACGTTGGCCAGGATATGTGGCAACAATGGCCTCTAACGCCGCATCAATTCGAAGAGAGACTGCGTCATATGACTCACCCTCTGGCGCTGAAAAGGCAGTTGAGTTGACCCAAGCTTGATAATCGGCTGGATACTTCTCTTTTACTTCTTCGATTGACAAACCATCCCAGATTCCGAAAGAGCATTCAACCCAAGCCTCATCGAAATAAATCGGCAAACCAGTGGCCTTTGAAATCACTTCGGCGGTCTGCCTCGTACGGTTAAGTGGCGATGCAATAATAGTCTCTGGATTCAATTTAGCTACTGCCGCAGCTACCAGTTCGGCTTGTGCTAATCCCTCTTCAGTCAACTGCGGATTAAGCGGGCCATCACCTGAAAACTTTTTCATCGGCGTTAATGGTGTTTCGCCGTGGCGGATGAGAAAAATAGTTGTTGCTTTTTCACTCGATAATAAGCGTTCAGTTAAATAGTTTTTACGAGCTGAGATTATTTCTCCACCACCTACCTGTAGATCGAGAGCCTTATTAGCCAAGCGGTCGGCGTGAGAGTTTTCTTCACGCGGTATCCAGCTATATGTTACAAGGGTGGGAGTATGTGCAGCACGAGCATCTTGGGCAAGAGATCGCATATCTGCATGCTTTATCTGCCAACGGCCAGACATCTGTTCGACAACTAATTTACTATCCATCTTTACATCAACGGTTGCGTTCGGGTCCATTGCGTTAATCGCAGTTAAACCTGCAATAAGTCCGCTGTATTCTGCGACATTATTAGTTCCTATACCAATAAAGTCATAGAGCTCTGCAATTATTGAGCCATTTTCAGTAACAACAGCGCCATAACCTGCAGGACCTGGATTGCCTCGCGAACCACCATCGGCGTTTAAAAGAAAGTGGCGCGTCATTTCATTAAACTCCGCGCACCAAAATACATCGACACTCTTCGCATCGAACAACTTCATCTTCGGCTATATCGGTGATTCGCTTAAGTTCAATGGCGTTTATTGATAGATGGCAACCGTTGCAACTTCCAGCGATTAACGCCGCCGCCCCAGTACCGTTATTTGATGTTCTGATTTTTTCGTATAGTGCAATAAATTCCGGGTTAACTGAAGCAAGGTTTTCACTGCGCTCTTTGGCTATGATTTCTAGTTCGGAGTTAAAGGCGGCGAGCGCATTTTCTGTGCGAATCTCAAGGTCGACGATTTCGGCAGTAAGGTTCGCTTCCTGCTCACTCAATTCGCTAATACGAGCATTAATCTCATCGATTCGCATCATGACTTCAAGTTCAACTTCTTCGAGCTCTGCTCTGCGCACACTTAATGTTCCCACTTCATGTTGGAGCTGCTCTAGCTCCTTGGGAGATGCTGATCCTCCATTGAGGCGAGCCTCATCACGTACTATGCGCATAACAATCTGCTCTACATCGGCCTCAGCACGCAGTAGTTCGCGCTTTACATCACTGAGTTCGGTCTGTGCACCTATTCGAAGATCACGAAGGTTTTGCGACTTTATTCTCACATTAGCTAATAGAGCGTGCTCGACAAGTGTTTGCGCCTTGTGGTTTAGCGCCGTTGTTCTTTGGTCAAGGCTGGCCGTATTTAGTATCTGTCGTTGATCATGCGGGCTTGCCTTCAAGGTCAACTCCTTCACGAACTTTTTGTGGGCGCTGAGGGTTTCGAACCCCCGACATTCTCGGTGTAAACGAGACGCTCTACCACTGAGCTAAGCACCCGCGCACTCTTATCGAGCACTGGTGAATCGTACTTCAGCAGCAGCGAAAAGGTAAATCCTCTTTACAGCGCTGCGATTGCCGCCTTGTAATCGGCTACATTGCGAGCATCACCGCCGCCATTAATGACTTGCCAGCGCACAATGCCCGCTTTGTCGATGACAAATGTTCCGCGATTTGCTCGACCCCGTTCTTCATCAAAGACACCGTAGGATTTTGAGACCGCGCCATGCGGCCAAAAATCACTGAGTAATGGAAATGTATATCCCTCGTGATTGGCAAATGCACGCTGTGAAAACATCGAATCGCACGATATCGCAAGTAATTGTACGCTCTCATTTTGAAACGCTGATAGATCATCGCGCAACGCACATAGCTCACCAGTACAAATTCCAGAGAAAGCAAAGGGGTAAAAAAGAACAACTACATTCTTTTCGCCCTTAAATGATGCAAGCGATACTTTCTCGCCATGCTGATTAAATAATTCAAAATTTGAGGCGGTCTGGCCAATTGTTAGCGTCATAGATATAAATCTATCGTTTACCCGACTTACGTGCCACTAGACGTGTCGCGCACCAATCAGTTGCCACGGAGATTGTTGAGGTTTGACTCAATCCGGCAGTAGGGGCTGCATCTTGAATATCACTTGGTTCAACATGACCTGCACGATTAACTTTTGGAGTGAGGACCCAGATCGCTCCATTGTCAGATAAATAAGTGAGTGAGTCCATTAGCTCATCGACTAAGTCACCATCTCCATCACGCCACCAGATGATCACCGCATCGACAACCTCTTGAGAATCTGAATCTAAGAAATCAGTGCCGGTAATCGCAGAGATCTCGTCTCGAACTTTAATATCGCAATCATCACCACGGCCGACCTCTAAAATCAGGTCACCTTTCTTTATCCCCATTCTGGCTGGCACGGGATAAGTCCACACAATCTGTGTGAGATATGCAAGAGGTTTTGAGCCTAGATTTTTCATTTCGACTTACAGAGCAGTTCGGGCAAGAATAGGGGCATGAGCGAAAACTTCGAAGCGCCCGACCAGATTATCGACCAGTTGGTCGATACCGACCCAGCTGAAACCGCTGAATGGCAAGCATCTTTTGATGCAGCTCTTGCCCACTCTGGACCTGTTCGAGCACGATATTTAATACTCTCTCTTTTAAATCGTGCGCATGAGAAAAATATTGGAATCTCAGCACTTCGCACTACTGACTACATAAATACAATCTCACCTGAGAATGAGCCAGAATTTCCTGGGGATGAAAATATTGAACGTCGAATCCGAGCAATAAATAGATGGAACGCTGCAATGTTGGTTCACCGTGCCCAACGTCCCGGAGTAGGAGTTGGTGGTCATATTTCAACATATGCCTCATCGGCATCGCTCTATGAAGTTGGATTTAACCATTTCTTCCGTGGGCAGGATCATCCAGGTGGCGGCGATCAAATATTTTTCCAAGGTCATGCCAGTCCTGGAATGTATGCACGCGCATTTCTTGAGGGACGACTCAGTGAAATCCAGTTAGATGGTTTTAGACAAGAGCTATCGCATCCATCTGGAAGCCTCTCTTCATATCCGCATCCGCGTTTGATGCCGGATTTTTGGCAGTTCCCCACGGTGTCGATGGGAATTGGTCCGCTGAATGCAATTTACCAAGCACGATACAACCGTTATCTTCACAACCGTGGTTTCAAAGATACAAACGACCAACATGTCTGGGCTTTCTTAGGCGACGGTGAGGTTGATGAGGTTGAAACTCTCGGTGCTATTGGTCTTGCCACACGAGAGAAATTGGATAATTTAACTTTTGTTATTAACTGTAATTTGCAACGCCTAGATGGTCCCGTTCGAGGCAATGGCAAAATAATCCAAGAGCTCGAATCAATATTTGGTGGCGCTGGATGGAATGTTATAAAAGTTGTATGGAGTCGTGATTGGGATCCATTACTTGCTCAAGATCGTGAAGGCGCTCTCGTTAAGTTAATGAACGATACGCTCGATGGTGATTACCAGACATTTAAAGCTGAATCCGGTGCATTTGTTCGCGAAAATTTCTTTGGCCGAGATCCTCGAACTGCGGCAATGGTTGCCGACTGGAGCGATGATAAAATTTGGAGCTTAAAGCGTGGCGGTCACGATTATAAGAAATTATTTGCCGCCTATACCGCTTCAGTCCAGCACAATGGTCGACCAACTGTGATTTTAGCTAAGACAATCAAAGGCTGGACTCTCGGTTCATCATTCGAAGGCCGTAACTCAACTCATCAAATGAAGAAGATGAGCCTTGAGGATATTAAGGGCTTTAGAGACACGCTCCACTTGGAGATTCCAGATGAAGTGCTAGACAAGTATCTTCCTCCCTACTTTAAGCCTGCAGAAGGCTCGGCTGAGGCGCAATATATTGCAGAACGACGGGCCGCTCTGGGCGGATCAATTCCGCGTAGACGTTCGATATCAAGGCCTCTTCCTCAGCCCGATGATTCAGTCTATGAATCGGTTAAGCGTGGTTCGGGACAACAAGAGATTGCTACAACTATGGCATTTGTTCGAATGCTTAAAGATTTAGTGAAAGATCCAGGTTTAGGTTCTCGCATAGTTCCTATTATTCCCGATGAGGCACGCACCTTTGGCATGGATTCACTCTTTCCAACGATGAAGATTTATTCGCCAAATGGCCAGCAGTACATGGCCGTTGACCGCGAACTCATGCTGTCGTATAAAGAATCAACATCTGGCGTAATTTTGCATGAAGGAATTAATGAGGCGGGATCAGTTGCCTCATTTACAGCGGTTGGATCTTCTTATTCAACACACGACGAGCCTATGATTCCGATGTATATATTTTACTCAATGTTTGGCTTCCAACGCACAGGAGATGCATTTTGGGCAGCAGCCGATCAGTTGGTGCGAGGCTTTGTGATTGGCGCAACTGCAGGACGCACAACGTTAAATGGCGAAGGATTACAGCATGAAGATGGACATTCACATCTTCTGGCATCGACAAATCCTGCAGTCATTGCATATGATCCCGCATTTGCTTTTGAACTTGGTCACATCGTAAAAGATGGACTCCGACGTATGTATGGCGAAAATAGCGAAAACGTATATTTCTATATCACTGTTTACAACGAGCCATATATTCATCCAGAAGAACCAGAGAATTTAGATGTCGCAGGTCTGCTTAAGGGAATTTATTTATACTCTCCAGCAAAAAATCAAAGTAAAAAATCAGCACAGATTTTGGCATCTGGAGTCGGAGTGAATTGGGCGTTGAAAGCGCAAATACTTCTTCGTGAAGATTGGGGTGTTGAAGCCTCGGTCTGGTCGGTTACCTCGTGGAATGAACTTCGACGAGATGGGCTAAAAACCGATCGCCATAATCTCCTTAATCCGGGTGATAAGCGAAGTGCATATATTGATAGCAAATTATTTGGGCACAACGGTCCAGTCATCGCTGTTAGTGACTATATGCGCTCGGTACAAGATCAGATTGCCCCATGGATTTCTGCGCCATTCATCTCCCTTGGCACCGATGGCTTTGGACTATCTGACACACGAGGTGCGCTTCGTCGACACTTTAAAGTCGATGCTGAATCCATCGCAATTACCACATTGCAAGAGTTAGAAAAACTCGGTCACATCAAATTTAACGTTGTGAAAGCCGCGATGGAGAAGTATCGTATTGATGACATATCGGCAGCTGATGCTGGTAACACGGAAGGCTCAGGTTGATATCGAGAATTGCGATTAGCGATATCTCCCCCGCAGTATTCTTCGGGGGAGAATTTCTGCCCGTAAAGGCAGTTCCTGGAGAGCGTATTACTGTCAGCGCAACGGTTGTAATCGAAGGACATGAAAAACTAACGGCTGAAATTGTTTTGCACTCCGATAATGGAAAAGTGGTTTCGCGCAGCACAATGGTCGAAAACTGGCCTGGGTCCAGTCGCTTTATGGGTGAAGTTAAAATTCCGACTGAAGGCAATTTCTTTTTTATAGTTGAGGCAGATAGCGTTACGCAATATCGCACTGTTTTAGGCTCGAGTGAAAAATATCCAATCTTTGCAGATCGAAAGCGTGCGCTCTTTGGTTCATGGTACGAATTTTTTCCGCGCAGCGAAGGCGCGATAAAAAACAAAGATGGAACGATTACGAGCGGAACTTTTAAAACGGCCGCTCAACGGATACCGGCAGTTGCCGCTATGGGCTTTGATGTTGTGTACTTGCCTCCAATCCATCCCATTGGCCTTTCCCACCGAAAAGGCGCGAATAACTCACTCACTCCAAAAGAAAGTGATCCAGGCGTTCCTTGGGCGATTGGCAGTGCCGACGGCGGCCATGATGCAATCAATCCAGAGCTTGGAACAATGGATGATTTTGAAAACTTTATATCTATCGCAAATAAAAACGGTGTTGAAATTGCATTAGATCTCGCTTTACAAACGTCGCCGGATCACCCTTGGGTGCATGCAAACCCTCAGTGGTTTAACAAACGTCCTGATGGAACAATCGCGTATGCAGAAAATCCTCCAAAAAAATATCAAGATATCTACCCCCTTAACTTCGATGATGACTATGAAGGTTTACGAGATGAAATCCTGCGCGTTATTCGTTTATGGGTTTCAAAGGGAGTTTCAATATTTCGAGTAGATAACCCTCACACTAAACCCGTTCATTTTTGGCAGGATTTACTAGAGATTATGCGCATTGAAAGCCCTGAAGTCGTTTTTCTTGCTGAAGCGTTTACAGCCCCGGCCATGATGCACGCTCTTGGAAAAGCGGGATTCCACCAGTCCTATACCTATTTCACGTGGCGAACAAGTAAATCTGAACTTATCGATTACGGGCGAGAAGTTTCAACTCAATCCGATGCATATTTTCGTCCTAATTTCTGGGTCAATACCCCTGATATCAATCCCTTTCATTTACATTCAGGTAATCCTGCAGTATTTGCACTTCGCGCAGTCTTGGCATCAACACTTTCACCATCGTGGGGAATGTATGCAGGTTACGAACTTTATGAACACTTACCTTTTAAATTAGATGGCGAAGAGTATCTCGATTCAGAAAAATATGAGATTAAAGTTCGTGACTGGGATGGCGCTGCTAAAAAGGGAGTTACTCTAGCTCCATTTATAACTCAATTGAATGCTATCCGAGCAGCGAACCCAGCTTTGCACCAACTTCGTAACTTGGTTTTCCATAATACCGATTCCGATGCGATCATTGCCTATTCAAAGCGTGATGATAATAATTTGATTATAGTGATAGTCAATCTCGATCCAAATTATGCCCAAGGAACGATAGTTCATTGGGATATGAACTCATTGGGAATTAGTGGGACACATTTTGAAGTTGAAGATCTACTTGATGGCTCACACTTTAACTGGTCTCCAGACACGTATATTTCTTTAGATCCAACACGGCCTGTTGGAAAAGTTGCCCATATCTGCAGAGTGAAAATCTAAAATGGGTTTCTTCCCGAAGTTTCTTAGCAAAAAACAGATTCAGGAGATTGTGCCCGCGAGTTTTCTCAATCCTCACTCAACACTGGGCGAACTTGACCTCCATTTAATCTCTGAGGGCCGCCATGAACAATTGTGGAGAGCGCTAGGTGCACATGTTCGACGTGATACTGAAGGCACACTCCTTGGCACCGCATTTTCAGTCTGGGCTCCAAATGCCCGTGCCGTCTCTTTGATCGGAGATCACAATTTTTGGGATAGAAATACCAATCAAATGCTGCGCATAGGCTCTTCAGGTATCTGGGAGATATTTGTTGCAGATATTGGTATTGGAATCAAATATAAGTTTGCTATCTGTGGCATCGATGGCACGTGGGTCGATCATGCCGATCCAATGGCACGAGCTACACAAACTCCACCCCTGACAGCTTCAATTGTGGAAGAGTCAGAGTATCTATGGAGCGATGCTGATTGGATCGAAAGACGTAGAGAGTTTCAATCATGGCGCGCTCCGATAACTACCTATGAAGTTCACTTAGGGTCATGGAGGTTAGGTCTGACATATCGCGATTTAGCAGCTCAATTAGTTGAATATGTAAAAGAGCAAGGATTTACTCATGTTGAGTTTTTGCCAGTGACCGAACATCCATACGGCCCATCATGGGGTTATCAAGTCACCTCTTTTTTTGCACCTACGTCGCGTTTTGGCAATCCGGATGATTTTCGGTTTTTGATAGACGCTCTTCACTCTGCAGGCATAGGTGTGATTCTTGATTGGGTACCTGCGCATTTTCCAAAAGATGAATGGGCGCTTGCACAATTTGATGGAACCGCACTATATGAACACTCAGACCCTAGACTTGGTGAGCATCCTGACTGGGGAACTCTAATTTTCAATTTCGGACGCAATGAAGTCCGAAACTTTCTGGTAGCAAGTGCGTTGTATTGGTTGACTGAGTTTCATATTGATGGCTTAAGAGTAGATGCAGTTGCATCTATGCTCTATTTGGATTATTCGCGCGAAGAAGGAGATTGGTTACCTAACAAAAATGGTGGTCGCGAAAACTTAGAGGCAGTGAAATTGCTTCAAGAAGCGACATCAACGGCTTATCGAACTCACCCAGGAATCATGATGATCGCCGAGGAATCTACCGCCTGGTCAGGTGTAACTCGCGATACTTCTTCAGACGGCCTAGGTTTTGGTTTCAAATGGAATATGGGTTGGATGCACGATACTTTAAAATATCTGGAACACGACCCGATCCACCGTATTTATCACCACAACGAAATTACTTTCTCAATTCTTTATGCATGGAGTGAAAATTTTATATTGCCGCTTTCCCATGATGAAGTTGTTCATGGAAAAGGTCAATTAGTAAATAAATTTCCGGGGGATCGTTGGCAAAAATTAGCTACATTAAGGGCGCTCTATGGATATATGTGGGCTCACCCCGGCAAGAAGCTTCTTTTTATGGGATGCGAGTTTGCCCAAAATGATGAGTGGAGTGAAAGCGCTGGTCTGCAGTGGTATCTAACTGAATTTGATGAACATAAGGGCCTACAAAAAACAGTTGCTTCGCTCAATAAAGAGTACGTGGGCACGCCTGCGTTGTGGCAAAAAGATACTTCCCCAGAGGGTTTTACGTGGCTAGTAAATAATGATGGCGCCGCCAATGTATTAGCTTTTGCGCGCTGGGATGATTCTTCTAATCCACTTGTTTCTGTCACAAATTTTTCTCCAATGCCACATGAACGTTATCAGCTCCCTTTTCCAACGGCCGGCACATGGCACGAAGTTCTCAATACCGACGACTTAGCATTTGGAGGAACTGGAATTATGAACCAAGCGATTACCTTGGAAGATGCAAGTCATCTGATCGCCCACATTGCTATTCCACCGCTTGCTACAGTTTGGTTTAAACGTTCTTAAAGATTTTTGCAAAATATGGAACTGTAAGTAATAGGAAAGCTGGAATCAATAAGGCTAGAGAGAGTGAAAATACTTGTGCCGTCCAAGCTATCACTAACCTCAAAACCAAAACTGCAATATTGTTTATAACTCCCATCTGACCGATCACTACACTTGATGGCGAACTAGAACGTATATTGGCGGCATTCATGATGCTTGGACCTAAAAATGATGAACCAAGACCTGCGATAGTGAAAGTTATACTTAAAATTATTAGAGAAATTGTTTTGTTTTCTACTCCAATGACTTGTGTTGCAAGAATTCCTATCAGAAAAGAGATTCCGGAAATTAGCGATGCACTTTTCACTAAGAATTCCATTGAAAATTTTGAGTATAAGTGGTGAATTGTTAGTCTGCCCGCAATCATCGCAAAAGTAAAGAGAATATAAGGAAGCGTGTGCGCTCCTCCTTTAATCCCAATATCTTCTTTTACAAATATAGCCGCCCAATCCCCCACACTAAATTCAAGAAAAATTGCACAGATAAGTGCACCAGAGACCATTCCATCGATTTTAAATCCTTTAAATAAGTCGGTGATTTTGTAATCAGTCTCAGTGTTCTGGTTAGGTTTAACTAAGCTTTCATTGAGCTTAGTGATCGTAATTAACATAATAATTGAAACTAATAGCGAGAGAATAAGAATGTGAATTTCTAATGAAATTCGGTCAACGAGCAATCCTGAAACAACTGCCGTAGCCAATGCACCACTACTCCAAAAGCCGCTTAAGAGCGTTACTACATGCCTTTGTGTGCGATCTTGAAAACTAAAGCCTTGGGCATTAATTGAAACATGGAAGGCAGATATCCCTGCAGAGTGAATTATGATGCTAATCAGAAAAACAAGAGTTGAATTCGTATTGGTAAGCAGAATTAGACTAATTGCCATTGAAACGGCGGCAATGCGCATCACCAACTTAGCTCCGAAATTATGCACAAGATGACCAACCGTAAATAGCGCCACAAGTGAACCTACGGCTGAGATACTGATAATTGATCCAAACTCGCCATTTGAAAGTGCTAAATTAGCTTTAACCTCTGGAAATCGAGGTAACCAAGACATAATCAGAAATCCAAATAAAAAGAAAATGAGCTTTAAATAATTGAGCTCCCGATTGGCATTTAAATTCTTCACTAAAACAGTGCGTTCGCAAGTGCGCTGCGAGCCGCAGCAAGACGAGAATCTGAAGGATCGACAAGTGCAAAGAACCCCACTAAGTGCTCTCGCACTTTATTTCGATCTTCGCCGGAAGTTTCCTTTACTACATGTACTAAACGTGCAAATGCAGCTTCTACTCTGCCATTTACCATTTCCATGTCAGCTGCCATTAATTGAATCGAAATATCACCAGGGTTCTGAACCGCCTGCTCAATCACCGTTTCTAGTTCTAAACCCTCACTTCGAATAAGCAACTGTGTTTGCGCTAAACCTAATTTTGCAAAATTATCTGAAGGTTTGCGAGCAAGGAGCTTCTTATAGGCCGCTTCAGCAGCGACAAAATCGCTGGCTTCAAGGGCGATCATCGCCTCGTCTTCCTCAGACTCACTCACTTCAACTGGGGCGGCACCAACACCTTGCTCTGATGCAAGAGTCAAGACCTTATCGAGTACTAATCGAATCTGTGCTTCTGGATAATTTTGTTCAAAAAGTGGAACCAACTTTTCACCGATCAGGGCAATCGCATATGGAATGCTCTTAGTCTGAAATGCTTGAGCAACGTTTGGCTCGGCATCTACATCTAGGCGTCCTAAGGTCCAACTACCTTGATAGGCCGATTCAAGTGATCCAAGAAGTTTTACCATCTCCATTGACTCTGGCGAACGTGTAGACCAGGCAATTACGATGACGGGTTTCTTGTGCGAAAGCGGTAAGAATTCGGAGGTTAAATTCGCCGTGGTTACCTCTAAACCCGGCATTGGTCCAACCGTTGCCACTTTAGGCTTTCCAAGGGAACTTAAATCTACCGCGCGAGCAAAATTTGGCGGATTACTCATCTGGCTATCTTACAGTGCCTCGACTTCTACCCCCGAATCACGGCGATAGGGCAAGATCTCTGTGATGTAGTTATCAGTGGCGAACTCAAGTCCAACATCAACTCCTCTTTTCTCGCTTAGATACCAGCGATTTTCAAGAATCTCATGGAACATCTGTGCACGTTCAACGCGACCGCGCATCGCCTCAGGAACTCGATTAATTGTTGGTTCAAAGACTTGCAAGAGCCAAGTTTTAGCCATCTCAGTAACTGAAGCTCCTAACTTTTCTTCACGCGCGCAGTATCGATCAAAGGATGCAAGTAATCGCTTCGCTTGCAACTCCTCAGTCTCTAATCCCATTAACTCACGCAGACGTGCACTGTGATATCCAGCTGCAACTAACTTAGGTTGAAAGGAGAGCATCTGTGTATCTCCATCGATGGTGATAGAAACCTCTTCAACTGCAAAACCTAAATCATGCAAAGCGCGCATCGCTCCTTCAACTGCATGGCGATCTTTAGGATCTAACAGTTGACGCTCTTTTAGCGCAGCCCAGATTCGACGGTAACGTCTAATAACTGCTTCTGCGGCACGTACTGGATCAATCCCGGGATACAGAACCCCTGAAAGCGAAAGATCCTCGAGCTCTGCGGCGACATTAAACATTGCGATATCTAAATCATGTTCGCGTTGACCGTCACTGAGAGTCTTTTGAAACTCTCCAGTCTCTGCATCTACAAGATATGCGGCGAAGCCCTCAGCATCTCGCCTGAACAAAGTATTTGACAACGAACAGTCACCCCACCAGAAACCAAGTAAGTGCAAACGAACAATTAATAGAGCGAGCGCACTTGCCATGGTGGTGATGTCATGAGCCGTTACCGAACCTGACAGTAAGACTCGGTAGGGCAGGGAGTATGGCAGAAAGCGCGTAACGATTGCACAGGGAAGTTCTTCCCCATTTTTATCGGTTCGCCCTTCAACGACGGCAATTTGTTCGACACAAGGGGCGTGCAAGTGCGTGAGTTCACGCAGGATTTTATATTCGCGATTGGCGAATTCACTGACCGTTTCCTTCACGGCATAGACGTGAGAATCTGGATCTTTTGTCGCTCTCACTAAACGAACAACGTGGCGGGATATCCCTCTCTTTTCAGCTAACGCTGGATCTTCAGGCCACTCCTCTAGGCTCAACTGCCACGGCAGGCCCGTGACAGAGGCAATCTCCCCGCCTAAACCAGTTATCCGTAGCGCCATAGAGCCTATTCTTGCCTAACAATGTAACGATTGGGTGAACTATCTCTCCCTACTGATGTGTTGCTCACTTTAGAATAGGTCTATGGCTATTTCTGGACGAGTTAAGAAGGTCTCAAAGAAGGCAGTCACGGCGCCACTACCGCTATCAGATTTTGGAACTCTCGGCGCCCCGATTAATAGAGCCCACCCTTTCTACTTCGGTTTCATTGCAACACTTGGTGCCTTAACTGCCATCCTTCTAATGCGAGCCTTAGCAAGTGTGAGTCAGATATTTGTTCTGATCCTCATTTCCCTATTTCTTGCAACTGGACTTAATCCTGCCGTCGAAGCCTTGCGAGGTAAGAAACTATCTCGTGCAATGGCCGTCACAATTATATTTACTTCGGTGATTGCTTTCGTTGTTTTCTTTGCATTTGTCGTAGCGCCACCAGTTGTCACTCAAGGGACTCAGCTCATCAATCGTGCGCCCCAACTAATCAATGACCTGACAAATTATGAAGCAATAAATAAACTCAACGAACAATTTGGTCTAATCGACACATTGCAGGCAAAATTGAAGTCAGTAACTTCAGATGGCACGTTACTGGTGACTACTTTCGGTGGTGTGCTCGGAGTCGGCAAAACTATCCTCTCAGGCTTTTTTTCTTTTCTAACTGTTTTAGTCTTAACTCTCTACTTTATAACCTCCTTGCCTCAAGTCGTGGAATTAGGACTTTCATTAGTTCCCGCAAGCAGGCGAGATCGCGTTGGCAGTTTGACTAATGCAATTATTGCTCGCGTTGGATCATTCGTTGGAAGCCAATTAATTATCGCAATCATGGCTGCAATTTTTGTCTTGATTCTCTCCATAATAATAGGCCTCCCTTCACCGTTTGCAATTGCAATGATTGTGCTTGTCTGTGGATTAATTCCACTCATTGGTCACTTTATTGGCTGCTCAATAGTTACCATAATCGCCCTAACACAATCGATTCCACTTGGAGTTATTGCATTTGTTGCTTATGTTATTTATGTGCAGATAGAAAATTATGTAGTTACCCCGCGAATTATGAAGAAGACGATGTCGGTACCAGGTGCGGTAACTATCATCGCCGCACTAATTGGATCTTCACTATTGGGACTCGTCGGAGGACTTTTGGCCGTCCCAGTTGCTGCAGCAATTATCTTAATTCTGGATGAAGTGGTTATTCCTCGGGCAAACTCGGCTTAATATTCAAGGGGTAAATCTTCGAAAACTCCCGTAACAATTGCAGTAATCTGCGATAGAACTCGATGAACAAAGGGCTCACCAAGCCATAAGTGTTTTGCGCCTTCAACAGCGATAACTCTGATTGAAGGAATTTTGGAAAAACGTCTTCGTGCTTCATCGGGTTTGAGAAACTCATCAAATTCAGGGATGAGCGCTGTGATCGGTCGCGTATCGCTGTTCCAATACAGTAAATCACTTTCGATTGTGGTTCGAAGTGGTGGACTCAAGAGAATTAGACCCTTATGCCGAGGATCTTTGGCATGTCGCAGAGCTAAATCAGTTCCAAATGACCAACCGACTACCCAAACATTTTCTAATTTCAAAAAGTCAAAACAGTATGCAAGCATTGCTTGAACATCTAACGCCTCGGCATTTCCATTATCGAATTCACCCGTACTGTGTCCGGCTTCACTTTCCGTCCCGCGCGAATTGAAACGAACAACGGTGATTCCAGCCATCGCGGGTAATCTGTTGGCTGCCTTTTTAAAAACATGACTATCCATCATTCCACCAGCTGTTGGTAATGGATGCAAACAGAGAATAGCCCCGCGTCTAACCCCAAGTGGAGATGCAACTTCGCCGATGAGTTCCACACCATCAGTTGTTAACACATGGAATGGAGTTCGAATTGAGGGCAAGACTGTACTGGGTCTAATAATCTCGGCCATGCTTCAAATTGTATCGACACACCACTACGCTTCTAACCATGGTGACTAAAGAAAGGCCCTCATTTAATTCGCACAATCCAGTAACTGGAGAAGCAATTGGTACGTATCCAATTTTTAGCAAGAGCGAAATCGAGGAAGTTGTTAGCCGCGCGCGCACCACAACGGTGAAATGGCAAAGGATTGGTTTCAATGGTCGCCGGCAGGTATTGCTCGCATGGAGTTCACTCATCATGAAACGTATAGAGCAGATCGCCGGGTTAATTAGCTGTGAAACCGGAAAGCCGATGAGCGATGCTATGTTAGAAGTGAGTATCGCTGTAAACCACATTGAATGGGCGGCGCGGCATGCCGAATCGATTTTGCGCACCTCATATCGCCGCCCCGGATTATTAATGGCCAATATGGCGGCAACTGTTGAGCGCTCCCCATTTGGCGTGATTGGCGTAATTGGACCCTGGAACTACCCAATTTTTACTCCGGTTGGTTCAAATTCATATGCATTAGCTGCGGGTAATACCGTTCTCTTTAAACCAAGTGAGTTCACGCCAGGTGTGGGAATGTGGCTCGAAGGGAGTTTTAATGAGGTTGCACCCTTCGCCGATATTTTCACGACGATTACGGGTTTAGCGCAAACTGGTAGCGAACTCTGTGTGAGTGGAATCGACAAGCTCTCATTTACTGGCTCGACTCGTACGGCAAAGTTAGTGGCTGCCCAGTGCGCATCGGTAATGGTCCCTGTCGTTCTTGAGTGTGGTGGCAAAGATCCGGTAATCGTGGCAGCCGATGCCGATATTAAACGTGCGGTTGATGCAACAATGTGGTCTGCCATGGCTAATGCTGGTCAATCATGTATTGGTGCAGAGCGCGTATATGTCGATGAAAAAGTTGCCGATGAGTTTATTGCTCGAGCAATTGAACTTGCCTCAACGATTCATGCAGGTGCGCCAGGGGACGGCAACTACGGACCTGCAACAATGCCTTCCCAGATCAAGGTTATTAACTCCCACATCAAGGCGGCGATTGCAGATGGTGGTATTTGTGTTTATGGAGGACCACAATCGGTGAAAGCGCCATTCGTACAACCAGTTGTGCTAATAAATGTTCCTGAGAGTTCGATAGCGGTACGCGAAGAAACGTTTGGTCCGATAATTATTATTAATCGGGTTTCAACAATGCGTGAAGCGATCGATCTTTCAAATGCATCACGTTATGGCCTCGGTGCAAATGTCTGGTCTAAACGACAAGGAAAGAAAATAGCGTCTCAACTTCAGTGCGGAATGGTTGCAATTAATTCGACTTTCGCTTTCGCAACAATTGCTTCTGTACCTTTTGGGGGTGTCAAAGATAGTGGCTCGGGCCGAGTTCATGGTCCTGAAGGTCTCTTGGAATATACCTTCGCACGTACAGTTGTGCGTACTCGCTTTCATTTGCCGCTGAAGCTTTTAAGTTTTATGCGCAGCCCACACGATGATGCACTAGTAATTAAATTAACCAAACTACTCAAAGGACGACTAAGCTGAAATAAACCTAGAGTTAATATCTAGGGGCGTTGCGTGTACGTTCAGTATTAGGTCTTCGTTGATCTTTTTTAGACCAACATGCACTGTGCCAATGACGGCGGCTCTCCTGATCATCTTCAAGCCAGGCAACAATGTGCGGAACCGCAAGGGGAATCATCTGATCACAGCCAGGACAGCGATATGGTTTATTTGATCCAGATCCAGTTAATTTGCGAACTGTATACAGACCTTCTTGGTGCTCTTCAAAGCTTTGATTCGATGTCGGGCCTTCACGATCATCTGATTTAGGCCGCCTATTTTTGGGATAGTTTCTGCGCGGACTCATACCGATATTTTCTCACAGTATTGGCATAGTACTATCGCACTATGAATGCGATTGAAGTAACTGGCCTACGAAAGAGTTATGGGCCAATTCATGCGGTCAGAGGGATCGACTTATCAATTTCATCGGGCGAAATCTTTGCTCTTCTAGGACCAAATGGCGCAGGAAAGACAACTACGGTTGAAATTTTGGAGGGCTTTCGAAACCGTGATAGCGGACAAGTCAGCGTCCTAGGTTTTGATCCCCGCAACGAAGGACACGCTGCCCGTGAGTGGCGTAATCGGATCGGAATTGTTTTGCAGTCAACGTCGGATTCAGGTGATTTAACGGTTGTTGAAACTATCGATCACTTCAGTGGTTACTACTCCAATCCTCGAAAAGTTGATGAAGTGATACATGCCGTTGGCTTGGATGACAAGGCCGGTTCGCTCATCCGTAAACTTTCGGGAGGTCAACGCAGACGTCTAGATGTCGCCCTCGGCATAGTTGGCAATCCAGAGCTTCTTTTTCTGGATGAACCTACGACTGGCTTTGACCCAGAGGCAAGGCGAGCATTTTGGACACTGATTGAAAACCTACGAGGAAGTGGCACCACAATTCTGCTTACAACCCATTACTTAGATGAGGCAGAAGCGCTCGCCGATCGCGTCGCAGTCATAAATAATGGTCAGATTATTGAAATCTCTTCACCAACCGAGCTCGGTGGACGAAGTACTTCTAAAGCTCTTGTTACGTGGCGCGAGGCTGGTGAGTTAAAGTCCGAGGCGACTGATAATCCTACAGCTCTAGTTAATAAACTAACCTCCATCTTTAATGGTGAAATTCCAGAGCTCACTGTAAGTCGCCCATCTTTAGAAGATATTTACCTTCGAATGATTGGTAAAACGCATGAATGAGATTCCTAGCGCCATCTCACTCGGCATTCGACGCGGGGGTTTTGAGATTCGACAGTTTTCAAGGCAACGAGAGTCCGTTGTTTTTACACTTTTTTTTCCAGTAATTTTGCTGGCAATTTTCGGATCGGTCTTTAAAGACACTATCGCTCCAGGAGTAACATTTTCCCAGTACTTTGCCGCGGGAATGATTGCATCAGGTCTGGTTAATACTGGCTTTCAAGCACTTGCAATTACAATTCCTTTAGAGCGCGACTTCGGAGCACTTAAGCGGTTGCGCGGAACACCAATGCCTGCATCTAGTTATTTTATTGGAAAGGCGATTCTTGTCACAGTTAGCATGGTCATACAGATTTTCATGCTTTTTGGATTCGGCTTACTCTTCTTTGGTCTTGAAATGCCAACTGGCGCTGATAAATGGATTACTTTCGCATGGTTGGTTGTACTTGGAAGTTCATGTTCGACCGCACTCGGAATCGCATTTTCAATTATTCCAAAGAGTGGCCGAGGAGCATCGGCAGTTGTTTCGCCCATCGTAATTATCTTGCAGTTCTTCAGCGGCGTATTTTTCATTTTTACACAACTCCCACCCTGGATGCAACAAATCGCTGCAATTTTTCCACTCAAATGGCTCACCCAAGGCATGCGATCAGTCTTTTTACCAGATTCCTTTGCAACTCAAGAGATCGCAAAATCCTGGGAAAATGAACGAACTTTTGCGGTATTACTAGTCTGGCTCATCATCGGAGCCTTCTTTTCACTCCGCAAATTTAAGTGGGACCGTGATTAAGCGCCTATTAATCCTTGTTATTGCGTTAACGTTAATAACACCAGTAGCGACAAGCGCTACTCAGTCACCTTCTCCAACCCCGAAGGCCACAGCAAGCAATAAAGCAACGCCAATTAAAAAGCCAGTTGTAAAAAAGATTGCGGTTATAAAAAAGAACGTCGTTACAAAAAAGGGCAAAAAACGCATCTCCCCTTCACCCTCTCCAAAGTGGCCACCCGTTGGTTTCAAATCTAGCGGTGAGGTTTTTGCCAAAATTCCGAGCGCTAAGGAGTTAATTGGAACGGCATCCAATGATAAGAAATTAGCTAAAGCGCTGGCTCAAAAAGTTGATGGGGTGCCAATTTGTGAGAAATTCTCGTGTGGTGCAATTCAAGTTGCATCCCTCAATGGCTGCACGTGGTGGGAGGTTAATGCCAAGTTAGCAGGTGAGGTTTCCACTGAAGATGCAACAAGGATAGTTTTTGGAACTATCCGAGCATTAGTTAGAGCGACGGCGCCTAAAGAGATTGTGACTGTTCTGCTTGTTAGCCAAGAGCCTTTAGAACTCCATCACCGAATATCAGGGATTTCTGCAAACTGTCACCATGATGCTGCAAGTGAGAAAATCCCAAGTTCAACGTATACAGCGAGCAATAATTAGCGATTAGCTCCAGGAACCCATAGCTGATCACCAATATCTTTATTTACATGTCGAGCTAAAACAAAGAGTAAATCTGAACAACGGTTTAAATACTTTGCAGTTATTGGACTAACTCCGCCGCCAAAGGCGTGAATTGCCGCCCATGTACACCGTTCTGCACGGCGCACAACGGTGCGAGCGACATGAAGATGTGCAGCCGCTGGTGTGCCCGAAGGCAATACAAATGAGCGCAAAGGTTCTAAATCGCTGTTGTATCTATCGATCGCCTCTTCTAAGAATTTAATCTGGGATTCAAGAACGCGAAGCGGCTCAAAGGCCGGCGAATCTACCACCGGCGTGCACAAATCGGCACCAACATCAAAGAGATCATTTTGAATTCGCACTAACAATGCGCGGACATCCTCACTTAAATTTTCTGTAGCAAGCACTACTCCGATGGAGGAGTTAGCTTCATCCACGGTGGCGTACGCCTCAAGGCGCGGATCATTTTTCGATGTTCGGCTCATGTCGCCTAATGAGGTCGTTCCATCGTCGCCGGTCTTAGTGTAAATACGCGTCAAATTAACCATGCCTATAGCCTATAAGTAGACTGCGGCCATGGCATCTCTCGATCGTTTCCGCGTCACGGGAGGAGCAAACCTTCGTGGAGAGGTTACCGTCACCGGAGCAAAGAACTCCGTCCTAAAACTAATGGCGGCATCGATTTTAGCCACTGGTACGACAACAATCGAGAATGTGCCAGAGATTGCCGATGTCGACATCATGTCCGATCTCTTAACGCGTCTGGGCTGCAGGGTAATCCACGAAAGAGATACCGTGACAATTGATGTTCCTGAAAACCCAGGACACCGTGCAGATTATGATTTGGTGCGAAAAATGCGTGCCTCTATAAATGTTTTAGGTCCACTCGTCGCTCGAATTGGTAAAGCTGAGGTAGCACTACCTGGTGGGGATGCAATTGGATCGCGAGGATTGGATTTTCACATCAAGGGCTTAGAGGCATTAGGTGCGAGTGCGCACATTGAACACGGTTATGTAATCGCCGAAGCAGTACATGGATTATCTGGAGCCTTAATAGAACTTGATTTTCCAAGTGTTGGCGCCACAGAGAATATTATGACGGCAGCTGTATTAGCTAAAGGTGTAACAACAATCGAAAACGCCGCACGTGAACCAGATTTAATCGATCTCGGCGAATTCTTACTTTCAATGGGTGCAAAGATTCAAGGCCTCGGAACTCCTCTCATCACCATAACTGGAGTGGAAAAATTGAATCCTACAAACCATGTAACAATTCCTGATCGCATCATTACTGGGACCTGGGCATTTGCTGCGGCAATGACACGAGGTGACATTACAATTCATGGTGCGCGTGCTAAGGATTTAGAACTGCCCCTCGAAAAACTCGTTAGCGCTGGGGCGATCGTGACATCGACTTCCGACGGTATACGCGTACGCATGGATTCAAGGCCACACGCTATCGATGTGGTAACTCTTCCTTATCCCGGCTTTCCTACAGATTTACTTCCAATGGTTATTGCCTTGAACTCGATTGCCGTTGGACACTCTTTAGTTACTGAAAATGTATTTGAGTCACGTTTTATGTTCGTCAACGAACTCATACGACTTGGAGCACAGATATCGATCGATGGCCACCATGCATCAATTAACGGAGTGCCAGAGCTATCTGGGGCACCAGTTGAGGCCACCGATATTCGTGCCGGCGCAGGTTTAGTTCTAGCAGCTCTCGTAAGTGAGGGTGAAACAACTATAGATGCCGCCTTCCATGTAGATCGTGGCTATCCTAACTTTACTGAGCAACTTGTCAGCCTAGGAGCGAAAGTGAGCCGTGAATAATGCCTACAGTCCCAGATCGCAACTTAGCCCTCGAACTAATTCGTGTAACAGAAACTGCTGCGATTGCCGCAGCTCCGTGGGTAGGTCGTGGTGAGAAAAATTTAGCTGATAAAGCTGCAGTCGAAGCAATGCGCGAAATGATTAATACCGTTGATATGGCAGGTGTTGTAGTTATTGGTGAAGGTGAAAAAGATGATGCTCCAATGCTCCATAATGGTGAGAACGTTGGAAATCAGCAAGGGCCATCGTGTGATGTTGCAGTCGATCCAATAGATGGGACCTCATTAACTGCAAATGGAATGAATGGAGCAATTTCCGTAATCGCCTTATCTCCTCGCGGAACTATGTTTGACCCTACGACCTCTTTTTATATGAACAAGATTGTCACTGGACCAGAGGCCGCTCATGTTATTGACATACAGGCAACGACTGCCGAGAACATACATGCAGTTGCGAAGGCAAAAAATTTAGCGATTAGTGACATTACAGTTGTGGTACTAAATCGTCCACGACATGCACAATTAATTGCAGAGATCCGCGCTGCAGGTGCGCGCATCCGCTTAATTCAAGATGGTGATGTTGCTGCCGCGATTGAAACTGCACGGCCCAACACAGGCATTGATTTATTGATGGGCGTCGGTGGGACTCCAGAGGGGGTAATTGCTGCAGCTGCGATGATTTGTTTAGGCGGGGCTATTCAAGGTCAGTTGTATGAAGATGGCAAGCCAGTTGGTGCAATCTTATACACCAAGGATCTTGTGAACTCTGAAGATGTTTTCTTAGCGGCAACTGGAATAACTGATGGAGAGTTAATCAAGGGAATCCGCTATACAAGTTTTGGTGCTATAAGTCAGTCAATCGTGATGCGTGGTCAATCAAAGACTGTTCGCGTAATTGAAACTGAACATCACATAAAGTAAGTTACTTGCTCACAGTCTCAGTAAGAATAGAAACCCGATTATTTGATACCGATATAAAACCACCACTTACTGTAAATGCAGTGGTGCTTCCATCAATACCTTTTATGCTGACAGCTCCATCGACAAGTACTCCAAAGAGCGGCGCGTGATCGCTCAAAATTCCGAGATCACCTTCAACGGTACGGGCAGAGACAAATGAAGCCTGCCCCGACCATACGCGCTCAGTTGGAGATACGAGTTCGACGTTGAGTGTCATGTTTTTTTACTTTCCAACACTTGCCGCTAGTTCGGCAGCACGGCGCTCTACATCATCTAGGCCACCGCACATGAAAAAGGCCTGCTCTGGAACGTGATCGTACTTTCCATCGGCAAGGGCCTCAAAGGCTGCAATTGTGTCGACTAGTGGTACGAATGAGCCTTCAATGCCAGTGAAGACTTTGGCAACGAAAGTATTCTGAGACAAGAAACGCTGAATACGTCGTGCACGGCCAACGAGTACTCGGTCATCTTCAGATAATTCATCGATACCAAGAATTGCGATGATGTCTTGAAGATCCTTATAACGCTGCAAGATCTGTTTAATTCGGTTAGCGACACGGAAATGGTGTTCACCGATGTAGCGTGGATCCAAGATGCGCGATGTTGAGTCAAGTGGATCCACAGCTGGGTAAATGCCAAGCTCTGAAATCGGACGGGACAAAACAGTTGTGGCATCTAAGTGAGCAAAAGTTGTATGTGGAGCTGGGTCAGTAATGTCATCGGCAGGAACATAAATCGCCTGCATAGATGTAATTGAGTGACCACGTGTAGATGTGATGCGCTCCTGTAGCTGACCCATTTCATCGGCCAAAGTTGGCTGATAGCCCACAGCAGATGGCATACGGCCAAGAAGAGTTGATACTTCAGAGCCAGCTTGAGTAAATCGGAAAATATTGTCAATGAACAAAAGAACATCCTGCTTTTGTACATCGCGGAAGTACTCGGCCAT
>JAUSFN010000017.1 GCA_030649935.1 Candidatus Planktophila sp.
TCTTCCTGTAACATTCATCAATCTAGCAATCGCAAATGAAACCATACTCGCCAACAGCAATGTAATTGCGACTGAGAAAAACGTAACAATTACGCTATTTTTGAAATTGATAAGGATGTCACCGTCATCCAAAAGGCGTTGGTAATTATCTAGAGTCCACTTTACGGGCAATGCCATAGGAGAGTCATAGATCTCTAAATCACTCTTAAAGGAGCCCAATAAGACCATAGTGCTGGGAATCAATATTAAGAGAGAGAAAAATGAGAGAGCAATCCAGCGCGTTATTTTATACATCATTTCCCGCCCTAGTACCTAGTCCGTAAAATACGTCGCTGTAATCCTGTAATTAGAAAAATCATAATAATCATTAGAATCGACTGAGACGCCGCATATCCAAATCTAAATTCATTAAATGCTGTTTGAAAAATCATCGTTGTGAGAATTGAAGTTGTATTATTTGGACCACCTTGAGTCGTTGCATAAACTAAATCAAAGGCTCTAAATGACTGAATAGTTGTATAGGCAACTACCACGGCGCTTGTGGGCAGAGCCATCGGCCAGGTTACTGACTTAAATTGTTGCCAGCGACTTGCACCATCAACGTTTGCTGCTTCATAGAGTTCAGCGGGGATCTGCTGGAGCCCCGCAATATAGATCACCATCATTTGGCCAGTATGAAACCAAACTTGAACAAAGATAATCGCATATAAAGCCGATGTTTCGCTGCCTAACCAATTCAGCGCAAAGGAGTCGAGCCCAAGGCGTACCAGAGTCGAGTTGATTGCGCCGTAGTTAGGGTCATAAAGGAAAAGCCAGATCATGGCCACAGAGACTGAAGAAAGAATTGTGGGGAAAAAGAATAGAGTTCTAAAAAATAGACTAGCTCGAGTATTTTTAACTAAATAGGTCGCAAAGAGAAGGGCTAGTACGGTCTGAAATATAACAACCCAAAACATGAACTCAATGTTGTTACCTAAAACTTTAGTTGCTAAATCATCATCCGTCGCCAGTTTCTTAAAGTTCGCTAAACCGACAAATTCTCCCTCATCTATTCCATCCCACTTCATGAGTGCATATCTGAAATTACTCAAAACTGGAAATAAAAATAGAAACGCATAGAGAGCAAGCGCGGGTGCTGACATCCAATATAGAGCAGTTTTTGATCCTTGGACCGCACGACGATTTTTGGAGGTACGACGAGTAGCCCTACTCATTTTATTGAGGGGGCTACTCGTCGTCTTCATAGTAGGGATTGGGTTAGCCTAGTTTTTGCTTAATCTGTTTTGAATAATCTTCTAAAGTAGCATCGATTGGTTTACCACCCACAATAGCAATGAGGGCATCCTCCATTAGATCGCGCACTCCCTGATTTAGCCAGTTGAAGCGTGGTGCCAAAAGCGTCTTCTTCGACTGCCATATAGAAGTATTAATCAAATCTTGATTCGTATATGTAACATTTAAAACATTTACATGTTGAGAGGTTCCATTTGCATAGATAGATGCAATTTCGCCAGTCATTAAGAATGAAATAAATGCTCTTGCTATCTTTTGATCTCTTGCACTTGAGTTCTTATTAACACTCAAAATGAATGTGTTGTTTTGGATTCCAACGTACTGAGGCTTCTCATCTGTTGTTATGAGTGAGAAAAGCTGCATCTTGCCAGCCATTGAAGGGTTAAGGACTTTAATTGATCCCATCGAGAAAGAACCTGTTGGAAGTACTGGAGATTTTCCAGTTGCAAAGAGGTTTAAGGCAGCAGCATCTGTTACGCCAGTTGCATTGTCAGGGAAGCAATTGGCATCAGCCATCTTCTTATAGCGATTAGCCATGTCTTTAAACCAAGCAGTTTGTAAATCTGCTTTCCCAGTATCGATATCTTCAATGCGCTGCAAAAGCGTTGCATAATCTGGTGCAGAGTTCATCAACATTGAGTTGAGCATCTGTCCGGCATTTGGACGGAATCCACCCGACCACGCTAAAGGTGTATACCCTGCAGTTTTCGCAGCTTTACACCAAGCAAGAAGTCCAGTGAAGTTAGTTGGAGGTGTCCATTTTTCCTTAGCAAAAATCTCTGTGTTATAGACAGGATTATTAAAGAGGTAATGCAATGGAATGCCTAGTTGCTTACCCTCATACTGACCTGCAGTCAGACCAGTAGCAATTACATTTTGTCTAGTAAAGCGTTCATTTTTCAAATCCGTCATCATGTCACCCTTAGCAAATTGGGCGAATTGGGAACCGCGGAAAGTTGCGAATACGGCAGCTTTTGGATTTGAACGAATCCTCGAAAATGCAAGGTTCGTGTAATCGCCGGATGGCATCGTAACCTGCTTGACCTTTGCGCCAGGATTTCTTGCCTCAAAGAGAGCAATTATCTCGTCAAAGATTTTGCCATCTTCAGCACCGCGCCAGTGGTGGAACTCAATTGTTCCCGGTAAGGCCCTAAGAGCTGCAACAGGGGCACCACTGCCACTGCCGAGTCGAACTCGTTGCCAAGTTAGCTTGCCCGCTGAATTTTCTTTACAAACAAGAGAAGTGGAGCTTGTCCCAGTGCTTACGCCTTCTGTTGTACATTTTCGTCCGAATACTTCTCCAGCTGAAAACGCGGATGGAACTGTTGTAGCGACAAGTGCAAATGCAACTGCAGCTACTGCTCCAAGGCGACTCATGCTGAAGGATTTACTTCCTTTAGTTTTCATTGTTGTCCTTGCTTTCGAGGGTTTGTGGGTTGAATTACCATTCTGTGAGGGGGATCCCTAACTTTTTTGCCATCTGTCGAATACCCGGACGCACATCGATCCACGAGATTACCAAGTGATGCGGATATCCACCAGTGACGATTCCATTCACTAAAGCTGCGGCGTCGGGTTGAGTGACGACCGTGGCTGTATTGCCTTGGAAGTGATTGGGAGCAGGGATTGATTCCCCTCGGCTCACAACCATTCGTAAACCCGTGCCGTTGCTCGGATCTACATCCCGATCAATTCGAAACAGTGTTACTGGTCCGGTCTTGAGCGGAAAATTACCTGCAACGCCTAGTTTGCGGTTGCAGTGGGTTGATTGTGTTGCATTCTTAGGATCGGCCGCGAGTTTAGTGGCTGCAGATCCACAGTGCCACAAACGCACTAAATTTTGAATGGAATCAAGATCAACTATGTCAACGAGATAGTTTTCATCCGAACCTAGAGATTCGCAAACCATCATCGTGACGGCTCCGAGAACATCACGTTCGCACGTTGTAACTGTACCGCGATCAGATAGTCGACCGAGTGAAGAGCAAATGCAAGCACCTAAATCTGTAGGAAACTCTGGCCAACATCTAATCGCAATTGCATCTAATGACTCTTCAGCTCGCCAAGTATCTAAAGCAACTTCGACTCCATAAACTTTCTTCGCCTCAATTACATTTACAGATGAGAGAGTTGGTTGTGCGGCAACCGCATTGGTGTATGCAAGTTCGCGTGCATCTTCACTTACTTCAGAAATTCTTCCAAAAGCATCATCAATTGTTATCTGTCGAACATCTAGACCGAAGAGTCTCTGCAGTTGTGGGCCATCAAAAACACATGGCGTGAAGCCATTGGGAGCATCACCAACCGCTCCAATCTTTTTCCCTTTAAGCCATGCAAATGCAGCATCAACTACTGCATCTGTTGCAAACTCTCCAGAGACAATTTTTGGAGTATGTGCAGTTGGTAGCTCTCCTGCGAGCGCCGCTTTGATCGCGTTGCGCACATCCGGCTCATCTGCATTTCCATGAATGTGTCGCATTGATTGACCAACATTCAACAAAGCATGTGCGGCAAGATTTACTCCGCACATTGAATTTAATTTCAACCGCTCACCCACTGATCCAGGTTCTCGCATTGACCAGCCAAGAATCGGGCCTTTAACTTTTCCAAGAAGCTCAACGGCAGGTGATGCATCTGAAAATGAGGCCATAAATAGAATATGAAGATCAGCTGGAGGGAGTGCGGTTGCAGCAACATCCTCTGGGGTCATTACGAGCTCTGCTGGTCCGACCACTTGAGCACCGAGTTCGAGAAGTAAAGACCGTGCACTATCGAAATTAGCCTGTGCACACGTGAGATCAAATGTCGGTCGCGCTAATGCAACAAGAGCAACAGTGCTCATTTAACCTCCAGTGGTAAGACCTCTTGGAGGAGGGTGCCACCTTTGGCCTATCCAAGTCAATTGTATTTGGGTACCTTTATCAAACTGTTACATATGCCTGGGGCTAGCCACGCTCCCCCTCGTTAATGGCCCTGAAAGGTGGAATTGTGTGAAGGCACGGTTAGTTGTTGTTCCCGAACCGAAGGATGTTTATGCCAGTTTTGCCCGAGAAATAGCCGATGAAATTAAACAGGCACATCGGGAGAGGCGTGAGCTAAAGCTGATATTCCCTATTGGGCCAGTTGCGCACTATCCACTCTTAACTGCAATCTGTAATAGCGAAAGGATCTCCTTTCAGGGAGTTTTTATATCCCTTATGGATGAGTACTTAGACTGGCAGGGTCGACCAATTCCGACAACGCACTCGTTAAGTTTTAAAGGCGCATTTGAACAATTTTTAAACTCGCTAGATGTTGATTTACGACCAAGTGAGGCACAATGGGTTGTTCCCGACCCATTCGATATCGATCGCACAGAGCGTTTTTTTAAAGCTTTAGGCGGAGTTGATGTCTGTTATGGAGGAGTTGGCGTAAATGGACACATTGCATTTAACGAGCCCCCTGTTTCAAAATATGGTGCTGTGTCTATAGAAGAGTTTGCTAAATCCAAAACAAGAGTTGTATCTCTTACTCCAGAAACTTTTGTGATAAATGCTCTGCGATCTGCCGGAGGAGATTTTTCAGATTTTCCTACATTAGCTGTAACGATTGGGATGGATTTAATACTCTCTTCAAAAAAAATTCGCTTATATTGCGATGGTGGTATCCGTCAAAACGAGGCAATTTATCAATTTGTTAAGGGTCCGTTGAGTGTAAGTTATCCAATCACTTTACTTCAATCGCATCCAGATACCATTTTACTTGCTGATGAATTGAGCGCTTCTAAGGCTCTTAATGTCAGCTAAGTATTGGTTTCCAAAAGCAGTCATAGGAGAAAATCTCGAAAAGAGTGTTCGTCTTGTTGTGGATGAGGGCAAGATAACTAAGATTCAAAGCGATGTGGAATCTAGTACTGGTGATCTGGTCATCAATGGTGTTGCACTTCCTGGATTTATAGATACTCACTGCCATGGAGGTAATGGATTCTTTTTCTCTGATTCCAAATTTGCAAACCTTGAATCTATTGCAGAGTTTCACTTGCAAAAAGGTACTACGACACTCTTTGCCTCCCTCGTCACACAAGAATCGTCGATTCTCTTAGAGCAGGTTGGCCGACTTGGCTCACATATTCCCTTTTTGACCGTAGCAGGCATACATTTGGAAGGCCCTTGGCTATCTGAGAAATTCTGTGGTGCACACGATATATCGGCTTTGCGGAAACCAGATAAAAGTGAGATTGAAGAGTTAATTTTCACTTCAAAAAATAAGATTACTTCTGTGACCATTGCCCCTGAGATCGAGGGGGCGCTTGAAGCAATAAGATTGCTAAAATCCCTTGGGGTTGTCGTGGCATTGGGTCATACTGATGCAGATGCGAAAATAACACGCGAAGCCATTGATTGTGGTGCTTCAATTATTACTCACTTTTACAGTGCAATGCGACCAATAAGTCACCGTGTTTCAAGTCTTGCTCTAGAGGCACTGTATGACAGAGATATATTCCTTGAATTTATTTTAGATGGAACACACATTATTCCAGATGCAATCCAACTCCTATTAGATACTGCTCGGCATAAATTGATTGCTGTCACCGATGCAATTTCTGCTGCTGGGTCAAAAGACGGTGAGATCCTGCTAGGAAATATCGCGGTTATTGTAAAAAATGGAGTTGTTAAAATTAAAAACAGTGAACTCTTAGCTGGGAGTACATTGACTATGGATAGGGCATTCAAGTTTCTAATGCAAAACTTTGAAGTTAGTTACGTGGAAGCCGCTAAGTTCTTTGCAGGCAATGCGGCAATGAAATACCAATTGCCAGAAGTGGGAGTTATAGCATCTGGAAAACATGCTAATATTGTTGTAGTTAATTTTAATCATGATATTGAAGCAGTTTTATTTAAAGGCGTTCAAATTAAATAAGGGCTACTCTATTTGCGAAGCAGGTTCGGACGATTTCTACCGTTGACCATCTGCATTGGCCAATTGGTATCGATTGAGAGGATTTTGACTCCAGATTTTGTTGTAAAAATCGTATCCTCTACTTTCCACCCCTGACCTGTTGGATTCCAGGCAATAGGTTGGTTTTCGGCGATCAATCGAGTTGTCGTTGTGGTGGCCGGCCAATCTCTGGGTAGATATCCCGTAGGTCCTCCTTGATGGTGGTGGGTCCACTCATCGGCATCAAATCCATTGGCAGGATAGGCGGCGACAGCTGCCTTTACTGGCTCACTAAAAGCACTCCCGACGGTGGTTGCATTAAAGAGCGCGGCTTCAACCTTTAAAAGTGAGAAATATGAGTTGATTTCAGGTTCAGATAATTCACCAAAAGTGACTATACGAGTAACCGATGCAATTAATCCTTTTCGTTTGGCACAGATCGATGCCACCACGCGCGAGCCGATTAATTCACTGGTCGGAAGTGGGTGTCTAAATCTCCGCACTCGTGATTCACCAGCGACACCTAGAAAGGCGATTTCTAAGTCAGAACTCCATAATGATTTAGAAATCAATCCTGCTACATCAATTTCGCGATCTGAGTTTTTAACTTCTTTAATTGCAGTACCCAAGGCCGAAGCTGCGTCGACGCAGATATCTTTAAAACGTACAATGTCAGATTCAATGAGAGAGGAACGTATTATTTCAACTTCCAAACTCAAATCAATGCGACCGGCACCTGCTTGATCAGAACCAATCTTTTCACCAGTTGGCAGAAGCGGGTCTCGCCCTTCCCACCAGTTAATAGTCTTAACTTCGAATCCAGCCGGAAACTCTTCTGCAATAAGTCGCGGAGCCTCAATTGAATTGGTAACCGCTGTAACTGAATCCAAAGTTACAATGAGATCAAAACACGCTGCATCAAGGGTCGTTGGAACATGAACACGCCCAGCAATAACCCACGCTAGATTTGGATTACGGCGAATAACAAAGGCTTCCAGCCCCTTCTCATTCATCAACTCGCGGATTGGCTCAATGCGTTCATTAACTGCGTTCATGGTTACAATCTTACTTAAAAATTGACAATGGAGCGTTCATGGTGGAGCCAAAACATGTTAGGTGAAGATTTACTCAAAAACGCCATTTCTGACGGTACATATTTTTCAAATCCTTATCCTCTCTTTGGTGAATTTCGTAAATCTGCACCAGTGTTTTATAGTCCAACTCTTGGTGGGTGGGTTGTCACTCGATATTCACAAGTCTCGGAGATTTTGCACAACCACGAAGATTATTCAAGCAAGGGTCGCGTTCTTCATCTATTGAGTAAGTTAGAATCGGATATACAGGATCGAGTTCCTATGCTTCATAGGCATTTTGCCACCGGTCTAGCCCACTCTGATGCCCCAGAACATAAGCGTTTGCGGGGAATTTTGGCGCAAGCCTTCACCCCCAAAATCTCAGAAAATATGCGACCAATCACGCACGAAGTTGTAACCAGAATTCTCAACAGCATGAGCGGTGACGTTGATTTAATTTCCGAATTATTTACTCCAGTTCCGGCATTGGTGGTAGGACGTTTACTCGGATCAAGTGAGAGCGATATCCCACACTTGATTCGTTGGGCAGGGGCAATTAATGGCTTGTATGAAAAAGGCGGCAATATTGACCCGCAGAAAGCGATTTTTGCCGAAGAAATGCTTCACGAAATACGCGAGTTCGTGATCAAACTCGCCGATGAACGTAGATCTCGGAGTAAAGGTGGGGATCTGGATCCAACAGTTGATGTCCTATCGGGTTTGGTTAATGCCGAGATTCAAAATGACTCTTTGAGTGAATCCGAACTAGTTTCAACAGTTGTTACCCTCTTTGTTGCGGGACATGAAACTACAACCCACCTACTTGGAAATGGGATGTTAGCGCTTTTAAAACAACCGGAATTAATTGCGTTGCTACAAAAAGAACCTCAATTGATTCCGGACGCGATTGATGAAATGGCTAGGTTTGACGGTTCGGTACCTCGTTCATGGAGGCTTACAAAGCGGCGAATGGATGTTGGAGGTGTCACAATTCCTCAAGGCGAATTGGTACTTCCAATGCTTTCATCGGCCAATCGTGATGAGAGCATATTTGAGAATCCCGATAGATTTGATATACATCGCGACACCAGAAAACACTTAGCCTTCGGACGTGGAGTTCACGTTTGCTTAGGTGCACCTCTTGCACGTATTGAAGGTCAAGAGATAATCAAAGAGATTCTGCATAGGTTTCCTAAGATTGCTTTGAAAGATTCGAAAGTTGAATTATCATGGAGAAAAGACGTCGCTTTGAGGGGATTAATCTCACTCCCTGTAAAACTTTAAATGCGGCCGGCTTCGTGAACTCGCTTTAAAAACTCCTTGGTTTTAAGATTTTTAGGATCGTGCAAAACCTCTTGGGCACTGCCACGTTCGAGAATGTTTCCAGATTCTAGGAAACAAACCTCATCGGCCACTTGAGTAGCAAATCCCATCTCATGTGTCGCTAAGACCATTGTCATGCCGTCGCTCTTTAAATCACGGACAATGCTTAAAACTTCATTCACCAAGACTGGGTCCAAGGCCGAAGTAATCTCATCTAACAAAAGTAGACGTGGATTACAGGCCAAAGAGCGGATAATCGCGACACGTTGCTGCTGTCCCCCACTCAAACGATCTGGGTATTGATCTGCCTTGTCAGCTAAATCAAAACGTCTGAGGAGTTTTTGTGCAGATTCAATCGCCTCTTCCTTATTCTTACCCTGAACTTTTATCGGTGCCAAAGTAATATTTTCTAGTACGGTTTTGTGTGGAAATAAGTTAAAAGATTGAAAGACCATTCCAAGTTTGCGACGCACGGCATCTACATTTATTAGTGGGTCAGATATTTCATCGCCATCTAAGAGAATCCGTCCATCATCAATGGATTCAAGGAGATTTATACAGCGAAGAAGCGTTGATTTACCTGAACCTGAGGCACCTATTAGAACGGTCGCAGTGTGTTCTGGCACTGACAGAGAAAGGTGGTTGAGAACTAATTCCTCTCCGAATGACTTACGGATATCGATCAGTTCTAAAACATTACCCATTAGATTGAACCTTCTGAGTTCTGTGCATTTGTACGTTGGCGAATCGCGCGATCGGTATAGCGCGTCATTGGAATTGTTATTAGGAGAAAAAGGACTGCTGCAACTACATAAGGTGTGTAATTAAATGTCCGACTTGAATTAATTTGTGCAGCGCGTACTGCATCAGTGACTCCTAAGATTGACACGAGACCTGTATCTTTTAACAGTGAAACAAAGTCATTAAGTAATGGTGGTACAACTCTGCGAATCGCTTGCGGTAATACCACGTATCGCATCGTCTGCCCAGATGTCAGGCCAAGTGATCGTGCTGCAGCTCTTTGGCTTGGATGAATTGAAAGAATTCCACTTCGGATAACTTCAGCGACATAGGCGGAATAAGTAAGCACAACTGCCACGGTGCCAAGGAATATTACGTTACTTGAAATCCCCGTTAGTCGTAACGCTGGTACACCAAATCCAACAAGCAAAATGATCAAAATGAGCGGGGCTCCGCGGAAGATATCTACATAAGCCGTAGCAAGAAATCTAAATGGTGTGAGTGCCGGGGATTTCGTTGTTCGCATAAGTGCTAGTCCTAGGGCAATTACACCGATACAAGCACCCCCAATAAAAGTTAACTGCAGGTTTATCCAAAGCCCTGCGAATACAGTTGGAAGAACTTCTCGTCCATAATCGATATTAAAAAAAGTTTTTTTAACTACTTCCCAACCTGGTGAAGAAAGCACGATTGCAATGAGGGTTCCGATTACGAAAATCGAGGATGTGGCGGCAATTAAGCCTTGTTTGCGGCTAATTCGCTTGCGAGCAATTGCACGTTCTGCCTCACGTGAGCTTGGCGACCATGCAGAGTTATTTCGCTCGCTCATGGTCGCCAAACTACCGTGTCTACTTCTTTCTTTCTATTAAGGCTTTAATACTGGCGCACCTGCATCAGTAGCGAGCCACTTATCCGTAATCGCTGCCAAAGTTCCATCGGCAGTGATCGCATCAACAGCGGCTGAAACACATGATGTCAACGCACTTCCCTTTGACATCAAGAGACCAAATTGGTCTCCGACACCCGATGATGGTAGCTGTCCAACGATTAGTCCATTTGTTACTTCAACACCGGATAGGTAGAAAGCCGTTGGAAGATCAACGACTAAACCGTCAATCTGTCCATTTTTAAGTGCTGATACGCCGGCTGCATTGTCATTAAATACCTCAGGCTTAATACCGATTTGATTTTGAATTGCATCTAGAGATGTTGTGCCAACGGCTGCACCCAGCTTTGCGTCCTTCAACTCAGCGATTGAAGTCTTACCTTCAATTTTGCTGCCTTTGAAAGAGACGATTGCCTGTGGAGCTGTGTAGTACGGTGATGAAAAATCAACTGCTGTTGAACGCTCAGCGGTAATAGAGAACTGTTGAAGATTGAAGTCAAAATTCTTATCACCTGGTGTTACGGCGCTGTCAAATGTTGTACGAACCCAGACAACTTCATCATTAGTAAATCCGAGCTGCTTAGCAACTGCATAGGCAACCGCTCCTTCAAAACCATTGCCAGTCTCCGGGGCATCATCAATAATCCATGGGTAGTAAGCAGGTTCACCTGTAGCTATTGTTAACTTGCCTGACTCAAGAGTCGCAAGATCTTCCTTAGCACACGATGCCGCCACTTCCGATGTTGCTGAATCACTCGTGGAACAGCCTGAGAGAATTAATGCTGTAGAAATAACTGCAACTGATAACAATCCAAAACGTGTTTTCACGGTAGCTCCAATTTTCGTGGCCATAAAGTTAAAGGTAAGAAGGTAAAGGTTAAGGCATGACAAAGCCGCCATCAACCGGCACCGCCACACCTGAAACATACGAGGAGGCATCACTTACTAGCCAAATAAGGGTAGAGGCAAGCTCTTCAGGGCGCCCTATGCGTTGGGCAGCAGTCATCGTTCGCACCATTTCAATAGTCGCGTCTGGCAACTCATCGGTCATCTCAGATGGGAAAAATCCAGGTGCTAATGCATTGACACGAATTCCTTTTCGGGCCGTCCACTGGGCGGCTAGATCGCGAGTCAATCCAATTACTCCCGCTTTACTGGATGCATAGGCGGCTTGGGGCAAACCTCCAGGGCGCATTCCAAGAATGCTCGAGATATTAACTATCGCCCCACCGCTTTTTGCTGCGCGTGCAAAGGCTTGTGCCATCCAATATGAGCCCATCAAATTTACATCGATGACATTTCTAAACTGCTCGGGGGTTTCAGAAGTTGCAGGGACTGCAGTTCCTACTCCAGCGTTGTTCACCAATATATCTACTCTTCCAAATCGTTCAATTGCTAGCGCAATGAGTGCAGTGCAATCGTCGGGATTAGTTACATCAGTTTTTAATGCAACAAAATTTCTATTCTCGGCTTCAACGAGTGCTCCGGTTTCAGGCAATCGCTCGACTCTACGTGCACCTAATACGAGATCTGCTCCCGCTTGAGCTAGAGCTTGAGCAAATGCAACGCCTAACCCCGAAGATGCACCTGTGACAACGGCCACTTTGCCGTCAAGTCGAAAGGTATCTAAAACATTCATGAGGTTCTCCCTTTTTTAGTGCACTATGCGTACGGTACTACCATGGAGTTTAGTAATAGTTTAAAGGCTGAGGAATACCTTGATCGCCTACGCACTTTCATGGAACACAAAGTGCTCCCATCTGAACCGATTTATCACGAGCAGCGCGAAGCGTTAAAAATTTCTGGTCAACCTCACGTCTTACCTGCAGTGATTGAGGAGTTGAAGGAATATGCGAGAGCAAAAGGCTTATGGAATTTATTTCTCCCAGATGCACATGAACCTGCGCACGGTTTAACTGTCACGGATTATGCGGCGTTGGCCGAAATCACTGGCTGGTCTCCGGAGATGGCACCTGAAGCTCTTAACTGCTCGGCACCAGATACTGGAAATATGGAGGTCTTACACCTTTTCGGCAACGAAGCACAAAAACGTCAGTGGCTCGAGCCGCTATTGCGGGGTGATATCCGTTCTGGTTTTGCGATGACCGAGCCCGATGTTGCATCAAGTGATGCCAGTAATATTTCTACGTCAATCAATCGCATTGGCGACGAGTTCGTTATCAACGGTCGCAAATGGTGGACAACAGGTGCCATGGATCCGCGCTGCCACGTGTTAATAGTTATGGGTTTGACTGATCCAAATGCTGAAAGTTATAGACGTCAATCAATGGTGCTAGTGCCGATGGATACACCTGGATTAAGTATCGTAAGAAATCTAACCGTCTTTGGTTATGAGGATCAACATGGTCATGCTGAGATTCTCTTTGAAAATGTGAAAGTTCCAGTTGCTAATTTAATAGGCGAACAAGGATCTGGCTTTGAAATCGCACAAGCCCGTTTAGGTCCAGGTCGAGTACACCACTGCATGCGTGCCATTGGAATGGCCGAGAGGGCCCTATCTCTCATGGTCAGCCGCTCAGCTGAGAGAACAGCTTTTGGAAAGGGATTAAATCAACAAGGTGTTATTCAAGAGTGGATTGCCAATGCTCGAATCGATATTGAACAAGCGCGACTCCTTGTATTAAAGACAGCGTGGCTAATCGATACTGTCGGTGCAAAAGCTGCGCGAAAGGAAATTGCCGCTATCAAAGTTGTTGTACCAAGAATGGCAGAACGAATAATCGATCATGCGATTCAAACTCATGGAGCCGCCGGTGTTAGCCAGGACACACCATTAGCTGCAATGTTCGCAGGAATTCGCACGCTTCGTATTGTCGATGGACCAGATGAAGTACACCTTAGGGACATTGCGCGAATTGAATTAAAAAGCCAGCCCAGCTCAAGAAAATGAGCTCTGAACTCGGAGAAGTGCGAACTGAAGATGCCTTTGATGTCGATGCCGTTCATGGATGGTTGCGCAAAAGCGCTGATGTGCCGCCCCAGATTCCACAAGTTCAACAATTTGGTGCAGGAGCTTCCAATTTAACGTATCTGCTTACATATAAGGATCAAGAACTCATTCTGAGGCGTCCTCCAGTAGGGACAAAGGCCGTATCTGCGCATGACATGAAACGTGAGTTCACAATTCAAAAGGTTTTGCTTCCGGATTTTCCATTAGTTCCAAAAGTTGTCGCCCTTTGTCAAGATCTTTCAGTTATCGGATCCGACTTTTATGTAATGAAAAAAATTGAAGGGGTAATCTTGAGACGAAATTTGCCGAAAGACTTATCTCTCACCCTTGAAGATATAACACTTATCGGAGATTTAGTCATAGATGGCTTAGTTTCACTTCACCATGTTGATTCAACCCCGCTTGCACAATTGAGTAGAGGTCCTGGTTATGTTGGACGCCAAGTAAAGGGTTGGTCTAGAAGATATAGGGCTGCTCGTACTCCTGATGTCGCAGATGCCGAAGTTCTCATGGGGTGGCTGGATGAACATCAACCCGACGACGTTGCATCATGTGTTATTCATGGCGATTGGAGATTAGATAATTTAGTTCTGAATTTGGAAAATAGACCACGACTAGTTGGTGCCCTCGATTGGGAGTTGGCAACCGTTGGTGATCCTTTAATGGATTTAGGTTCGTCGATGGCTTACTGGGTCGATCGCAATGATGAGGCGGATTTCGCTAAGTTGCGTCGACAACCGACTCATCTGCCCGGTATGCCAACGCGAGATGAGTTCATAGCCAGATATCTTGAGAAAACAGAGTGGGGATGTGAAGACTTCACTTTTTACGAAATCTTTGGAATTTTCAGATTAACCGTGATTTTGCAACAGATCTGGGCTCGATATTTTGCAGGACAAACATCTAATCCCGCTTTCGCGGGCTTTGGTGATGCAGTGAACATTATGATAAATCGAGCGATGAGGATGATTTGATGCGCGCCGGACGAATAAAAATAAGTACCAGAGAGTTCCAAGTTATCGATTTTCCAATCCCAGTACCAGGTTCACAACAGGTTCGAATTAAAGTTAAAGCTGCCGGTGTATGTCTCTCCGATGTTCACTTGCTTGATTCGACTCTTTCGCCAGGGTATTTAGAGGGCGACGAGGTAACCATGGGACATGAAGTTGCCGGCGTAATTGAATCTATAGGCGCAGATGTTTCAGATTGGAAGATTGGGAATCGAGTAATTGTTTGTGCAGGCATTAGAGATGCAAAGGGTCGCGTTCGAACTCAAGGATTTGATTTTGATGGCGGTTTTGCAGAATTTATGGTGGCGGATGTGAGTACTTTAGTTGCAATACATGATGAGTTAAGTTTTGAACAGGCCTGTATAATTCCCGATGCAGTATCAACACCATGGGCTGCAATCACTCAGACAGCTAAAGTTGAGCAAGGGCAATCAGCTGCAGTGTTCGGACTTGGCGGTTTAGGAATTCATGCCGTTCAACTCTTGAAAATAATTGGTGCATCTCCAATCATCGCCGTTGATCCCCTACCTCTTGCACGCGAGCGAGCTTTGTTGGTTGGCGCTGATCTTGGATTAGATCCAAACGATCCTGAGTTTTCAAAAAAAATTCGTGCAGCAACTATTGGTCGCGGAATTAACTGTGTATTTGATTTTGCTGGTGTCGCAGCTGTACGAATTCAAGCGCTGCCGCTGTTAGCCGAAGGGGGGCTTTTAGTCATAATTGGAATCGCCAATGAGGCGGTTGTGATTCCGAATGACATGGCATTTGTATATAAGCGAAATCAAATTTTAGGACACTACGGCTCTGAGCCACATCACACCGCAGAGTTAGTGGCGCTTTTGAAGGAGGGTAAACTCGATCTCTCGGCCTCAATCTCGGCGATATTTTCACTCGAAGATGCAGGCTTAGCATTGCAACAGTTAGAAAATAAAACTGAAAATCCGATACGACTTATCCTTAAACCATAGTTTTGATCACTCAAAAAGGTCGTTGCACACGGTTCAAAGATAACTAGGCGAAAATACAAAAGCCTCAGACTCCACTCGAGGGCTGACACTCAATTCTCTATATCAGGACGATATCGCATAACTATAATCTAGACTGCAAAATCTGTGCGGGAGTAAAGTCACAAGCAGGTCAGATGCGCAGCCGCCCATCTCCTGCCTCTAGGGGGCTCACGATGAAATATTGCAAAATTTCCCCACACCAAACAAAACACACTTTTTCTGTGGTTTCAATTATTGTTTTAATTGTTTCTCTCACCTATCCCGCTTTGATAGCGAATGCAGATTCTTCTGGGTGGGTAAAACATGAAGGTACTGGCTCATTTGAATCAGTTGCATCTTCGAGTGATGGCTCAAAGCTTGTGGCCGCTGCTGGTGGCGGAAAAATTATTACATCCACAAATTTTGGCGCCACATGGAGCGTACGTGAATCGGCACGAAATTGGAGTGCAGTTGCCTCTTCTAGTGATGGCACGAAACTCATCGCCGCTGTTTCAGAGGGATTGATTTACACATCTATTGACTCCGGTGCCACATGGACGCCGCGCAATTCTCTACACCGATGGATTTCAGTTGCATCTTCGAGTGATGGCTCAAAGCTCGCCGCCGCTCACGAGGGTGGCTATATCTATACTTCTTCAGACTCGGGTATTTCGTGGACTGCGCGAGATTCAATCCGCAATTGGACAAGGATTGCATCCTCTAGTGACGGAACGAAGTTAGTTGCAACGGCACGTGATGATCAGATATTTACATCTTCTGATTCTGGTGCAACATGGATAGCACGTGATTCAAGGCGCTTATGGCGCTCAGTTGCATCCTCAAGTGACGGGACAAAATTGGCTGCGGTTGTATACGGAAATCCTGGAAATATCTTCACCTCAGCTGATTCCGGTGCTACATGGACATTACGGGCAAGTGAATTGAGTAAATACTGGCAAGGCATTGCTATGTCATCGGATGCCACCAAACTTGTGGCAAGCAGCCACATGGGAACGGTATATACATCGCATGATTCTGGCGTGACATGGGCTACTGATAACAACATCCAAAATGCAGATGGTGTAGCAATGTCGGCAGACGGCAGCAAAATAATTGTTGGGGCACCGGCCTTTATTTATACATATGGTACTGCAGCCATCGTGAGCGCATCACCTTCACCGTCGGCGAACATCACTAAAGCCGGGGAAACTTCAAATAGAGATTCTGGAACTACAAAGTCTAAAGTAGTCACCAAAAAAGTAAGTTCCTCTAAATATATTTTGACCGTCATATCAAGATCCCCAGGAAAGACATTTGAAATAACGGCTACCAAAAAGGGTAAGACCACTTACCTCTTTAGCGGCGTTACCGATTCAAATGGGGGAGCCAGCGTGAGCGCCAAAGTAAACCTAAACGGCTACTCAATTAGGATAAAAATCAAGTAGATGCCTTAGCTGCCGGAGATTCAAATAAATCTACGCGGTCCCCAGTAGTGAAATACCCAAGAAGGAGGAAGACCCCAAGCCGGCCACTTCAGCAACTGAAGTATGGTTGGCTCTCTTTCTGGGGTTCAACTCCCGATAACTGCTTTTGCTGTGATTTTTGCATTTTTAGCCGAACCGATCACTGGAAATTCAATTCAACTTTGGTTGGGCACCCTTTTCCTTTTGCTTCCAAAAGCTCTCTCAATTACAGTCGCTAGGAAGTTGCCTAAAAACCTACTCATTCATAGGTTATTGCCAAAGGGTGCTCTAAAGATTAATGAACTGGAAACAGGAAGGCTCCAGGCGTTTCACTTATCGATTTGGTGGTGTGGTCATACTCTTTTTTATCGTCGAAACAGCATTAGGAAATAGCCTTGTAGCAGTATTACCCAATATTCTCAGCACGGTTCAGTTACTATCAGTTAGGAAATCACCATCAATCAGAGCAGATCTTGGAGGTCACCATGGCGCAAGCTGAGAATGCAATGACTTGGCGAGATCGCATGCGCTCCATCTGGAGCGCACTTGTCGGAGCCATGGGGTTGGTCATGGGTCTGCTTCCACACATTCTCCATCACGTCGGGTTCCTGGCTGGAACTGCGCTCGTCGCTGGATCGGGAGGAACGGCCCTCTTTGGTGTGCTGGGCTTTCTCTTTTCGATTCCGATGTTGGTGCGCCTGCATCGACGATTTAAAACTTGGCGCGCCCCAGCTATCGGACTCCTCATTTTTACACTGCTGTTTTCGCTCTCAGCCTTCGTCATTGGCCCAAAGGTAAGTGGTACGGGCGATGCCAAACCAACAACGGAGCATAACCCCGAGCATGTGGAACATTCATAATCGGATTGGTTGTTGCAACCAAGAAAACTTGTTTAAATTTCGAACAAGAAAATCCAACACAGATAGCGCTTTCAGGATACTGAATATCAATGGTACTGGTGGTTCGGCACACGGATTTGAACCTTCGAAGGTATGGGGATTTACAGTCTCCTCCCATAAAACGCTCATTTTGAGGGGATATCAACGTAAGTTCCCTTTGCGCAAGGAATCATATGCATTTACCTAGGAGATACACAATTTGAGGTCTCAGTCTTTGCTTTGTAAAGCAAATCAGCTTTGCATATGCAAGGAGGATTTAAATGAAAAAGATCATTATCGCCACACTATTGAGTGCTGGTCTGATTATGGGCTCCACGAGCGTAGCTTTTGCTGCAGAGACAACATCTGCATCGACTGCGCCTGTCACATTAGCAACATACAAAGTTCAGTTGACTGCCTATAACACCGCATTGGTGGCCTACGACAGCGCTACTGTCACAATTAAAGCTCAGGTTGTCGCTTTTGGTATAGCAGTTCAGAGCTACAAAACTGCATATGAAACCGCCTTAGTAAATTACAAAGCAGTACTTAAGGCAAATGGACCTGCCACAACTCCTGCACAGTATGCAGTCTTGTTGGCAGCCTATAACACAGCATTAACTGCTTACAATAATGCAACGGTTACATTTAAAGCTCAATTAGCCGTGTTCACCGCAGCAAAGCAGAATTTCAAACTCGCATACGACGCTGTTGTTCTAAGTTATAAAACAACTGTTAATATGCGTGAAAATCTGCGCAAGGCCATTAACAAAGCATTTGAAGTTGCAATTCATAACGCCAATGCAACGCTTGCAACTGCAATTGCAGCTGCCACCACTGCAGAACAAAAACTAGCTGCCACAACTGCACGTCAGAACGCTGTTTCTGTTGCAACTGCAGCACGCAAAGCAGCTATTGACGCCGTAGGCGACAAGCCAGTTAAGCCAGCCAAAAAAGTAAAGTTTGATGCCGATCATGATGATTCCGATAATGACGACATTAAAATTGACAAACCTGCTAAACCGGTTAAACCTGCTAAACCAATTAAGCGCTAAGCTTCTTAGTACTTAAACAAAGAGCCTCAGGCACATAAAGTGTCTGGGGCTTTTTGTCATGCTAGGGAAAGTCGATGAAAACTGGAGTGAAGTGGTTCAGTTGAAATCAAGTGAGTGTCCGAACAGTGGATTGAACCCCGAAGCTCTTACGGGTATTGGCATCTTAAGTTAGCGCGTCTGTCAATTCCACCAACCGGAGTGGGTGAAGAAATCGACGGAATTCACGCTCAATTTCATGAGGTCTTACTGGTGGCGGGTGAAGGATTTGAACCTTCGAAGGCAGAGCCGGGGGATTTACAGTCCCCTCCCATTGGCCGCTCGGGCAACCCGCCAAGGTCGAACAAGTAGTGCGGCAATTATGGATAGTGCGAAGGGTAAGGATACCTTAGGCGAGTAGGCGCGCAAACCGCGCTTTTTCGAGTGAATGGAGCCCCACTGTGGCAGCAGATAGCAGTTTCGATATAACCTCCAAAATCGATCGTATGGAGCTCGATAACGCAATTAATCAGGCGATCCGAGAGATAGATACCCGCTTTGATTTTAAAAATACGGGCTCAAAGATCGAGTTAGAGGGCGAAAAGATTTTGATTGAGGCAGATACGGAGGAGCGAGCTAAAGCCACCCTTGATGTTGTCAAAGATAAGATGATTAAGCGCGGAGTCTCACTTAAACATTTGGATGCAGGCGCACCTTTCTTATCTGGCAAGATTTATAAGATTTCCGCACCGTTGAAAGAGGGCATCTCGACTGAGAATGCCAAGAAGATTGCAAAATTTTTGCGCGATGAAGGACCTAAATCTATTAAGACACAGATACAAGGTGATGAACTAAGAGTAACTTCTAAGAGTCGCGACGACTTGCAAGCGTCGATGGCGATGATTAAAGATGGTGGCTGGGAATTTGCAGTTCAATTTACGAACTTTAGATAGTTGAGTAATCAAAAGACTGGTTTGCTCTTTGGAGTAAGCGCTTATGTTCTTTGGGGTGCATTCCCACTTTACTGGCCACTTCTTGAACCTGCTTCAGCGTTGGAAATTGTCTCCCACCGCGCAGTCTGGACGCTGGTTTTTTGCATCATAATTTTAGCAATTACAAAATCGCTCAAAGCGACAAGTGAAACTATGAAACGACCGAAGGTGGCGGCAAAGTTATTTCTTTCTTCAATCCTGATATCAATTAACTGGTTGGTTTATATTTGGGCAACTAACAATGGCCACGTTGTCGAAGCATCATTGGGTTATTACATAAATCCACTTGTCATGATTGGTTTTGGTGTCATAATTTTGAAAGAAAAGATGCGCGCGCTTCAATGGAGCGCGGTTGGCATTGCAACTTTTGGTGTTTTAGTGCTCACAATTGATTATGGTCGCCTGCCGTGGATCGCCCTCACTTTAGCTATTTCGTGGGGTAGTTACGGTTTTATTAAGAAACAACTTGGTCTAGGAGCTCTCGAGGGTTTAGCTATAGAGACTCTTATTGCGAGCCTGCCATACCTGTTATACCTGATTTATATAGGCAATAACGGCACCGGGCAGTTTGGACATGGATTCGGGATAACCCTTCTCCTCATTAGCGCTGGCGCAATTACCGCTATTCCGCTTCTTCTCTTTAATGGTTCGACAACCCGTTTACCACTTACTGTGATCGGCTTGTTGCAATACATAACTCCAACGATTCAGTTTTCAATTGGAGTATGGGTTCGACACGAAGACATGCCAGCGGCACGTTGGATCGGATTTCTAATTATCTGGATTGCGCTTATGGCACTGGCTATTGATTTAGTTAAATCAAGCCGAGCGATCAATTACAGCATCGCATAACGACATCAATGCACTTGTTGCATCACTAACTGGAAGTGGGCCAAGAGTTTGCCGTGCTGCTCGAGCGACTTGATGTAAGTAATCGCGTGATTCATCCAAAGCTATATGGTTTCTCAGTGCAATTAAAACTTCCTGAACCGTTGTCTCGTCTTCAATCGGGGATGAGAGTAAACGCTGTAATTCGCGATCGGCAGGATTGGTAGATTTCATGACAGTTAAAGTAACAAGAGTTGGAACACCTTCACGTAAATCAGTGCCCGGTGTTTTGCCAGATTGATTTGATTCACTAGCGATATCGATTACATCATCGGCTAATTGGAAAACAGTTCCGATTTTTTCACCAAATAACGTGACGGTATCCATAATCTCCGCAGATGCCCCAGATACCATCGCACCATACCGGGCACTTGCTGCAATCAGCGATCCAGTTTTATCGCCAACGACTCTTAAGTAATGTTCCAAAGGATCTTGGCCAGTTGCGGGACCTTGCGCCTCCATAATCTGACCAACTACTAGGCGTTCGAAAGTTCGGGCCTGTAAACGAACCGCATCTGGTCCAAGATCGGCCAGTAAGTCAGATGATTTTGCAAAGAGAAAATCACCAGTCAAGATTGCAATCGTATTTCCCCAACGCATATTTGCACTCTCTACACCTCGACGCAGAGGCGCTTCATCCATAACATCATCGTGATAAAGCGTTGCAAGATGGGTTATTTCGCAGGCAACCGCAGCTGCGATGACCCCTTGTCTCGAAGGATCGCCAAATTGGGCTGTTAATAGGGTTAATAAGGGGCGAAGGCGTTTACCTCCAGCGGCAAGCAAGTGGTGGGCAGTCTCATCAACAAAAGGATATTGGCTCCTTGTATGGTTTAAAAGCAGGCTCTCAACTTGAGCCATTTGCGTGATAAGTGTCGCTTCAAGTTCTGGAGCGAGGTTTGGAATGCCAAATGGCGACATCAGCGAATAAAGGTAGAGAAGTTCGTGATCATTGTCAGAAGTGGTGCAGGGTAAATACCGAGCAGAATAGTGAGAACTATTGAAGAGCTGATTGCAGTACGAGTTAAAATGGATGGAATTTCTATACTTGTACCATCTTGTATTGGATCAGTAAAAAACATCAAGACAATTACACGAATGTAGAAGAAAGCGGCCACCGCACTTGCAAGAACGCCTGCGATTACAACGCCTTTAGCTCCATTTTCATAGGCCGCCGAAAAGATAGAGAACTTTCCAATGAAGCCGCTTGTCAGAGGAATTCCAGCAAATGCTAATAGGAATCCCGCAAAAGTTGCAGCTACCCACGGTGAACGTTTGCCTAAACCTTTCCAACGGTTCAAATCAGTTACTTCTCCACCTGAATCTCGCACTAAAGTTACAACTGCAAATGCGCCGACAGTTGCAACTCCGTATGCAAATAAGTAGAAGATTGAAGCTTCAAGACCAGCTTTATTCAGCGCAATAACGCCTGCAAGAAGGAAACCGGCATGAGCTATTGATGAGTAAGCCAACATTCGTTTAACATCGCGTTGAGCTATTGCCACCAATGAACCAAATAACATTGTAATGATTGCAATCGCAGAGAGCAGCGGAGACCATGACCATTCCGCATTGGCGAAAACCGTATAATAAATACGCAGCATTGCGCCAAAGGCTGCAACCTTAGTTGCTGCTGCCATGAAACCAGTTACTGGAGTTGGTGCACCTTGATAGACATCGGGTGACCAGGCATGAAACGGTACTGCACCAACTTTAAAGAGAAGTCCAATTGAAACAAAGGCGATACCGATTAGAAGTAATACATCGTTACCACTACCGCCGACTACAGATTCACGAATTCCAGCAAAGGTCACAGAGCCTGAATAGCCATATAAATAAGCCATTCCTAAGAGGAAAAACGCCGATGAAAACGCGCCTAGTAGGAAGTATTTCAAGGCTGCTTCCTGTGATGCTAGTCGGCGGCGGCGTGAAAGCCCGGCCATTAAATAGAGCGGTAAAGAGAGCATTTCAAGGGCTACAAAAAGGGTGATCAAATCACTTGAAACTGGAAACAACATCATTCCAGAGATTGCAAAAAGGGTTAGCGGATAAACTTCGGTTACTTGATTTCCTGTCTGCACTGCGTGGCGCTCTTCATCAGAGCCCGGTAGGGCGGCGGCGAGAGCAGTGAATTGATCAGTGTCTGCAATAAGAAAGACCGAAATAATTGAAATGATAAGTATTGAGGCCTGCAATAAAATCGCTGGTCCATCTATTACTACCGATCCCATTGCAGCTGTTGTGGATTCCTCATTTCGAATTCGCCACACTTGCGCAAGCGATAATACTAGAGTGCCGATGGTGATACTCAACTGGACCATTGGTCGAAGCGCTTTAGATACGAAAGCTTCGACAAGAACGCCGATTAATGCACCGCCAAGGAGAATTAGCATTGGAGAGAGAAGTGTGTAGTTAAGAGCTGGTGCTGTAAATGTCATTACTTATCCCCACTATTCAAATTCGGCTCCGGATCGCTAAAACCAAATTGAGCGATGACATGAGATGCCGCTGGATTGATGACTTTAAGCAGTGGCGATGGATAGAAGCCAAGTACAACGATTATTGCAATAACCGGAGCGATGGCAATCTTCTCTCGAAGATTTAAATCACTTAGATTCTCATTGCCTGGTGTGGTTGGACCATGTAAAGCTTTCTGTACTGGAATCAATATGTAAAGCGCAGCTAACACAATTCCAAATGTTGCGATAATTGCATGAATTGGATAGCGAGTGAATGTTCCAACTAATACTAGAAACTCACTCACAAAACTTGAAAGTCCTGGAAGGGCAAGCGAAGACATTCCGGCAAGGAAGAACATCCACGCCATTACGGGTGTCACCCGTTGCAATCCGCCAAAGTCTGCGATTGTTGAAGAGCCACGACGCGAAATCATCCAGCCGCCGACAAGGAAGAGCGCCGCCGTCGAAAACCCATGATTAAACATGTATAACGTAGCCCCGCTTTGACTTTGGGAGGTCATTGCAAAGATTCCCATAGTGATGAAGCCGAAGTGGGAAATCGACGTGAAGGCAATGAGGCGTTTTAAATCTCGTTGTCCTATAGCCAGGATCGCACCGTAGATAATTGAGATTACCGCCAAGACAAGAATTGCCGGAGTGAAGGTTTTGCTCGCCTCAGGAAATAACGAGAGGCAGTACCGAATCATTCCAAATGTTCCGACTTTATCGAGTACACCCAAAAGCAGTACAGATGTTCCTGGTGTAGCTGATTCGGCGGCATCGGGAAGCCACGTATGCAGGGGCCAAAGCGGCGCTTTAATTGCAAAGGCTATGAAGAATCCCAAGAATAGGAAGTTTTGAGTAGTTGAACTCATTTCAAGATTTGAAAGTGCAGCTAGATCAAATGTGTGACCACCTTGGGCACCTGACATTACATAGAGTGCAATGATGGAGGCCAACATCAACAAACCACCAAAAAGGCTATAAATTAAAAACTTAACTGCTGCGGCCGATCGCTCCCCTGTGCCATATCCCCCAATAAGGAAATAGACCGGAATCAACATCGCTTCAAAAATTACGTAAAAAAGGAAGAGATCGGTTGCAGCAAAGACGCCAATCATCATGGTTTCAAGAACGAGAATCAAGATATAGAAAGTTTTAACACTCCAACGTCCGCCATGCGCTTCATTCCAACTAGCCAGAACAACAACGGGTGCCAGAATTGTAGACATTAGTATCAAGACAAGTGCTAAACCATCGATCCCTAGCGCGTAATTAATACCAAAGGAAGGAATCCATGCATACTTTTCAACGAATTGAAGTTCTACATTATCGCGTTCAAAACCAACTGCCATCGCGATAGTCACACCCATGACAATCAGAGTTGTAGCTAAAGCCACTTGCTTAGTTAACTTCTCATTTGCCTTAGGAAGACTAACTATTACAACTGAACCCGCGAGAGGTAAAACCATCAAGAGTGTTAACCACATCATTATTGAACCACCACCCAAATGGCTGCGACCAGTGCGACTGCACCGATCAAAATTAACATCGCATAGCTACGGACAAAGCCGGACTGAATCCCACGCAGAGATGCACCTGAACCTAACGCCGCTCGCCCAACACCACGAACCGCCCCATCGATTACAACTTCATCGGTCTTAACTAAAACCTCGGTGAGTACTTGACCCGGGCGCATAAAGACTGCTTCATTGAAGCGGTCCTGCATAAGATCTTGGCGTGCAATTTTGGTAAAGATTGAAACGTCGGAAGGAGCAACTTCATCAACTTCGTTTAGTGAATACTTAATGAAGGCGAATGCAATACCGATCGCCACCATTGTTAAAGCCAGAGTGGAAACTATAATCGGTGACAAGAGTTCTTCATGCTCTCCATGATCTTCAAACAGCGGTGATAGCCAGTTAACTAGGGCGTCGCCACTGCTCAATAAATATCCTGATGTAACTGAACCTACGGCAAGAATCGCCATTGGCAGCCACATCAGCCATGGGGATTCATGAGGATGTGCCTCTTCATCCCACCGTGATGTGCCTGTAAAAGTCAGAATCATTACGCGAGTCATATAAAAAGCAGTTATCCCAGCGCCTAGAAGTGTGACGGTACCAAGAATGATTCCCTTTATGCCGCCAGCGTTAAATGCCGTCTCAATGATCATATCTTTTGAATAGAAGCCAGCAAATGGAGGAACTCCTAAAATTGCTAAGTACCCTAGACCAAAAGTGATAAATGTAATTGGCATGAACTTTCGAAGCGCTCCGTATTTGCGCATATTTACTTCATCGTTCATTCCATGCATAACAGATCCTGCTCCAAGGAACATTCCAGCTTTAAAGAAGCCATGAGTGAGTAGGTGCATGATGGCAAATGCATATCCAACTGGGCCAAGACCGGCACCTAAAATCATGTATCCAATTTGAGACATCGTCGATGCGGCAAGCGCCTTTTTAATGTCATCCTTTGCGGTACCGATTAAGGCGCCAAACATCAAAGTAATCGCTCCAACGATCACAACTAATAGCTGTGCGGTAGGAGCTGCATCAAAGATGAAGTTTGAGCGTGTAATGAGATACACACCCGCAGTCACCATAGTTGCGGCATGAATAAGGGCTGAAACCGGAGTTGGACCAGCCATTGCATCGCCAAGCCATGCTTGGAGCGGGAATTGAGCTGATTTTCCTGTAGCTGCAACGAGCAACATAATGCCAATCCCAGTTAGTGCCGCCGTTGATGTCTGCTCAGCTGCAGCTTTTACTCCAGTAAAGGAAACGGTACCCATGGTGGCAAAAGCAATCATGATGGCAAAGGAGAGTCCCATGTCGCCGATTCGATTCATGACAAAGGCTTTTTTAGATGCAGTTGCATAAGCCGGCTTCTGATTCCAGAATCCAATTAAAAGGTAGGAGGCAAGACCTACACCTTCCCACCCTACATATAGATTGAGGTAACTATCACCTAAAACCAGTAACAGCATCGATGCGATAAAGAGATTAAGGAAGGCAAAAAAACGTCGGCGATCTGGGTCATGAGACATGTAAGAAATAGAGTAAATATGAATCAGGGTACCCACACCTGTAATTAAAAGTACAAAACAGATGGATAGTTGATCAAGAAGTAAGCCAGCGTCAATTTTAAAAGTTCCAACTGAAATCCACTCAAAGAGTTTTTGGGTTATTGGGCGTTCTTCGTTTGTACGGTCCAGCATCAAGGAAAGTTGATAAAGTCCTACGAAGAATGATGAGGCAGAAAGCGCTGTTGCAAGCAAATGTCCCCACTTATCGCTCCGGCGGCCAGAAAGTAGAAGTATTACAGCGCCAGCAAGTGGAAGTGCAATTAGATAGACGAGGCTATTTGAAGTCATCATATTTATCGCTTCAACAAACTAGCATCATCAACAGATGCTGATCGACGTGATCGATAAATCGTCACGATAATTGCCAAACCAACCACAACTTCGCATGCTGCTACCACCATTGTAAAGAAGGCAATTACTTGACCATTGAGATCGCCATTGATGCGAGAAAATGTTACGAAGGAGAGATTTGCAGCATTGAGCATTAGCTCAACGCACATAAATACAACAATTGCGTTTCGGCGAACTACAACGCCAACTGCGCCAATTGTGAAAAGGAGTGCGGAAAGGTAAAGGTAGTTAGCGGCATTCATTTACTTCTCCTCCTCAACTCTTGTATCGATAGAGCTAAGTTCAAATTGCGATGGATCTAAAACATCTCCGCGAGCTTTCAAGCTGGCATTAACCGATGCCACCGAAGCTGTGCCATCTGGCAATAGCGCAGGAACATCAACTGCGTTGTGACGGGCAAAAACACCTGGTGCTGGAAGACCGGCGGCATTTGCCAGTGATTCCCCGCGAAATCTCTCTATTGAGAGTTGACGCTGTGTTGGACGTTCTTGGATTCGATGATGGTGAGCTAAAACCATAGCGCCAAGGGCAGCGGTAATTAAAAGCGCAGAAACAACTTCAAATGGCCAAACAAAAGTAGAGAATAGAAGTTGTGCAATTCCTTGAACGTTTCCGTCGGCATTTGCCGCCTCGACTCCGACCGCTGTACGGCCCAGAGTTGCACGTGCGAGTAAAGAAACCATTAATCCGCCAAAACCAAGGGCGGCCATAATTGCGATTGGTCGCAAACCGCGGATTGTTTCAGTTAACGAATCCGATGAATCAACGCCCACCAACATAAGAATAAATAGAAAGAGCATCATTACTGCGCCGGTGTAAACAACTATCTGCACAATTCCTAGAAATGGTGCACCTTGTGCGATATAAAAAATAGCAAGTGCGACCATTACAAATGCCATTAAAATCGCTGAGTGAACCGCTTTTTTTACGAGCAACATACCAAGGGCTGCCAAGAAAGTTAGCGGGGCGAGAATCCAAAAGAGCGTCGCTTCTGGCGATGCAGTCTGACCAACTTGTAATGCTAGATCGCTCATTTGTTTACTTCCTGCGATGGATGAGCACCAAGCACGTCACCTTTGTAATAGTTCGAATCATTCATATCTGGGTACATTGGATGTGGTGGCATCAACATTCCTGCACGCAATGGTCCGAGTAAGTCATCTTTTTCAAAGATGAGTTTTTCGCGCGAATCATCGGCAAGTTCGTACTCGTTAGTCATTGTTAATGCTCGTGTTGGACAAGCTTCAATACATAATCCACAAAATACGCAGCGAAGATAATTAATTTGATATACCTTGCCATAGCGCTCACCAGGTGACATACGATGTTCTTCGGTGTTATCTGCACCTTCAACATAAATTGCATCGGCTGGACAAGCCCAGGCGCATAGTTCGCATCCGATACATTTTTCAAGTCCATCTGGGTGGCGATTTAATTGGTGACGTCCATGGAATCGTTCTTGTGTGGGTGCTTTGACCTCAGGGTATTCAACGGTTTCAGGCTTCTTAAAGATAGTAGAAAAAGTGGTCCAGAATCCCTTCATATGACCGGTCAACCCAACTGAGCCAGGTTGATCTACCTGTGTGAATTCTACTTTCCTTAAATCCATTTCGTTGCTTTTTAATGGTTCAATCTCAGCCACGGTCGCCTCCATTACTGTGTTCAGAAACATTGACTGCAGAAATATTCATTGGCAGCTCTGGAATTGCAAAGCTAGGTGCTGTTGCATCATTGAACACTATGGATTCCTTCTTCTTCTTTGCATTATCGAAGGCAATGTTGACCACTATGACGAGAAGCACTACAAAGCTAGAGAAGGCCACAACGGTCAATCGAGGTGCGCCTTGTAAGGACATTACTCGAAGTGTTGCAACTACTAAGATCCAAACGATTGACACTGGAATTAAAACTTTCCAACCAAACTGCATGAACTGGTCGTAACGAAGTCGAGGAAGTGTTCCTCGCAGCCAAACGAATACAAAGAAGAAAACCAAAACTTTTGAGAAGAACCAAATTGCGGTAAACCAACCACCTAACCAATTTTCGGTAAATCCAAGGAACGGTGGTGCGTGATATCCACCGAGAAAGAGAGTTGTCGCAAGGGCTGATACAGCGATGATGTTGACATATTCCGCTAAGAAAAATAGTGCAAATTTGAGTGATGAGTACTCAGTATGAAAACCGCCGACAAGTTCGCCCTCTGCTTCTGCTAAATCAAATGGTGCTCGATTAGTTTCACCGACCATAGATATTGCGTAGATAACAAATGATGGGAATAGGACGACTGCATACCACGTTGTGGATTGAGCGGCCACGATGTCTGAAGTTGACATTGAACCTGCATAAATGAAGACAGCTACAAGTGAAAGACCCATCGCTATTTCATAAGAAATCACCTGTGCACTTGAACGGAGCCCTCCGAGAAGTGGATACGTAGAGCCCGATGACCAACCTGCCAAAATAATTCCATAAACTCCTACCGATGCGATAGCTAAGACGTAGAGAACTCCGACGGGAAGATCGGTGAGCTGCATGGCAGTTTTCTGCCCAAAAAGAGTTACTGGACCGGTAATTGGAATCACGGCAAAAGACATAAAGCAGGTGGTAGCACTGATAATTGGGGCTACTACAAAGACAATCTTGTCTGCAGCGACAGGAATGATGTCCTCTTTGAGTGCAAGTTTTACACCATCGGCCAGAGCTTGGATTAAACCAAATGGACCAACGCGGTTAGGTCCGGGGCGTTGTTGCATGCGACCGACTAAGCGACGCTCTCCCCACACAGAAAGCAGTGTGAGCACAACACAAAAGATGAAGACGAGTAAGGCTTTTACGGTGATTAACCAACCTGGATCTGCTCCGATTAACTGCGCTGTTGTCATAACTTCACCACCGTAACTACTGCGCCATGTCCAGCGCCTAGGTTTACAAGTAATTGAGAGCCTCTTGAATTACGTGGCGCCCAAATTGCATCGTCATGAATATTCTCAACTAGGGCAGCTAAGGTTACTGAACCGTGAGATGTTGAAATCATCAAGAGATCGCCATCGGCAACGCCCATTGCTTGTGCGCGATTTGGCGAAATAACTGCAACGGTTTGGCGTGCTGTACCAGCTAAATTTTCTTCACCTTTTTGCAATGTGCCAAGGTCTAGCAAGCGGCGCCACGAGTTAAGAATGAATTGATTACCACTGAGTGTTGGAGCATCTGTTGGGTTCACTGGCTTCATTGATGCTCGTGCACCATCCCACGCACCAAGAGATGCAATCTCTTTAGCTGCAGCAGTGACGGTTCCGAGGTTTAATTCAGCACCCATTTCTTCGGCAATCATTGAGAGAATTCGAAGATCGCTGCGATTGAGTGAATCATGAACGGCCGCATCAAATGAACGTGCCCGTCCTTCCCAATTTAAAAATGATCCACTCTTTTCGGTGATTGCGGCAACTGGCAGAACTACATTTGCGCGCGCGCTTACTTCACTTGGAGCGATTTCAAGGCTGACAACAAAGGCTTTTTCAAGGGCTTCAAGGGCTGCGGCACTGTTATCAGAATCGAGTGGATCGACTCCACCAATAATGAGTGCCCCAATCGAACCTGAGTTAACCGCGGCGTAGATTTCATCGCTACTTCGACCAACGGTTGCCGGAAGCGATGGCACGCCCCAAAAGGTGGCAATATCTACACGGGCTGGCGTATCTATCACAGGACGTCCACCTGGCAATAAGTTTCCAATTGCTCCGGCTTCTAACGCACCACGCTCGCCTGCACGACGTGGAATCCAGGCAATCTTCGCGCCGGTTGAATCTGCCAAGGCGGCAACTGCCGTTAATACCCCTGCGCTTTCGCAGGCACGTTCTCCGACGAGAATAATTGATTGAGCAGTTAATGCCAATGAAGAGAGAGCTGCTGCCTCTTGACCTGGTGCAACCTTTACAAACTCAGCTTTGAGTTTTTCAACTCCAATTGAAAGTTTGCTAGCAATCGCCGTAACCTTCAATGCGCGTTTGCGTACCTGCTTATTTAAGCGCAAGAAAACTATTGGTGACTCTTCTTCAGGTTCAAAGCCAACTAATACAACGTGATCGGCGCGATCGATATCGCGATACGTTGTCGATGAACTAACTACGTGGGCAGCTAAGAATTCCCGCTCTTCATCTGAGGAAAGCCTTGAACGGAAATCAATATCATTTGTACCTAGTGCAATACGCGCAAACTTGCTAAATCCATATGCATCCTCATGTGTTGCACGTCCTCCGACTAGGACTGCCGAAGTATTTGCCTTCAAACCATTAGCTGCGGCCGCAATTGCCTCTGGCCAAGAAGCTTGAACCAGTACTCCAGCTTCATTGCGCACAAGTGGATGAGTTAAGCGATCAACTGCAGTCACGTATTTAAATGCCCAACGTCCCTTATCGCAGTTCCACTCTTCGTTAACTGATGAATCATCACCAGCTAGGCGACGAAGAGTCTTGCCACGGCGAACATCGGTACGCATATCACAGCCCGATGCGCAGTGCTCGCATGCCGATGGAGTTGAAACTAAATCAAATGGTCGAGCCCGGAATCGATATGACGCGCCAGTTAAGGCTCCAACTGGACAAATTTGAACTGTATTTCCAGAAAAATATGACTTGAAAGGTTGCTTCTCATAAATGCCAACTTGTTGCAGTGCGCCACGTTCATTAAGAGTAATAAATGGATCACCGGCAATTTGATCTGAAAAACGAGTACAGCGCGCGCATAATACGCATCGTTCACGATCGAGTAAGACTTGGGATGAAATGTTGATTGGTTTTTCAAAGGTGCGCTTCACGCCTTCAAAGCGAGTTTCCGCGCGACCAGTGCTCATCGCTTGGTTTTGAAGTGGGCACTCTCCGCCCTTATCGCAGACTGGGCAGTCCAGAGGGTGGTTAATAAGCAGAAACTCCATGACACCCTTCTGTGCTTTATCGGCAACAGTTGAGGTGAGCTGTGTTTTAACAATCATTCCTGGTTCAACTGGAATTGTGCACGAAGCCTGCGGTTTAGGAAATGCTCGGCCGTTAATCTCAATATCAACTAAACACTGCCGACACGCTCCGACTGGATCTAACAGTGGGTGATCACAGAAGCGAGGAATCTGGATACCAAGCTGCTCGGCTGCGCGAATTACTAATGTTCCCTTTGGAACACTAACTTCAAAACCATCTATCACAACCGTGATCAAGTCCACGATTTCAGTAGTATCCATTCACGCACCTACCCCGACAAAGAGTGTTGAAGCAATCGGATCAAATGGACAGCCTTTGTTGGTGATATGTGCAATGTACTCATCACGGAAATACTTAATTGAAGAAGTAATTGGACTCGTTGCGCCGTCGCCTAGAGCGCAAAATGAGCGACCTAAAATGTTGTCGCAGAGATCTAAGAGTTTTGCAAGATCTTCTTCTGTACCTTTACCGGCCTCTAAGTCGCGCAGAATCTGAACTAACCACCATGTGCCTTCACGACATGGTGTGCACTTTCCGCATGACTCATGTTTATAAAACTCGGTCCAACGAAGCACAGCTCGTACAACACAGGTTGTCTCATCAAATATCTGTAACGCTTTCGTCCCTAACATCGATCCAGCGGCGGCAACGCCTTCGTAATCAAGCGGAGTATCTAAATGCTCATCAGTAAAAATAGGGGTCGAGGATCCACCAGGTGTCCAGAATTTTAAGGAGTGCCCAGTACGAATTCCGCCAGAGATTTCAAGAATTTGTCGCAAAGTTATTCCAAGTGGTGCTTCAAATTGACCTGGATGATTAACATGGCCCGACAATGAATACAACGTTGCACCCTTGCTTTTTTCAGTTCCCATCGATTGGTACCACTCTGCACCATTATTAATAATCGCTGGAACTGCTGAGATGGATTCGACGTTATTAACTACAGTTGGACGAGCATATAGACCTGCGATAGCTGGGAATGGTGGACGCAGACGTGGTTGACCACGAAAACCTTCAAGTGAATCTAAGAGTGCAGTCTCTTCGCCGCAGATATATGCACCCGCTCCTACATGTAAAACTAAATCAACTCCATTACCAAGATGACCGGCTTTATACGCATCTTCAATTGCTTGATTAAGTCGGCGGACAATATGTGTGACTTCTCCACGGATGTAAATAAAGGCATGCTTGGCACGAATTGCATGAGCAGCAATAATGCAACCCTCCACTAACACGTGTGGATTTGCCATGAGTAATGGCATGTCTTTGCAAGTACCTGGCTCAGACTCATCGGCATTTACAACTAAGTAGTGATCTTTATTATCGCCCTGCGGAATAAAACCCCACTTCATTCCAGTTGGGAATCCCGCTCCGCCACGACCACGGAGGCCAGAATCTTTAACTAATTGAATAACTGCATCGGGATCCATAGCTAATGCTTTTTTCGAAGCTGTGTATCCACCGTGACGTGTATATGCCTCAATCGTAAATGAATCCTTTTCATCCCAATGCGCTGAAAGTACAGGCGTTAACGAAGTCATTGCTTGCCCTCTTTCGAAATCTTTAAACCGAGAAGAGTTGGTTCGCCAGCTTGAACACCTTCGTGTGCTCTACCATCATTGATACCAGCGAGAACTGCCGATGCCTCTTTCCATGTTACTAAAGTATCTGGACCACGTGTTGGTGGGATTGGATTTCCTTCGCGCATTGAATCAACTAAATCCTTTGATGACTGCACAGTTTGGTTGTCATAAAACTCCCAATTAGCCATAACCACTGGTGCATAGTCGCAAGCCGCGTTACATTCAATGTGTTCAAGAGAGACTTTCCCGTCTTGAGTAACACCGTCGTTCTCCACCCCTAGATGCTCTTTAAGGCCAGCAAAGATTGCATCCCCACCCATCACTGCGCATAAAGTATTAGTGCACACACCTACGTGATACTCACCAACCGGCTTGCGCTTGTACTGAGTATAAAACGTTGACACTGCTGAAACTTCTGCCATCTCTAAAGTTAAAATCTTGGCAATGAGTTCAATACCTTCGTCATTTACGAAACCCACACGTGATTGAACAAAATGTAATAGCGGCATGATTGCCGAACGTGGACGTGGATAGCGCTTAACAATTGAATCCATTATCGCGAGATCTTCGCTTGAGTAAGCCATTAGCGGTCAACGCCTCCCATTACTGGATCGATTGATGCGACTGCGGCGATTATGTCGGCAATCATTCCGCCTTCACTCATTGCCGATGTCGCTTGCAAGTTATTAAAAGATGGCTCTCGGAAGTGCATACGGTATGGGCGTGTACCGCCATCGGAAACAACATGAGCACCGAGCTCACCTTTTGGAGATTCAACTGCTTGATAGACCTGACCGGCCGGAACATGAAAGCCTTCGGTAACTAATTTGAAATGGTGAATGAGTGATTCCATTGAAGTTCCCATAATTTCCCGGATATGGTTAAGTGAATTTCCAAGTCCATCACTGCCAAGGGCTAACTGTGCGGGCCAAGCAATTTTCTTATCGGCAACCATGACAGGTGCTCCATCTAGATTTTCTAATTTATCAAGTGCCTGTTCGATAATTCGCAGTGATTGTTCTAGCTCGTTCATGCGAATCAAGAAACGACCATAAACATCACACGTATCGGCAGTGACTACATCAAAGTCATAGTTTTCATATCCACAATATGGCTGCATTTTACGTAAGTCCCACGGAAGGCCGGTCGAGCGAAGCACAGGACCTGTGATGCCAAGTGTGGTTGCTCCAGCTAAATCAAGATAGCCAATCCCCTGTGTTCGTTTTAACCAGATTGAGTTTCCGACAAGAAGGTTTGTGTTGTCCTTAAAGTTTTTGCGCATCAGTTTTACTGCATCACGAATCTTTGAAATTGCACCTTCAGGAAGATCCTGTTGAACTCCGCCAGGACGGATATATGCCATATTCATGCGTAAACCCGAGATCATTTCAAAGATATCTAGAACTATCTCACGTTCGCGAAAAGCAAAAAACATTGGTGTGATTGCGCCGAGTTCGAGGGCACCTGTACCAAGAGCGACCATATGAGATGAGATGCGGTTGAGCTCCATCATCATCACGCGGATAACGCTGGCACGCTCTGGAACGTCATTAGTAATGCCAAGAAGTTTTTCAATCGCTAAGCAGTAAGCAGTCTCATTAAAGATTGGCCCTAAATAATCCATACGTGTTACGAAAGTTGTCCCTTGCGTCCAACTACGGTACTCCATGTTCTTTTCAATTCCTGTGTGCAAATATCCAATTCCGCAACGGACTTCCGTAACAGTCTCTCCTTCAAGTTCAAGAATTAAACGCAGAACTCCGTGAGTAGATGGGTGCTGCGGCCCCATATTTACGACGACGCGCTCTTCTTTAGTCGAACCAATTTCTTGAACAAGTGAATCCCAATCTCCACCAGTTACTGAAAAAACCGTTCCTTCAGTGGTTTCACGAGAAGGTGCATATGGGTCAAATGTTGTCATGAATAGCTCCTACGTTCACTAGGCGGAGGAATTGTTGCGCCTTTATATTCAACTGCAATTCCACCTAATGCGTAATCCTTGCGTTGAGGATGGCCCTGCCAATCATCTGGCATCAAGATCCGAGTTAAACCTGGGTGAGCATCAAAGATTATTCCAAACATGTCGAAGGTTTCGCGCTCATGCCAGTTATTGCCAGCCCAGACCTCAACTAGTGATGGGATGTGCGCATCGGCCTCTGAAACCGAAACCTCGAGACGAATGCGACGATTATTTGTCATGGAGAGGAGTGGATAGACAGCTACTAGTTCGCGACCAGTGTTGTTTGGGTAATGGATACCAGAAACTCCCATGCACATTTCAAACTTCAATGTATCGCGTAAAACCAAGGAAATTTCAACTAATTTTTCACGTTTCACATGCAGTGTTAGTTCACCACGATCAACAATTACGCGCTCAATGGAGGCTGAAAACTCGGGGTAAGCACGCTCTAAATCATCAACTAAACCATCGAAATAGCCACCGTAAGGACGTTCTGATGAGCCTGTCGATGTGGCGCTTCTAACTAGACCGCCATAACCGGAGGTATCACCCGTTCCATGTGTCCCAAACATTCCAGAATCAGTCATTTATGCGAGCAAGCCCTTCAGTTGGTGAGTTGGTTTCGCATTCATCGCAGCGAGCTCAACTTCCTTAATAATTTGCGCACGGTTAGCGCCGAGTTTTTCATCATAGATTTTTTCATGAAGCTTCAAAATTGCATCCATTAGCATTTCTGGGCGGGGTGGACAGCCGGGAAGGTAAATATCAACGGGCACTACGTGATCTACTCCTTGGACAATTGCGTAGTTATTAAACATTCCGCCAGAAGAAGCGCAAGCACCCATCGCAATAACCCATTTAGGTGCTGACATCTGATCATAAATTTGGCGCAATACTGGAGCCATTTTATTCGACACTCGTCCGGCAACAATCATTAAATCTGCCTGACGTGGAGATGCGCGAAAGACTTCCATACCAAAACGCGAAATGTCATACTTTGCAGCCGATCCAACGGCCATCATTTCAATTGCACAACAGGCAAGACCAAAAGTTGCTGGCCACAATGAATTCTTGCGCATGTAACCAGCAAGTTTTTCAACGGACGTTAATAGAAATCCACTTGGAATTTTTTCTTCAAGACCCATTTCTTAATCCCACTCCAATCCGCCGCGGCGCCACACGTATGCATAAGCAATAAATACGGTGCCAATAAAAATTGCCATTTCAACTAAGCCGAAGAGTCCTAATTGATCAAAGGTGACTGCCCATGGGTAAAGAAAAACGATTTCAATATCAAAAATAATAAATAGCATCGCCGTTAAAAAGTATTTAACTGGAAAACGTCCACCCTCTGCAGCTTGTGGAGATGGTTCGATTCCGCATTCATATGAATCTAACTTCGCGCGGTTATAACGTGCAGGACCTGTGAGCGCTCCTGCAACTACGGAGATAAAGGCAAAGGCAAAGCCAATTGCCCCTAGTACGAGAATCGGCACATATGGATTAGATGTGGATATCACGTACGAAATCTTAGAGTCGTATGGCCTATGCCAGTGACCGCTAACCCTTTATCCCGATGTGAACTGTAACAACCCCAAAAGTCAGATTTTTCCAGGTCACAGATCTCCAGCCAACGAGCTCCATCGCCTGTGCCAGACCCCTTTGATCTGGCCATGCCTTGATTGATTGCGCTAAATAGAGGTAGGCATCGGGATTTGACGCTGTTTTCCGAGCTATTGCGGGCAAAGCGCGCATCAAATACCCCATATATAGGCTTCGAAATGGGCGCCATGTGGGGTGGGAGAATTCAACAACGACCATTCGCCCCCCTTTCTTAACCACACGTAGCGCTTCGGCGAGCGCTTTGTGGTAATCCACTGTGTTCCTCAAGCCAAAAGAGATCGTTGCTACATCAAAGCTCTCATTTTCAAAGGGCAGATTTAAGGCATCGGCCTTGGAAAAGTTCAGATATGGGCGGGATATTCGACCCTGAGCGAGCATTCCCTCAGAAAAATCAGTTGAAAGAACGGTTGCGCCGGCTTTATGCAAGGGCTCCGAGGAAGATCCCGGTCCGGCGGCAATATCGAGAATCTTCATGCCAGGGGTTGGAGCGATTATTTTCGTTGCCGCTCGACGCCAGGCCTTACTCCGGCCAAGCGACAAGAGATCGTTAACGATGTCATAGCGTTTGGCCACACCATCAAACATAGCCGCAACCTCTTCGGGATCTTTACCGAGATTAGCGCGGGACATACATGCATTCTCCCTTGAAGTAGGCTCATCCACAACTTCATCGCCCAAGGAGATTTCCCTCATGGTTTTGCCGGCACTATGCCTTTGCTAATCTCGGTAACAACGACCCATCTTGGTGAACACTTACCTCTTCTCGATCTATTACCTGATTCGAATCCAGTTGCTTGGGTACGCGGCGGAGACGGTTTAGTTGGTTGGGGTGTTTATGCAACAACCACCGTAAGTGGCCCAAACCGCTTTGCCGATGCACGTAATTGGTGGTTAAAACAACTTGAAAGCTTCGCCGTAACAAATTCTGTACATGGAAATGGAACAGGCCCTGTTCTGTTTGCATCCTTTTCTTTTTCGGCAGAGGATGAATCAGTCTTAATTATTCCGGAAGTAATCGTCGGAAAGAAAGCAGAAAAATCTTGGATCACTTGGATCGGTCCATCCCCCCAACCAGATTTGAAAACTCTCGCTCCGCAATTAGTTCCCACCTCGATTACTTGGAATGCTAACAATGAGGCAGATAGCGCATGGAAGGCTCGAGTATCTACTGCGGTTAATCGAATCCAAGACGGCGCTCTTGATAAAGTTGTACTTGCCCGAGATTTCACTGGAATTGCCGGCGAAAATATTGAACCGCGAACGATCTTAAGAAAGTTAGCAGCGGAATATCCCTCGACGTGGAGTTTTGCAGTATCCGGATTAATCGGTGCTACACCTGAATTACTTCTGAGATTGAGCCGCAAAATGGTTACTTCTCGAGTTTTAGCTGGGACGATTAGTAAAACCGGTGATGACGAGCGCGATTTAGCGCTAGCGGCATCTCTTGCTCGTTCTTCGAAAGATTTAGAGGAACACATCTATGCGGTGCGATCTGTTGCCGATGCTCTTGAACCACTGTGTACTTCAACAAATGTTCCTGAGTCGCCATATGTCCTGCACTTAGCCAATGTCATGCACTTAGCAACCGATGTAACTGGTGCTCTAGCTGAAAAATTGGCCCATGTTGATGCTTTTACGATCCTTGAAAAACTTCATCCTTCAGCGGCAGTCTGTGGTACACCGCGAGAACAGGCCGCTTCATTAATAGCCGAGATTGAAGGAATGTCACGTGGTAGATACGCCGGTCCAGTTGGTTGGATTGATGCCGCCGGAGATGGAGAACTTGGGATTGCACTTCGATGTGGTCAGATTCAGGGGCGATCAATTCGAATCTTTGCTGGTTGCGGGATAGTTGCCGGATCCGATCCCGATAAAGAACTAGCAGAGAGTGAAGCAAAATTCATACCAATGCGAAGTGCTTTAATTAAATAGAACCCATTTTTTCATAAATCGATTTCAAGTATTGCGCATTAGCATCACGTGATTGAACCTTAGCGACTACAACAGAGACACCTTTAATCGGTGCTATCAATTCATTCTTAAGTTCTGCAATGGATGTAATCGTTGTTGAAGGTACTCCAAATGACTTTGCAATAGCTGCAGGGTCTAAACCATGAGGGGTTCCAAATACTTTTTCAAAGCCTTCGATTCCGCGTTGTGAAAGTGTTGAAAAAATTCCACCGCCATCATTATTAATTACAATAAACTTACAGTTAATATCGTCGCACTCAATTAACCCAGTGATGTCATGAAGAAAAGCTAAATCTCCAAGTACTGCAAAAGTTTGAAGATGTCCCGACGCTACGCCCAATGCCGAAGAGATATTCCCATCAATCCCTGCTAAACCTCGGTTTGCATAGGTAGTTACGCCAAGGCGGGGAGTTGCAAAGCCCTCAAAGTCTCGAATTGGGCGTGATGAGGAGATAAATAGAGCCGATCCATCTGGAATCGCTTCTCCTATCTGCCTTGCAATCGAAGCTTCGTTCCAGCCATCGAGTTCGTTAATTAATTTCGCACAGCGCGCAGAGTATTTCTGCCATTGAGCAATCCAATCTTCGGATGCCATCACATTCTCTAACAACGGAATTTCAGTAAAGCGCTTTTCTGCAGATCGATCGCCATCAACTGTTGCGATTCGTGGATCAATAACAAAAATTAATGGTGCCAAACCAACAAGGGCATTGATCGATCGTGAAAGTGTTGTACGCCCAATAACAATGGCGGCTTGCGGAACTAAAACACTTCTCACTTGGGCTGCGGATAAGAAAATCGAGGCGTGCGCGATTGCATCCGGAAAAGTAAGTGGATCTTCCGCAATTATTGGCCAATTAAGTTTCTTAGCAAATGTAGTTACTTCATCCACTCTTAATCCGCCGCGATCATGGCCAATCACTAAAACACCACGACTTGCCTGCACTTTTAGTTTTACTGCGCTCTTGCGAGATTTAAATGAAGGCGTGGCAATTTCAATCCCATCCAACCACCCAGTTGAATCATCAGGCAACAGTGGTTCATCAAACTGGAGATTCAAATGTACTGGACCAAACCGTAAGCTATCCAAAGGTAGTTCCATAGGAAAAACTGGTCCGTCAATATCGGCAAAATATCGAACGGCCTTTCCGAAGATTCGTGCCTGCTCTGTAGTTTGGTTTGCACCCGTGCGTCGAAGAATTGCCGGGCGATCGGCGGTTAAAACTAGCAATGCAGCATTCGTGTGGTTTGCTTCTAAAACCGCGGGGTGGAAATTCGCAACAGCCGTACCACTTGTGCAAACTATAGGCACAGGTCTGTGAGTAGATTTAATGAGACCGAGCGCAAAAAAAGCTGCAGTGCGTTCGTCGATTCGAATATGAATTTTAATGAGTCCACGTGCAGCGGCGGCATTGAATGCCAGCGATAGAGGTGCATTTCGAGAGCCAGGAGAGACCACTACATCTGTGATGCCAGCTTCAATAATCTGACGCACCACTGCCCGTGCTAACGCTGTCGAAGTATTCACTCACTCCACCCATTATTCTTAATACTTTGTTCTGCTCCAGCAATCCACACCATACGAATTCGATTCTTCCACCAGTTCAGGCGCTCGTTCGACACTGCAAACTTATTTAGTGCCGAAACGTCTGGTTTTACATCTACAACCTCAATTGTGCCGTCGATGATGGGAAGTTCGCCAACATCTACTGCTAATAATGCACCTGTTCCTAATCCACATGCATAATCTAGTTGCGAAATCGCAGCAGCAAGCTTTAGGCCATGCGAAATTCCGACCGCGCTCTCTAGAGCACTTGAGACTGCAACTGGAAGTGAATAGTGACGGGCAATCTCTAAAGCTTTGGCGATACCACCAAGGGGTGCCACTTTGAGCATCACTACATCAATTGCACCTGAGAGGTTTAGAGTTAAAGGATCTTTAGCTTTTCTAATGATTTCATCTCCAGCGATCTTTACTCCAGTACGGTCTTTTAATTCGCGAAGCTCCTCGATGGTTGAACAAGGTTGTTCGACATACTCAATCTCACCGGCTTGAGTCAAGAATGCATGTGCCTGGCCAACACTCCATAATCCATTGACATCCAAGCGAATTTTTGCATCTGGGCGTAGCGCTCGGACGCAAGCAATTCGAGCTAAATCTATCTCGGGCTCTCCACCAACCTTAATTTTTACAACTTTAGTTCCGTCAAACGCATTGAGGAGTTTTTCAATTTCTACAGGATCATCTATTGCCGGTAGCGTGGCGTTAACTTCAATTTTTCGCCGCCTCGGTGCTGGCGATTCAATAAATGCGGCCTCTATGCCGCTTAAGAGCCATGGCACTGACTCTTCATGACTGTATTCAAGGAAGGGAGAAAACTCGCCCCATCCCTGTGATCCCTCAAAAAGCGCGACTTCTCGGGATGTTACTGAACGAAAGTCAGTCTTAGTCGCCAGTGCAACGACTTTGAGCGAGCCTAATATTGAATCAAGCATCGATTAAGGACGCTTTGGAAATTTTTCAAAGTTTGGCGCACGTCTTTCTTTATAAGCATCACGGCCCTCTTGACCCTCTTCACTCATGTAAAAAAGAAGTGTCGCATCGCCAGCAAGTTGCTGCACGCCTGCCAAACCATCATCGGCAGCGTTTAAACTTGACTTTAATAAACGCAGCGCTAACGGTGAGTTGCGAAGCATTTCGCGACACCATGAAACAGTCTCACTCTCTAAGTCATTTATCGCCACTACAGTATTTACCAATCCCATATCAAGCGCCTCTTGCGCATCATATTGACGGGTCATAAACCAAATCTCGCGCGCTTTTTTCTGACCTACGTGGGCTGCAAGTAAACCTGCTCCATATCCTCCATCAAATGAACCAACTCTCGGACCTGTCTGGCCAAATTTTGCATTGTCGGCGGCAATTGTTAAATCGCACACGACATGAAGTACATGGCCTCCACCAATGGCCCAACCCGCGACCATCGCAACAACCGGTTTCGGTGTACGACGGATCTGCACCTGAAGGTCTAAAACGTTGAGACGTCCGATACCTTTTTTTGCTAAAGGGTCATCGCCAAGGTAGCCATCATCGCCTCGAACGGTGATATCTCCACCTGAACAAAAAGCTTCAGTACCTTCGCCGGTTAATATAATTACACCGACCTCTTCATTGTCACGAGCTAATGAGAAAGCCTGCATTAACTCAATAATGGTTTGAGGACGAAATGCATTGTGAATTTCAGGGCGGTTGATAGTGATTTTTGCCATGCCATCACCCATTTGATATTTAATGTCAATAAACTCCTCGCCACCTGGCGCTATTACCCAGGTGGGAATCACACGGCTACCAAACTCACGATTAATCGGCTTGCTCACATTTCCTCCATTATCGTCGCTAGCGATAGCCTACGGCTGCAATGGACATGTCGTCACAACGAGAAATACTTCGAGCCAACCCTGCGTGGTCAATTCCGCAGTTAGCCGCCGAAATCACGGCCGCCCTCGTTGGAAACGGCCCTGCCCTGAGCTTTGGCGAGGTCCGAACTAAAAACCTATCCAATAAGTTCGCCATGGTTATAGGTACAAGTGGCAGTACGGGTTTAATAAAAGAGGTCGCCTTCACGCGGGCCGCCCTCATTTCATCGGCGCAGGCATCTAACTCATTCGTTGGTGCAACCGCTGGGTCAAAGTGGTCACTTCTACTTCCTATCAATCACATTGCGGGCGTCAATGTAATTCTTCGATCAATGGAACTTGGAACTCTTCCATTTGACCTTCGCAATTTCGAGGGAGAGTATCCAACGGTAGATTTTACCTCCATTGTTCCAACTCAACTATTTAGAGCTCTAAATTCAGATGAGCGATTGCTTCGTCATTTGCAGAGCGCCAAAACTGTTTTAGTCGGTGGCGCTGCTTTGGCACAAAACCTTCGAGTACAAGCTGAAGTCGAGGGTATAAATATTGTTGAAACATATGGAATGACCGAAACATGTGGTGGATGCGTTTATGATGGTCGCACCTTAAATGGTGTGGAAGTTGAAATTAATGATCAAGGCGTAATTAAAATTCGTGGCACTGTGATGGCTAGTGATTACCTGAACTCTTCAAATCTCTTTGAACTCCAGGATGGTTGGTTTACTACAAATGACCTTGGTGAAATAAATGATGGGAAACTGATAGTACTTGGTCGTGCTGATGATGTAATTATTACTGGAGGAGAAAATCTTTCACTCATGGCAATCGAAGCGGTTCTCTCAATACGATTTCCAGATATGGAGTGCGCAGCTTTTGGAGTCAAGGATCCTCTGTGGGGACAAGCTCTTCATATTGCAATCGTTGGCAAAGTAAATGAGAATGAAATTTCGCTTTATTTGGAAGGCGCACTCGGGCAAATAGCAAAGCCAAAAGGCATTCATTCGATTGAATCACTACCATTGCTCGGTATTGGGAAAGTAGATCGTTTAACTCTTGCAAGGATGGTTAGAAATGAATAGGTGGATTCTTGGAGCGCGCCTACGCACCTTACCGGCATCCTTTGCGCCAGTACTAGTGGCATCGGCACTAGCCGGCAGCGAATTCAATTGGTTCCGTGCCGCTTTGGCGTTAAAAGTTTCTTTGTGGCTGCAAATCGGTGTGAATTTCGCAAATGATTATTCAGATGGCATTAAGGGAACCGATGCTAATCGTATTGGACCTACTCGACTCGTTGGCAGCGGCTTGGCAACTGCCCGGAGCGTAAGAGCTGCGGCCTTCATTTCTTTTGGTATCGCATCAATCTGTGGACTTTGGTTAGCCGTATTAACTTCGCCCATACTTATCGTGGTCGGTATTTTATCTATCGCAGCGGCCTGGAGTTATACCGGGGGACGAAGGCCGTACGGTTACATTGGCTTTGGTGAAATTTCTGTCTTTGTCTTCTTTGGCCTAGTAGCAACGGTTGGAAGTTTCTATGTCCAAACTCAGAGTATTACCTTAATGAGTTTCATAGTGGCGATTCCAGTGGGCGCACTCTCGTGTGCCATCCTGGCAATTAATAACCTACGAGATTTGAACCAAGATGCAATTGCTGGAAAGAGAACCCTTGCAGTACAAATGGGGGATGCCGCGGCTAGACGCGCATTTGTTGCTCTACTAATTGTGACCCATATCTCGGCGGTCGCTACCTTTAAACCAGCCGTTCTTTTAACTTTACTTGTGGCGCCACTGACACTCTCAATAGCTCGCCAAGTAATAGGCGGTGCATCTGGAGCGGCATTGATTCCACTCTTAGGTAAGACTGGAAAACTCCAGCTTATCTTTTCGGCAATCTTTGCCGTGGCCTTGGCGATACAATAAATCCATGTCACGCATCATTCCATTAGTTCTCATCTTTGGTGTAACTATTTATGCCCTAATTGATTGCGCCCGTGCCGATGAATCACAGATTAAAAATCTCCCAAAGTGGGGTTGGTTACTTTTAATAATCCTTCTGGGGCCACAAGCCATTGCAATTGGACCAATTGCGTATTTAATTGCCGGAAGAAATAAACCTAAAGGTTTCAAGCGACCACAGCGACGAATATTGCCGCCAGATGATGACCCTGATTTCTTAAGAAAGCTTTAAAGTCCCGAATAGGTATGTTTGCCAGTTCCCCATACATTGACATATACGTAGTTAAATAAAAATGTGGAGCCAGCAAATAAACATAGCCATGCCGCACGGCGTCCTCGCCAACCAACCGTTACACGAGCATGTAAATATGCCGCATATGCAACCCAGGTAATAAAGGCCCATGTCTCTTTTGGATCCCAGCCCCAATATCGACCCCATGCGCTCTCAGCCCAAATAGCTCCGGCAATAACAGCGAAAGTCCATAATGGAAAAACAAATGCGACTAAGCGGTATGACAATTGATCGAGGTATTCAAGAGTTGGTAATCGCTTGGCCCATGGAGTTCGATCGCCTTTTGACTCCATTGAATCTAGATACAAGTAGGCTGCGGCAATCGCATTTGCAAGTAAGAACACTCCACCCGAAATAATCGCTGCCGAAACATGGATTACTAGCCATGTTGATTTAAGTGCCGGGACTAATGGGGCACTAGGAACATACAGAAGCGTCACGGCTGTGCCTAGAGTTAATAAAACTGCAATTGAAACAATTAGGCCCAACCAGCGCACATCATATTTGCGAAGCGCGGCCAGATATGCACCTGAAAATGCCAATGCTCCAGTTATTGAAAACTCATACATATTGCCCCAAGGGACGCGTCCTGCAGAAATTCCTCGAGCGATGACGCCGGCGAAAAGAAGTAAAAATCCAAGAGCCATCATTGCCGTTGCGATTCGCGCAACTTTTTCTGTCCGCTTGTAGTCGAAAGTTTGACTGCTTGAGGCATTTGGAATTCTTACCGCCCAAGCCGTCTCAATAGCATGAGCGAAAAAGGAGATGGTGTAAACCGCCATTGAAGAATAGACCAAGTAGTTAGAAAGGTAAGCCCAATTACGTGACATTTAAATCTCTCCCTTTAATACACTTATTAACTTATTTAACTCTTGCTCTAAGCCTGGCGCTGCATTCTTTGCTAAACCTGCAACTTCTATTTCACTTCCAAATCGAACCCAAATTCGTCGTCGACGAGTAAACAAAGATGCAAGTAGTCCAAGGATGGCAACAATAGCGCCGAGAAGGGCATAGTTCTTGCCAGGATCGTCGACAAATGACAAGTTCACCCACTTCATATAACCGTCAAAGGTTATTGAACCACCGCTATATTCGAAAACCTCACCTGGCTTCAAGGATTTCAAACCAATCTGCTGCATTGAAGAAGTATCAATGCGATAAAACGATTGTGGAATACCGCTGTCTAGGCCTAAATCTCCACTCCAGACAGATAGTAGTAAACGCGGGTCTAGTGCTTGTGGAAAAACGCTTATTGCTCCACTGCCATTATTACGTGCATACGTTGGTAGAAAGGATCCAAGAAATCCCACTTGTGGATTTGCATCTGGAGCTTTAATCACACCTATCGACCGAAGATTTCCATCTTGCGGCAGAAATGGAATTGGGCCTTGCAAGGCTATGGAGCCCTCTGAATCTCGAACCGTCACGACAGGGGAATATCCATTTGCCTGAAGATAAATCCTTGTACTTCCAATCGTCAAAGGCGAATTCACCTTAATAACATGCTTTTTGAGCGTTGAAAAATCTCCGTCCAATAAGGTTACGTTAAGCGTGTAATCTTCAGGTGAATTTGTGACTATGTTATATGTGGCATCGAACTTATCAACACGCAAAATAAAATTCGGGAGCTTTCCATCTTTGAAGAGTTTTCCGTAAGTTAATGAGTCATAACTGGTCGGTGTATTAACAAATCTCTCGCCAACATTTAGAATTGCTTCACCACGCATTCCAAAGAGCGAGGAAAAAGAGATTCCCAGCAAAATTAGAATGAGTGCCAAGTGGAAAAAAAGATTGCCAGTTTCACGCATAAAACCCTTTTCGGCAGAGAAAGTTCCCTCTTGTTCAAGAATTCTAAATCGATTAGCCTTAAACCAGCTTCGAGCAGTTACTAATTCTCCTCCACTGGCAGCCCATTTTGAGTAGTATTCCATTCGGTTAAGATTTTTTGGCGTAGGTGGTGGAAGTGCGCGCATGGCATGAAAATGTTCAATCGTGCGAGGGAGCACGCAACCAATCAGAGAGATGAAAAGTAGGATATAAATAGCGCTAAACCAAGGCGAACCATAGACATCAAAGAGATAAAAGCGATCCATCCATTTTGAGAGATCTGGCGAATCCCTGAAATGTGCCCCTACAGCAATTGGATTCTGAGTCCTTTGCGGGATAAGCGAGCCCGGTACTGAGGCGATACCTAGGAGCATTAAGAGAATTAACGCGGTGCGCATGCTTGTTAGCTGCCGCCATCCATAGCGCAGTAAGCCAACACTTCCTAGCTCTGGGAGTTGAATATCTGAACTCACATTAAACCACCGGAATGAAACCTGAAATAAGTGAGCGAAGTGAGTTCATGGTCTGACCCCATATGCCAGTGACTTGCAAAAGTCCAATCACAATCAGAAAGACGCCACCGATTTTTGAAATTAAATCTCCACGGCGCACCAGTAATGTACGTAGTTTTTCAGTACGATCCAGAAATAAGCCCGAAGCGATAAATGGCAGACCAAGTCCTAAACAATACCCAAGAGAAAGAACTGCACCTCGCATCGCACTTGACTCCTGAAATGCCAAAGTCTGCATTGCCGCAAGCCCAGGTCCAATACAAGGAGTCCAGCCAACACCAAAGAGGAACCCAAGCATTGGCGCACCGACTAATCCGCCGGTCGTTTTCATACGGGGGCGAAGCGTAGGTGACATTGGAAACTTGCCAAGAAAAAGTAGACCTAGAAAAATAGTCAGGACTCCAAGAATTCTTGAAATTGTTCCCTCCTTGGAGGCAAGTTGATTTCCTAGCCCGCCAAAGATTGCCCCGTACGAGATAAATACTGCGCTGAAACCTAGAACAAACAAGAGCGATCCCAAGAAGACTTTACCTCGATTAGACGAAAATCCTGCAGCAAAAGAGAGATAGCCGGGTACTAATGGTAAAACACATGGAGAGAGAAAGGAGATAAATCCAACAACAAAGGCGATTGGAAAAGCAGTGACTAGATAGCCATTGAGAATCTGTTCGACAAGGAAATCTCTCATTCAGCACTCACTTGTTCAATTAATTTAGTGAGTGCGGCAACGGTAACTTGGCCAGAGATTCGTGCTGCAACCATTCCATTTCTATCAATTACAACGGTTGTGGGAATTGCATTTGCGGATAATGAACCTTTAAAACCAATCAATATTGAGTCATCAGTAAGAGTCGGGTATGGAATTGCAAATCTGCGCTCAAAAGCTTTAGCAGAGGCGAGATTATCTCGAGTGAGAATTCCGATAAAGATAACCTCACTATATTTCTTGGCTAACGCTACTAATGTTGGAGCCTCTGCGCGGCACGGTGAGCACCATGATGCCCACACATTTACTACAGTAACGCGACCAGATACATGTGAATAATTTGTTCCGGAAAGAGTCATTCCTGTTAATGCAGGTGCTTCGATTCGATCTTGAGATTTGATAAGTGTTACTAAACCGTTACCCGCAACATAACTCTCTTGAGAACTAGAAGTCCCACCTCCACTGCAACCGGTCAATATAAGTACCACTACTATAAAACTAAGATATCTGTAAATAAAATTCATAGTCATTTCTTTGGTAAGAGGTGACGTGCAGGTTCGGAGTAAGTTAAGCCAGAAATTAACCCGTCATTATCAAAATGAATACTTGTGACAGATGCTAATGAACATTCGCGTTTGCGAGGATCGTGAAGCAATCGACGGTTCTCAATGGCACTTCGTAGTATCCAAATGGGAAGTTGGTGTGAGACACAAATAGCATCTCTGCCTTTTGCTTTATCGCGAGCGGAAAAGATTGCAGCAAGCATTCGCGTTATTTGCTCTTCATACGGCTCTCCCCAAGAAGGTTTCCAAGGATTCCATAAATGTCGCCATGCTGCTGGGTGGCGCAAAACTCCGTCACCAACCCCAAAAGCTTTGCCTTCAAAAATATTTGAAGCTTCAATTAACCTCTCATCGGTTGTGGCTGCCACATTGTGTGCTTGCGCAATTGGGGCTGCGGTTTCCTGTGCACGTTGCAAAGGTGAAACATGTAAAGCACCTAGATCAATTGATTTTGACCAATCTCCTAAAACCACTGCCATCTCATGGCCTCGTTGCGAGAGTTTCCAACCAGGCTGTCGACCATAGAGAATTTTGGCCGGGTTTTCTACCTCTCCGTGACGAATAACATGGACCGTAGAACTCATTGAGCAAGCATAAAGCCTCTCTCGTGGGCCAAGTTAGTTAAGGTAGTGACATGGCACTCACAGCGAAGCGAGCGGCCTTTTTTGATGTCGATAACACGCTAATCCGTGGTTCAACTATCTACTTCCTTGGTCGCGGCATGTATCAGAGGGGCTATTTCTCCAAAAGAGATATCTCTCGATTTGTTTTGGCAAATCTGAGATTTCGCTTAACAGGCAAAGAAAATAAAGAGGAGATCGCTCGATTCCAAAAGTCAGCTACGGATTTTATTGGCGGTCACTCTGTAAAAGATATAGAAGCTATCGCCCAAGAGATTTATGATGAGTATGTATCGCCTGCGATTTGGCAGGGAACAATTGAGATCGCACAAAAACATCTTTCAAATAATGAAGAAGTTTGGTTAGTCACTGCCGCTCCGGAAGATATGGCTGTCTTGATTGCAAATCGTTTAGGACTTACGGGCGCTCTCGGAAGCAAAGCTGAAATTAAGGATGGTACATACACTGGCGCGCTGTTGGGTGCCCTATTACATGGAAAGGATAAGGTTATTGCTGTTCAAGATTTAGCCGACCGGACAGGCCTAAATCTTGCCGATTGTTATGCCTACTCTGATAGCCACAATGATCTTCCATTACTGCAATGTGTAGGTCATCCATCTGCGATTAATCCTGATGCAATTCTCGGACTTCGAGCAATGGCCGAAGGGTGGCCAATTTATGATTTCCGTAAAGCCCGTTTCATTGGAAAGGCAGTCTCCCCGCTGGTCGTGCGCTTGGCAGCGTTGGTAACTTGGTTAACTCCCCGCAGAAAGCGCAGTTAATTACCCATTACGTACTAAAGCCCAGTAATGTTAGCAAGTTATGGAAATGCGCTCTTTCTCCGACTACTTACGTAGTATCGATGACGCTTCCTTTTTGGAGTTATTTACCGCCAGGCCTGATTTAATTACACCGGTACCTCCAGATATATCATCTCTCTCCGTCCGGGCCTGTTCAGCGCCCAGTTTGGCACGTGCGATTGACTCGCTCAACCAATGGCAGTTTCAAGTATTAGAAGCTGCAGGAACACTCAACGAACCCTTTTCAGTCAAATCATTAGTTGCACTCACCCATAAAGCGGCCACCAGCGCTCTTGAGCATTTAATTGCTATCGGTCTTGTATATCCATCGAATGATGGAATGCGTCTTCCATCTCAACTTCGGGATTTAATTGGTAATGAGCCGGCAGGACTTGGGCCGTCATCGATGGTAAAACTTAAGTTAGCAGATTTAGATAATGCCCCGGCCGACGCGAAAAAAGTATTGGAACGTCTTATATGGGGCCCTCCCCGTGGAAGCGTTGGTGACATCAAAAACCCCGGACCTGGAGTTGCATGGTTGTTGGAGCGCAAATTCTTAGTTCCTCTGGATCAACGTACAGTTATTTTGCCGCGCGAAGTAGGTTTATACCTGCGCGGTGGGAAAACGCACAAGGAAATGTTCATTGCTGCACCAACGCTATCTGGAGTTAAACGAGATGAGCGGCAAGTAAATCGTGCAGCAATTGCAAATATTTCGACGGTTTTGCGTTGGGTTGAAGAGCTACTTAATTTTTGGGCGGAAGAGCCTGCAGATGCGCTTCGAGCTGGAGGATTAGGCGTTCGTGATTTAAAAATTATCGCAACTCATCTCGGACTCGAAGAATCATGTACGGCATTTATAGTTGAGTTGGCGTACTTGGCCTCTTTAATAAGTATTGACCCAACAAATCGGATTATGCCAAGCAATAAATTCGACATTTGGTTAATGCAAACACCTTCAGATCGTTGGCAAGCGATTGCATCTGCTTGGTTAATTACCTCGCGTGTTAGTGGTTTAGTTGGACGGGCCGAGGCAAAGAATGTTGCCGCTTTGGGACCGGAATTAGATCGTGTTAACGCTACACGTGTGCGTGCATTAACACTCTCAATTCTTACTGAGAATGAGTCTTTGTCACCCGATAGTAAGAGTTTTAATGAGTTACTTGCTTGGCGCGCGCCGGTACGAAGAAACTCCTCTTCGCAGGAAGAATTAGCCACTTGGACGTTACGTGAAGCTGAATGGTTAGGAATCACGGGCCAAGGTGCAATTTCGAAGTACGGAGTTCGTTTTCTTAATGGTGATGAGTTGGATTTAATAAATAGTGATCTACCTAAAACTGTGGACCACATCCTGATTCAAAGCGACAATACGGCGATTGCACCGGGACCGTTAGAACATGAAATATCACAGCAATTAGCGATTATGGCCGAAATTGAAAGCCGCGGTGGCGCAACGGTTTATCGCTTTAGTGAAGCTACTATTCGTCGCGCGCTAGATCATGGAAAAACTGGCGATGAGATTAGATCTTTTTTAAAAAAAACCTCCAAAACACCTATGCCACAACCACTTGAATACTTAATTACCGATGTTGCCAAAAAGCACGGCAAGTTACGAGTTGGTAATACATCATCTTTTATCCGCTGTGAAGATACTTCTCTTATCTCGCAAATAATGCTAGACAAGAAATTAGATATTCTTTCGCTTCGCCGAATCGCACCTGAAGTTGTTGTTTGCGATCATGATGCCACTGAACTCGTGCGTCTTTTACGAGAATCCGGGTATTTACCTGCAGTCGAATCTGCCAATGGTTTGATGTTGATGGGCGCTCGAGCAAATCGAGCTTTGACTAAGCCGCGACCTCCTCGTGTCATCGGTGAAATTGAGATTCCGAGCGAGGATTCGTTGAACTCAGCTATACGAGCGATACGAACTGGTGAAAAATCTACCAATAAACAAACGCGCTTGCGTCAAGTTGCTAATGAGGCTTTGGGAGCTCTTCCCCGTAGCACCGCAAATGAAACCATGGATTTAGTAAATAGATTTATTATTGAAGAGAAGTCCCTCTCCATCGGATATGCCGATAACAACGGTTCGGTCACTCACAGAATAATTGATCCAATTCGGGTAAGCGCTGGATCATTAATTGCCCGTGACCATGCAACTGGTGAAGTTCAATCCTTTCGAATTCCACGCATCACTGGCGTAGCGCCGATATAGGATTGCCTTATGCTGTCGGCGCTAGAAAAACTTGTCCGTGTTGAATCTCCAACTGAGGATTTAGCAGCTTGCCGTGAAGTCATGGATTGCGCTAACCAGATTGCTCATGAGGTTCTTGGATCTCCAGCACAGATTCAGGAGATTAATGGCCGTCCCGTATTTTGGTGGGGATCACTTACCCCCGATGTAATCCTGCTTGCACATTTGGATACGGTTTGGCCAAAGGGATCTTTTCAACCTTTTTGGAGCGTTACAGGAAAGGCCGCGACTGGACCTGGAATCTTTGATATGAAGGCTGGATTTATCCAAGCCATATATGCGATGGTCGGCATAGATGGTGCTGTGGCTCTTGTAGCCACAAGTGATGAAGAAACTGGCAGCGCTGCTAGTAAGGATTTTATAAAAGAGATTTCTGCACGCGCTAAGGCGGTTCTAGTTCTCGAAGCATCATTAAATGGAAAGGTTAAAACTGGCCGAAAAGGCACGGCCATGTATCAAATATCGATTCATGGCAGGGCATCTCATGCTGGACTTGAGCCTGAAAAAGGTATTAATGCGACCGTTGAAATCGCTCACGCAATTCTCAAAGTTTCCAGCTTAGAAAATATTGATCTTGGCACAACTGTGGTTCCGACAATGTTGCGGGCTGGAAATACGACAAATACCGTCCCAGATTTAGCAACTCTTGATATTGATGTCCGCTCTTTTTCAATCTCCGAATTAAATCGAGTTGATGCAGCGATTCGGAAATTAGTTTCAGTAAACCCATTAGCTAGATATGAAATTACCGGTGGATTTAATCGCCCACCTCTTGAAACTGCATCGACAATGGCTTTATACGAACGGGCAGAGAAAGTTGCTAAAACTTTAGGTATGTCGCCACTTGGCCACGTATCCGTTGGGGGTGCTAGCGATGGTAATTTTGCCGCAGCTACTGGTGTTCAAGTATTAGATGGTCTGGGTGCAGTTGGAGATGGCGCACACGCTGCACATGAATGGATTGACATAACAACTTTGGAAAGTAGAAGCAGATTCTTACATGCCCTAATAGAGGATATTCTCAATGACTGATGGTCCGTTAATTGTTCAAAGTGATAAGACTTTACTTCTAGATATTGATCATCCCCTCTCAACTGAGTGTCGGCGAGCAATAGCACCATTTGCTGAGCTCGAAAGATCCCCTGAACACATTCATACCTATCGCCTGACGCCACTTGGGTTATGGAATGCACGCGCGGCAGGCCATGACGCTGAACAAGTTATCGACACTTTAATTGAATACTCCCGCTATGCCGTGCCACACTCAATTTTGATTGATGTCGCGGAAACAATGTCTCGATATGGTCGTTTGCGATTAGAGGCCGATCCCGTTTATGGATTGATTCTTGTCACGACTGATACGGCCGTGCTGGAAGAGGTTATTCGCGCACGAAAGATTGCTCCGCTCCTTGGTGCACGAATTGATGCTGAAACCATCGCAGTCCTGCCCAGTCAGCGTGGAGCGATTAAGCAATCGTTACTTCGCTTAGGCTGGCCCGCCGAGGATTTCGCGGGGTATGTGGATGGACAGGCTCACCCAATTGATTTAGTTCAAAAAGACTGGACAATTCGCCCGTATCAAGAGCTAGCCGCGGAAGGGTTTTGGCATGGGGGCTCTGGAGTTGTAGTTCTCCCATGTGGCGCTGGAAAAACGATAGTCGGTGCTGCCGCGATGGCTCACGCAAAGGCTACGACCTTAATTTTGGTTACCAATACAATTGCAGCTCGTCAGTGGCGAGAGGAACTCTTACATCGCACAACGCTTAATGAAGATGAGATTGGTGAATACTCAGGAGCGAAGAAAGAGATACGTCCCGTAACTATTGCAACATACCAAGTTATGACTAAAAAGAAGAATGGCGTGTACGCGCACCTAGATCTCTTTGATACTCATGACTGGGGTTTGATTATTTACGATGAAGTTCATTTATTACCTGCGCCCATCTTTCGATTCACTGCCGATATCCAATCCCGTCGCCGCTTAGGTTTAACAGCAACGCTTGTGCGCGAAGATGGTATGGAGGGTGAAGTTTTCTCTCTTATTGGTCCTAAACGATATGACGTTCCTTGGAAAGAGATTGAATCGCAAGGTTACATTGCTCCTGCTGAGTGTATAGAAGTCCGTGTCAACTTAACGGATGAAGAAAGGCTTTTGTATGCAACAGCCGAACCCGAGAATCGATATCGCACCTGTGCGACGACTCGTACAAAAAGAATCGTTGCAGAGGCATTAGTTAAGAAACATGCTGGTGAGCAGATCTTGGTAATCGGACAGTACATCGATCAACTGGATGAACTCTCTGAAACCCTCGGGGTTCCGCTCATTAAGGGCGACACTCCAATTAAAGAGCGTGAAATTCTCTTTAATAAATTTAGATCTGGCGAAATTACATGTTTAGTTGTATCTAAAGTTGCTAACTTTTCAATTGACTTGCCCGATGCGACAATTGCGATTCAAGTTTCAGGTGCATTTGGTAGCCGACAAGAAGAGGCACAACGTTTGGGACGTATTCTTCGACCGAAATCTGATGGCCGAACCGCTAAGTTTTACTCGGTAATATCTCGAGACACGATCGATCAAGACTTCGCACAAAACCGTCAGCGCTTCTTAGCCGAACAGGGATATTCCTACAAAATTATTGACGCCGACGATGTTTTTCAAGGGAAGATCTAAAGCGTTCTGGATCAACTCTGAAAAAATCGTGGTGCTCTCCATTGATATGAATTACGGGAATCTGCTCTCCATAGAGTCTCTCAAGTTTTTCATCGCCTTCGATGTAAATCTTCTCAATTGTAAAATCTAATTCGGAGCGCATTGATTCCAAAAGTTCTATAGCGACATGACATAAATGACAGCCATGGCGGGTAAAGACGGTGATTCTGCAAGTATCAACCCTGTCAATTTGCTTAGAGAATTCACTACCGCCGCTATTGACCATGGTGAAATCATCTCATCTTGGTAGTGTTTGCGCTTATGCGGGCGTTCAACTTTGGGAAGATACGGGCAGCGGTCATAGTTACTGCACTCGCTGGAGCGCTTTTGAATGCACCTACCGCCGAAGCCCTCTTCTTAAAAACTCCCGGAGTTCAGTGGGGCCATATTTATGCAGGAACAAGCCCAGTTACTACCACTACTCCCCGCGCAAAATTCGCCGTTGGTACGGCTAAATCAAGTTTCAACGTTACATTTAATAATTTTCCTGAGTGGGCTAAAAAAGAAGTTCAGGCCGCTGTCGATATTTGGTCAACGAATTTCGCTTCAACCGTTCCCATTAGCGTGGATGCCTCCTGGGGACGTTCTAGTTCGTGGGGGATTCTCGGAAGCGCACGCCCAGTTAGTTTCTTTTCATCTTTTGCCGGAGCACCAGATCCATCGCTCTGGTACGCATCAGCTTTAGCGAATGCCCTTTCGGGTAAGGATTTAGATAGAGCTAACTCCGATATTGTTATTCAAGTTAATTCAAATGCCGGTTGGAATACTCGCGGAGATGGCTTGCCAACTACACAGGAGTACGATTTGGTGTCGGTTTTCTTACATGAAATTGCGCATGGTCTTGGCTTTTTATCCAATGACGCCTACGACGCTAACTTCGGAGTCGCTAGTCTTGACCAACCAACTCCATTCGATGCATATGCTCAAACGCCTAATAATCTTCGTTTAGCGGATTTGCCAACACCATCACAGGAGCTTGCGGTTGCACTCACTTCCTCCCTGGTGTGGTCAGGTGAAAATGCAATAAAAGCTAATAGCGGGGTCAAGCCAAAGTTGTACACCCCATCTCGTTACGAATTTGGATCTTCTATAAGTCATTTAGATGAAGCGACATTTTCAAATTCTGGGCTGGACTCGGTCATGACACCAAATCTAGAACCTGGAGAAATCTTCAAAGAGCCAGGTCCACTGCTTCTCGCGATGATGGAAGATATGCGAACGAAGCCACCAGCAGGTATGGCCACTGATATGCCACAATCACCCCGTAATGTTCAAGCCTTTACCGCCGATACTGCGGCGCTCATATCTTTTGACCCACCCGTAAATCTGCGAACTGCGCATATAAGTGAGTACATCATTAAAAACATAAAGACTGGTGTGGAAAAGACGACGGCTGCAAGTCCTGTCGTAGTATCTGGATTAAAGAACGGAACTTCTTACACATTTAGTGTTGTTGCTAAAAACGTTTTAGGGCTCTCCGAGCCGGCAATCACGAAGGCTGTAATCCCGCAAGCTGGTTGGAAGAGCACTGTCTTAGATGGTAGAGCCGATGGGAAATCTGTTGTTAGCACAACTTTCAATGGTAAGCCCGCAATAGCTTATACCGATTCAAAGAACGGCGACTTAAAACTTGCAACCTTTAATGGCAAGATTTGGAAAAAGACAACTGTCGATGGCGCAGGTGGCACAGGTGGTCGCACATCAAACTCAATAAATAGCAGCGTTTCGCTGTGCGTTAACGGTAGTGGAACCAAGCAGACTCTTCATATTTTCTACAGCGATGCAACTGATAAAGATCTCCGTTATGCAGTATTTAACGGCAAGAGCTTTTCTTTCGAAATAGTCGACGGTGATGGTCCACAGGTCAATAACTATGAAGATCCTGTTCGCGTCCGAACTTCAAGTGATGTGAGTATCTCAAATGCTTGCGTAGCAACGGCGAACGGAGTCCAAGTCTTTTATCGCGACGAGAGCCAAGGTATTCTTTTGGGGGCGGTAAAGGAAAAGAACTCTCCTTGGGTTTATGAGTTAGTAGATGGCGATCGTAAAACTGATGGACGCTCTATAGGCGATGTGGGCTTTCATTTACAGGCCGTCTTTGCTGATGCCAAGGTTGTTCTTCTCTACGATTCAGTTGTCAGCGTTAATCAAAAGAATGAGATCTCAGCAGGCGCTGTAAGGGTCGCAACGCGTTTTGGAAGTCATGCCGCGGCATGGAGTTACCAGACTCTTGATGTATCCACGGATGAGGCATCGGTTTTTGGTTATGACGTAGCTTTAGCCAAAGTAAATGGTGAGGTCATGGCAGCTTGGCTTGCAACATCTACTGCCTCTTTTCCAAAACCCAATCAAATTCGTTGGGCCATGCTAAGTGCACCCCTAATAATCTCGAGGATGACTACTGAAAATTTCGGTGCGCCAGGTGCTTACTTATCTATTAATGGAAAGACCATTGTCTTTAACTGTCAGGATCGTTTATGCGCTCTGGATACAAGTAAGAAAACTGCTGGCCAATCAGCAATTCGATTAGTTCGCAGCAACCAAGAGGCTGAACCTACACAAACCGCCTGGGTCAATGTTAATAAGGTTAAATATTTACTTGCCACGGTTAGTAATAAATTAGCCCTGCTCAAACCTTAATTACCAACGCTAAAAATAGAGATTGCCTGAGCATTCTGTGTCAGACATAAAATCCCCAACGTTTTAGAGTTCGTTATTGCAATAATTTCCTTCTGATCCGAGGGTGCGTATGATGCCGCAATAATTGTGCCCTTGGAATCGAATTTTAGAAGTATCGGTTGCGGTACTTTCGGCGCCCACTTCCTTAACTGTGGAATAACTCCAGAGGATGCGAATAGGGCATAAATCGAACCTTGAGTAAATACTGGACCAGTAGAGAGAAATCTATATGTCCAAGAGGGAACATAGCTCTTCGTAAACTTAGTCACCGCACTCTCAATCTTCTTACCAGTAACAACTGCGCCGCCAAGTAGAAATGTTGGTGTAGCGCTACTCCAGTTTCGCTTAGCATTAATGGCAGAGCTGCGAATAACGGTGAGAATCTTATTTGTTGTAGATAACTTAACGATTACGCCATCAACCGTTCCAGCTAGTCTTTTGCCACCGATAGTTTCACCACTGGCACCTATGAGCGTTGTACTGCCATCGACATTCCGTACGACAGAATCAAGAGTAGTTGATGTTTTTCCGATAAAAACAGGCACCCCGTACTCTCCTAACAAACTAACAGAGACGACAAAACCCGCGATTCCCTTTGATGCTCGAGCGATTCCAACGAGAGAAATCCCGTTCTTGTCTATCGCGATTGCTGTAATAAGTACTGGCGAACTTTGTTGGGATGTAAAGAGAATTGGTTCCGTTGATCCAGCTGGAATCTTCCAGAGAGCTAAAGCGTTTAAATCAGGGTGAAATACCTCTGAAGTTACGGTGACACTATCTGGATTGAGTGCAGGAGAAGGCAATGGCGCTGGTGTTGAGCGAAAAAGAGATGTTGCACCTGCAATCCAAATGTTGCCTTCACTATCTATGACTCCTGAAGTTGCAATAGAAGGTGAATTTGGATCAAGTTCGATACTCCACAATGTTTGACCAGTAACGTCAATGGCACGAGCGAATGAATTTTCACCTGATGTCCCGTACAGAATTATCGAAGATCCCGCTATCAAGAATCCCGCGGTTCCTTCGCTATAACTTATTGAAGTAAGTAACTTTAGAGGTTTAACGGCAATCTTATTCGGAGCTGAATGTGCCGGTGAAATTACTAAAAACGTTGAGATTAATGCAAAAGAGAAAAAACGCTTCACGCTAGTTCCTGCGAGCGATCGTACGCGGCTTTCATTGCTCTGGCAACCATCGTCGATATCTGATCAGCGTCAAAAGATGCCAATGCTGCAGCAGTTGTCCCATTTGGACTTGTGACATTTTCACGCAAAGTAGAAGCTGATTTTCCAGAAATTTCCAATAGTTTAGCGGCGCCAAGCATGGTCTGTACCGTCAACTCTGTCGCAATTTCATGCGATAGGCCGAGCTCTTTAGCACCATCCACCATGGCCTCCACGAATCTGAAAAAATAGGCAGGTCCAGATCCGCTAGTAGCGGTAACGGCATCTTGTAGTTCTTCATCAACCTCGATTACTTTACCGACTGCGCCTAAGAAGCCAAGAACAAATTCACGTTGTTCTGCAGTGACAAGCTCGCAACATGAAATCGCTGACATGCCGGCTCCGACCAAAGTCGGGGTATTTGGCATAACGCGAATGACTGGGTTAGCGCCAGTCCCGATGAGTTCAGCGAGATAACTAATTTTCTTCCCTGCGACGAAGGAGATAAAGAGGCACTCTGGGAGAAAATCTGCTTTTATCTCTTCTAATACGCCAGTAATATCCTGAGGCTTTACAACAAGAAGCAGCACTTGAGCAGTTGAAATGTTGTCGTCGATCTCTGCGACATTAATCCCGTATTGGTTGCTGAGTTCATCGCTTCGATCTTTTCGTTTTTCAGAGATAGTTATATTCTTCGGTGATACCCCATATGAAATCAGCGCAGCAATAATTGCTTCGCCCATTACTCCAGCGCCGATTACACCAACTGATTTCGATTTCGTCATTGTGCAAGCCTACCTGTTATGCGTGTAGGCTCTGCGACTATGTCCGAAGTAAAGCCGGGTTTTGCACGTGATTGGGTTGAGTTCTCAGATCCAACCAACCCTGAGGAAATTTTTAAGTGCGACCTCACTTGGTTAACCTCTTATTGGACCTGCATTTATGGTGATGGTTGCCAAGGTGTTTTTAAGAGCCAACCAAATGCAGGTTGTTGTACCGAAGGTGCGATGTACACCGATGAAGATGATGAAGAACGTACTGATAAGGCGGCGGCTTATTTAACCCCAGAGATGTGGCAATTTTATTCAGAGGCTCGACCTAAGAAGTTAGGTGCCAAGCTTCGCATCTCCGAAAAGGATGAGGATGGCGATCGTAAAACTCGCCGTGTTGAAGATGGATGTATCTTTTTGAATCGTAAAGGTTATGAAGCCGAGGGTTACACAGGATCATTCGGTTGCGTTCTTCACCACTTAGCAATTAAGGAGAATAAGCATTTCGTAGATACAAAGCCTGATGTTTGCTGGCAGTTACCACTTCGTCGTAGTTTTGAAACTCGAGAAGTTGGCGAGCGCGAGTATTCGATTACTGTAATTGGTGAGTATGAGCGACTTGCATGGGGAGATGGTGGAGATGACTTTGATTGGTACTGCACTAGCAATACGGATGCCCATATTGGTACCGAACCCGTATATATCTCAAATAAATACGAACTTCAAAAGCTAATGGGTGAACTCCCTTACGCCGAACTCGCACGCCTGTGCGATATTCGTATGGCTGGCATCCGCGAAGCCCAGTCGCGCTCGCTCCCACTCTTCGTAATTCAACATCCAGCAACACTTGCCGCAGCCAAGAAATAGTCAGCCCTTAGTTCTAGGCTCTTCCCATGGCTAAAGTCGAAAAGGATCCATTCCGCTGTACTGAGTGCGGTTGGGGTTCACAAAAATGGGTTGGGCGCTGTGGAGAGTGCCAAGCGTGGGGCTGTGTTGAAGAGATTGCCGCACCTAAGAAACTCTCACTCGTGGCGGGCCGTGTAACACATACGGCAACGCCAATTGGAGATGTCGATCTATCTGCCGCTCATGCACGTCCCACTGGAGTCTCTGAACTTGATCGAGTTTTGGGTGGCGGTTTAGTTCCAGGCGCGGCAATTTTATTGGCGGGTGAACCGGGCGTTGGTAAATCCACACTGCTACTTTCAGTTGCAGCTCAAACTGCATCTAAAGGATTATCTGCACTCTACATAAGTGGTGAAGAGTCGGCTTCACAAGTTCGCTTGCGAGCCGAACGAATTAAGGCCATTGACCCACTTTTGTATTTGGCATCTGAGACCGATTTAGGTGCCGTTATCGCACATATCGATGCCGTAAAACCACAGCTCGTCATAATTGATTCAGTACAAACTATTGGTAGCGCAACTGCCGAGGGTTCGCCTGGCGGTGTTACACAAGTGCGCGAGGTTGCTGGCGCCTTAATTCGAATCTGTAAAGATCGCGACATAACTTTATTATTAGTTGGGCATGTCACTAAAGATGGATCAATTGCCGGTCCGCGTTTGCTCGAACATATAGTTGATGTTGTCTTGCAGTTCGAAGGCGAGCGCCATTCGCGTCTGCGTTTGATTCGCGCGATCAAGAATCGTTTTGGTGCATCCGATGAGGTTGGATGCTTCGATTTAAGCGATGCCGGCATCGAATCCGTATTAGATCCAACAGGTTTATTTACCTCTCGCCACACCGAACCAGTACCCGGCACGTGCGTAACCGTGACGCTTGAAGGTCGGCGCCCTTTACTTGCCGAAATTCAAGCCCTAGTTAGCCAGGGACGTGAAAATGATTTCGGAAATGCTCGCCGAGTTGTATCGGGTCTTGATTCTGCCCGTACATCAATGACTCTAGCGGTACTCGAACTTCGTGCCGGCGTGCGAATAGGTGGACGTGATGTATATGCCGCAACCGTTGGCGGAATGAAGATGTCCGAGCCCGCCGCAGATTTAGCGCTGGCTCTGGCAGTCGCCTCTGCCGCTAAAGGTCTGGCTCTGCCATCTGATTTAGTTGCAATCGGTGAGGTCGGCCTAGCTGGTGAAATTCGAAAAGTCAGCGGAGTTAGCCGCCGATTGCAAGAGGCTTATCGCTTAGGTTTCAAACGTGCATTGGTACCGGCTGGATCAGAGGTGAAGATCGATGGCATGGAGATAGTTGAAGTATCACGCCTTGATCAAGCCCTCTCTCGGGTAAAAATCACTGGCGAATGAACCCGCTTGAAAAGCCAATAGTTCATTGGTTTAAGAAAAACAAACGAGATTTACCGTGGCGCAATACTTCGCCCTGGGGTGTGATGGTCAGCGAATACATGTTGCAACAAACACCAGTTAGCCGAGTTTTACCTAAATGGATTGAATGGATGGATCGCTGGCCTACACCAAAAGATTTGGCAGCGGCTACGCCAGCAGAAATAATTACAGCTTGGGGTCGACTTGGCTATCCCAGACGTGCTCTGCGTTTACATGCCGCCGCTCAGATTATTGCTAAGGATTTCAACAATGAGGTACCCGAGGATGAATTCACTCTTCGTCAACTACCAGGAATTGGTGAATACACTGCGGCGGCAATCTCCGCTTTTGCTTTTCAAAAACGCACACTTGTTCTGGATATAAATATTCGCCGATTGTTAACGCGCGTTATAGATGGCAATGAACATCCAACACCAGCGCCTACATCGAAGGAGAAAGTCGAGCGCCAGAGGCTAGTTCCAATCAAGGATGCACATATCTGGGCAGCTGCAACCATGGAACTCGGCGCTATGGTTTGTACTTCCAAGAATCCAAAGTGTGAAATATGCCCGGTTATTGCCTTATGTAATTGGCGAATAAATGGTTATCCAAAAACTGAGCTGACTCGAAAATCTCAAAATTGGCATAGTACCGATCGCAAATGTCGCGGCACAATTGTGCAGGCGTTGCGAGAAAATAACTCACTGAATGAAAGTGCGATTAAGAAACTCTGGCCGGATGAATCACAAGTTGAAAAGGCGCTAGTTACTCTTCTTGAAGACCAACTCATTCAGTCAATTTCCCGCAGCCGGTATAGACTTCCGCAGTGATTCGATATGCTCGTAAAGAGGATTCCCCGCGAATTCTTACACTTATAAAAGATCTTTCAGAGTATGAAAAAGCGCCGTTAGTGGTCAAAGGTGCTTCATAATCCATCGCGGTGGATATGCTTTCCATTAAGTAATCAAACCAATTTCTTATGGACAGCCATAGCGAGAGAGTACTTGAAAATTTGTGGGAAGATTAGTATATGAATCAATTCGGCACAATTATGGCCTCTGAAATCTCCGAAACCCCCAAGGTCTTTAGGACACTACTTGAAAACAAGGATGCCTTTACTTCTATCAAGAATGTGTTGATCGAAGAGAAAATTCAATCCGTACTTATTTTAGCTCGTGGAACATCTGATAACGCCGCTCACTATTTAAAGTATTTAATTGAAACACAAATAGGTCTTCCGGTTGGTCTTACTTCACCATCGTCGGTGACTGTTTACGGTTCAGTGCTCAAATATTCACATACCTTGATCATTGCAATCAGCCAGAGTGGTCAATCTCCAGATCTTGTTAAGTTTGCAACAGCGGCACGTCAATCAAACGCCTATCTGATTGCGATGACTAATGATGATAAATCACCGCTGGCAGCAATTGCCCACCATCATTTCTCATTGCTTGCTGGACCAGAATTGGCAGTGGCGGCAACTAAGTCCTATAGCGCACAGTTATTAATTTCATACTTATTGGTGGCAGAATGGACAGGTAAAAAGATAAATGTCGAGCAGATCATTGGCGAGGCAACTCGAGTAGCCCAAACCACTGGATTAGTAAGCGAGGCCGTAGAAGCCGCATCTCGCGACAAAGAGGTAGTAATTCTTGGTCGCGGCTTTGCTTATCCAAATGCCCGTGAAGCCGCCTTGAAGATACAGGAAACCTGCAAGATTTCAGTGCAGGGATTATCAACCGCCGATTATCTGCATGGCCCAATCTCTGCGCTAACTTCCGATACTCAAGTCTTTATTGTTGCTCCTTCACACTTGCCAGAACATTCAATATCTGAAGCCACGATAAAGATTCGCGCAATCAATCCCCGTATCTTCTGGATTGGAAATGGTGGGACACCAAAAGGAAGCGACATTGTGATACCAGGATCAAATTGTGACGATGAAATAACCTCAACAATTGTTGATGCGATCGTTTTGCAGCGATTTGCGTTGGAGTTTTCAGTAGCTGCTGGCTTCAACCCAGATGCGCCTCTGGGGTTGAGCAAAGTTACTCTCACAAATTAATTAGTGAAACTTTTTTTTCATTGGGTTGATACTCTAGTAAATCTGCGCGCATACCAACTCTTATTGCACCTCGGTCCGTTATCCCTAGTGCTTGTGCAGGATTGGTCGTTGCCATTCTTACCGCGTGAACAAGTGAGATTCCGCATTCATTTATTGCATTAATAAAACTTTGCGAGACTGTAATAGTACTGCCAGCTAATTTCGAATTTGAAGCCAATCGGGCAACTCCATCGCGTACTTGTACCGGCAACTTTCCAATTACGTACTCGCCATCAGTTGATCCAGCTGCAGCCATAGCATCTGAGATAAGTATTACTTTGGACCCTATGGTGTTAAGAATCTCTGATGCTGTTTCAAAAGGAACGTGGTGGCCATCAAGGATCAGTTCAACTAAAAGCCGCTCATCATTTAAGACAAAGTTTGCAATACTTTTTTCATCACGCTCTTTACTCATTGCATTTAAGAAGTGGGTGACGATGGTTGCACCACTATTGGTACCTGCAGCCGCATCTGAATAGTTGCCATCAGTGTGTCCAATTGCAACTTTGATGCCCTTCTTTACTAAGAATTTAATTGCTTCCGATGCACCATTTAGCTCAGGTGCAACTGTGATCATTTGAATTGCACCTTTTCCGAGAGTTATCAACTCTTCAAGCTGATCTATTTTTGGTTCTAATAAGAGTGAAGGTTTATGTGCACCACAGCGTGCATGCGATAAATAAGGACCCTCAAGATGAATTCCAAGAATTTCACCTCGAACAAAAAAAGGAATAAGTCGCAGAATCTGATTTTTGAGATCCTCAATTGACTCAGTTACTAAAGAGGCCATAATGCCTGTGGTCCCAAAGGAGCGATGAGTTGCTATAACTTTTTCAATTTCACCTGTTGAATGGGCAGAAAAATAGCTTCCCCCTCCACCGTGAGCATGAATATCGATAAATCCAGGAATTAGTGTTCCTTCGATTACGGTGTCAGGTGCGACATGAAATCCCTGAGCAATATTAGAGATACGTCCCTGAGTTACCTCTACCCAAAGATCATCTGTCAGCTTGTTTCCTAGTACTCCGCTTCGGGCTTGAATGATCATATGGAGAGTTTATTGCTTTAATTCACTTCACATGAAAGTAATAGGATTGATGAATGAGCTTTGTTCCAGAACTTGAAGAGATTCTTGGAACCTCATTGATTACCGATCCAGATATTACTGCATCATATTCAAAAGACCAGGCGCCTTTTGCGCCGTTCACTCCGGCAGCCGCAGTTCTACTGGCTCGCAGCAGTGAAGAAATATCAAAAGCATTGGTATTTTGTTCTGAGCGCAAAATCCCAGTTGTTACACGTGGAGCTGGGAGCGGTCTTTCAGGCGGCGCGAATGCAGATTCTCAATCTCTGATTGTCTCGTTAGAAAAAATGAATCAGATTCTTGAAATTGACCCGGCTAATCAATTAGCTCGGGTGCAAGCAGGTGTTATTAATCTGGATCTCGACATCGCGGTAAAAGAGTTTGGGATGGCTTATCTTCCGGATCCAGCTAGTCGCGATTGGTCGACTCTAGGTGGAAATGTTGCAACGAATGCAGGTGGGATGTGTTGTGTCAAGTATGGAGTTACATCTCACCATGTACGTGCACTAACAGTTGTTCTGTCGTCTGGTGAAATTATTGAGGTTGGGAAATCGACCAAGAAGTTTGTAACAACTTTAGATTTGATGCACCTGTTTATTGGTTCAGAAGGCACACTTGGTATCATTACAGAAATCACTTTGAACCTAGTCCCCCGCCCAAATTCTCCTGCAACTTTAATTGCAACCTTTCCAAATATCGTTCTTGCTGCTGCTGCATCTACTGAGCTCTTAAAGTATCGTCCTTCAATGCTTGAAATCCTTGATCAAACTACTTTAAACGCTGTCGAACAATGGCACCCTCTCGGTCTTGAGGTAGCAGGTTCAATCTTGCTGATGCAACTCGATGAAAATTTTGAACTTGGTGATGCGGCGATAACAACCTGCGAATCCCTCGGAATGATTGATGGAATGTTCTCGACCGAGGCTAGTGATACTGCAGATTTAATTCGAGTGCGCAAACTGGCTTACCCTGCTCTTGAACGTTTAGGTGCGACCCTTTTAGATGATGTCGCCGTTCCGGTAGCTAAGATTGCTGAATTCGTAGAGCGAGTTGAAGCACTTGCGGTAAAACATGATCTAATAATTGGAATCTTTGGCCACGCCGGTGATGGAAATATGCACCCTACGATTGTCCATGACCATGGCGATATTGAGGGTGAAAAGCGGGCTAAATTAGCGTTTTCTGAGATTGTAAGAATCGCTCAATCTCTCGGTGGGACCGCAAGCGGCGAGCATGGTATTGGAATAATTAAACGAAATCTAGTTTCAGGTGAAACATCGCAAACGATTATCGATATCCAAAGGGGAGTTAAAAAATTACTTGACCCCTCTGGAATATTAAATCCGGGTAAAAAGCTTCCTTAATGAAGTTTGGCGTGAAATTCTTTTATGTATGGCATTAGTAGCGCCTGAGTTGGGATAATCTCCAAATCAGTGTGAAGTCGATTAGTAAGCATTGTCATTGCACTTTGATGTGCTGGTGAGACCAAAAGTGCAACCCCCGTAAATCCAGTATGACCATAAAAACGTGCGGCACACGCTCCGTAGGTGTCAGTCCAACTCATAAAGCCAAGGTGAAAATCGGTATCTACCCCATCTGCGGTGAAATACTCAAAGTGTTGAGAGTTTAGAAGCGAATCACAATAAACCAGTAGATCCTCGGCGTTAGAGAAAAGACCGGCGTGAGATGAGGCACCTGCAAATAAGTGAAAAGCGTTTCCATCATTTACTTCACCTGAGAGAATGTGTGTACGCCACCTATCAAAATCCTGAGAATTTTCAATAACAGGATATGGGACTTTGCTCTCAACCATCGTCTTTTCGAATCGATCGCCGCGCGATGTGGCTGCAACATTATCCATATCCTTAGCTGTTGCGAACTGCATGGAGCTCAATGGCAACTTACCAAGCACCAACTCGTCAATGCTTTCGATTAAGTTTTTCTCGGTAACTGTTGTTATGACTTTACCAAGTGTGATAAAACCTAAATCTGAATAGTGCCGTGCTTGATTGATACCATATCGAATTGGCGTTGTTGCAATTAACCTATGAACAGAATCAGGCTCACTTGCCAATATATACAACGGTTGCCATTCCAATAAACCAGCGCGGTGCTGGAGAAGATGGCGCAAGGTTATTGCCTGTTTTTCACTTGTTTTCCAAGTTGGCAGATATTTTGAAACTAAGTCATCAACACCTAACAAACCTTCTTCAACTAAGGCCATTACCGAGGAGGTCGTAGCAATAATCTTGGTTAGAGAGGCTAAATCAAAGTTAGTGCTCTGGTTCATCTCTAGAGGGCGGTTTAGATCCAATGAACTTCTATATCCATTTGCTGAAATCTCATGTACTCCCGAGATTGATGTGCCAATAACCACTCCTGACGCGCTCATATCGCCACCATGCCCTTTGCATAGCGCAAGCGGGTATTACTCGCCCACCATGCCGCATCTAAGTCATGACAATAATCTGGCCGATGTGCCCCAGCGATTAGAATTGCCGCTAAAATTCCTTTGTCACCCTCCATCATGGTTCCAATAGAGAATGCAACTCCTAATTCCTTAGCTCTAGCAATAATCTCTAATGCGGGAGTAATTCCGCCACTCTTTAGTGTTTTTATGTTAATTAGGTCTACGGAATTAAGTCCATGTAACAGTTCCAAATCTGCAATTGTGTATAACGCCTCATCGGCCATAATCTTTGTACCGGACATTTTTCGAATTTGAGCTAACCCTTTTTTATTCATAGCTGCAATAGGCTGTTCCAAATACTCTATCCCTAACCCAAGTCTTTCGGTTTCTTCTGAAAAAGTAATACTCTCATCAACGCTCCAAGCTTGGTTAGGATCGATGCGAATCCCAGCCTCTGCTCCAGCAATTTCTCGGATAAGTTGAACCTTATTAACTCTTGTCTTCATATCTTCACTACCAAGTTTTACTTTAAATATAGAAAACTCAGTGCGCGCAGCCAGCAGGGTAGGAATTTCTGAAATCTCTGTTAGCGGAATGGTCACATCACTTTTAACCTGTGTTGCAAGACAACCCAATACCTCTTTCAGACTCTTTCCGCTCACAACCGCCTGAAGTTCATATAGAGCAAAGTCAGCGGCGGCTTTAGCGCTATTTGTTGTGCGAATCTGTGCGATATGTGCGCGGTAGAAGCTAGCGGCGTCTTCAAACTCCTTACCTATCAGAGCTTTCGACAACCTTAGATCGAAATCAGATTGAATTGCAGCAGATGTATCGCCAGTAATGGCTGGCGTTTCAACGCTCTCTCCAAAGACTTCGATCCCATCATCGGTTTTTATGTGAAACTCAATTACTGAGAGTTCATTTATGCTTCGAAGTGAGGTTGAAAAACTAGTCCGTAACGGTTCCCTTCTTACTCTGTAAGTGGTTTCTACTATTTTCGTCATAGAATTAGCCTTATGGAGACCCTGGTTCGTCCGGCAACTGAGACCGATCTCGACTCACTCGTAGACATCTTTCGAGCATGTTGGTTGACTTCATATAAAGATATTCTCACACAAGAAGTCCGAGATGACATGACGTCCGAGAAAGCACGCAAGATGTGGGCTCCATCGCTGGTGCCACATCCTGACCGAATCACTTTTGTTATTGAGGAAAGTGGCATACCCGTTGGAATGGCACGGGTTGGTCGCGATACATCCAATAGTGTGCGCGGCCATCTCTTTTCACTATATGTACACCCCGATAATGCCGGTAGAGGCTTAGGTAAAAATCTATTAAAAAATGCGCTGGCATATTTGCGTGATAGTGGGTTTGATGAAATCTCGCTTTGGGTTTTCAAAAACAATTTATCGACCCGAAAACTATATACCTCGCTTGGTTTTCTGGAAACTGGGCTGGAACGCATTGATGACCGTTGGATGAACACGGAAATCGAAATGCTTGCATCTTCTAAATTATTTTAACTCGGACCGGTTTTATTAAGTTACGTTTTGGGATCGAAAATCCATTTTTACCTGGAGTAAGTGATCCTAAAATTCTCTCTCCCCGAGCACCTGTACAACTTGGGACTTGACCTGCATGACCGTTCATCGATAGAAAACCAATGAGCGCAAAAGTTAAACCCTCTTTAGCGCGCGGATCAATTCCTAACGCATCCATTGAGAGTACTTCACAATTGCTCAATCGTTGGCTCAACCTGTTCATCAAAACTGGGTTTGCAGAACCCCCACCAGCTATATAAAGCTTTGCGAGTTTGAATCTCTCTACTTCTCGAGAAACAGTCTCCACAGTTAATTCAAGTAAAGTTGCAATTAAGTTTGGAAGATTCCATGTCTCAACTTCACCCGCATTAGCAACAATGTAAGGAAGATGAAAGAGCTCTTTCCCGGTAGATTTAGGAGCTGGCAATGCGTAATAAGGCTCGTTAAGAAATTTTGATAAGAGCTCAGTATCGACAACCCCATGTGCAGCAAGTTCTCCATCTTTATCAAAGGATTTTTCGCCATTAGTGAAAGCGAAAATCGCGGCATCCATCAAGCCATTGGCGGGGCCGATGTCATAAGCGATTGAATTCAATTCATTTCCAGCAACGGTAATATTTGAAATTCCACCTAAATTAAGCGCCCCTTCGGCATGATCACTGGCATTGAAGAGCAAATGATCGAGAATACTTACCAAGGGGGCTCCATGACCACCTGCTGCAACATCTCGCGAGCGAATATTAGATAGAACTGAAACTCCAGTGTTTTCTGCTATCCATGCGGGCTCACCTAACTGCAGAGTACCTCTTGCTACGTGGGCTGCATCAATCCAATGAAACAATGTTTGACCATGTGAAACTATAAGGTCTGGCTGAAAATCAAAACGTTTCATTACTTTTTCAGCAGCACTCGAAAACTCCTGTCCAATTTGTGCATCTAATACGCAGACTCGCTCCATTGTTATTTCTCGTGGAGGCATCGAGTCTGCAATTAATTGGTGGAGCTTGCTCGTATATGCGACGCTTTCAAAGCCGACTTGTTTGATTTCAATCGTGTCCCCTACCTGCTCAAATTCACAGCAAGCGATATCCATTCCATCAAAAGAGGTACCTGAAATCATTCCCATGATCTTCATATCTTTGCCTCCATGCATGCGACTCGGTGTTGTGGGGTTATTTCAAAAAGCGTTTGGGGGGTTGAAGCGCATGCCGGTGTGGCTTTTACGCACCTCAAGTGGAAAGCACATCCAGTAGGCAAGTTGACTGGGTCAGGTACCTCACCTTGAAGTGTTTTTGCAAGTGACTCCGGATTTCCAATAATCGTGTGATCTGGCATGGCACGAATAAGTGCCTGTGTGTACGGATGTTTAGGATTATTAATAACTTGTTCCCAATTCCCGAACTCCACAATTTTACCTAGATACATTACGGCCACTAAGTCGCTAATATAACGAATCATTGCAAGATCATGGCTGATGAAAATATATGTGAGTCCCAATTTCTCTCGAAGGTCAATTAGTAGATTCATTACCTCGGCACGCACCGAAACATCTAAAGCCGAAACTGGTTCATCTAGAACGAGTAGGTTTGGTTCGGCAGCTAAAGCCCGAGCTATGCTCACCCGTTGGCGCTGGCCGCCTGATAGTTGGTGTGGATAGCGATTTTTCAAATCATCAGCTAACCCAACAAGAGTAAGAAGTTCAGAGGTTCGGGTCTGAATTAAATTTTTGGCGACTAACTTATGCACAGAGACAATTTCAGTAATAGCATCGCCGATTCTCTGTCGTGGATTAAGTGAAGAGTAAGGATCTTGAAATACAAGTTGAACCACGGACTTTTTAGTCGAAAAGCTGCCTTTGTTTACGTCGTGAACTGATGATCCATTCCACGTGATACTTCCTTTGTTTGGTGCTTCTAAACCTGTAACTAAACGAGCAAGGGTTGATTTTCCGCAGCCACTTTCGCCAACAATGCCTAGAGTTTTGCCGGTAGGCAGAGATATATCTATGCCATTTAGAGCATGAATAACCGTTTGGGTTGAAACAATTTTGTAAATCTTCTCAACATTTTCAATCACAAGGCTCATGAATAGCTCCCTATTGGGAAAAAGCAGGCAACTGAACTCTCGCCAGTGCTAATTGAAGGTGGAATTTCATTATGACAACGGCTCTGAGCTCGAGAGCAACGAGCGGCAAAACCGCAGGAATTACCCACTAGCCAAGGCTTTTCAGGCACGCCAGAGATAGAAGTTAATCGTTCACGGTTAGTACCCGTTGATGTAGGAAGAGACGAGAGAAGTCCTGCGGTGTACGGGTGTTTCGGCATTCTAAATATCTCTTCAACACTACCTGATTCAACTATGCGACCCGCATACATCACGTTGAGCCGATTTACGAGATTTGCGACCACACCTAAATCATGTGTTATCCAAAGCATTGACATGTTTCGCTTTTTCCTAGCATCAGAGACCAAAGCAAGTATCTGTTGCTGAATAGTTACATCTAGGGCAGTTGTTGGCTCATCTGCAATTAAGAGTTTCGGTGAAAGAAGTAGGGCCATTGCGATCATGATTCTTTGGCGCATTCCCCCTGAAAACTCATGCGCGTAACTAACCATTGCACGATTTACATCTGGAATTCCAACTTCAGACAACAAATCGCGCACCTGATTTTCAGAGTTTGCTTTGATTCCGTCATGAGAGGCAATAACTTCCAGAAGTTGCTTTCCTAATTTCATAACTGGATTTAATGCGGTCATTGGATCCTGGTAAATCATTGCGATTTCATTTCCGCGTATGTGTCGTAAATCTTCAGAGTTGAGTTTCAGAAGGTCATTCCCATTAAACAAAATTTCGCCGTTAGTAACTCCCACACCTCGAGGAAGTAAACCTAAAATGGATAATGCCGAGAGAGTTTTTCCAGATCCACTCTCACCAACAACGCCAACGGCTTCACCGGAATTTATATGAAATGAAACATCATGAACCAAGGTACGCGGATCTTGAATTGTGGCGATTCCTAAATCAACGACCGAAAGTAGGGGCTCATTGCTCATGAGCTTCTCCGAGCTGGGTCTAATGCATCACGAAGTCCGTCCCCAACTAAATTAAGTCCCACAACCACGATAGTGATAAAAAGTGAGGGAAAAACAAGAGTCCACCAAGCAAAAGCCGCCAATGGCTGCGCCTCGGCCACCATTAATCCAAGGGATGGTGTTGGAGGTTGGGTTCCTAAACCAAGAAAACTCAACCCAGATTCAGTCAAAATCGCCCATGAGAGAGATAGCGCGATTTGAACAACGATTGGAGCGAAAACATTCGGAAATATATGTTTTCTTAAAATTCGAAAGGATGAGAATCCAAGGACTCTAGAGATTTTTATGTAGTCCATCTCCTTGACCGTCAATACAGGTCCTCGCGCAACTCTTATAAATATCGGCGTGTAAACTACACCAATTGCTAAAGCGGTGTCGTACCAGTCATTTCCAAGACTTGCCACAATTGCTAAAGCCAACAATATTGCGGGGAAGGCAAAAAACACGTCACTTACGCGAGTAACGAGTTGATCAAACCATTTGCCTACATAACCGGCAAGGATTCCGAAAGAAACTCCCAAAATTGCAGCAAACGTGACTGCAGATATTGAAACCGTGAGTGATCGACGCATTCCCTCTAAAGTTCGAGAAAAAACATCCCTGCCAAACTCATCTGTTCCAAACCAAAAATGAGTCGAAGGGCCTTGCAAAATATTTTCAATATGTTGTTCGACTGGGTCATAGGGCGTTATACCTAAGATTGAAAAGATGGCGACAATAATCATGACCAAAACTAGTACTGCTCCAACGATACCGCTCGTGCTTTGTAAATAGTAGTGGAACGCGCCTTTTGTTTTCTCTTCTTTATTTCTCATTTTTTTATCCGAGGATCGATTTTACGATAGATAATATCTGTCGCAACATTAATTAATACAAACATAATGGCGAAAATCATAATGCTGCTTTGGACAGTTGCATATTCTCTTTTCATAATCGCATCCAATATTTGCCGCCCCATGCCTGGTAGAGCAAAAATCTTTTCTACAATTACTGCGCCACCTAAAAGATACCCAAATTGAATTCCAGTCATTGTTACAATGGGTATCAAAGAATTGCGTAAAATATGTCTAAACTGCACTGTATTATTTGGTACACCTTTACCATGGGCTGTGCGTACGAAATCTTTGTCAACAGTTTCAAGTAGCGCAGATCTTGTTGTGCGCATAATCGGAGCAGCCACAGCGATACCAAGGACAAGACCCGGAAACATCATCTGTTGGAAGTTCATCCAGGGGTTTTCCCAGGGTGTCATGTACTCATAACCATTGGGAAAGTAGTGAAACTTATTAGCCATAATTGTGACTATTCCAGTGCTCAAGACAAATCCTGGAATTGCTAAGGCCAATAATCCAAATAGTTGGCCAGCGAAATCCCTTGTACTCCCTGGCTTTTTAGCGCTAAACATTCCAATTGCAATCCCGAGAATTACGCCAAGCACAGTTCCAATAATTGCAAGTTCAATGGTTACTGGTAACGAGGACTTAGTAAGCGTGGCAACTGAAACGCCTGTGGAGTAGGCAAATCCAAATTTTCCCGAAAGGAAACTTTGCATCCAAGAGATGTACTGCATAAACAAGGATTGATCGATGCCATAGTAGACACGAAGCTCAGCTATCTGTTGTGGTGATAGCGCCCCTGTTTCAATTCCAAAGGCCCCAGTAATCGAGTCTCCAGGAATAACGCGAAGAACTAGAAATACAAAAACCGATATTCCAAATAGTGTTGTAAGTACGCTGAGGGTACGGGAAACACCGGGGTACTTCATAATTCGTCTAAAGTTCATCGCTAGCTGCCTCCCATCCCTAAGCTGACATACTGTGAAATTTCAAGAAAAGGGCGGCGTGTGAAATTAGATTCCACACACCGCCCTCATGTACTTACTTGAGGTCTACTTTACGTAGTTCAATTAATGAACCTGTTGCAAGCGGGATGAATCCCGTTACATTCTTAGTAGCTACGCGGTATTCGTATGGTGAAAACAGCCAAATCCATACAGCGTTATCTTCCAACTCATTTGAAATAGCCGTATAAGCAGCTTTTCGGTCTGAGTCGCTGCCCGATGATTTACCTTTAGCAAAGTTAGCATCGAGTGTCGCAGATGAATATCCAGCAACCTTATTAAGGTTACCTGTTGAGGTGAAGTAGCGGGTGTACATCGTGTCTGGATCGATACGACCACCATTGTTTGCAACAGAAGATCCAAAGTTTCCAGCTAACCAGCGAGAAATAAAGGTTGAATCATCTACTGCATCAATCTCCATTGTGATTCCAGCTTTAGCTAGCTGAGATTTCAAGCTTTGAGCTGTGCCTGAAGCAGTAGCAAACTGAGTTGGTGCAACCATTGTTTTGAAGGTTAATCCATTTGGATATCCAGCATCGGTCAAGTACTGCTTGGCCTTAACTAAATCAACGTTTGGACATGGGCGAGATTTTGGATTCGATGCATAAGCAGGACTTGTAATTGGCCCAATCACTGCACCTTCACCTGATGAAGCTGTTTTCACAACTTCAGCTCGGTTCACTGCGCATTGAATAGCAAGGCGAACGCCGAGCTTGTCGAATGGAGCTACTTTCGCATTAAGTTGGAGTGCAACATATGCCAAACCTGGAGTCTTATAGACTTTTAGGTTTGATCCTGCCTGCTTTGCAACGAGCGGACTTGTAATCACTGAGAACTGAATTGTTCCTGCATTAAGCGCAGAGATAATTGAAGCCTCCGTCGGGATCACACGGAATGTTACTGTATCTAACTTTGGCTTTCCGCCCCAATAGGTTGTGTTGGCTGCAAGTTTAACGCTTTGACCAGGCTCCCAGGAAACATATTTAAAGGGACCAGTTCCGTTTACAGTTTTACCAACATTACCCTCTTTAATATCATCGCTCGAAAGCATGGCCATGTTAACTCCATCTAGCGCAGCTAAAATAGCCACGTTAGGAATTGTTAGCTCAAGCGTGACTTCATATCCTGAAGCGCGAATCGATTTAATTGTCAATATATTTGCACGTGCTGCCGCTTTCGTAGCAGGATCAAGAATTCGCTCAAGAGATGCTTTTACATCTAATGCATCAAAGGCTGATCCATCTTGAAACTTAACACCTTTGCGAAGGTGAAGACGTAACTGCGTACCCTCTGCATTGAATCCCCATGAGCGGGCAAGACCTGATCGAATATCTAATTTTGGTCCTACTTCGACAAGTGAGCCGTAGACAAGACCTAGTGCGCGAACAGTTGCAAAGCTAGTTGCTACCTGTGGATCTAACTTATCAATATCCAGTGTTAAACCAATATTTAAATCTTTGCTAGCCGCTTGTGCTGGTCCTGCTGCAATGAGTGATCCAGAAATTATGGATACTGATGCAGCAATCGCCACCAATCCGCGGATGCGGCGTTGTGAGATTTTCACTTATTTCCTCCTCGTTTGCGATTTGATGGTTGTGAGCGCATACCCTCGTCTGCGCCCACCTTTGCTCCAGAACGACTACCCACGGCCGATCTAGATTCTTCAAGAGCTGACTTGGTGCCGCTCCAGTTTCTCTGTGCCAAAGCGACGCAGAGACAATCAACCACTGTTAGTTGAGCAATACGGCTCGCCGTCGCCCCGCTACGGAATGTGGTTTCCCGTGCAGAAGTATGTAAAACGATGTCTGCCAAAGCTGTAGCAGCACTGCGCAGCGCATTTGTTATTAGAATTATTGTGACACCTCGTGATTTAAAAGTTTGCATCACATCAACAACATCAACAGTTGTTCCACTGTGACTAATCGCAACAAGGCAGTCACCTGGCTTAAGAACTGAGATGGATGTCAAAGCGACATGTGCATCCCTCCAAGAGGTTGTAGATTTTCCTTGCCTGTTGAGTTTTAGTTGTAAATCCATTGCTACATAACCGCTTGAAGCCAAACCAAAAATTCCAATTGTTTGAGCGCTGTTCCAAGCATCTACTGTTTTTCTAAAAGAAGTAACATCTAAGCGCTCAGCGGTAGTTTGAATCGCGCGAGAATCGGCAAGGGCAATTTTTCTTATAACTTCTTCTATTGAATCGTCAAGCTCGATACCGCTATCAAGCTCAGAGAAATTTTGAGAATCTAAACCATTACGACTTACTTCGCTAATCAGAGCCCTTCGAAACTCCGGGAATCCCTTATAACCAATGGCTTTACTGAAGCGAACTACCGATGCAACTGATGTTTTACTGAAGTCGGCCAGTTGTGAAATATTGAGAAGTGAGACACCGTGTGGATCTTGAAGTACACAATTTGCAATAGATGCCTCACTGGCATGAAAGGATTTAAATGAGCTTCTAATTTCTCCCAAAAGGTCACTATAGGAATGATTACTAGTTGAAGGGCTCTTTAGCGAAACTGGCAAAGTCTTACCCCCCATGAAAATAACCTTCAAGAAATGTTGCAATTGGTGAAAATTATCGCCGAAATCCCCGCAGGTCAAGCCTATTATGGTAACGAATCGCTGTTATCTAACGGTCGGTGAGAGCTTCCCGGATCCGATTCGATGATGCCTGTAAGCGCTCGCGCGCTATTTCAGGCTCAACATGCAGAAGCAGCATAAGAATTGCCACTTTTACCTCATGTCCCGAGGCTTTCAACGCCTCACTCGCCTCAATTTTTGTCGAACCCGTGGCGGTTTGGATTATTCGTACGGCACGATCTGCGAGTTTTTCATTGCTAACTTGCAAGTCGACCATCAGGTTTCCAAAGGTCTTGCCAAGGCGCACCATTGACACGGTTGAGATCATATTGAGAACAAGCTTTTGCGCGGTTCCTGATTTAAGTCGAGTTGAGCCCGCCAGGAGTTCAGGACCAGAGTCAATATCCAAGGCGTGATCACTAATCTTGCCGAGCCGTGAATGTGGATTAGACGTTAATGCGATTGTTAGCGCCCCGACTCTGCGCGCATATTCAATTGCCCCTATTACATATGGCGTTCGACCGCTTGCCGCAATTCCAACAACACTATCAAGTTGTCCAACATGTACAGATTTTAAATCCTTCACACCTAGATCAGGCTTGTCCTCAGCACCTTCAGCGGCATTCTTAATTGCGCTGTCACCCCCAGCTATCAATGCTAAAACTTGATCCGATGTAACGGAAAATGTTGGTCCACATTCGGCTGCATCTAAAATACCTAAGCGGCCCGATGTTCCCGCGCCGATATATATAAGTCGGCCCCCTTGAAGCATTCGATCCACGATACCATCAATCGCTTTTTCAATTTTAGGAAGAACTAAACTTATGGCTTTAGGAACTTCGGCATCACTCTCATTCATGGCAAGTAATAACTCTGAGACTGTCATTACGTCGAGCATGTTAAATTTAGAATCAACTTGCTCGGTTCTGAGTAAACCTAACTCATGCTCGTTGTTAGCATTTGTCATAGTTCCAGAAGAATAGAGTAGATATTCAAAACTATCTAGCAACGGCGCATTCCCCTACACTAAATTCGTGATTCGATACGCTCGTAAAGAGGATTCCCCGCGCATTCTTGCCCTTATTAAGGATCTTGCAGAGTATGAAAAAGCGCCATTAGAGGCCAAAGCTACTCTCCAACAGATAGAAGAATCGCTCTTTTCACCTAACCCGCATGCCTATTGTCATGTCGTTGAAGTCGACAGAATAGTAGTTGGAATTTCAATCTGGTTTCTTAATTATTCAACCTGGCTTGGCAAGCCCGGAATTTACCTTGAAGATCTCTACATAGATCCCGCTTATCGCGGAAAGGGTTATGGTCTCATGCTTTTAAAAGAGCTCGCAAAGATATGTGTCGAGCGCAATTTCGAGCGGTTACAGTGGTGGGTCCTGGATTGGAACGAGCCCGCGATTGAGTTCTATAAATCCCTTGGAGCCGTACCCATGGATGGGTGGACCGTATTCCGTGTTAGCGGAGATGCGCTAGAGAAGTTAGCCGCTAACTCTTAAGCACCGGTGCGGGGTACGAAAACATCATAATCCCCTGCAGAAATACTTTTTTAAATATGAAACAAAGCCCCTTAGATTTACTAAGGGGCTTTGTCTGTTAATTACCTACTTGGCAGCGCCAGCTTCTTTTGCTCCTGGCACCTCAAGCAATCCTCCGGATTCAACTTCGTAGACAAAGCCATGAATTGGAATGTTCTTCGGCACTAATGGATGCCTGCGAATGCGCTCAACATCATCTACAACTGACTTACTTCGATCAGAAATTGTCAACCAATCAATGTATTCACCTTCATCTGACCCTGGACCTTTTCCTACATCGTAAAAACCCGTCTCACCAAGTGCTGCAGTTTCAAGACTCTTTGAGAGCAATCCACGCATATCTTGATCAGTGAAGAACTCCATGCCGCAATTACTGTGATGAATAACAAACCACTCTTTAGTTCCAAGCAACTTATAGGAAATTACAAGTGAGCGAATAGCATCATCAGATGCCCGTCCCCCAGCATTTCGAATTACATGTGCATCTCCTTCAGAAAGGCCTGCATACTTTGCTGGGTCTAAACGCGCATCCATGCAAGTCAAAACTGCAAATTGACGTGCAGGCGGAAGTGCAAGCTTTCCCTTCTCTCCAAAGCTTTCAACATACTTTTTGTTTGCATCTAAAATCTGGTTTAAAACTGACATTTAACTCTCCGCATCCATAGTTGATTTGTGCTTACCGAATAACTTGGAGAATCTAGCGAAGTTGATTAGATAATAGAACTCAATAATAATGAGCAGGTGCAAGCAACACGCACTTACTTTAATTAGAACTCAACACAACTAGATTCGATTATTCACCTTGCAGAAATGAAGAACTTAGGCGGTAGGAGCTTCTTCGGTTAAATCTCCAGGCGTGTCGGGAGTTTCAACTTTTGGCGCACCTTTAAAAGTAAAGACCGCTTCTGCGCCTTCACCCTCAACATCTACCACGATTATTTCGCCGGCTTTGAGTTCGCCGAACAAGATGCGCTCTGAAAGTGCATCCTCAATTTCGCGTTGAATTGTACGCCGTAGTGGTCGTGCCCCAAGAAGTGGATCATAACCACGAGCGGCAAGAAGATCCTTAGCTGTTTGAGTTAACTCAATTCCCATATCTTTTGTTTGCAGACGATCATCTAGGTTCTTAATCATAAGATCTACAATCTGAACAATCTGATCCTTGGTCAACTGGTGGAAGACGATTACATCGTCGATGCGGTTCAGGAACTCTGGGCGGAAATGAGTTTTGAGTTCATCATTTACTTTGCCCTTCATTCGCTCATAATTAGTTTGTTCATCATCGCTGTTGGCAAAACCAAGTCCGAGGCTCTTTGAGATATCGCGAGTACCGAGATTTGTGGTCATGATGATGACAGTGTTCTTAAAATCAACGGTACGTCCCTGTGAATCAGTCAAGTGTCCATCTTCTAGAACTTGAAGGAGTGAGTTAAAGATATCTGGGTGTGCTTTTTCGATCTCATCGAAGAGAACAACTGAGAACGGACGGCGGCGTACCTTTTCAGTGAGCTGTCCACCCTCGTCATAACCAACGTAGCCTGGAGGCGCACCGAATAAACGGGATGCGGTGTGACGCTCTGAATATTCAGACATATCGAGTTGAATCAATGCATCTTGATCTCCAAATAAGAAGGCTGCCAGGGTGCGTGAGAGTTCAGTTTTACCAACACCTGATGGACCGGCAAAGATAAATGAGCCGCCTGGGCGACGTGGATCTTTAAGCCCTGCACGTGTACGACGAATTGCTTGCGAGAGCGCCTTGATTGCCTGTTCTTGACCAATCACACGATGATGAAGTTCGTCCTCCATATGCAATAAACGTGCAGTCTCTTCTTCAGTCAATTTAAATACTGGAATACCGGTAGAAATCGAAAGAACTTGCGCGATGAGCTCTTCATCAACTTCGGTGACCTTATCTAAATCAGTTGCTTTCCAATTCTTTTCTGCCTCATGCTTTTCAGTGATTAACGCTTTTTCTTTGTCACGAAGTGCCGCGGCCTTTTCAAAGTCCTGACCATCGATTGCCGACTCTTTTTCCTTGCGGGCATCAGCGATCTTGTCATCGAATGCACGTAGTTCAGCCGGAGCGGTCATGCGTTTAATGCGAAGACGTGAACCAGCCTCATCGATTAGATCGATCGCCTTATCTGGCAAGAAGCGATCGGAAACATATCGATCGGCAAGATTTGCCGCTGCTGCAAGTGCCCCATCAGTAATAGATACGCGGTGGTGAGTCTCATAGCGGTCGCGAAGACCCTTTAAAATTTCAATAGTCTGCGCAACTGATGGCTCTTTAACTTGAATCGGCTGGAAACGGCGCTCAAGGGCAGCATCTTTTTCAACATGCTTACGATACTCATCAAGTGTGGTTGCACCGATTGTCTGTAGCTCACCTCGGGCAAGCATTGGCTTGAGAATGCTGGCCGCATCGATTGCACCTTCTGCAGCGCCTGCGCCAACGAGTGTATGAATCTCATCGATAAAGAGGATGATGTCGCCACGAGTTTTAATCTCTTTGAGAACTTTCTTGAGACGCTCTTCGAAATCACCGCGGTATCGACTACCGGCAACGAGTGCGCCTAAATCAAGTGAGTACAACTGCTTATCTTTTAATGTCTCTGGAACATCATTCTTGAAAATAGCTTGTGCAAGACCTTCGACGACGGCAGTCTTACCAACGCCTGGCTCGCCGATTAATACTGGGTTATTTTTAGTACGGCGAGACAAAACCTGCATCACTCGCTCAATCTCATTTTCGCGTCCGATTACTGGATCTAACTTTCCCTCTCGAGCAGCCTGTGTGAGATTTCGGCCAAATTGATCTAGAACTAATGAAGTCGATGGAACGCCTTCTGCGGGTCCGCCCTGTGTGACCGCCTCTTTTCCTTGGTAACCAGAAAGCAGTTGAATTACCTGTTGACGGACACGATTTAAATCAGCGCCAAGTTTTACAAGAACTTGTGCGGCGACGCCTTCACCTTCGCGGATGAGTCCTAGCAAAATGTGTTCTGTACCAATGTAATTATGACCTAACTGAAGCGCTTCACGAAGTGAGAGTTCAAGAACTTTCTTGGCACGAGGAGTAAATGGAATATGACCACTTGGTGCCTGTTGGCCCTGTCCGATGATCTCTTCTACCTGTGCGCGAACGCCTTCAAGTGAGATTCCTAGAGATTCAAGTCCCTTAGCTGCTACGCCTTCGCCCTCGTGGATAAGCCCAAGCAGAATGTGCTCAGTGCCGATGTAGTTATGGTTGAGCATGCGAGCCTCTTCTTGGGCCAGCACAACCACTCGGCGAGCTCTATCTGTAAAGCGCTCAAACATTGGCCTACTCCTTCGTGTTCAATTCACTAAGCCTAATGCCTGATGGCGCACGGCGCATGGCCGCGAGGCGGATTGGATACGATAGATATAACCCCAGCAGTAGTGCTTTTATGCCCACATTAGCCCTATATCTAGGTCAGAATCTTCAACATTCTCGTGTTTCCGAGAGTGTTTGGCTTAGCCGATTCAAGATCTAAGAATTCGGCCACTCCGGCATCATAGGAGCGAAGAAGCTCTGCATAGACTTCAGGAGCAACTGGCGTGCCCTCAATTACTTCGAAACCGTGGCGGCCAAAGAACTCTGTTTGAAATGTAAGACAGAAGATTTTTTCAACTCCAACTTCACGTGCGCGTTCAATAATTGACTCCAAAATTTGATGGCCAATTCCCTGCTTGTGTAAACCCTCTTGAACTGCAACGGTTCGCACTTCCGCTAAATCCTCCCAAAGAATATGCAAGGCTCCGCATCCGACTAAAACTCCATTGTGTTCGGCGACAACAAACTCTTGAACGCTCTCATAAAGCGTCACGGTCTCCTTTGAAAGCATTTGACCTGGAGCGGCATATGAATCTACAAGTTTGCGGATTGCTTTTACATCTTTTGTTTTTGCAGGTCTAATAACCAGCATCTTTAATCAACCTCGGGTTTAACAAGTGGGAATAAAATGGTTTCGCGAATTCCAAGACCAGTCAGTGCCATAAGTAAACGATCTACTCCCATTCCCATTCCGCCCATTGGAGGCATTCCAAACTCCATTGCACGTAGAAAATCCTCATCCACGTGCATCGCTTCAAGGTCACCGTTAGCACCTAAAGATGACTGTTCGACTAACCGTTCACGCTGAATGACGGGATCAATAAGTTCGGAATACCCGGTGGCTAATTCAAAACCATCGATATATAAATCCCATTTTTCGGCAACACCTGGAAGTTCGCGATGTGCTCGGACAAGTGGCGAGGTGTCAACAGGGAAACCCATCACGAAAGTAGGTGCAATTAACTTGTCCTTTGCTACATGCTCGAAAATCTCTTCAGCTAACTTGCCTGTAATCCACTTAGGGTCAATTTTTATTCCAAGCTGTGCTGCAATAGTTTTTAACTCCGCAAGTGGAGTAAGAGCTGTAACGTTCTGTCCAACAGCTTCAGATATTGCTTCATACAGCGAGATTTCACGCCACTTCCCGCCCAGATCGGCCTGACGGCCATCATGATGTGTAACAACGTGAGAACCAGCAACTGCCATTGCAGCGTTTTGAACCAAGGTTCGTGTTAAATCGGCTATTGATTTCCAGTCGCCATAGGCTTGATAGCTCTCGATCATTGCAAATTCTGGCGAATGCGATGAATCCGCGCCTTCATTGCGGAAATTACGATTGATTTCAAAGACCCGTTCAATTCCACCAACAACGCATCGTTTTAGAAATAGTTCGGGGGCAATACGTAAATAGAGATCCATGTCGTAAGCATTCGAGAATGATTTAAAGGGCCGAGCTGTTGCACCTCCATGCATTACTTGAAGCATTGGTGTTTCAACTTCGATGAAATTCGCCTTCGCAAAAGTATCCCGCAGAGACGTCATAACTGCTGGCCTTAAACGCGCGTTCGCGCGCGCCTCAGGACGAACAATTAAATCCACATACCGCATACGAACACGCGTTTCTTCTGACATTGGTTTGTGATCATTCGGTAGGGGCCGTAAAGATTTGGATGCCAATTTCCATGAATTAGCAAGAATTGAAAGTTCGCCACGTTTGGATGTAATTATCTCGCCAGTAACGGAAACTATGTCGCCTAAATCAATATCGGCTTTCCAAGAGTCAATCGATTCTTGTCCAACTTTATCCAGAGAAAACATTGCTTGAAGTTCGGTGCCATCACCTTCACGAAGAGTTGCAAAACAAAGCTTTCCTGTATCGCGTTTAAATATTATGCGTCCAGTTAAGCTTTCAACGATTCCCGTTGCACAATCAATCTCTAGTCCGGCATGCAATTCTCGTATTTCTAATAAAGATTTCGTCCTTGGCACAGAAACGGGGTATGGCTCGGTACCGCTTTCAATTAATGCCGCCCTCTTTTCCCGACGAATACGCAACTGCTCAGGCAAATCCTCTTCGGGGGTTAGATTTTCTTCGCTCATAATGGGGTGGAGTCTAACGGTTCATGCATTTCGTTCATGAATTAGGCGAAGACCAATGAGTGTTAAATCTGGTTCATGATCGGTTATAGTTTCTGAAACCCCAATAATCAATGGGGCTAATCCGCCCGTCGCAATAACTTTTGGTTTACCAGAATATGACTGGGCCAGCTCAGCGCATATGCGGTCAACTAGGCCATCAACTTGGCCAGCGAAGCCGAAAATAGTGCCCGATTGTAAGGCTTCCACTGTATTTTTACCGATCACATTTTTGGGTCGCACTAACTCGACTTTGCGTAACTGTGCAGCTCGAGCGGCCAATGCATCTACTGAGATCTCTATTCCGGGTGCAAGTGCACCGCCCAGGAACTCTCCTTTAGGTGATACAACATCGAGATTTGTTGATGTTCCAAAATCCACAACGATAGCCGGGCCCCCAAAAATTGTATGAGCTGCTAACGTATTTACGATTCGATCTGCACCAATTTCTTTTGGATTATCAACCAGCAGTGGGACCCCAGTTTTTATGCCTGGCTCAACAATTGTTGTTCGGACATCGGAAAAGTAATCACTAATCATGCTTCGAAGTTCGCGAAGTGTTGCTGGAACAGTCGAGCATATAGATAGGCCTGTAACCGAAAAATCCTCAACTAAAGAGCGATACTGCAGCCAAAGCTCATCGGCAGTACTTCGAGGATCAGTCTTTACCCGCCATGAACGAATTAAATTTTCTTCATCAAATATTCCAAGAACAGTGTTTGTATTTCCCACATCGATTGTTAATAGCATTAAGCACCCATTCTCATATTATCTATTAAGCGCACACCATCAATCCAACCGGCAATAATTGCACGCTTGTGTTGTGTTAAATCCGATGCCAGAGAGAAATTCTCCTCATCGACAATTGTTGCATAATCACATCTAAAACCGGCATCAGTAGCAATTGTTGTATCAATTATCTCTTGGGCGATTGCAACGGTCGGTGCCAATCGAGCTGCTGCCATTGCGCGGTAAATTACATTCGCACTTACTCGACCGGTTTCACTTAAGCGTACATTTCGAGAAGAAAGTGCTAAGCCATCAAACTCGCGCACTGTTGGAACACCAATTATTTTAACTCCACTTTCCATCGTTCTAATTATTTGCAGCTGCTGGAAATCTTTCTCTCCAAAGACCGCTGCTTCTGGCTTTACGATGTCAAATAAACGGCTTACAACGGTTACCACGCCATCAAAATGACCTGGTCGAGATTTTCCTTCATAGAGTTCGCCAATTGCACCAGCCTTCAAGAGGTTAATCTGGCCTGGATAAATCTCTTCGTAATCTGGCATCCATATCTCGGTCGCACCAGCAAGCGTTGCCAATTGAATATCACGTTCGGGGCTACGAGGATATGCGGCAAGGTCATCGGCGCTTTCAAACTGAAGGGGATTTATAAATATGCTAACTACAACATCCTTGCTGATGCTTCGTGCGCGTTTAATCAACGCTTGGTGACCCTTGTGCAGGGCGCCCATCGTTGGCACTAATACGCTCATGTGGCTCCAGTCCTTTCAGGTACCGGGCGAAGTAATAAAAGTTTAAGGGTTAAGCGGCAATTGCGCCAAAAGTTGATCAACGCGGCCATGGATAAGTAGAACTGCATCGGCATCAATTTCAAGCCACGGCTCCAAAACAAATCTGCGCTCGTGCGCACGAGGGTGCGGGAGCTCTAACTCATTGCTCTTACTCAAAATTCCACCAAATTGGATGAGATCTAAATCGATAGTTCGTGGTCCCCAATGTTCACTCCGCTCACGACCTAAGCTCTTTTCGATGCCCTGCAAGAGGGAGAGCAAATCCAAAGCGGGGAGTTCGCTCTCAATAATGCACACTGCATTTAAATAATCGGGTTGAGCCGGCCCACCAACTGGTGCAGTTTTGTAGAACGAAGAAACACTAATAACTTCTGTGGACTCTCGCAAAAGTGATAAAGCTATCTCTAAATTCTCTAGCGGATTACCAATGTTGGCACCTAAAGCAATAACCGCTTTCATCGACTGCGAGTGATCTGCACCGCAATATCTTTTAGTGAGGCAGATACTGGAGCTTGTGGCTTGTGGACTGTAACCGAGACAGAATTAACTCTTGAATATGAGTTTAGAATTCGCTCAGCGATGCGACCGGCAAGTTTTTCAATGAGAGATACTGGATTAGTTGTGATTTCAGTGACTACCAAATCGGTAATCTCGGCGTAGTTAACGGTCTCATCAATTGAATCACTCTGTGAGACCGCTTGAAGGTCAATATTTAAAACTACATCCACAAAGAAATCTTGACCATTCGTGCGCTCATGCTCGAAGAGGCCGTGGTATCCAAAGCCATAGACTCCTGTAAGTAGAATCTGATCGCTCATATTGACATCACTTCTTTATGAGGCTTCACAGAGTGAACTCTAACTCCCCAAATACCTGATGTGGACAGGCGCTTTGTTAGGGCGATACTCGCCGCTTCGCGTTTATCGGGCGTATCCCCGCCCAAGAAGCGTTTACGTGATGCACCGATTAATACAGGGTATCCAAGGGCTACAAACTCATCGATGTGATCAATAATCTCCCAGTTATGGTGCGCATCTTTAGCAAATCCAATACCCGGATCAATTATTAGTTTGTCATTACTGATTCCTGCACCTAATGCCGCAACAATCCTCCCCTGAAGTTCATCGATAACTTCGCGAACAACATCGCGGTAAGTGGCCATTGAGTTCATATCCTTGGATTGCCCTCGCCAGTGCATTGCTATGTAAGAAGTTTTAAGTTCTGCGGCAGTTGTAAACATCTCTGGATCTGCTAATCCCCCGCTTACATCATTAATAATTTGTGCGCCGGCGGCTATCGCGGCTCTTGCTGTGCTCGCACGCATGGTGTCGATACTGAGTTGTGCTCCATCCTTAGCTAGTTCGGTTATCACAGGAATAACACGATCTAACTCTTCTTCCTCACTCACGCGATCCGCGCCGGGACGCGTTGATTCGCCTCCGATATCGATGATATCCACGCCCTCAGCGATCATTTCACGTGCATGCAGAACTGCCTTATTAAAAGAGTTATATCGTCCACCATCGGCAAATGAGTCGGGGGTTATATTGAGAATTCCCATAACCAACATGGTCTTTACCGATTTGTAATAAGACTAATGGCCTCTGCACGTGTAGCAGCATTTAATAACGCGCCACGAACCGCGCTAGTGGTTGTTCTAGCCTGCGACTTCTTAACTCCGCGCATCGACATACACAAATGCTCGCAGTCGATTATGACAATAACACCTAACGGATCGAGAATTTCAACAAGAGCATCGGCGATTTGAGTTGTTAAACGCTCTTGTACTTGCGGGCGTTTTGCATAAACATCGACGAGCCGGGCTAACTTTGAAAGACCGGTAATCTTTCCGCGCGGAATGTATCCAATATGTGCAACACCATGAAATGGTGTCAAGTGGTGCTCACAATGTGAAAATACTTCAATATCTCTAACTATCACTAACTCTTCATGTCCGATATCAAAAGTTGTTGTTAGCACTTCTTCAGGGGCTTGCCAAAGGCCACCAAAATTTTCTTTCATGGCACGAGCAACACGTGCCGGAGTATCTATTAACCCTTCTCTATCTGGATCTTCACCTAAAGCTAACAAGAGTTCGCGAACTGCACGTTCTGCTCTTGCCTGATCATAAGGTCCAGATGCGCGCCCATCATTGATAGAGACTTTACTTATCGACACGTGCGGCCTTCTTACGACGCGTAGTTTTTCTCACTTCTTCAACAGGTTCATCTGCGCGCATTGGAACCTCCACTGGTGGCTGATCCGAAGGCAGGCGTGTAATCGAACCAGTCCAAGCTGGGCGAGCGGTAACTGATTTAACTTTCTTAAATATCTCGGTAATCTCGTCCTTATTGAGTGTCTCTTTTTCAAGTAGTTCTAAGACCATTTTATCCAAAATTTCACGATTTGCCACCAAAATATCAAAGGCCTCTTGATGTGCATTTTCAATGAGTTTGCGGATCTCGCTATCAACTAAACCGGCAATACTCTCCGAATAATCACGCTGGTGCCCATAATCACGACCCATAAATGGTGCATCACTATTTGCCCCTAACTTAATAGCACCAATTGCTTCGGTCATTCCATATTGGGTGACCATAGCGCGTGCCAATGCCGTTGCCTTTTCGATGTCGTTTGAAGCACCTGTTGACGGATCATGAAAAATCAATTCTTCGGCTGCACGACCACCAAGAGAGTAGGCCAACTGATCTAGAAGTTGATTACGAGTAGTTGAGTATCGATCCTCATCGGGGAGAATCATTGTGTAACCTAGTGCCCGCCCACGCGGCATGATAGTAATTTTGTGAACCGGATCTGTGTGCGGAAGAGCATGTGCGACTAATGCATGACCACCCTCGTGATACGCCGTCACTCGACGTTCATCATCACTCATAATGCGTGACTTGCGTTGCGGCCCAGCCATTACTCGATCAATGGCTTCGTCAAGTTCGGAATTTGAAATAACTTTCTTTTCTTCTCGAGCAGTTAAGAGCGCAGCTTCGTTGAGTACATTTGCAAGATCGGCGCCAGTAAAACCTGGAGTTCGACGTGCATAATCAATAAGTTTGACATCATCACTCAGCGGCTTATTTTTCGCGTGAACTGCCAAGATTGCTTCTCTCCCCTTTAAATCCGGTCGATCGACGGCAATTTGGCGATCAAAACGGCCAGGACGAAGTAGTGCAGGATCTAAAACATCTGGTCTATTGGTTGCAGCAATCAGAATTACCTTTGTATTTTCTTCAAAGCCATCCATCTCAACCAAGAGTTGGTTAAGTGTCTGCTCACGCTCATCATGGCCACCACCCATACCAGCACCTCGCTGGCGTCCAACTGCATCGATCTCATCAACAAAAACTATTGCTGGAGCATTTAATTTTGCCTGCGTAAATAAGTCGCGTACGCGTGCAGCACCGACACCAACAAACATTTCTACAAAGTCGGAGCCTGAAATTGAGTAGAAAGGAACTCCCGCTTCTCCTGCAACGGCACGAGCAAGTAAAGTCTTTCCAGTTCCTGGAGGGCCAAATAGCAATACGCCCTTTGGAATTTTCGCACCAAGTGCACCGTATTTATCGGGATTTGCTAGAAAATCCTTGATCTCCTGGAGCTCAGCAATTGCCTCTTCGGCACCTGCAACATCTTTGAAGGTGGTTTGTGGTACATCATTATTCTGAAGCTTTGCGCGTGATTTACCAAATTGGAAGACTTTATTTCCACCCTGCGCTTGACTCATCATCCAAAAAAAGAGAAAACCTATTAATAAAAATGGAATGATTGAAAAGAGAAATGAAACAAGAAGTGATTGCGATGGTACGCGTACATTCCAGCCTTTTGAGGGCGGATTAGATGTAAGAGCATCAATAATTGTTGGCTCTTGCCTAGCAACATACGAAGCCTCTACCTTGCTCTCACCTTCAATTGTTGAGCCGGGCTTTAAGATTAAACGAATCTTTTGATCCTTATCAACAACTTCGGCTGACTCCACATTTGACTGCGAAATTGCATCTAACGCTTGAGATGTTTCAATTTGAGTGTAACGATTTCCGGCAGATGTGATTTGGCCGAAGATGGAGACTGCAAAGATAGCGACCAGAATCCAAAAAAGTGGTCCCCGAAATATTCGACTGGTGCGGGTAGTAGGTTTCTTAACAGATGTGCCTCCTGTAAAACTTTTTTTCAGGGGGCTATTTTTTTCCTTCTTTTTTGCTGGCGGTTTAGTCGCTGACATATTATGCATTTCTCGTTTCTTGAAGGATCTATGAATACATGTGCTTAGCAAGCACACCTATGAATGGAAGGTTGCGATATTTTTCATCAAAATCGAGACCATACCCAACAACAAAATCAGCTGGAATTTCAAATCCGACATATTTAACATTCACTTCAACTTTAGCGGCCTCGGGTTTACGTAAAATTGAAAGAATTTCAACACTCCCGACTCCCCGCGATTCAAGGTTTGCCTTGAGCCATGAGAGAGTTAATCCCGAATCAACTATATCTTCAATGATTAACACATTTCTTCCTGTTATGTCACGATCTAAATCTTTTAGGATACGAACTACTCCACTAGATTTTGTTCCAGAGCCATAGGATGAAACCGCCATCCAATCAATCTCGACGTGGCGTTGCATTGCACGTGAAATATCGGCCACAGCCATTACCGCACCCTTTAGAACACCGATCAATAAAAGATCTCTTCCCTCATAATCTTTATCAACGCGCGCCGCAAGTTCTTTTATTTTTGCTTGCAACTCATCTTCAGTGACGACAACGCGCTCGATCTCATGTGCAACTCCAGCTAAATCCACGAAGGCTCCCTTTGGGTCAGTTACGTAAGAGCGAAAGTCTGCCCGAAAAACGCTCAACCTTCACACCACCTGGCAGGTGAGCAGCTCCCTGCCCGCTCCAGGCCGTGACTAACGCCTCAATTGAGCCCACATGCTCGGCTGAAATCGAGCCAGATGGGGCACCTGCGGCATAAATTGCCGCCCGAATAACCCGACTTCGGATAGCCCGAGGCAGGTGAGCTAAGTAATCACATGCTAAATCGCTCAAATCAAGTTGCTGGATTTCTCGCTCCGCCCAGGCATCAAGGGCATCTGCATCATGGCGTAATAGCTCGGCTGTCCGAGCAAGCGCATCGGAAATTCCAGGTCCGATCGTCTTTTCAAGGATAGGGATCGCCTGCATTCGGACACGAACTCGCGCAAAGCTTAAATCCGAATTATGGGGGTCGGTCCATGCAAATAAACCAACTTCTTGGCACATGTTTACGGTTTGTTGGCGTGTAATAGAAAGTAGTGGTCGAATATATTTTCCATTCCTTACCGCCATACCAGAGAGTGAACGAGTACCTGAGCCACGTGCTAGACCCAATAAAACACTTTCGGCTTGGTCATCGCGGGTATGTCCCAAAAAGATTGCCGCTGCATTCAACGTGGTGCCTATTGAATCCAATGCCGCATATCTTGCTGTGCGCGCAGATGCTTCTAACCCATCAGTGACTTCGACCGAAACCTTTTCAATTGTGGCATCGATACCTAGGGATTTCATTTGTTCAACAACTTTGAGAGCCTGAACTCCAGATCCAGATTGAAGCTGGTGATCTATAGTTACTGCGTGAAGTTGGATTGCAAACTTTGAAGCTTCGAGCGAGAGTGCGAAAGCAAGTGCCAACGAGTCCGCCCCACCTGAAACCGCAACAATTATTAAATCACCGGCCTCAAAGGTTTCGAGCATGCTTCTGACTGCACTCCTGATCGCCGGTGCACTTGAATCCATACGTTAAGACTAGACCCGACCACCAAAAGGCATAAGACCTTTAACGCTGTAAATATCTGAGTACAACAAGCCTGCATTCTTTGAATTCGCCTCCCACATCATTCCGTTTCCGGCATAGATAGCCATGTGGTGAATAGTTGAAATTGTGCCTTTGTACGAATAGAACAAGAGATCCCCAGGCACTAGGGCATTGAGCGAGACATGCATCGTGTAGCCCGAATAGAGCGCTGAATTAAGTCGATCCCAATTAGGCCACGCTAATCCAGCGGATTTATAGGCGGCATAAACAAGACCTGAGCAGTCAAAATTATTTGGTCCCTCTGAACCCCAAACATAAGGCTTGCGTGCGAGAACTTGTTTCTTTGCATACTCAACGGCTTTAAGGCGCTGTGCTTCCGACGTTCGAAAAGTTGATCGCCCTTTAAATCCGATATCTGGCCAAATTTTTGCCTGCCCTGCAGTCTGTGTTGCTTGATTAGCTTGCGCTTCTTCTAAGAGTGCTAACTGGCGCTGTTGCTCCAGAGTAGTTCGTACTTTTCGAGCACTTAGCAACTCTTTCATTAGTTGATCTTGAACTTTCTGTAACTTAGCAACTTCTTTCGCCTGTTCAGCTTTCGCTTCATCGGCAACTTTCTTAGCTGCTGCAACTTTATTCGTTGCTCTCTGTTGTTCCGCCACTGCATCATCGGCGGCTAACTTTGCTGCTCGTGCAATTACTTCTGCCGCCTTGAATCGCTCCAGAGCAATTTTATTTTTAGAACCTAAAGTACTTAAGGTACCGAGTTGATCCAATAGATCCTGTGGGCCGTTAGCACTGAGCAGTGGTTGAATATCACTCATGCTTCCTCCCAAAATATATGCATTCGATGCAAGTCTTCCAATAACATTATGTGTTTCTTCAACTGCGGTTGCAGTCTCGGCCGCATATTTTGCCTCCGCAAGTGCAGCTGATTCTGCTATTAATAACTCTTTTCGTGCTTTAACATATGAGGCGGCGGCGACATTTGCTTTTGCAGTTAATGACCGTAGGTTTTGATTTGCAGCTGCCAATTTTGCGGCCTGAACTTCCGCTGCTTTTTTCCGTTCGTCTTCAATCTTTTTAGCTGCTTCAATTTGAGCAAGAGATGGTTTTGGGCTCTTTGCAAAAGCTGGCGCAGATGCCATGGTCAGTACTGCAATCAGAGCAAGTGAAATCGCCCTATTTCTTTTCAAATCAAGACCTCCGGGGGAAGGTCTTAAGAATAAATGAACTCTCTTAAAAAAGAGGGGTAATCAATGCTGGTGTCTTCAATTAGATACATCACGGCGTACAAACAAGATTGATGCGATTACGGCTCCAACTGCCACGTACAGGCCTCCGATCGTTAATGCATGAGAGTATTCAATTCCAGTTCCCATGCCGCTAGGTGCACCACCCGATGCGATTGCCGCTAGTTGTGCCCCTGGCATCCACTCTTCCAGTGAGTTTTTAACGGCAATTAGAAGATTTTCAACGATAAGCAGCCATAGAACTCCGAAAGAGATCGCACTGATTGGAGAACGCAAAAGCAATCCTAAAACCATGCCAATAGTCCCAAATCCTACGACGGAGATGATTATGTTGATGAAGGTCGTCAATAACGCATGTCGACCATCAGCACCAAACCAGAGGTCAGTTGAGACCTTTGCTCGAGGTGCTAAAATCACCGATGCTGCAACACTGATAATCGCTGAAAGAATAATCATTACAAGAGCAAAGAAACCCATCGCTATAAATTTTCCAGCAAGCACACGCAAACGACCCGGCTGGCGTACCAAGATATTTCTTAGAGTGCCATAGGTATACTCCTGCGCCGTTTGTGCAGCAAATACACAGAGTGCGATTATTCCCAGAAACCCACCGACACTGCTAAAGCCCTGAACTCCGCCTGTCGCAAGGGAGAGAACTTCGCGAGTCACAACGCGACCACGATCAGCGTTTCCTTGAGGTGAATCTATGAGCAAGAACAAAAGTGACGAGAATAAAGCACTGAAAAATACGACGGCACCCATAGTGCCAAGAAACAGAGTTGGGCGACGTAATTTGCGAAGTTCGGAGAAGACAATATTCCACATTATTTTTCACCTGTCATTTCAAAGAAAGTCTCTTCAAGATTAGGAAGTTGCGGCGTTAATTGTGAGAGTGTTATTCCAGCATTAAATGCCGCACGATTAAAATCAACTGCCCAACTTGCTGGCCCTTCTACATGCACTGCTCCATCTCGAATTACAGCCTGATGTCCAGCTACTTTTGCAATTGAAAGAAGGAGCTCTAGGTCGTCTTCATTTGCGCCTCTAGCGATGACTACGGGTTGCTGGCTCAGCATTAGATCCGACATTTTGCCCGTAAAGACAACTTCGCCTTTGCGCAACATAACTAAGTAATCGCTAATGAGTTCGAGTTCGGATAAGAGGTGCGAAGATACAAAGACTGAGGTCCCATCATTTGCAAGCGAGCGCAATAAAGCGCGCACTTCTTGAATGCCCTCGGGGTCCAAACCATTAGTTGGCTCATCCAACATTAATAACTTTGGATTAGGCAACAATGCAGCTGCAATTCCCAAACGCTGTTTCATTCCTAATGAATAAGTCTTGTACTTAGATTTAGCACGATCACCCAGACCGACCTGTTCAAGCAGATGTTGGACTCGATCGGTTGAAAATCCACCGAGATTTGCTAGGTAGTTCAAATTCTCTTTTCCACTAAGTGCTGGATAAAAGGCTGGACCCTCGATCATCGCACCAACTCGCGGTAAGTATTTCTCAGGATGTTTAATCGACTCACCCAAAATCTCGCCGGTGCCGCCCGTGGGTGTGATGAGCCCCAGTAGCATTCTCATGGTTGTTGTTTTGCCTGAACCATTTGGACCCACAAAACCGCAAATCGTGCCCAATGGAACCTCAAAAGTTGCATGAGATACGGCCATACGCTCCCCGTATTTCTTACTTAAATCCCTTACTGAAATCGCAGTGTTAGACATATGCCAACTCTGCCACAATTACTCAATGAGTACACCATGGGGATACCGCCCCCGTAATGAGCGCGAAACACCAGAATGGGATCTGCATCCCCAAACACATGCCGTGCGTACAGGACTTACCCGGTCAGGCTTTGGTGAAACATCAGAGGCGCTTTATCTAAATAGTGGATTCACTTATTCAACTGCCGAAGAGGCCTTTGACTCTTTTGCTGAAGAGACAGACCACTTTTTATATAGCCGCTTTCATAATCCGACGGTTGCCATGTTTGAAGCGCGCTTGGCGGCAATTGAAGGGGCAGATTTCTGCGTAGCTACAGGTTCTGGAATGTCGGCAATGTTTTCATCTCTTGCCTGCCTTGTTGAACAAGGTGACCATGTCGTTGCATCCGCGGCAATGTTTTCTTCATGCCATGTCGTTATAACAGAGTTCTTACCAAAGTGGGGCATAACTTTCGAATTAGTAAAGGGTAATGATCCAACTGTATGGGCAAAGGCGCTAAGCAAGCCAACTAAAGCTGTCTTTATTGAAACGCCAAGCAATCCTTTAATGGAGATAGTTGATATCGCGATGGTGAGCGAGTTAGCCCATCACGTAGGAGCAACGGTTATAGTCGATAACGTCATGGCTTCACCTGTATTACAAAAACCACTACAGCTTGGTGCTGATGTGGTTATGTACTCTGCAACTAAGCATATTGACGGACAAGGCCGTGTTCTTGCCGGTGCAATTCTTGGCTCCTCTTCTTACATTCACGAAAAGTTAATGCCTTTTACCCGACATAGTGGTCCATCATTGAGTCCATTTAACGCATGGGTTCTCGTTAAATCTCTGGAAACAATGGAGATGCGAGTTGAGCGAATGGTGGCAAATGCCCAATCAATCGCCGAATTCTTAGAAGCGCGTCCCGAAATCAAATCAGTACGTTTTCCTGGTCTGAAGTCGCACCCAGACTACGAGTTAGCAATGAAACAGATGACAGGTGGCGGGACCACAGTTGGTATTGAGTTTGTTGAAGATCAAGCGCAGGTGTTTGCCTTCATGAATAAACTTCGAATCATCGATATCTCTAATAACTTGGGTGATAGTAAATCACTTATTACGCATCCGGCAACATCCACACATCGACGTTTAGCTCCAGAAGTCCAAGTTGAAATGGGTATCACGCCATCAGTTTTGCGATTGTCGGTAGGTTTGGAGCATTCAAGTGATTTGATAAAAGATTTAACTCAAGCACTGAGTTGAGCAACGACAAGAACAACTGAGAGTAAACTCAAATAAGTGATTGACCACTGAAAAATCTTTCCCGCAGTTTTTCCATAATCCGGAGAGCTTTCTTTAAGGGCTATTAATTCGCGTGCGAATACCACGCCAAGCAAAATGGTTACCACTAGAGACCAAGTTGGCAAATTTGCGGAAATAATTAGCCAAATTGATGAGGCAATCATCAAAACCGTATGGAACCACATTTGGCGATAAACATTTGCCTTAGTAGTAACAACTGGAAGCATTGGAATTCCTGCTGCCGAATAGTCATCTTTGTACTTAATTGCTAGCGCCCAAAAATGCGGTGGAGTCCAAAAAAAGATCACCATAAAGAAAGCAAGAGCAGTGATTGAAAGTGAGTTTGTTACTGCTGCCCAACCTATAAATACGGGCATACAACCAGCTACGCCACCCCAGACAATATTCTGTGATGTCCTGCTTTTTAGACCAATCGTGTAAACAAGGACATAAAATGCAATTGCAAAAAATGATAAGAGGGTCGCAAGAGGTGTTGTAAAAATCCAAAAAATGATGAGCGATAAAATACCAATAATGAATGCAAAGATCGCAGCATTGGTTCTGCTGATTACCCCAGTAACAATCGGGCGTTTTGCGGTTCTAGCCATTAACTTATCGCTCTCGCTTTCAATCACCATATTAAAAGCGTTAGCACTGCCGGCAGATAAAGTGCCTGCGAGAATAGTTGTGGCCACCAGTGAAAAAGAAGGTAACCCTTTAGCCGCCAAAATCATGGCGGGTAGAGTGGAAACCAATAGGAGCTCGACGACTCGAAGTTTCATTAGTTCTATGTATCCACGCACAAGGCTCATCACCTGCCTAGATTACTCAGCAAACTAGGGCTCACTTCACAGGGGCTTCACAAGGTACAAGGCTACTTTCTCCTCAACGAAAGGAGCTTCACATGACACCTTCACAGAAGCCCGAATGGATCGAAACAGCCAAGAAGAAGACCTCCTCTTTCCCACGCTCTATTTCCAGAGGTCTGCCAGTAATCGCTCTTGTGGTGAGTACATCAATTCTTGGTGTTGGCGCGATCTTTGCCGATAGCGCTGAAGAGAGCCCAGTAAAGGCAGTTGAATTTTCAGCTCCGGTAGAATTTGATCCATCGGCAACATCAACGGCAGCTTCGATTGAGATTCCATTAATTGATACATCGCTTACCTTCAGTGAAGAAGATGATGAAGTTCTCGGATATGAAGACGATCTCGAAGTTCTCGGATATGAAGACGATCTCGAAGATCTCGATGAAGACGAGGGCGACGACGAAGATGAAGACGATGAGAGCGATGAAGATGAGGGCGACGAAGATGAGGGCGACGACGACTAATATAGTCTTTGATAATAAGTAGTTAAGGCGTAGGTTCAACCTCAGAGATTTCAGTTGGAATATTTGGAGCCGCAATTCTTCCGAGGATTCGATCTATGGCAGCACGCGCCTTATCGCTTGCTCGAACGCCTCGTTGGATGTCATCAGCTAAAGTTACAAAAATATATTCACGATCAACTGATTCTACAAAACCTGCCAAGGTTACCGTTCCATTGAGAGTTCCAGTCTTAGCGCGGACTAAACCAACTGCAGTAGGTGCTGTTGTTAAAAATCTGGATTCCAAGGTACCGGAAATACCACCAACTGGAAGAAAATCGTAAATATATTTAAACTTCTCATCCTGGCGGAGTTTAAAAAGTAGTTGACCTACCATTGACGCTGTTATTCGATTCTCTTTAGATAACCCACTTGCGTCGATAACCTTCAATTTTGTGGGATCTATTTCTAAATCTGTGAGCACTTGAGCAAAAGTTTGAGCTACTCCTTCAATGTTAAATGTATACCCGGCAGCGCGAGAGGCGAGCCTAGCTAAACGTTCGGCCAAGAGATTATCACTCCATAGAAGTGTGAATTCCAAAATCTCATAGAGCTTTGGTGATTCTTCACTTGCGGTAATTTCGCCCGCTTCAGCTAAAATTTCGGCGCTACTTACCGCTCTCATCACTGGTTTGAAACCTCGTTGGGCCCAAAAACTCTTAAAATTTGAAACATCCTGTGAAAACAATTTCGAATATATGACCGTAATTTCCTCAAGAGAACCTCCATTGGCCTTCTTGAGCATAGCCATGGATCTATTTGCAAGGCTAGGCAGGGACGCGCGATTCATTTTACGAGCAGCGATGTAACTGGTACTAATCCAAGGGTCGTAGCTTCCTTGAATCACTAGAGTTCGACTGTCTACTCCTATTGAGATATTAGTTGAAAAAGTCGACTCTGGATCTAAATACTTCAGTGTTGCAACTCCTGAAAGCAATTTCATAACGGAGGCAGGCTTGCGTTGTGAATATGCTTTTCTCTGATAAACAATCTCTCCGGTAATTCCGTCAATGAGAATCATCGCTGGATTGGATAGAGCAGGGACTGCTAAGAGTTTGTCAAAAACAGCAGGTATTGCCGAAGGTGATAAAGCTGCATTGCTTGGAACAACATTTAGTGCGATAACCAGTGCAAGTAATATAAAAATTACTTTGTGTCGCATTGCATAGGTCTTTACCATAGAGATGCAATGAGAATGTTTGCTACCGTTAATCCAATTAGTGCTAGCCATGTGTTCTTTGCAAGTACGGGTTTCTTTACATTGCAATAACCAATAAATAGAATTGCAATCAGAATAAGAAGCTTAACTCCTATTTTTGTGTAATTCAGATTTTCATCTAGGTGAACAGTTGAAAACATTCCCACCATCGCTAAACCGGAAATAAGCGCGGTTAGTCCTGCATGTAAGATCCCCGGATTGAGCTTTCGCGGCTCCTTATTCCATTGCTGCAAAAGCAATACAAGTATCACTACAACGCTGAGAACATGCAGGATATAGAGGATTGTATTGATAGTGGCCATGGAATCAGTTTAGAGTGCATCCATGTCTACGCCAACAACGCCCGGCACTATTGGTCCGGGTGAGTTTTTTCCAGTTGTTGGTGTCGGACCTCATGAAAAGCCATGGCCGCAAGGCCCTCAATACGATACTGAGTTATTACTGAATGGTGACCGTCGCAATGTTTTGGATCATTACCGATACTGGAGTGTTGACGCAATTGTTGCCGATTTAAATACCAAACGACATAAATTACACATCGCCATCGAAAACTGGCAACATGATTTAAATATCGGCTCAATTGTGCGCACAGCCAATGCATTTAACGTCTCTGGCGTACACATCGTAGGAAAACGCGATTGGAATAAGCGTGGTGCAATGGTGACAGATAGATACTTGAGCGTCCATCACCATTCAACAGTGAGAGAGTTTGCAATCTGGTGTGAAGAAAATGACCTACCAATTATTGGAATCGACAATGTTCCTGGTTCACGGCCGTTAGAGAGGGCACAACTGCCAGAGAGTTGTGTGCTTTTGTTTGGGCAAGAAGGGGCAGGAATGTCTGAAGAAGGGATTGATATTTGTAAGAACCTATATGAAATTAGCCAATATGGATCTACGCGTTCAATGAATGCTTCTGCCGCCGGTGCCATCGCTATGTATCACTGGGCAATGCAGCACCTACCTAAATGAAAAGAATCTGGCTCACCCGAAATTTAATCCTCTTAACGCTCGTTTCGCTGGCCCAAGATGCAGCAAGTGAGTTGTTGTACCCACTCTTACCGATTTTATTGACAGGTGTTATTGGAGCTGCGCCCTTAGCGCTTGGACTTATCGAGGGTTGCGCTGAAGCGGCAGCGGGTTTTACTAAGTTAATTAGTGGCACATCTAGTGATCGTTTAGGTAGAAGGCCTTTCGTCATCTCGGGGTATACATTGGCCGGAATAGGTAAAGCTCTGGTCGTTGTTGCAACGAGCTGGCCATTAGTTTTCTTAGGTCGAACCACGGATCGAATTGGCAAAGGTCTCCGAAGTGCACCACGGGATGCGCTGATCTCAGATTCAGTAGATAAAGCCCACTTAGGACGCGCCTTTGGTTTCCATCGCACGGGCGACAATATCGGCGCGGTGATTGGCCCGGCCATTGCACTATTGGGGCTGGCTATGCTCGATGGCGATGTCCGGGCCGTAGCACAATGGGCGTTGATTCCAGCTCTTATTTCGGGGTTTTTGACTCTTTTGGTTAAGGAGAGTTTTGTTAAAGTTCCACGAGTTAAAGCAGAGAAAAAGCAACACCCACGCTTACCCAAAACCCTAAAACGTTCAATTGTAATTTTAGTATTGATTCAATTGACTAACATTCCAGACCTGCTTCTATTATTGCGTCTGCATGACATTGGTTTTTCGACACAAGGCGTAGTTCTTTCGTACATGCTATTTAGCGGAGTGACTGTTCTCGCAGCTTTTCCTGGCGGATATATTGCCGACAAGTTTTCACCTAAGGTTGTCTATGCTGTTGGATTGCTTGCTTTCGCCGCAGCATATGCAACATTGGGATTAACACAAAACCACTCACTCGCCTTAATTGCACTCATTGTTTATGGTTTGTTTCCTGCTTTTACTGACGGTGTAGGTAAGGCATGGATCGCATCCTTGAGTGAAGATGACCATCGCGGTCGCGCTCAAGGTGTGTATCAAGCCTCAATGAATTTCGCCGTGCTTGGAGCTGGTATTTGGGGTGGTGCCTTATGGAGCAGTGGAGATATTCAATGGCCTCTGATAATCGCTGCCGTCGGAGCGCTTATCGGTTCGATAACTCTTGCAATAAACCATCTACGGCGTGCTCAATCATAATCAAAGTTTCTTCGTACGCCTCAATCGTTTGGTTATAGGGATCTGGTACCTCGAGCTCGTAAAACTGCTCTGATTCAGGGTCAATTGTTGAAAGCGACGCATCAAAACTGCGTAGATAAAATACTTTGTTTTCCGATTCAGTACTATCTGCGAGCTTAATTACATTACTGAAATTGCTTGAATCCATAACGAGGATCAAGTCGAATGCGTGGAAATCACTTGATTGAAATTGGCGCGCGGTATGGCTGTAACTGTAGCCCGCGCTCTCCCAAACTTTCTTTGCAGTTGGGTGTGGACCTTGGCCGATATGCCAAGCTCCAGTGCCTGAGCTTTCGACAGTGATTTTAGGGTTTTTCCATTCGGAAGTGCGGTTAGCAAGAACTGCTGCGGCCATTGGCGAACGACAGATATTTCCCATGCATACCATAGTGATTCGTACCTCTGGCAGGCTTTTTAAGTGCGAGATCAAATCTCTGGTTCATCCTCTAGCATCTCTTGTACTGACTTCAATCGCCGTTCGATTTCATTGGCTTCGTCAATACGTCCTTGCATACGTACTATTTTTGCAATCCTGGATTCCACATCAATGATGAATTCAAAATCCTTAGGTTCGTCATCGCTAACAACTGCGAGCACTTGCTCGAGAGTTGCGAGACCATCATCGAACTTCTCTAAGAGAATTTGTGCTTTGCCATACTCAAAAAGTGCAAAGGTTTCACGTCGATGATCATGAGCCGTTTCAAAAACATCAAGTGCTTTTCGCGCCGTAATAAGTGCGAGTTCGCCATCGTTCAATTCGATAAGACAAGAGGCCATTTTTTGATCACAGCGGGCGACGTGAATAACTTCTTTGTTGTGTTTGAATAAAATTCTCGCCTCTTTGAAAGCAGCAATGGCTTTTTCATAGTTTTTCAACTCACGCTCGGCACAGCCAATTAAGTGAAGATCGTTAGCTGCACCTATTTCATTTCCATCTACTAAATGTTCTTGAGCACACTCACCCATTGTCAATACAACTTTTTCATATTGTTTAGACGTGTACCACCATTCACCTAACGTGCATGCAAGCTCCAATGCAATTGGCGACTTATTCTCTCTCAAAATCTCAACGGCCTTGCTCATTGCCGATGCAGCCTCATCCATACGCTTTAATTGATTGAGGTTATATCCAATCGCTGAATATGCTTGAGCTAACCCTTCACTTGATGCACTAGCCCCTAAAGTTGAATAGATATCCCGTGCAGTTTCAGCAAGAGCTAAGGCTTCGTCATACTGTCCCCGTGCATAGATTCTGGCGCTGAGTTCGTAATATGTGCTAGCCCGCTCTTCGCCATCGACTTCAGGAATCCGATCCCAGAGCATCTCCTCTGTGACTATATCTTCCATATCATCGTCTTCGCTCACGCAGACCGCCTCTCCCGTGCAGGTTCTTTACGCGACTCTATACGCAAATACTTAATTCTTCGTTCGAATAGACAAGGGGTAGAAGCGGCCTTACGCTTTCTACTTGCAAATGATTCGCATCTAGCGGCGATTGAAGGCGACTGGGAGCAACCGAGGGGCAAGAGAGGAGAAATCATGAACTCCGTCATTAAAAAGAGAGAGCGCACGCCTCTACGCCAACTCCTCAGCGCTGATGAATGGCGCCGAATGGGCGCAATGTTTGGCGTCATTCTCTTCTTACACATTGCTGGTGCGCTTCTGATGTGGAAGGCCACCACTGGAAACTACAGGTTCGGGGATGGTTCACTCTTTGGTTGGGGTACGGCTGCCCTTGCCTACATATTAGGAATGCGCCATGCATTCGATGCCGATCACATCAGTGCCATTGATAACACAACTAGAAAGTTAATGTCTGAAGGCCAACGCCCATTGGCGGTTGGTTTCTTTTTCTCACTAGGTCACTCATCTGTAGTTTTCCTACTCACCATATTACTTGGCCTTGGAATTAAGACTCTTGGATCACAACTAAACGACGATAATTCGGCGCTACAGCACTATACGGGGCTAATTGGAATTTCAGTCAGTGGCACTTTCTTGATGCTAATCGGAATCTTAAATTTAATAGTCTTAATTTCAATAGTTGGCGTCTTTATTCAGATGCGCAAAGGAGCTTATAGCGAAGAGGAGTTAGAGAAACACCTAGACTCTCGTGGGTTACTGATGCGTTTCTTCGGGCCCATCGCCCGTCGAATCGATACTTCATGGAAGATGTATCCACTTGGAATTTTATTTGGATTGGGTTTTGACACTGCAACTGAAGTAGGGCTACTTATTCTAGCGGGATCATCAACCATAGCAGGCCTGCCATGGTGGGCGATGATTTCATTACCATTTTTCTTTGCCGGTGGAATGAGTTTGCTTGACACTATTGATGGATCGTTTATGAATTTTGCTTATGGTTGGGCATTTTCAAAACCTGTTCGCAAGGTGTACTACAACATCATTATTACTGGTCTCTCTGTAGCCGTTGCACTTTTTGTTGGTGGTCTTCAAATTCTCCAAATTTTTGCCCAACAGTTGAATTTAACAGGTGGTATTTGGGATTATGCACTTGCCTTTAATTTAAATAGTGCTGGCTACTTCATCGTAGGGGCATTTGTAGTGGTCTGGGCTGTGGCTTTGCTGCTTTGGAAGTACGGCAATATCGAAGAGCGATGGCACAATAAAGCACATGAGGCTCAATTAGCTCGTGGAGAACAAAGCAATCACACTGCGGCCGGCATAGACCTTGGGCCGATTAAAGATGGTTTTAAGATCGACTAAAAATCTTTACACGTTGCTGTCCAATTGCTGCACCCAATAAAACGATTCCGGCACCAACAGGTTCGTACCATGCAACTTTTTCACCAAGGAAAATTATTCCGACAATCACAGCCACTACTGGTGTTACATACGTTACGGTGCTAGCGATTGCACTACCCGCAGCTTCCATAATTTTAAAGTTCCAAATATAGGCAAAGCCACTTCCAAATACACCGAGGGCAATCATGGCAAACACCGGACCAGGCAGATATTCATCTTTGGCTATTCCATCTATTAAATAGAAAGGTAGAAGTGTGAGAGCGCCGGCTGAAACTTGTACCGCCGCTAGGGCTTCAGGTTGTAATTTTCTAGGTAATACATACTTACGTGAGTAAGGAAAAGAGAATCCATAGCATGTCACCGCGAGTAGAAGTGCGAGCACTGCGCCTATGGAATTTTCTCCAAGGCCATTCCATGCACCTAAAACTGTCAGTACACCAATAAAGCCAAGAAGTAGACCTAGCACTTGATAGTTCTTGAGCTTTTCTTCACGAAAAACGATCATGATTGCAAGTAAAGTCATTAGCGGAGTTACTGCATTAATAATGCCTGCCAAAATCGATGTGACTTCAGTTTCTGCAACTGCAAAGAGAACGCCCGGAATGACATTGAGAAGCAGCGAAACAATCCAAAGATGAAACCAAATCTCTTTGCCTATTGGAAGTGGGATTTTTTTAAATCGAGCCCAAAAAACTAAGGTCAGCGCTCCCATTGATACTCGGCCAAAGGCAACTCCGATGGGTGTTAAAAACTCAAGACCTAGTTTGATAAAGATAAAGGAACAGCCCCAAACAATGCCTAAGGCGATATAGAGGCCGATCCAAGACTTCTTCTCACCATCCACAACGTGAAGATACATGTGAATTACACTCGAGTTCGATGGTAAGGAGGGGCAATAATCCACGGTAGAATTGCCCACGTTGATGCAACCGCATCAAGGAACTTCCCTTAAGCGCAGCAGAAGCCGCGCTACTTGCGAGTCTTATCACTATCTTGACGGCCCATTTGAGCGCCGGTCAAACCCGAGACGCGCTTGTCGTCTCGATTGGTATGCATTTCTATGTCTCTACAACCACGTACAACCGCGCCCGGAAAAGCACGTCGGGCAGCATCAGTTGGAAAACCTAAACGCACGAAGAAGGCCGCTGAGTTTAAAGCGATAGACCCAAAAGCTCGCCACACAACTGCGCAAAAGAATGCGCGCAAAGGCGCAGCTGCTCTGGGTAAATCCGCTGTGGGTAAATCCGCTGTGGCTAAATCAAGTAAGGCAGCCACTACGCGCCGATATTCAGATTCTGATCCATCAACCATTTCGAAAAAAGAGGTCCGCTTGACTGACCGTTCAAAGCTACGCGCACAGCGCTTCCAAGAAAAAACAGCTTCTCGTCCACGCCCACTTGAAGCGTCTGAAGAGCGCAAAACCCGTATTGAACTTTCACAAAAGCCCGAAAGTCGCGCAAAGAAGTTTGTTGCAGAGCGAACTGAGCGTGCTAAGCGTCCATTAGATAAGAAACCAGATTTCAAAAAAACCGAATACAAAAAATCAGATACACGTCCAACAAATCGCCGCGATGCAGCACTCGCAAAGGTTTCGCGCACTGTTGATGGCCGCCCTAACTTTATTCCTCGGAAAGTTGAAAAATTTGATCCAACTCGCCCGAAGAAACGCTCTGAAGCTCCAGATACACGCGCTGCAAACTTTCGCGCAGAGCGTCCAGCTCGTGATCGTCGCAATGAATCACCGGCATATGCCCGGGATGATTTCAAGCACTCATCTAAGACGCACACCAATGCCGCAGTCGATTTTGGAGCAGATGATAACTACATTTCGGCAAATTTAGCTGACGCTAATTTAATTGATGCAACTCCATTAACTGAGATAACTACAACTTTCAGTGATTTAGGAATCGCAGCACCATTAGTTAATGCACTTGCTAAGCAAGGAATTATTCATCCCTTCCCGATTCAAATCGCTACTTTGCCTGATGCGTTAGCGGGCTACGACATTTTGGGTCGTGGACAAACTGGTTCTGGTAAAACTCTTGCATTCGGCCTAGCCCTTCTCAATAATTTAAATGGCCGTGTTGCAAAGCCACATAAGCCACTTGCGCTTGTACTTACACCAACACGCGAACTTGCCCAGCAGATTGATGAAGTCTTGATGCCGTTAGCGCGCTCAATTGGTCATGAATCAGTTGTTGTCGCTGGAGGAATGTCATATGCCAAACAGATCACCGCAATGCGCCGTGGAACGGCAATTTTGGTTGCAACTCCTGGCCGTTTGATTGACTTGCTCAACAAGGGTGAGGTTCAACTAGATCAGTTAGAGATAACTGTTCTTGATGAAGCCGATCAAATGGCCGATATGGGATTCTTACCGGTTGTTAAAGAGATTTTGGACCAAGCAAAGCTCGATGGACAGCGCCTATTGTTCTCGGCAACCCTTGATCGCGGAGTTGATTCCTTAGTTCGTCAATACTTGAAGAACCCAAAGACCCATTCACTTCAAAATGATCGTGCCTCTGTTTCAACAATGGATCACTTTGTTCTTGTGATGAACCCAGGTGATAAGGATGACATCACTAATCAAATCGCTGCCCGTAATGGTAAGACAATTATGTTTGTTAAGACACAACGTGGCGCTGATCGCTTAGCTGACAAGCTTGCTCACGCAGGTGTTGCAGTCGGTGCATTGCATGGTGGTAAGACACAAGCAGTACGTACTCGCACACTTGCTCTCTTCAAAGAGTCAGCCAATGCCGCACTTGTTGCAACCGATGTTGCTGCTCGTGGAATCCATGTTGATGGAATTTCATTAGTCGTTCACGTTGATGCTCCAACTGATCATAAGGATTACTTACACCGCGCGGGTCGTACTGCGCGTGCTGGTGAGGCCGGAACAGTTGTAACTATTGCAACGACAAAACAGCAGAAATCAATCGGTGGACTCACTTCTCGCGCTGGTGTTACCCCGAAGTTCGTTGGGGTAACGCCACTTAGTACTGAGTTAATGAAGATTACAGGTGCACAAGAGCCCTCCGGTATCCCTTATATCGTGCCAATCGTTGAAAAGTCGGTACGCAGTGGAGGCAATAAGCGTCCACGCCCTAACTCAAGTCAGCGTCGTCGCCGCCCCCACTAATCACGACCACGGCTAGCGCCGTGGCTGCTTAGAATTAGCTCTATGACCAACATTGAAGCTAATCCATTTGCCAATCGCAGCACACTTGATTTTGAACTACCCCCATTTGCCGACATTCAAGTTGAGCATTATTTGCCTGCCTTTTATGAAGGCTGTACTCGACAGTTAGCAGAAGTGCAGGCGATTCTCGATACCCCAGGTGTTCCAACATTTGAAAATACAGTCGTAGCGCTTGAAAAAAGTGGGCAGATGTTGAAACGTATGCTGTTGGTTTTCTACAACAAATCTTCTAGTGATACTGACGATGCCATTGATGCAATTGAAGAGGAGATGGCGCCCAAACTTGCCGCACATCAAGATGCTATTAATTTAAATCCTGCCCTTTTTCAAAGAATCAAAGATCTTTTTGAAAACCGTGAATCACTTGGATTGAATAGTGAAGATTCATGGTTACTAGAGCGCTACTACAAAGATTTACTACATGCAGGCGCTCACTTGACCACCGCCCAACGAGAGCGCCTAATGCAGCTTAATGAGCAGCTTTCAAAATTAGAGACTCAGTTTTCTAAAAATGTTTTGGCAGATACAAATGATCTTGCAGTAATAGTCGATTCCGTGGAAGATTTGGATGGCCTTAGCGCAAGTGAAATTGAGGCAGCAGCAGCCGCTGCACGTGATCGAGGACTAGTTGATAAATGGTTAATTGGAATGGTGAATTTTACTGGTAACCCCGTGTTGGATTCACTTACCAACCGCGAACTCCGTAAGAAGATTATGGAGGCGTCAAAACTTAAAGCTAACCGTCCAAATGCACATGACAATAAACCTATCCTCCTTGAAATGGTTAAGTTGCGTGCAGAGCGAGCCGAATTATTTGGGAAGAACACTCATGCAGAGCATGTGATCGCCGTCCAAACTGCCGAGCATCCTGACAATGTCCATGCGATGCTCCGAAAAATAGCTCCCGCCGCCCTTCGTAACGCTAAGGCCGAGGCTGAAGATCTTCAAACTTCAGCGGGTACAGAAATTCAAAGCTGGGATTGGGGTTATTACACCGAAAAAGTTCGACTTGAAAAGTACAACATCGATACAACCAAAATGCGTCCATACTTTGAACTAGAGCGAGTTCTCCATGATGGGGTCTTCTTCGCCGCCAATAAACTGTTCGGAATTTCATTTAAGGAGCGATCAGATTTGGTGACGTATCATCCAGAGGCTCGCGCTTTTGAAGTTAAAAATGAAGATGGCTCACAAGTTGGTTTATTTATCGGTGATTTCTACACACGTGATTCAAAACGTGGCGGAGCGTGGATGAATAACCTTGTCGATCAGAACTTCTTATTTGGCCAGCTCCCTGTGGTTGTAAATAACTTAAATATTCCTAAGCCTGGTGCTGGTAAGCCGACTTTGCTTACCTACGATGAGACCACAACGTTATTCCACGAGTTTGGACATGCAATTCATGGGCTTCTCTCCCAAGTTAAATATCCGCGAGTCTCAGGAACAAATGTCCAGCGTGACTTTGTCGAGTTCCCATCACAAGTAAATGAGATGTGGATATTGTGGCCGGAGGTGGTAGAAAATTATGCCCGTCACTTTGAAACAGGCGAAATGTTGCCACAAGATTGGATTGATAACTTAAAGGCCGCCTCTACGTTTAATGAAGGACATTCGACTACTAGTTATCTAGCAGCGGCGATTTTAGATTTAGCCTGGCACTCCCTTTCAAGCGAACAAGCTAAAAGAGTTACTGATGTCGAAGCCTTCGAAGCGCAAGCAATTAAAGATTACGACTTGGATTTTGAACAAGTTCCGACGCGATACCGTTCAACGTATTTCAGCCATATCTTTGCTGGTGGTTATTCTGCCGGATATTATGGATATATCTGGTCCGAAGTTCTAGATGCCGACACTGTTGATTGGTTTAAGGAAAATGGCGGATTGACGCGTGAAAATGGAGAACATTTCAAAAATTCACTTCTTGGGCGTGGCGGTTCTATTGATTCGATGCAGATGTTTAGAAACTTCAGAGGTCGCGATTCAAAGATCGAGCCGCTGTTGAAACGTCGCGGGTTGCTGTAACTCCAAATATCTTTGCGAGAGTCGGTCGATATCCCCACTAACTAATAATCTTTTGTCGCGTGCAAGTTCGCCGAAAACGATTATGAAGTCGCGAGCCCGAATATCAAAAGCCTTCGCAAGCTCTTTAATTACCGCTTCATTAGCTTTGCCCTCGACCGCTGGGGCTTGGACAGCAACAACTAAGCGTGGAGGATCACCTGCGGTTCCACCAACTTTGTTTCGCGAAGCATGAGGGCGGACCCGAATTTCAATAAGGAGCTGCCCGGACACTTAACCTGCAGAGCCCGAAGGACCTGACTTGCGTTGAAAACGTGGGGCTGGTGCGCCGCCTGCCTGGCTTCCACCGACCTTTGGGCCAGATGCATTTCCGCCACCAGGAAGTGATGAGTTCTTGTGCTTCTTTTTTTCCAACGCCTCTAAAAACTTCGCACGGGCATCATCTGCGGGTTTCTTTTCATCGGCCATGAATCAATCCTATCTTTAGTTCGAGCTCTCTTTATACTCGCGAAGGCGCTCTAATACTTCTGATTCACGATAGCGACGATGCCCACCCAGAGTGCGAATCGCGGTAAGTTTGCCGGCTTTCGCCCAGCGTGTGACGGTCTTTGGATTCACGTGAAAGCGCAGAGCTACCTCTTTGGGGGTTAATAAAACCTCTGGAGCTGGCGCACGGTCTAACGTCATTGGATCCCCTCTGTGCCCATCGCACCATGTCCGCTTTGTTCCTTATTGCGGTGAAGTATTGCGATTTAACACGCTTAAAGCAAGAGTTAAAAAATGATTAATTTGCCGATTCCAGAGCCTGAACATGGCGCCATCGTGACATTAAGCGCTCATAACCTTGGCCTGCAATCATACGATCGGAAGCGGCTAATCCAGATAGTGAGTGCAAAACATCCTCAATAGATGTATCCGCAGACAATCCATCTTCACCATTATCGCGAAGTGATTTTTCTAAATAGGTAGCAAGACCGCCGTAATCTAATTCAACATAGGAGTTTGGGTGAAACATTTCAAGCCATGCCAATAGATTTTCCAAATCTTGTTCGACTGGACCCTCACCGAATGCACTAACAACCGTCTCGTGAGCTGACTGAGCTCGAGACTTAGCAAGTGCAATAGTTGTTCGTGCAGTTGTAAACACCCCGTCGCCATTTTCACCGCGATGCCGCTCGCTAGGTTGAAAAAGTAAGAACCAGCGGGGTGGAATTACCCAAGTCTCATTGAGAATATGTGGGACTTTGTCTTCGAGTAAATCAACTCCAGCTGTAATGACATCCTCCATCGCCGGAGGGATAAAAAACTGAATAACAGTACTTGGTAGGGATTCCTTAAAGTTATCAAGTGCTGCCCAACAACGAGTTGCAGTTGCCCATGGTGAAACAAAGCGTTCACCATCAATCTCGAGAATGTGAACTCCATCTGGTCGACCCACGGGTGGTTCTGGAAAAACTAAACGACGAAGTGCTAACTCTTCTTCAGAATTATAACTTGCGGAATTAACATCAATATTCTGCCAACGTAAGCGATCAGCAGGTTCGAAGGCCGAAAGTGGCTCGTAGATACGAAGAGAGGCTACGTACGGAGTTGGTCTCACGCACGTGGGATGTAATTGCCCTCAGCAAAGGGATCGTCATCATCTTTTTTATTAGATGTATCGATTTCACCATGAAGCTCTTTCGTAAGACGATCGAGATCCATATCTTGGGCGTTGTATTTTAAGTCTCGTGCAACTTTTGTCTGTTTAGCTTTTGATCGGCCGCGACCCATAGTGCGACCTCCTTACTTGTATATGTTTGCCAGAGAGGTAGTTTACCGTGCCTTGGCGCTTGGCTCCAAAGTGATAGCAAATGAGCGAGTTTTTGCCTTGTGGCGTAGGGCAAAATACCCCATTACTTGAAGAAACAGGCTCAACGGCATTGTGGGGATGCGATATCTGTGATCCCCCACGGTTGCCAAAGTAACTAGCCATGAGACGACGACCGGAGTGAGCGTCATGTACGCAATATTGGAGTAAAGCCCCTTCATTGAGCGGAGCCAGAAGAAGCCGACAAACATCATCGAAATACAGCCAATGACCCAGGCGAAGGAGATTATTTTTCCTGGTAATTTATTAATTAAATCACTTCCCTCTTGGCTTCCTTTGGCAATGCTGTTTAAGGGGTTGATTTTCAGCCAAGGGTTCCGCGCCATCGTTCCCTCACCTAAAGGGCCAGACCATGGGGACCAATAGAAAAATCCTTTATTAATGAATAAGCGAACTCCCTTTACTGGGTGACTTGCATACCACTTAATTACACATTTAAACATATCGCTATCCGTCACGGCATTCGCTGGAGTTGTTGGTTCACATGGCACAACCGCGCCCGTATGAGGATATCCACCAGAGGTTTCATCACCTGCGCCAACGGCCATATTGCCGCCAAGAATAGATGCAATCACTGCCTTATCCACAGATTGAATATTTCGCTGAACTATTAGAGCTGGCGCAATAGACATAATTCCAATTACGCCAATAAGAATTGCCGCTTGAACTTTATGGTTCTTGAACATAAGTGCCCATGCAATGGCAATTATTATTGTAGTTAAAATCCAACGAGGTTGTATAAAAGTGGCGAGCGCTGAAATTGCTCCCACTCCAATAATGAACTTTCCAATTTTAACTTCTCCCGCTAAATTTTTGGATTTAATAATAAAACCAACAATTAGTAACATACTCGTTGAAAGCAAGCTTTCATATCCAACCACAAGCGTGCTCAACGAAAGCGTCGGATTAAAAGCGATCGCAATTCCAATGAGAAAGATATAGGGACGAAGTTTTGTATCGCGAAGTTGTTTCACAAAGAAGTAACTTGCATAGGCATAAAACGCGCTCTGCACGAATGAGAGTAGCCATACTCCATGAACTACTGAAATTTTCGCAATCAACCAAATAAAAATTGGATAACCCGCGGGCATGTACGAAAGTACATTTGCATCAGAGTAATAACCCTGTTTAAGAAGCCCATCAGCGCCAGCAAGCCAACTTTCGCCATCAGATCCTAGCCATCCTCCTCCAGTGATGTTTGTCATCGTGATCAACTTAATTGCAAAAGCTAAAAGTGGAATCGCAACTAGGTAAAAGTTATCTTTATTACTCTTCTTTATTGCTTGCTGCCGAGCTAACTTCGATTTACTAGCCATAAGACCTATCTCCTAAAGTCAGAGACCAAGTATGAGCGCCGAGTTTCACTAAAACCAGAAGGCTCCACAACGCCTGCCACCCAGGCCTTCATCCCCCGCGCAGCCAACGAAGCTAGGGTTAAACCGGCCGCATCTGCCGAAACGATGGCCACCATGCCGATTCCTGCATTCCATGTGCGCTCCATGTCAGCCTGTGGAACTCCACCAATTCTTGCCATGAAATCCATTTCAACCGGTAGGGACCAAGTCGAGCGATCATAAATTGCGGTGAGGTGGGCTGGAATAACGCGCGCGGTGTTTTCTGCGATTCCGCCTCCGGTGATGTGTGTAAATCCACGCAATAAACCTGGCATCGATTTAATAAGAGCTAAGCAATCGAGAGTATAGATTTCAGTAGGAGTCAAAAATACTTCTCCTGAAGTTTTCCCGTACTCGCTGACATGTGCTTCCAATGACAGTTTTTGAGTTTTAATAATATGGCGGACAAGTGAAAAACCATTTGCGTGAAAACCACTTGATGGCATTGCAATCAGTACATCCCCGGCTTGAACTAGATGTGCACCAAGTTGATTCTCTGCATCAACCACTCCGGTAGCTGCACCAGCAATATCAAACTCATCCTCGCCCAGTAAGCCTGGATGTTCTGCAGTTTCCCCACCTATGAGAGCGGTATTTGCTTTCTCACAACCGCGCGCAATACCTGCAACAATTTCTGCAATGCGCTCGGGTATAACTTTGCCGACTGCAATGTAATCGGTCATAAATAGAGGCTCTGCACCACACACAACTAAATCATCGACAACCATGGCAACTAAATCTTCTCCGATTGTGTCGTACTTACCCAATTCGCGAGCAATCTCAGTTTTAGTTCCTACTCCGTCGGTTGATGTCGCAAGCAAAGGCTTCTTCATGCTCTTGAGTGCACTTGCATCAAAGAGGCCGGCGAATCCGCCAATTCCACCTACCGCCTCTGGCCGCGAAGTTTTTGCAATCGACGCCTTCATAAGCTCAACTGCGCGATCCCCCGCGTCAATATCAACACCTGCCTCTTTATATGTACTCATCTAGTGACCATGTACTTCGGTAATTTCAAGGCGCATCTTTCCTTCAGACATATCTGCAGGGATGCGAATCGGATAGGTGCCAGTAAAGCAGGCAGAACATAGCTTGTTTTCATCAATTTGTGTCGACTCAATGAGTCCTTCGAGAGAGACATATCCAAGAGAATCGGCACCAATCGAACGTCGAATCTCTTCGATCTCTAAGCCGCTAGCAATGAGTTCAGCCCGCGTAGCAAAGTCGATTCCATAAAAGCATGGCCATTTGACTGGCGGCGATGAGATACGCACATGAATTTCGCGGGCACCAGCTTCACGAAGCATTCGAACAATCGCGCGTTGAGTATTTCCACGCACGATTGAATCGTCAACAACAATAATACGTTTGCCTTCAATGATTTCGCGTAATGGGTTGAGTTTCAAACGAATGCCAAGTTGGCGAATAGTTTGAGATGGTTGAATAAATGTGCGGCCTACATATGAATTCTTAACCAGACCAATTCCAAATGGAATACCTGAACCTTTTGCATATCCAATTGCCGCCGGAGTGCCGGACTCTGGAACTGGAATTACCAAATCCGCCTCTACTGGTGCCTCTTGTGCCAGACGCACTCCAATCGCAACACGTGTGGCTTGAATTCCTTGTCCGGCGATCAATGTATCTGGTCGCGCTAAGTAGACATATTCAAAGAGGCAGCCTTTAGGTTCTGCTATCGCCCAACGTTGTGAGCGGACACCATTAATATCGATTGCAATAAATTCTCCAGGTTCAATTTCACGGACAAAGGCGGCACCAACAATGTCGAGTGCCGCGCTCTCCGATGCAACTACCCAACCGGTTTCTAGTTTGCCAAGAACTAATGGGCGCACACCATGTCGATCCCGCGCTGCATATAAAGTGTGCTCATCCATAAAGACTATTGAGAATGCGCCTTCTAATTGTGGTAGAACAGAAATCGCACTTGCCTCAACATTCTTTTCATTTTGAAGTGAAATAAGCGCCGTCATTATTTCTGTATCTGTAGTTGCTCCGCGGTCGCGGCCTGTACTTGGCTCTAGTTTTTGGACTAACTCAGCGAGCTCTCCCGTATTAGTCAAATTGCCATTGTGAGCCAAAGCCAGTGTTCCGTACTTAGTTGGCCGTAACGTTGGTTGAGCATTGACCCATGTACTAGATCCAGTCGTACTATAACGACAGTGTCCAATTGCTAAATCACCGGGTAATGTCGCAAGATCGCTTTCGGTAAAAACCTGCGAGACTAAGCCCATATCTTTATAGACAAGTATTCGCTCACCATCACTAGTTGCAATTCCTGCCGACTCTTGTCCTCGATGTTGCAGCGCATATAAGCCGTAAAAAGCTAAGTTTGCAACTTCTTCTCCGGGCGCCCACACTCCAAATACACCACAGGCATCTTGTGGACCTTTATCTGAATCCAACATATCGTGATTTAGTAACCCATCAGGGCGCCGGCTCATGTCGTTATCTTAAGTGGTAAGTACGGTGTTAAATCGGCACGGAGGCCGGAAGCAGTTATTGCGCCGCTGTTTAAAGCCTCGCTCCACAAAATTTCACCGGAAGCTAAGGCAATCCACGTCGCTGCTGCCATTTCAATCACATTTGCTGGTGTGCCGCGTGTATGTGTTGGACCTTCTCCACATTGAATAGCTGCATAGGGTGGGATTCGAACTTCAATCGCACGACCAGGTGCTTTAGCCGAAAGAAGTGCCAAAGTGCGCTTTACCTCGTCTAATATTTTAGGATCTCGCATCTGCATCACCCAAACAAGGTTGGAAAAGTAGAGGTATGTGCAGTGCGAAGTTCACTAAGTGGGATGACGCACTCATTGATAATTAGCGAATCACCACCGGTAGTACCTAATTTTGAAAGAGTTATCGAATATTTTTCCGCCAATCCAGTCAGCGTTAGAGCAGTGTTGGAATCAATCGCGACGACAACTCGCCCTGGGGATTCACTTAGTAATTCGATCCCAACATTACCTAATGTGATTGTCGCACCAACGAAGTAGCGCAAAACCATTTCTGTTAAGCCAGCCGATAATCCACCTTGACTTAAATCATGAGCGGCTTTAAACAATCCCACGGCATGCCCCTCAAGAAGTAGTTCTATAAGCCGCATTTCACGGGCTAAATCAGCTGTTGGAGATTGCCCGACACGTTCACCATTTAAAAAAGCCCATTCACTCCCGGCAAAATCTTCATACGTATCACCCAATAAGTAGAGATCTAATCCAGCCACATTAAAACTCATCGGGGTGCGAGTTCTAACATCTTGAATTACGCCAAGAACTCCAATTACGGGAGTTGGCAAGATGGCTGCCGCACCTGTTTGATTATAGAAAGATACATTGCCTCCGGTCACAGGCAGACCCATTTCTAAACAACCGTCTGCTAAACCTCGAACTGTTTCAGCAAACTGCCACATAACTCCTGGATCTTCAGGTGAACCAAAGTTCAAACAATTGGTAACGGCAAGTGGCCGTGCGCCCGCAGTTGCAATGTTACGCGCGGCTTCAGCTAAAGCTAATTTAGCTCCTTGATATGGATTCAAATATGACCAGTTTGCATTGGCATCGGTTGAGATTGCAATTCCTAAATGCGTACTCTCATCAATTCGAACCATTCCTGAATCATCGGGTTGCGATTGAATCGTGTTTCCCTGAACATATTTGTCATACTGCGAAGTCACCCATGATTTATCGGCAAGATTTGGTGTGCCAGCAAGTTTTAGAACTGCAGCCTTAATATCTGAAGCGCTATTTAGGATCGGAAGGGTTACTTTCTGCCCATTCACTACATCGATATAGGCTGGCTGGGCGAGTGGGCGATTGTAAACAGGACCTTCATGAGCGACTGTACGTGGAGGAACATTGACGATAACTTCGCCGTTCCATGTGATCTCTAAATGCTCGCCGTCAGTGACCTCACCAATCGCTGTGACGGTTACATCCCACTTTTTACAGATTTCGAGAAAACGCTGCAGCTTATGAGGTTCAACGATTGCGCACATTCGCTCCTGTGACTCCGACATTAAAATCTCTTCGGGAGAAAGTGATGGGTCGCGCAGTGGAACCTTATCCAGCGCTACTTTCATGCCACCTGAACCACCTGATGCAAGTTCGCTTGTTGCACACGATAGACCTGCTCCTCCCAGATCTTGAATTCCAACAACTAAATCCTCTGCAAAAATTTCAAGTGAGCATTCAATCAAAATCTTTTCTACAAATGGATCTCCTACTTGCACGCTTGGGCGTTTAGTTGATCCTCCGGTGCCAAATGTTTCAGAGGCAAGAACAGAAACTCCACCAATTCCATCTCCGCCTGTTTTAGCACCGAAGAGCACCACTAAATTGCCAGCTCCTGCTGCTTTCGCCAACTTAATATCGCTGTGTTTCATGACTCCAACACATAGCGCATTTACTAAAGGATTACCGGCATACGTTTCATCAAAGACTATTTCTCCACCAATATTTGGTAGACCTAAACAGTTTCCATATCCACCAACACCGGCAACGATTCCTGGTAATACTCGGCGAGTATCTGGCGCATCTGCCGGACCGAATCGAAGTGGATCCATTACAGCGATGGGCCTTGCACCCATAGTCAAAATATCTCGAACAATGCCACCGATTCCAGTCGCGGCCCCTTGATATGGTTCGACAAAAGATGGGTGGTTATGTGATTCGATTTTAAAAGTAACGGCATAGCCTTGACCGACATCAACTACTCCAGCATTTTCACCGATTCCTACTAATAATGCTTCAGACTTAGGAGCTTTATCGCCAAACTGTTTCAAATGTACTTTTGAAGATTTATACGAACAGTGTTCGGACCACATCACTGAATACATCGCTAACTCCGATGATGTTGGGCGGCGACCTAAAATCTCTTTAATTCGAGCGTACTCATCGGGTTTTAATCCAAGCTCAGCAAAAGGTTGTTTATTCTCAGGTGTGGATTGTGCAATTGCAACCGTATCCAAGGACATTACTTAACCATCGCTTTCAAAATGGAAGTAAAAAAACCTAGGCCTTGGGCTGATGGACCAGTTAGTGGGTCAATTGCGTGCTCTGGGTGAGGCATTAGGCCAACTACATTTCCGCGCTCATTTGTAATCCCGGCGATTAAATTTCGAGAACCATTGGGGTTTACACCAACATAACGCGCAATTACTCTGCCCTCACTCTCTAGCGTGGCGAGAGTTTGATCATCACATTGAAATGAGCCTTCACCATTTTTAAGTGGAATAGTAATTCGCTCACCTTTGGCAAAGGATGTTGTCCAGGCCGTTGCGTTATTTGTAATTTCAATCTCTTGATCTCGGCACAAGAAGTGAAGATCAGAGTTTCGAGTCAACGCACCTGGCAATAAATGAGATTCACACAAGACTTGGAAACCATTACAGATACCCAGCACTGGCATGCCTTTACCTGCAGCATCGATAACTAACTTCATTACTGGAGCAAAACGAGAGATTGCACCGCAGCGAAGGTAATCACCATAAGAAAAACCACCAGGCAAAATCACGGCATCGACTTTCTTTAAATCTGCATCGGCATGCCATAAGGCAACGGCCTCGGCTCCACTTACATTCACCGCTCGCGCTGCATCGCGATCATCTAGAGTTCCAGGAAAAGTTATGACTCCAATGCGCATTACTTCTCGACTCTCACTTCATAGGTTTCAATTACTGGATTAGAGAGTAAAACTTCTGCGGCCTTTTCTACTTCAACCATTTGAGCAGGTGTTGGTTCGCCATCAATTTCAATTTCAAATCTCTTGCCCTGTCGCACAGAGTTGGCAAAGGTAAACCCGAGTCGAGGTAGCGCAGATGCAACGGCATTTCCTTGTGGGTCAAGAATCTCGGGCTTTAACATCACGTTAACCACGATTTTTGCCATTGTATTATTCTCCCTGTGTTAGAACTTGCTGCCAGTTAACCGGTAAAAAGCCTCTTCATAGCGCGCTGCTGTTTTTTCGATGATCTCTTGCGGAAGTAGCGGGGGTGGGCTATTTCTATCCCATCCACTTGCAATCAGGTAGTCACGCAAGAATTGTTTATCAAAGGATGCTTGCGAAGCACCAGGAACCCAGTTTGATAGCTCCCAAAACCTCGAAGAATCAGGGGTTAAAGCCTCATCGGCTAGAACAAACTCGCCTGACGCATTGCGACCAAATTCAAATTTTGTATCGGCGAGAATAATTCCACGTTCTCTAGCAAAATCTGAGGCTGTATCATATAGCGCGATCGTTAATTTTTTTAATTCTTGAGCCTCTGAAGCTCCAATACTTTTTACGGCAGTTTCAAAGTCAATGTTAATGTCATGCTCACCAACATCGGCTTTGGTGGCGGGAGTAAATATTGTGACTGGAAGCTTGGAACCATCTAATAAACCTTCAGGCAGAGAATTTCCACAAATAGCACCGTTGTTTTGATATTCACTCCAACCACTTCCAGTTAAATAACCACGAGCAACGCACTCAATTTCAAACATATCAAGTGGTTGAACAATTATCGCGCGATCTTCAACAATTGTAGGAACATCTAAAGATACAATGTGATTAGGAACTATATCTTCAAGAAGTTCAAACCAAAATAATGAGAGCTGAGTAAGGACCGCCCCTTTACCTGGAATTGTTGATGACATAACCCAATCGAAAGCTGATACTCGATCAGATGCTACTAAGAGAATTTCGTCTTTGTCATTGGTGTACAAGTCGCGAACTTTTCCGGTACGCAGATGAGTCCACCCAGGTATCGAAGGCGCTGGCGGTGGACCAGCTAAACCAAAACCACTCACCGAATAGAGCCGGGCTTGTACTGCACTGCTGCAGGGTGTGCGGATGTAATCGCGTCAATGCGGTTTACAACTCGAACAACTTGTTGGCGAGCATCGCCCGTAAATTCAAGTGGTGTGCTAACTAATTTAATTAGTGCGTTGAGATCTAACGGGAATCTTGGATCATTAGCTAAATCTTCAAGGAGTGTGTTGGCTTCTCCTTCACGCATTCCGAGCGCAGCTTTTACTGCATGCTCCTTTATAAGTTCATGGGCTACCTCACGACCAATGCCGGCCTTGACGGCCGCCATTAAAAACTTCGTTGTCGCTAAAAACGGCAGATAACGCTCTAATTCAGCCTCTATTACCGCTGGAAATGCTCCAAACTCATCGAGTACAGTCAACATTGTTTCAAGTACGCCGTCGATGGCATAAAAGGCATCTGGCAGAGCTACGCGGCGAACAACACTGCAGGAAACATCGCCTTCATTCCACTGGTCACCTGCAAGTTCACTCACCATTGATGCATAACCACGAAGAACAATGGCTAATCCATTTATACGTTCGCACGAACGTGTATTCATTTTGTGCGGCATTGCACTACTTCCAACTTGACCCGATTTGAAACCCTCGGTTACGAGTTCTGCACCAGCCATTAAACGAATTGATGTCGCAAGTGACGAGGGTGCAGATGCTAATTGAACAAGCGTTGTAACGACATCATAATCAAATGAACGAGGATATATCTGCCCTACAGAGTCCAATACCCTGCTGAAACCCAACTCATTTGCAATGGATACCTCCATGCTTGCATGCGCTTCAAAAGAGCCGAGTAAATCAATTGAATCTTGCGCGGTACCAACTGGACCTTTTATGCCACGCATCGGATATCGGTCCTGCAATGCAGTTAAACGCTCATATGCAAATAAAAGCTCTTCAGCCGCAGTTGCAAAACGTTTTCCGAGTGTGGTGACTTGTGCCGGAACATTATGCGAACGCCCAGCAATAGGCTGATCAGCGAACTCTGTTGCTCGCTCTGCTAATCGTGCAAGAAGTGTTACTACTTTTCCATGGACTATTTCCAATCCATTTCGGATTTGAAATGCTTCAATGTTTTCGGTTAAGTCACGGCTTGTCATTCCCGCATGAATCGCTTCGTGGCCTGCGAGCGCATTGAACTCTTCGATGCGGGCTTTAACGTCATGACGAGTTGATCTTTCGCGAGCATCAATTGAAGCAAGATCTACAGTAAAAATTACTTTTTTATAATCATCAATGACTGATTCAGTGATCGAGTGACCTGATGCGGCTTGATTTCGCATAACTGAAAGCCACAGCCTACGTTCAAGAATAATTTTTTCCTGAGGTGCAAATATCTTTCGCATCGCTGGGGATGCGTATCTATCTGCAATGAGGCTCACGGGTGAATTATCGGCCATTTAATTGCCCTTCTCTGCCACTGCGGCATTAAGTGCTATGTCGTTGCGATAAAAAGAGCCAGGCAAGGAGATTTGACTAATTGCTCGATAGGCGCGATCTCTCGCCTCGGTAAGATCAGATCCAACTCCGGTCACGGTTAGGACTCGACCGCCGGATGAGACTAAACCTTCTCCACTAAAGGAAGTCCCAGCATGAAATATTTGTACGTTTTCAATTGCCGGGAAGGGTGAGATCTTGCCTCCACTTAGCGGGGCAGTTGGATATCCCTCGGCCGCTAAAACTACAGCTACTGCCGATTCATCACGCCACTCTAAAACGGTATCGGCAAGACCAACGGTTGCAGCTTTATATAAGAGCATCGCTAACGGTGTCTTAAGTAGAGGAATTAATACCTGAGTTTCAGGGTCTCCAAAGCGGACGTTAAATTCAATAACTCGAGTACCTCGATCGGTTAATGCAAGGCCTGCGTACAGCAAACCGACGAACGGCGTCCCCCGGGCATTCATTTCTGCAATCATGGGAGCAAGAACTTGTTTATATGTGTCCTCAATTATCTCTGAAGGCGCCCATGGTAATGGTGAATAAGCACCCATTCCCCCTGTATTTTGTCCAGCATCGTTATCACCGGAGCGTTTGAAATCCTGTGCAGGTTGCATGGCCAATATTGAAACACCATCGCTAATTCCAAAGAGTGAAACCTCTGGTCCCTCTAAGAACTCTTCGATAACGACACGTTTACATGCAACTGCATGGGCCAATGCCTCTTGGCGATTGTGGGTGACTACAACTCCTTTTCCGCCGGCTAATCCATCGTCTTTAACAACATAAGGTGCACCGAAAGTATCTAATGCCTTCTCGTATTCAGCTTGATTAGAGCAGGTAAAACTCTGCGCAGTTAAAACACCAGCATCGGACATTACTTCTTTCGCAAAAGTCTTTGATCCTTCTAATTGTGCCGCGGCTCTAGATGGTCCGAATACTGCGATTTTTAATCGACGTAAATCATCTGCTAAGCCGTTTACCAAAGGCAGTTCGGGGCCAATGACAACTAAATCAGCGGCGATTTCTTGAGCTAGCGCAACAATTTCAGCATTGTTTGAAATATCAATTGGATGACATTGAGCAAACTGCGATATACCTGGATTACCTGGAGCAACATGTAGCGAAGTGCAGGCAGGATCTGCGTCAAGACCTAGTCCAAGTGCGTGTTCGCGACCGCCGCTTCCGACTAGGAGGATTTTCATCGTTAGATAAAATCCTTTACAACAATTGTTTCATCGCGACCAGGTCCGACACCGATTGCGCTTATTGGCGCACCAGATATCTTCTCTAAAAATGCAACGTACTCTTGAGCCGCCTTAGGCAGGTCACTGAGCGATCTGCACGTAGAGATATCCTCGCTCCAACCTTGTAGGTATTCATAAATTGGTTTTGCGTGGTGGAAATCGCTTTGAGACGCAGGAAGCTCTTCAACCCGCTTTCCATCGATCTCATAAGCAACACATACCGGAATCTTTTCCCAACCCGTCAATACATCAAGCTTGGTAAGAAAGAAATCAGTTAAGCCGTTTACGCGAACTGCATAACGCGCGATTGGCGCGTCATACCAACCACATCGACGTGCTCGTCCGGTTGTAACACCGATTTCACCGCCAATGCGACGTAAAGCCTCTCCATCTTCATCAAAGAGCTCTGTCGGAAATGGGCCACTTCCAACACGAGTTGTGTAGGCCTTTACAATGCCAATTACCTTTTCAATTTTGGTTGGGCCGATTCCACTTCCTGTGCAAGCACCGCCTGAGGTTGGATTACTGGAAGTCACAAAGGGATATGTTCCGTGATCAACATCGAGCAAGGTTCCCTGTGATCCTTCAAGAAGCACGCGCTTACCAGCTTTTAAAGCTTGATCGAGAAGCAATACCGTATCTGCAATATACGGGCGGAGAATTTCGGCGTAGGCTAAATACTCTTCAAGTACTTCATCCACTTCAATGTTTTTACGATTGAAGACCTTAATTAATACTTGGTTCTTGTCTCTTAAGGCGCTCTCGATTTTCTGTCGCAGAATTGAAGGATCGAATAAATCTTGAACACGAATGCCGATGCGGTTAATCTTGTCTGCATATGCAGGACCGATTCCCCGTCCCGTCGTTCCAATCTTTGATTTTCCTAAGAATCGTTCCGAAACTTTATCGATCGTACGATGATATGGCGTAATCAAATGTGCATTAGTTGAAATTACTAATTTACTGCAATCAATCCCGCGTTCTGTCAGCCCTCGAATCTCTTCCAGCAGGACTCCTGGATCAATTACTACACCATTTCCAATTACTGGAACTACATTGGGGGAGAGAATTCCAGAGGGCAGCAAGTGAAGTGCGTACTTTTGATCGCCAATAACAACAGTGTGTCCGGCATTGTTTCCGCCTTGATAGCGCACAACATAATCAACTCGGTCGGCAAGAAGGTCGGTGGCTTTACCTTTGCCTTCATCGCCCCATTGAGCGCCAAGCAAAACTAGTGCAGGCATTTGTAAAGCCTTTCCGATTAGTTAGAAATTACTTGAGTGATGAAGAGCCAGTTGAACGAAGATCCTCACAACCACGCACTACACGGGCAGCCATTCCAGCCTCGGCCGCCTTACCCCAAGCACGTGGGTCATAAAGCTTTTTGTTTCCTACTTCACCGTCGATTTTAAGAACTCCCTCGTAGTTCTTGAGCATGTGATCCACAACAGGACGAGTGAAGGCGTATTGGGTATCTGTATCAATATTCATTTTGATAACACCGTAATCCAAAGACTCACGGATTTCTGAAAGAAGCGAGCCCGAACCGCCGTGGAAAACTAGATCCATTGGCTTACTTCCCTTTGGAAGACCGAGTTTCTGAGACACCGCCTCTTGCAAAGTCGCCAATATCTTTGGTTGCAAAACGACATTGCCCGGCTTGTACACGCCGTGAACATTGCCAAATGTGGCCGCCACTAAGTATCGAGCTTCACTTCCAAGTGTCTCAATAGTCAAAAGTGCATCATCTGGAGTTGAGTACAGCTTTGCATCATGCTTTGCTTCAACTCCATCTTCTTCTCCACCAACAACCCCAATTTCAATCTCTAGCAATGTGCGAGCCGCGACTGACATCGCTAACATCTCCTTTGCAACTTTCATATTTTCGGTCATAGAAACCGCAGATCCATCCCACATATGGGAGTTAAATAAGGGGGGTTTTCCTGATGCAAGACGCTGCGCGCCAAACTCCAAAAGTGGACGCATAAATCCATCTAGCTTTTCAGCTGGACAGTGATCGGTGTGAATTCCGATATTGACGTTGTAATTTTTAGCAACAACATGTGCATATTCAGCTAAAGCAACTGCGCCATCTACCATCTTTTTTACAGTCGAACCCGATGCGTATTCGGCACCGCCCCATGAAAATTGAATAATTCCATCTGATTCAGCTTCGGCAAAACCGCGGATAGCGGCGGTGATTGTCTGCGACGATGAAACGTTGATTGCCGGATATGCAAAAGCGCCCTTTTTAGCGCGATCCAACATATCGACATAGATTTCTGGGGTTGCAATTGGCATTTTTGCTCCTATTGGCTCTAGTGTAAAACTCTAGGAGCGCTTCATTGAACCAACTAGAGGCTTACGGCCAATCCTCTCACTTCAAAGCCATTTCCCACAAAAGCGGCGCGAAAAAGCCCCCGAAATCAAGCTCGGGGGCTTTGGGTTCAGCGGCTACATCATGGACTTAAGCACATTATTCAAGAATTTAGCAAAGGCGGCGACCAGAGCTGGGTTACTTAAGAGTTTGAGAAAGATCATGATAAATGCGGTAATACTCATTCTTCTCCTTTCGTTGGAGTCCGCATCTTTCTAGGCTTTCGGAGATGAGAATGAGCACTACTTAAACTCTGTTGATAACTTGAGTGAACAGGTACCCTCACACTTTATGAACCAGGATCACGAGTCACTCGAAAATCTACTCAGCGAGAATCGACACTTTCTACCTAGCTCGGAATTTGTTATGCAGGCAAATGCCCAACATGGTGAATATGCATATGCGAATATGGATCGTTTGGCTTTCTGGGATAGGCAGGCACGTGAATTAACGTGGGACGCGAAATGGGACACGGTTCTGGAGTGGAACTCGCCCTATGCCAAATGGTTCGTGGGAGGAAAGCTCAATGCTTCGGTCAACGCACTTGATCGTCATGTTGAAGAGGGCAGAGGGGATCGTGTCGCTTTTCACTTTGAAGGCGAGCCGGGAGATACGAAAACAATCACGTACTCTCAATTACTAATAGAAGTAAAAAAGACTGCAAATGCACTTATTGAACTTGGGATCTGTGCCGGCGATCGAGTCGCTATATACATGCCTATGATTCCTGAAGCTGCAATTGCAATGTTGGCATGTGCCCGTATAGGTGCACCACACTCAGTTGTCTTTGGTGGCTTTTCAGCCGATGCTCTACTTTCGCGAATCCAAGATGCCGATGCAAAATTAGTTATTACCTCTGATGGTGGATTTAGAAAGGGTTCGGCTTTTGCATTAAAGCCAGCTGTGGATGAGGCTTTGCAAGGCAAGCACAATGTAGAGAAAGTATTAGTAGTTGAGCGCACTAAGCAGGAAACTGCTTGGACTGACCGTGATATTTGGTGGCATGACATTGTCGACCGTCAATCTTCAGAACACATTGCAGAAAGCTTTGATTCAGAGCACCCATTATTTATTTTGTACACATCAGGCACAACCGCAAAGCCAAAGGGTATTTTTCATACAACAGGAGGATATTTAACTCAGGTCGCCTATACCCACAAAGTTGTCTTTGACATCAAACCCGAGAGCGATGTGTATTGGTGCACTGCGGATGTTGGTTGGATTACTGGTCACTCCTATGTTGTTTATGGACCCTTGATGAACGGTGCAACGCAAGTAATGTATGAGGGAACACCAGATACACCGCATAAAGGTCGTATTTTTGAAATCATTGCTAAATATGGCGTAACAATTTTGTATACAGCGCCAACATTAATTCGAACATGGATGAAGTGGGGAGATGAATTTCCACAAGCGCATAATTTGGAATCACTTCGCTTATTGGGCAGTGTAGGTGAACCAATTAACCCTGAAGCATGGATGTGGTACCGCGAAATTATTGGTGGCAATCGTTGCCCGATTGTTGACACATGGTGGCAGACTGAAACCGGGGCGATTATGATTTCGCCTTTACCTGGAATTACAGTTACTAAACCGGGATCTGCAATGCGACCTATACCTGGTATTAGCGCCAAAGTCGTTGACGACAGTGCATCTCCTGTAGCTGATGGACATGGTGGCTACTTGATTCTTGACCAACCATGGCCTGCAATGTTGCGCGGTATTTGGGGAGAAGATGCCAGATACAAAGAGACATATTGGTCTCGTTTTGAAGGCATCTACTTCGCAGGCGATGGTGCAAAGTTAGATGATGAAGGCGCTATCTGGCTCCTTGGCCGCGTTGATGATGTTATGAATATTTCTGGTCACCGAATTTCAACAACAGAAGTTGAATCCGCTCTGGTGTCTCATGAAGCAGTTGCCGAGGCGGCCGTTGTCGGTGCTGCAGATACAATGACTGGTCAAGGAATTGTTGCTTTTGTTATTTTGCGCGCCGGTATCGCACATGCAGATGGCGAGGAGCTTAATACGCAACTTCGTAATCACGTTGCAAAAGAAATTGGTGCGATTGCAAAACCGCGACAAATTTTAATCGTAAATGAACTTCCGAAGACTCGTAGCGGCAAAATCATGCGCCGTCTGCTAAAAGATGTCGCCGAAGATCGCACAGTTGGGGATGCCACAACTTTAGCCGACCCAAATATCATGAAAAAGATTGCTGAAGGTTTACAGAGTGCAAAAGATGAGGATTAAAGCTTCACCCCTAGATATTTAGAGGTGAGCTTTATTAGTTCGATTTCATTTTTTAGCACACCAATGCGTTTATATGCCACGCTGCCATCGGCGGCAATAAACCATGTGACTGGTACGCCCATTCCAAAATAAGCGCGTGTACTGCCATCTCTATCAAAAAGATTTGGCCATGTGACCCCGTTCTTTAATACAAACTCTTGGCCATCTTTAATAGACGCCTCTTCAACATCAACGCCAACTAACTGCAATTTTCCTTTTCCCTTTGCATAGAAAGATCTCAAGATAGGCATCTCTTCCTTGCAGGGACCACACCATGATCCCCAGACATTAATGATTGCAGGGCCGCGTAAAGCGTTTACTGAAGCACCTACTGAACCATCTAAGCAACCTATTTCAATGGGCTTGGCGACGTTCTGAGTTTGCAAAGTTGTGCAAGAAACAAGGACGCCTGCGATATCAGTTGTTGGCGCAGCACAACTTGTGACAAGTAATAAGGAGAGCGCTGCAGCGATTTTTTTCAATGAAAATCCTTATCTGTCTTTACAAGTAGTTTTGCTTTTTCGATATTCATTTCTCCTATTCCAACGCTAGGGCAAACCTTTGCCAACGGACAAACCCCGCATGCTGGTTTTCGTGAGTGGCAGATACGCCTTCCATGCCAAATCATTCGCTGTGAGAGATTCGTCCATTCTTTGCGCGGAATCAACTCTCCAACAATTCTTTCGACTTTTACTGGATCTTTTTCAGTGGTCCATCCAAATCGGCGTGCGAGCCGACCAAAATGTGTATCTACGGTTATTCCTGGAATATCAAAGGCATGTCCTAAGACAACGTTTGCAGTCTTTCTTCCAACCCCTGGGAGGGTAATTAGCTCTTCTAAGCTGCTCGGAACTTCGCCACCGAAATCGGTGAGAATCTTCGTCGCCAACCCTTTTATGTGTCGGGCTTTAACTTTATAGAAACCGGCGGGAAATATCAGCCTCTCAATATCTTGTAAATCCGCCCTGGCAAACGCCCTTACGTTTTTGTATTTTTTAAATAATGCGGGGGTCAAACTATTGACCCGCTTGTCTGTGCACTGAGCGCTGAGCACGGTGGCAATAATTAGTTGCAGAGGGCTTTGGAAATCTAGCTCGCATCGGATCTCAGGATACGTTGTAGTCAGAATCCGGTACATGGCCCGTGCCTGCGTGCGGCTTTCTTTATTTGCGGGCATGAGGCTAAAGTACTCCCCGTGAGCCCAGAACAAGATGTCTTCCGTAGAGCCCCGCTCTTCACCGCCTTAGATGATGAAGCCGCCGATTCATTGCGTGCATCGATGGATTCCGTAAAGATTTCCAAAGGAAATGTGTTATTTGCTGAGGGCGATGAAGGCGACCATTTATATGTCATCGTCGAAGGAAAATTGAAGCTCGGTACCTCAAGTGGAGATGGACGAGAAAACCTCTTATCCATTCTTGGCCCTGGCGAAATGTTTGGCGAACTAAGTCTTTTCGATCCAGGCCCACGAACTTCCACAGCAACTGCAGTAACGGATGCAAAATTACTAAGCCTTGGTCATAAAGAGTTAATTCCCTGGTTAGCAAAAAACCCAGAGGTTGCTCTGCATCTACTCGAGCGTCTAGCGCAAAGACTTCGCCGCACTAATGAGGCCGTTGGAGATTTGGTTTTCTCTGATGTTCCAGGTCGTGTCGCTAAAGCGCTTATCGATCTCGGCGAACGCTTTGGCAAGCAAAACCCAGATGGTCTCTATGTGCATCATGATTTAACTCAAGAGGAGTTGGCTCAATTAGTTGGCGCTTCTCGCGAAACGGTAAATAAAGCTTTAGCCGATTTCGCTGGTCGTGGTTGGTTAAAACTAGATGGGCGTGCAGTATTAATTACAGATTTCGAACGCTTATCCAAGCGCGGTAAATGACGTCCGAACTTAGTCAGTAATCTCTACGGTTAACTCAATTTCAATCGGTGAATTCAACGGTAGCTCGGCAATTCCAACGGCGCTACGTGCATGTTTTGCACCATCTCCCCAAATAGCTAGAAATAATTCACTGGCACCGTTTACGACTAGCGGTGCATTAATAAAACCGGGCACACCATTAACGTATCCAACAACTCGAACAATCTTTGTGATTTTATTTATATCTGCAACTGTTTCAACGGCGGCCAAGGCATTCAAGGCGCAGATTTTGGCGAGCTCTTTAGCGTGTTCTGGAGTGATTTCACCATCCACTTTACCAACACCTGCCATCTCACCATTGAGTAGTGGCAACTGTCCGGCAGTAAAGACTATGTTTCCAGTTCGGATAGCTGGAACATACGCTGCGACAGGCTTAGCTGCTATCGGTAGTTCTAGGCCAAGTTCAGCTAATTTTGCTCGCACATCGAGTGAGTTCATTTAATCTCTCGCTTCATATAGGCCACTAGTTGTTCGCCAGAACCTGGCCCTGGAATAACTTGAATGAGCTCCCAACCATCTGATCCCCAAGTATCGAGAATTTGTTTAGTTGCATGAGAAAGTAATGGGACTGTGGCATATTCAAATTTCATTTATTTAACGCCTCTTTCACTAGGGTGGAAACGATAGAACCATCGGCTTTTCCAGCGATCAATGCTTTGACTGCGCCCATGACTTTACCCATATCGGCAGGTCCGGCTGCACCGGTTGATGTAATCGCATCGGCGATTAACTTCTTTATATCATCAACGCTTAATTGGGCAGGTAAGTATTTGGCGATAACTTCACCCTCCGCCCTCTCAAGTGCCGCCTTATCTGCGCGGCCCGCATTTTCAAATGCCTCCGACGCTTCACGGCGTTTTTTAGCTTCGCGGGATAAAACTCTAATAATCTCATCATCACTTAAAACACGGGCTTCTTTCCCAGCTACTTCTTCATTGGTAATCGCGGTTAAAACCATGCGAATAGTGCTCGAGGCAATCTCATCTCGACCACGAATGGCTTCTGTGAGATCGCTACGTAGGCTCTCTTTGATACTCATGATGTGAACTCTATCGCTAGAAGTTCAGCGATTTGAGCAGTGTTTAAGGCCGCTCCTTTGCGCAAATTGTCACCGCACACAAACAGATCTAAAGCCATTGGGTTATCTATGCTCTTTCGAACGCGTCCAACCCATGTTGGATCCGTACCCACCACATCGGCCGGTGTCGGAAATTTATAGTTTTCAGGATCATCGACCAATTTAACTCCGGCCGCGTTTTGCAATATATCTTGAGCGCCTTTACGTGATGGCTCTTTGGCAAATACGGCATGAACCGTTAGCGAGTGGGTAGTCAAAACTGGCACACGCACGCAGGTTGCTGCAACTTTCAGATTCGGTAAACCTAAGATTTTACGCGACTCGTTACGAACTTTTAACTCTTCCGAGGAATACCCATCTTCTTTCAAAGAGCCTGCCCAAGGCACTACATTGAGTGCAAGTGGTGCTGGAAAAGGGCCGTTGTCTCTTATAATTTCGCGAAGATCGCCTGCAGTGTCCCCAGCGTTTGTTCCGGCAACGAGGTTAATTTGTTCTCGCAAAATATCAATACCTGCTTGGCCAGCACCAGATGCAGCTTGATACGAAGAAACAACCAACTCTTGTAATTCGTAATCTCGATGCAACGCACCGAGCGCCACGATCATCGAAAGTGTTGTGCAATTAGGGTTTGAAATAATTCCGCGTGGACGATTCTTAACTTCTTGTGGATTCACTTCAGGAACTACTAGCGGAACATCGGCATCCATTCGGAACGCTCCAGAGTTATCAACTACAACGGACCCTTGAGCCACTGCGATTGGTGCCCACTCTGTTGATATCTCATCAGGAACGTCAAACATTGCAACATCGATTCCGTCGAATGCCTCTGGTGAAAGCGCAACAACCGTCAACTCTTCTCCACGGCACATAAGTTTTTTGCCTGCGCTTCGGGCAGAAGCGATTAGGCGGATTTCTCCCCATACATCAGGCCGTTCTGACAAAATTCCAAGCATCACCGTTCCGACTGCGCCAGTTGCCCCTACAACTGCTAAAGATGGTTTACTCATCGACCTGAACCACCATATACAACGGCCTCATTCTGATCGGCATCGAGTTCGAAGGCGGTGTGAGCAGCCTTTACTCCACGCTCGATATCGGCCTCTCGGCAGATGACCGAGATGCGGATTTCCGAAGTGGAAATCATCTCGATATTAACGCCCGCTGCTGAAAGTGCACCAAAAAATGTAGCAGTTACCCCTGGGTGCGAGCGCATTCCAGCACCAACTAAGGAGAGTTTTCCAATCTGATCATCGTATTGAATCGAGGCGTACCCAACTTCGCCTTGAAGTTTTTGTAAAACCCCTGTCGCATCGGCGCCTTCGGCTTTTGGAAGAGTAAATGAGATGTCAGTTAAGCCAGTTGCCGCCGCTGAAACGTTTTGAACAATCATGTCAATATTAATATCGGCATCGGCGATGGCTTGGAAAATTCTTGCTGCTACACCCGTGCGATCTGGAACCCCAACGATTGTAATCTTGGCTTCACTTTTATCGTGTGCGATGCCCGAAATGATTGCTTGTTCCATGTCTGCTCCTTCTGGATGATCTTTAACCACCCATGTTCCTTCGTTGGTGGAAAAAGATGAACGTACGTGAATCGGTAAGTCATAACGACGAGCATATTCAACACAACGTAAGTGCAGAACTTTTGCTCCACTCGCAGCTAGCTCAAGCATTTCATCATACGTAACCGTTTTTAACTTTCGTGCACTTGGTACAACGCGAGGATCTGCACTAAATACACCATCAACATCAGTATAGATTTCACAAACATCGGCATCTAAAGCGGCGGCTAATGCGACCGCTGTTGTATCACTGCCACCACGACCTAGAGTTGTTACATCTTTGGTATCTTGCGAAATTCCTTGGAAGCCGGCAACGATTGCGATTGCACCTTCTTTTAATGCCCCTTGGATGCGCCCCGGAGTTACATCGATAATTCGAGCACGCCCATGTGCCGACGTTGTAATCACTCCCGCTTGGCTTCCAGTAAATGACCGGGCCTCATGACCTAAATTTGTAATCGCCATTGCAAGCAAGGCCATTGAAATTCTCTCGCCTGCAGTTAGCAACATATCTAACTCACGCCCTGATGGGATCGGTGTGATCTGTTTTGCTAATTCAATGAGCTCGTCGGTGGTATCGCCCATTGCTGAAACAACGACAACGACTTGATTTCCATCGCGTTTTGCCGCCACAATTCGATTTGCTACGCGCTTCATACCCTCAGCATCGGCAACCGATGAGCCGCCATATTTCTGAACAATGAGTCCCATGGCTCAATGGTGGACTAATTAATTACGTGGCGCGAAGCGATTCTCTGCATTTCTTACTATGTGAGACGCTAGACGTACCACAATGTGGGATTAAACGTTGCGGCGGCCTTCAAAGGCTCGGCCGAGCGTGATTTCGTCGGCATATTCGAGATCGCCACCTACTGGCAGGCCAGAGGCTAATCGTGAAACTTTAATCTCTAACGGCTTAATCATGCGAGCTAAGTAGGTCGCCGTCGCCTCGCCCTCAAGGTTTGGATCCGTTGCCAAAATAACCTCTACGATTTCGGGATCGCTAAGCCTGGCCATTAATTCTCGAATGCGTAGCTGATCCGGTCCGATTCCATCGATCGGAGAGATTGCGCCACCGAGTACGTGATACTTTCCACGAAATTCCCGAGTGCGTTCGATAGCTATTACATCTTTACTCTCCTCAACAACACAAATTGATGAGTTATCTCGGCGGGGATCTCGACAGATACGGCACTCATCTTCTTCTGAAACATTTCCGCATGTTGTACAGAATTTAACGCGCTCTTTTACTGTGCGAATTGAATCAACTAACGCTGCTGCGGTTTCAGGTTCGGCCTGCAAAATATGAAAAGCAATGCGTTGAGCAGACTTAGGTCCAATGCCGGGCAATCGCCCTAGTGCATCGATGAGATCTTGAATCGCGCCTTCGTACATTCCAGACATCTATTGCTTCTCAATCAATTTAGCGCCAAGTTCTTGCGCCAACAACGCTGCACCAGAAAGCAGAGTTTTATCCGTTGGTGCCTCTGAAGTTCGCGTCTCTCTTGCTAGTGGGGTATTTGTATCAATCGATGGATCAACCACGCACTCGATTCGGCGGTCAATGCCAACAACATCTATAAATGCTTTCCGTAGAATTTCATCAGATTCAGATCGAATAAATGAATCACGTGCGCCAGCGTTAACAATTCCAATTGTGATCGCGGTATCGTCAACGGCCAATACTTGAGCCGATGCGCTAAGTAGTGACCACGTAAGTCTGCGGCGCTTCTTTACATCTTCAATAACGTCGGGCCATGCACGACGTAGCGCTGTGATGTCGAATGCGCCGTGTGTCACAGGAGAAGTGTGACTTGCAGCAGGTTCCGATTCTTCAACTTTGGAGTGAGTGGGTTCAGAGGTCACATGAGTGGAGCCTGTAGTTTCTTTTGGCTCCACGGTGTGAGCCTCTGAAGAACGAACGGTGGACATTGGAGCTAAGTTTTCCGCACGCTCTAAACGCTCTATGCGTGACAACATTCCGGATTCGCCTGAATCGCTAATTGGTAAAAGTATGCGGCCACATATGAGCTCGAGCATTAAACGTGGCGCAGTCGCCCCACGCATCTGGGTTAGGCCTTCGGCGGCGATATCGGCAGCGCGCGATAAGTTGGCTGCGCCGATGTGTGCAGCTTGATTGCGCATCCGCTCCATCTGATCATCTGGCATATCGCGAAGGATTGAGTTGGCAGTTGCATCTTTGAGCGCATCGACGATCATCAAATCGCGTATTCGCTCCAACAAATCGCCAGTAAATCTCCGGGGATCATGACCGGATTCAATAACACGATCAATAGTTTTAAACAGAGTTGCTCCATCGCGGGCGGCAATTGCATCGATTGCATCATCTAGCAGCGCACCATCGGTGAAGCCAAGTAATTGAATTGCAATGTCGTAACTAACTCCATCGCTGCCAGCGCCTGCAAGAAGTTGCCCAAGAACGGATAGAGCGTCGCGAACTGAACCACCGGATGCACGAACTACTAATGGAATAACTCCTTTAGCAACACTTACTCCCTCTAGGTTACAAATCTTTTCTAAATGCGCGGCCAGAATTCCAGGAGGTACTAAACGGAATGGATAGTGATGTGTGCGCGAGCGAATAGTTGCAATTAATTTATCGGGCTCGGTTGTCGCAAAAATAAAAATAACGTGCGGAGGTGGCTCTTCAACTACTTTCAAAAGCGCATTTGCCGCTCCTTGTCCAAGTTGATGTGCCTCATCAATAATATATATCTTGTAGCGACCTTGAACAGGTGCAAAAAATGCTTTGTCGCGTAAATCGCGTGCATCATCGACTAAACCATGTGTCGCCGCATCCAGTTCAATTACATCTAATGAACCCGGACCATTTGCAACTAAATCTTTACAGGATTGACACTCGCCACATGGATCAGGTGTTGGACCTTTTTCACAGTTAAGCGAGCGCGCCAAGATCCGTGCACTCGATGTTTTCCCGCAACCACGTGGACCTGAAAATAAATATGCGTGATGTGTGCGATCCCCTGTTAAAGCATTTGATAATGGAACGGTGACATGGTCTTGACCAATTACATCGGCAAATACAGAGGGGCGATATTTTCGGTACAAAGCTAGTGACATTACCGCGCTCCTCTATCTCTACTCATCGTCGCCTGACTATTCCATTAAAAACTAATTCATTAAATACGTTAAAAGGGATCCCCCGTACACCCGCCAGAGCGTACCTACCCTTGCTGCATTCCTGCCCTGGGGGAGTTCAGCACGGTAGCGCCGTACGAGGGATCTGGCGTAATCATAGTTATAGCCACCGATAGAGTTCACCCCTCGGGAGGATTCGCATAGCGGCCGAGTGCGCACGCTTGGAAAGCGTGTATAGGGCAACCTATCGAGGGTTCAAATCCCTCATCCTCCGCTCGTTTCACTCGCTTCAGATTTATCAGAGCTGTGGATAACTTCTAAGTTTTGTCGCAACCAATTGTCATCCTTGCGGTATGCCATTAAAAAATCCTTCAATTAAACTTGTATACGCGCTAATCGCCATCATCACTCAGCTAATCGTTTCAGCAATACCGGCTTCAGCAACAGGCGCAACGCCTCCTTTAACCAAGTGTCACATTCAAATTCATGACGCTCACATATCCAAATATATTCTTCGTACTCAAGGCAAAGAGGCTGTCAAGGTCAATGCAGATTCAAAATCCGACAAATTCATACAGGATTTACGTCTAACGGTCGAGATTTATAAGATTGGAAGATTCACTCACTACTTCATTACTCGTCACACTATAGAAATCAGTGGATTCATACCCGCAAATTCTCTTACCGAGAATCAATCTACTTATGAGTACTGCACCAATAAGAAAGCCTCGCGATATTACGGCATTGCCTACGCTGAGGCTTATATCAAAGGACACCACTTTAAGACGCCGAGAACTATTTCAGAACATATTTTCCCCATCAATTGCGGTACCTGAGTTAAACTAATTTCATGGTTAAACAAAGTAAGGGTTCTCTAGATCCGCGAGATTTAGATCAAGAGCTCGCCTACTTTGAATTCATGGCCGAACTCGGAGTCAAGAATGCTTCGCGCTATGAACTACAATCCCAAGAACTAGTCAAGAATCGCAAAATTGAACTGGAAATAAAGAATACTTTCGTTCGTTACACATTAGATCGGGTTGGCTGTTCATTTCAAGTTTCAAAAGATGGTGGAAAGACTTTTAGGGAAAAAACCTGGGTGCGTACTGGGTGGCGTAAATCAGGAAGGCTTAGTTATTTACCACTCTTTTTTGCGCAATGTGAAACTAATGTTTTGTTAAAGAAATAATTGAAATTGACTCAGAACTTGTTTCTGCATCTGACCACGAAGCAGGCTTGGAAAGAAGCTTTAGCTGTGGGTCAATACGAACTCTCAACTAGAGGCAAAACTCTGGAGCAGGTTGGTTTCATCCACGGTTCATTTCCAAATCAATTAGAGGAGGTCGCAGGCTTTGTATTTGCTGGCTGCAGCGATGAATTAGTGGTTCTGCACTTGGATGCTAAAAAGCTTGAAGCGAATGGAGTATCCGTTCAGGTTGAAGATGGCGGTAACGGGAAGATGTATCCTCATGTCTATGGAGCGATTCGATGCAACCTTGTTGACCGAGTTACGCCTGCACATATGAACTCAGAAGGTCAATTAGTTCTGCAATAAAAATCGTTAGTTTAGGATCTTTGGGATCAAACCACGACTTATCTTTTGGCCACATTAAGTTCAGCAATTCTTGTTCGAAATGTTCACCATAATTCGAGCCAATTTTTAAACTATCCAGAATGTCGCAAAATAGTAGATAGTACGAGCGTTCTGGAAGTTCAGGAGAATTCAATGCGGCGGAGTGCCTGATAGGTGCAGAATAAATGCGTGAGTTATTTTGAAGAATGTTTAATTTTTGGAGACAGCCTCTTCCAGGAGGAACGGCGAGCGCTTTATAAGTACTTGCTCGAAACGAACAAGGACTTTTATACCGTCCAAGCAAATTCTCTACTTGTTTCAAGAAAATGCACTAGAACAATTGCTAACGGCGAGGCAAGTTACTTTATTAAAGACAGCTATGTTAGTTACTCCGCACACAAATTGAATTCCGATGATATTTCAGATGATGTTCGTCAAATTAGAATTACTAAAATTAGATAATATGACATCAAAAGACTTCGCAAATTTTTCGCCCAAAGCGATGTCGATATTATTCGAAACTTTCCACTACCCAGCAAGAATTCACAAGAAGATAGTGGTTTCGGCATTACTGTTTATCCTTACTACAGTCTTGCTTATTATGCTGATGGTAAGAATTATCTGTCGGGGCTCGTGAAAAAACTAAGGACAAATGACAAGGAAATTCTTACAAAACTACGAACTTTGTAAATCTGAACCAATCTCCGTATGATTCCCACGGAGGATTCGCATAGTGGCCGAGTGCGCGCGTCTCGAACACGCGTAGACGAAAGTCTCGAGGGTTCAAATCCCTCATCCTCCGCTCGTTTTACTCGCTACGGCTGAATCACGAATTGATTTATTCGCTAATTAACCTGGAACCAGTGCCCCGTGCTGAAGTCATTGTGCTCGGACATCCTCCGCTCGTTTTACTCGCTACAGCTGAATCACGAATTGTTTTATTCGCTATTGTTGAGTGTTACGGGCAGACCCGTAATTGTTTATGATCAAATTGCCTGCACTTGAGCATTTTTGCATACTTCTATTTATAACCCGCTGGGCACTTTGGAGCGGTGCTTGTTTTTTATAGTTTTACCCTTATGGAAACTACTAAGCAATTACTTTATATCCTGCCGTAGTAACCGCCTGTGAAATATCTTCCGAATTGAGCACCTCACTTGAAGTAATCACTGCTATTCCGTCGGCAGCTACCGCCTTCACCTCTGTTACCCCAGAGATTTTCCCAAGCTCAGTATTAACTCTTCCCTCACAATGGCCACATGTCATGCCTTTGATCTTTATTGTTGTTTGCATCACTACCCTCTCTTACGAAACTTAACCACTTGGTTTATGAGTAAAAATTATACCGTCTTGTGCCACACCAAGAAGGTTTTCTGAGAATTACCTCAGAAGTAGCACAATCAAAAGTTATAACGAGAGGCCTACTATGAAATTTGCTACACTTAATTTGTGCCAACACTCAAATTCAAAGCATTGCGATTCGCTGGCATAGGCGTCTTAACACTTTTCTTACTTACAATGAGCCTCTCTTTTGTGCACCAAGGCCACTCTTACTCCACGTCGCCCTCCGACTTTAGTTCAAGTGCCGCAACCGGATCATCACTCGAGCTCAATCATGTTTCTCCCAACACGCTTGTCACTGATGTCTGCATAGGTGCAATTTTTCTCATTCTCTTTTTTGGCCGAAAATACTTTCATGGCAAAATTTTTACTCCCTCTGGACTTACTGGCAAAATTGACCGTCTGAGGCTCATGAATTTCACACGTCCACCAAATTTGGTTCTTCATCTTTCTTTACCCCAACTTGGAGTATTTCGAATTTAAACAAATTCTTATCCCCAATATCAATTATTCTAACTTGAGAGAAGGATTCGAAAATGTTCAAAAAATTTGTTTTTGTATTACTTTCCCTTGCACTAAGTTTTCCAGCAACCCCAGTTCACGCTTCTTCCCATGCAAAATCTTTAAGTAATCTCGGAGCTAACGACATTATGTTTGCTCAACTGATGATCCCGCATCACCAACAGGCAATCGATATGTCAAAGACTGCTCTGAAAAATGGGGCGAGTCGAGAGGTTAAGATTCTTGCTAAAGCAATTATTTCGGCTCAAAAGAAAGAAATCTTGCAAATGAAATATTGGCTAACTGCAACGAAATCTGCCAATGCAATGGCTCACGATATGGGAATGAACGGCATGCTCGATGCAAGTGAAATGAAAACTCTCGGGTCTTTGCGGGGGAAAAAATTCGACAAGTTTTATCTTGAGGCAATGATTAAACATCACCTCGGTGCTCTTGAGATGGCTGGTTACCTTAAGATGACTAAAAATTCAGAGGCCAAGAAGTTGGAAAAAGATATTAGAACCGCTCAGTCGGGTGAGATATCTACGATGAAGCGAATGCTCGCAAAACTTGGGTGAGCGAATTTAACTTTATGAAACGAATTGTTTCTTTCATGCTGATAGCTGCATTGGCAACTCAACTTCCGACTGCGACTGCTGCCCCTACTGTGGCCTCAGCACAACAAGAGGTGAACCGACTACGAACTCAAGCTGCTACAAAATTCGAGGCAGCAAATGAGGCAAAGATCAAGGTAGGAATGCTGCAGAAAGAGACGAGCATTTTGAAAGTCAAGGAGTTGATGGCTCGAAACGAACGCGATGAAGCTAGTAATACTCTTGCGCGAATGGCGATTGATCAGTACAAGAGCGATGGCTTCAGCCAAGGATTTGGGCTCCTTTTTTCTCGTGATCCGAGCAAGTACCTTTCCGATGCCTCAATATTGGAAATGGTCGGCAAAAAGTACTCCTCATCTATCCGTAAATTTGCCTCAGCCCAACAACGACTTGAGGCCAGCCAGCTAGTTGTGGGCGATAAAACCGCATTATTACAAGCACAACAAAAAAGACTTAATGCCGAGGTTTTGAGTGCAAGAGCGGCTTTGACTAAAGCAGAAAAAATTCTGACATCAATGAAGAAAGAAGATCGGGCACGTTTAGCTCGAGCAGAAAAGGCTCGGGAGAAAAAGATTTTTACTTCATCTAAGAAATATGCAAAAAGCTATAAGGGAGATAACACTCGGGGCTCGATAGCACTAAAATATGCGCTCCAGCAGATTGGCGATATCTACGTCTGGGCAGCCGCTGGTCCGACACGGTGGGATTGTTCAGGATTAACACTTCGCTCATTCCAACAAGCCGGCGTTTCTCTTCCACACTCATCTCGCATCCAAATTAATTACGGGAAATCTGTTTCATATAAATCTTTAAAGCCTGGGGATCTGCTTTTCTTTGGAAAACCAATCAGTCATGTCTCCATCTATATGGGCGGAGGAAAAATGGTTCAAGCTCCCCGTCCAGGAAAGAAAGTTGAAGTCGTCCCATTCACTTTAAAATTTGGTTATAAACCATTTGTAGGAGCGCGAAGACTTTGAAAAGGACTAAGTCGCTTTTTCCACTACTTCTTTCAATATCATTAATGATTGGTTTAGTCACGCCTCAATTAGCAGGGGCGAGTAAACATAAACCAACTTTGAAGCAAATCGAAGCAGCGAAGCAGATCGAAGCAGCGAAGAGGAAAATTACTGAAGAGGCAACAAAACAATTAGTGAGAGAACAGCAGAGTTTAAAAAGGTTAGTTGCCCTCGCGTTGGTTGCAAAATGGAAGTACCTTTCTGCGAAAAATGAGCTTCTGGTAGCTACAAAGGAGTCAGCCCATGCCGCAAAGGTATATTCCAAGGCCTCTGTCTTGGTAAATAAAACTCATCGCCAGATTGGAAAATTAGCTGTCAACGCCTATGTGGTAGGTAGTGGGTTCACAGATCTTGAGGCAATTCTTAGTGCAAGCGGACCCCAGGAAATGATGGACCGGATTTCAACATTTGAAAACCTTGGGTCAGGAAACAAGACTGCGCTAAATAGGTTTAAGGCAGCCGAAGAAGTTGCACAACGGGCAAAAATTGCCGCCAATCTTGCGAAGGAAAAGCAGAGCTTGATAACTATAAAAGTTGCTTCGGCGAAAATGGAGGCTGATGCGGCCGAAGCTGAACAACAAAAAGAGGTTGACAAGCTTCAAGCGGTTCAAGATCAATTACAGAGAGACTTAGCTTCGGCTAAGAGAGTTAGAATCACATTAGAGCAGAAGCGCCAACTAGCAATCCTGGAAGAGGCAAGATCGATCGAGGCTGGAAAAGTAAAGGGCCAAGCGAAGATTTGGAAAACTGGAGGACCAACTGGAAAAAGTACTTCCAGAACCACGGAGGCTCAGAGATTAAAAGCAGTAGAGTTTGCAAAAAAACAAGTTCTTGCAAAAAAGCCATATGTCTGGGGGGATGAAGGTCCGGACTCGTTCGATTGTTCAGGTTTGGTCTATGCGGCCTATAAATATGCAGGATTGGGTTGGCCAATTTGGGATCGACTTAACTCTGGTTTGTACTACACATATACAAAACAGATTCCGTTAAGCGAAATTCAACCAGGCGATCTTATTTTCTACTCTTATAAGGGAACCATTAGCACAATTCACCACATGTCAATCTATGCCGGAAATGGAATGGTTTGGGAAGCGCGATCTACTAGATCCGGTCTTCGTTATTCAGATATGTATAGCGTTGATGGCATGATGCCTTTTGCAGGTCGAGTTTAACTCACTAAATTTCGACGCCGATATATTTAGTTTGTAGGAACTCATGGATTCCATCAAAGCCGCCTTCACGGCCCAAGCCAGATTGTTTAACGCCACCAAATGGGGCTGCAGGATCTGAAATTACGCCTTTGTTTATGGCCACCATTCCGGACTCCATAGCCTCGGCGGTGCGTAATGCGCGGGTTAGGTCCTTAGAGAACACATAACTAATGAGACCGAAATCGGTGTCATTTGCCCATGCTATACCTTCTGCATCGGTGTCAAAGATTACAACTGGCGCAACTGGTCCAAAAATTTCATGGTTAAGAATTGGATTATCTTTTTCAACTGTCAAAACCGTTGCAGGGTAAAAAGCGCCGTCGCCATCGGGCTTAGTTCCACCAACCTTTACTTTAGCGCCGGCGGCGATTGATTCATCTACAATCTCAGAGATTTTATTGCGCTCTTTCATTGAAACACTTGCACCAAGTGTTGTTGTTGCATCAATTCCGCGACCCATTACAAAGGCTGACATGGATTTAGTAAACTCGGAAATAAACCTGTCCGCAATCGCACGCTGAACATAAATTCGATTTGCTGACGTGCATGCCGCTCCTCCATTACGCATTTTAGCTAGAAGCAATTGCGGAATAGTTATCGCTAGATCGGCGTCATCATGAATAATCACTTGAGCATTTCCACCGAGCTCCATTGAGCAACGAATGACTTTGTCTGCCGCCTCTTTCAAAAGTACTCGGCCCACTTCAGTTGATCCAGTAAATGAAAGATTCTTAACACGCGAATCATGCAACATCTTTGAAATCGCCGGGCCTGTCTTTTCTGGAAGTACCAAGTTCAAAACACCCTTTGGTAGGCCTGCCCGCTCCATAATGTCAACGATGTACATCGCTGTAAGGGGTGTTTCGGTCGCTGGCTTTAAAATCATCGTGCAGCCCGCTGCCACAGCCGGACCAATTTTGCGAGTGGCCATGCCCGCTGGGAAATTCCAGGGCGTAATGAGAATTGAGAGACCGATTGGTTGATGCGTTACCAATATCCGTTTATCCCCAGATGGAGATTTGCGGAAATCGCCTGGGGTACGGACAGCTTCCTCGGCAAACCAACGGAAAAATTCAGCGGCATAAGCAGCTTCACCGCGAGCATCAGGCATTGCTTTACCGTTTTCGCGAGAGATTAGCGTCGCAATCGCTTCAATTTCACTGCTCATAATTTCAAATGCTTTACGAAGTATCTCTGAGCGATATCGAGGCGCGGTATTGGCCCACGTCACCGCCGCTGCATCAGCAGCCGCCACTGCCGCTTCACATTGGGCATCGCTAGCGAGTGAAACTTGGGCAATAACTGATCCATCACTGGGGTCATGAACGGCGACTGTACCGACTCCATCAACCCATTGGCCATCGATATATAACTGTGTATGCATGGGGCGAGCATACGCTCAGCCTGCAAGAAGTTGAAGTCTGCGCGCTCTACGATAGGGTCATTGCAATTGTGTTGCGTTTTTCGCGACTAATTAAGGAGTGAGAGTGCCAAAAGCGTGGACCGATGGTGCGCCCACACCAGTTGTGCTGCAGGACCATGCACATCTGAAAGATACATTTGCATACAAAATAAAGCGAAAGCTCTTAGGTAATGCGCTAAATAGGCACACGCTTCTTCATCAGCGACTAAAAAAACGTTTCGCACTGGGAATCCTAGCCTCTGACTGTATTTCATCCTCAGCATATGGCTCTGAACAGATTCTTATCGCCTTATTGCCAGCATTTGGGTTAGCTGCGTTTGCAATCTTAATGCCGATGACGGCAGTCGTACTCGTCATCTTAACGATTATTACGCTTTCTTACCGCAATGTAATAAATGTATATACCAAAACTGGCGGCGCTTACATTGTTGCTCGAGATAACTTTGGCCCAGTCGTTGCACAAATCGCGGCCGTTGCATTAATGCTTGATTACATTGTGACTGTTGCGATTCAATCTGCCGCAGGAGTAGCCGCAATTATTTCAACTTTTCCAGGGCTCAATTCATGGAAAATTCCCATGATTTTATTAGTGATTGTACTTCTAACATATGGAAATCTCCGCGGTGTTAAAGAGGCAGGTAAAGCTTTTGCTTTTCCAACTTACTTCTTCATCGCATGCATGTTTATCGTTTTTTCTATGGGTCTTTACCGTCAATTTAATGGAACTCTCGACCAACTGGCAACAAACCTTCCAGGTGCCGTTGAAGTCGGCCAAGAGCAAGGTCTTCTAACTTTTGCTGCGATATTCATTTTGCTTCGTGCATTTGCTAATGGTGGTTCATCTCTGACTGGACTTGAAGCAATATCTGATGGCGTTGCATTGTTCCAGCAGCCTGAACATGTTAACGCTCGCCGTACTTTATTTATAATGAGTGGACTGCTCGGAACATTAGTTCTCGGTGTTTCATGGTTCGCTCACAAAATTTATGCGATGCCGTATGAATCAGGTACACCGACTGTTATTTCCCAAATTGCAAAGACAATCGTTGGCGACGGTATCTTTGGCTCTTTTATGTTTGTGATGGTTCAGCTCGCAACAATGTTAATTTTGTTTGCTGGCGCTAATACAACATATAGTGCCTTCCCGCTATTGTGTAACTTCGTTGCAACTGATGGATACTTGCCTCGACAGCTGACTAAGCGTGGCCACCGATTGGCATTTTCAAATGGAATTCTTCTCTTAGCTGGTGGTGGAATATTTTTAGTTCTCTTTACAGCAGGATCGGTTGAACACCTTGTAGCCTTCTACGCACTCGGTGTATTCACTGGCTTCTGTTTAGCTGGCTTTGGGATGACTCGCCATGCCTTGCGACACAAAGAAGGCGCTTGGAGATATAAAGTCTTTATTAATGCACTAGCCGGCTCAATTTCCTTAATCATTGTGATTATCTTTTCAGTTGTTAAATTCACGGAGGGTGCTTGGTTGGTTTTGGTTATCGCACCAATTTTGGTTGTAACTTTCCTTCGCTTACGTAAGCAGTACGTTATCGAGCAAGAAGCACTCTCGGTTAAAGAGCATCAAAAGCGGGCAACTTCAATTACACGACATGATGTCTCTGTCTTTGTCGATAGCCTCGATATTGCCACAGTTGGTGCGATTCGATATGCCCGAAGCCTTAATCCCCGTAACTTGGCCGCGGTTCACTTCGTAATTGATGATCGACGCGCAGAAGATATTCAAAAAGCCTGGGCCGCGTCCGAGGCGGTAAGTGATGTTGCCCTCGAATTAATCGACTGTCCGGATCGACGCCTGGCAAATTCAGCCCTTGATTACGCAATTCGTACAACCGAGCGCAGCGATGTTGAGTTGACTTTGCTATTACCTCGACGTGCCTACTCTGGATTCTTGGGCCGTTTATTACATGATCAGACCGCAGAACAAATTGCTGCACCGATATCTCAATTGCCTAGAGTCGTTGCAACTATCGTCCCCTTCGATGTCGACCGCATTACATCAATGTCCAACATTGAAATTCACCAATCTCATGAAGTAAAGCCAGAATCCTCGATTGTGATGAAGAACCCAATCAAAAAAACTGAATCCGAAAATAGTGAACCAATAAGCCACCACACTAAAAACGTTACCTTAATCAGTGAAATTCAATGGCGAAAGCGTGCCAAAGTTCAAGGTCAAGTAACATCAATAAAATCCGCACCACGAGGGGCAGCTCCAACATTACAAGTAGAGATCTGGGATGAAACGGGTGGGGTCTCACTCCATTTCTTGGGTCGACGAGATATTGCTGGCCTCGAAGTTGGATCCCAATTACGCGCCGAAGGAATGGTCGGGGAAGAAAATGGATCGATGGTCATTCTTAATCCTTCGTACGAACTCCTTGTATAAAATCTTTAAGAAGTACTGTGCATTCTTCCTCTAAAACACCAGCTCGGACTTCAACTTTAAATATTGAACGAGGATCTCGCAAAATATCCCAGACAGAGCCAACTGCACCTGCTTTTTCATCCCATGCCCCAAAGATGAGCGTGGAAATACGAGCTTGAGCGATTGCTCCTGCACACATCGCGCAGGGTTCAAGCGTTACCACGAGAGTGTAATCGTCTAAGCGCCATGTCTTAGTTTTTACACTTGCTCGCCTCAGAGCAACAATCTCAGCATGGGCTGTGGGGTCTCCATGAAGCTCACGTTCGTTATGGCCTATTGAAATAATTTCACCACTTTGATTGATGACCAATGCGCCGACAGGAACATCTCCACTCACATGAGATCTGCGCGCCGCTTCAATTGCTACACGCATTAACTCCTCATCGTTCACAGTTGCAAAAGTTCGGCAAACTGATCTCCAAAACCCAACCGATTTGCTATAGCTTCAAGTTGTTCATCTGGAAAAAGTTCGGGATCATCGCAAAGAGCAGAAATTTCCATGCCATTCATTCCAAGATCTGACAAAATTTCAATATGACCAATTGGATTTGCATCATCGTCATCTTCAGGCATTGGTAGATCGGCAATCTCTAATAACTCTTCGGCAACTGGGTAATCAAAAGCACATGATGAGTCACTTAAGAATAAAGAAATGTGCGATCCAAGAACTCGAATAATAATGAAAAATTCTTCGTCTATTGAAATCAACGCAATTGCTCCGCCATTTGTCTGCTGTGATTTAAGACTTGTTATTATCTGTGCAATATCCGTAGGGTCAGGCAATATACCTAAGGTCCAGCGGCCGTCTTCATGCCAAGCCGCCACTGCAATGTCCAATTCATTAGGCAAGCTACTCACTTTGGTCTGTGGCACGCCGGCTTCGTCTTGGACATCGAATTCTTCGATGTCATCTTCGAGGTCATCGTCGAATTCTGGCATGCGCTTATCGTTCCACTCATTGGAAAGGAATGAAACCCCTGTAAGGTAAGGGGTATGAAGGTACATGTTGCAGATCACCCACTTATCGCCCATAAATTAACGGTTTTACGCGACGAACGTACCGATTCGCCGACATTTCGCCGTCTAGTGGAAGAACTTGTAACTCTTCTTGCCTACGAAGCCACTCGAGATGTTCGTACCCACGTCGTAGCGATAACAACACCAGTTACTAAAACAAATGGGTTGAAATTGGCCGAACCACGACCCGTTGTAGTTCCTATCTTACGCGCAGGCCTTGGAATGCTTGAAGGTATGAGTAAATTAATTCCAACGGCTGAAGTTGGCTTTCTTGGAATGGTACGCGATGAAAAAACTCTTCTAGCCAGCACTTACGCCAACCGATTGCCAGATGATTTATCTGGTCGCCAGGTTTTTGTGTTAGATCCCATGCTTGCAACTGGCGGTACTTTGATCGCCGCATTTCATTACTTAATTGATTTAGGTGCAAATGACATTACTGCAATTTGCATTCTCTCAGCACCCGAAGGAATTGCCGCTGTTGAAAAAGAATTTGCTTCAAGTGCGGTCCCAATCACAATCGTCACTGGCGCCCTAGATGAAAAGTTGAATGAACTCGGGTATATCGTTCCTGGGCTTGGTGATGCTGGCAATCGCTTATATGGTGTTGTGTAGATGGCTTCGACATCTCCTGGCTACGGAATCACAATCCGTGTTGAAGGCCCACCTTCATCACAGCCCGTCGCTCTAGCAACAACGATTATTTCAGGTGCGGGTGCAACAATTACTGCCCTTGATGTAGTGGAGTCACATTTAGAAAAAGTTGTTCTGGATATTACGTGCGATACCACAGACTTAGCACATGCCGAGGAAATTACGCTCGCTCTCTCTAAAAACTCAGGTCTGACAGTTCGCAAAGTGAGTGACCGAACTTTTTTATTACACTTGGGTGGAAAGATTGAGGTCGCCTCTAAAGTTCCGCTCAAAACACGTGATGATTTATCGCGCGCCTACACCCCAGGTGTCGCAAGGATTTGCCAAGCAATTGTCGATGATCCGGCCGATGCTAGGCGTCTAACTATTAAGCGCAATACCGTTGCCGTCGTAACCGATGGTTCGGCGGTTTTAGGCCTTGGAAACATTGGCCCAGCGGCCGCGCTTCCAGTCATGGAAGGCAAGGCTGCACTGTTCAAGCGCTTTGCCGATGTTGATGCCTGGCCGGTTTGTCTTGATACTCAAGATGTAGATGAAATTGTTCGTACAGTTCAGTTAATTGCTCCCGTATATGGTGGAATTAATTTAGAAGACATTTCAGCTCCTCGCTGCTTTGAAATCGAGCGTCGATTAAGAGAGCTTTTAGATATCCCAGTTTTTCATGATGATCAACACGGTACTGCAATTGTCGTTTCGGCGGCATTAAGGAATGCCTTAAGGCTCGTCAATAAAGAGCTGAAAGATGTCAAAATTGTGATGAGTGGCGCTGGCGCTGCTGGAACCGCAATTGCGCGGTTGTTAGTTTTACGCGGGGCATCACAAATTGTTGGTTTTGACAAAGATGGGGTAATTTCAAAATCTTTGCTTCGCTCTGATGATGAGATGCGTAATTGGTTTATCGATAATAGCAATCCAGGGAATTATACCGGGGACATATCGGGTGCGATGAATGGTGCGGATGTATTTATAGGAGTAAGTGCGCCAAATGTTTTGATAGAGCAGGATGTTGCATCAATGGCACCGAATTCAATTATTTTCGCCTTAGCCAATCCAGATCCCGAAATTGATCCAGTGATTGCACGCAAATATGCGACAGTTGTTGCAACCGGCCGCAGTGATCAACCAAATCAAATAAATAACGTGCTGGCATTCCCCGGTATTTTTCGTGGTTTATTAGATGCAAATGCACACAAAATAACCGATAAGTTATTAGTTGCAGCAGCTGAGGCAATTGCAGATTGTGTATCTCCTGAACAACTTAATGCTTCATTTATTGTTCCTAGTGTTTTTGATCCCAATGTAACTAAAGCTGTCGCTGCGGCGGTGAAAAGGTCAGTGTGATCGAACTTGCTGCGTTTTTCTTTATTAGTACCTCGCTGGTCTGCGCACTCGTGAACTACTTACGCCACCGGCGATAACGCCTGCATACGTCATAACAATTCCTGTTACTAAATACACGCTTACATGCACCCCGTCGGTTGGGGAGACTAAATCAATCACAAGTGAGCCAACAAGCTGCCCACCCACACTAAAGAGAGTGAAAGTTAGTACTCCCAAGTGTTGAACAATCGTTGAGGTAAAAGCTATATAGATCACCCCAATCAATCCCCCCGTATAAATCCACCATGGACCTTGTGGCAGCGAGACGAAACTTGTGCGATGAGTTGCAACTGAAATGAGAAACACAATTAGTAGAAGTGAAGTTCCTGTGATGAAGTTCAATAACGAGGTTGTAAAGCTTTGATGAGAATATTCATTAATTTGACCATTAAGCGCGCGTTGAACTCCAACTACTGCACCCGCAATACAACCTGCGATAACGGCGATCATAGATAGATTCTTGGCATCAATTCGATCTAGAACTGAGACTAATACCGCTATAACTGTAAGAATTGCTGCTGCAATTCGACGGCCAGTGATTTCCTTTTTGCCTCCCCCTGACAATCCAATTCGATCAACGAGTAAAGAGGTCGCAGTTTGACCAGCTATCGATGCAACAGAGTAGATTGCAACCCCAATGAGCGGAACGATTTGAGTTTGAATTGCAACAAAACTTCCACCAAGCGCACCAGCTAGTAGTTTCCATCGAGCTATTTCGCCGTTTCTGACAGCGCTGCGAATATTAGAAATTCCCAATTTGATTGCTGGATTGAACAGTGAAATTGCGGCGATAATTATGAGGCCCGAACCAAATGAGATAAGGGCAGCCTGTAAACCGTTATTTAATCGATGTGAGAGCTCACCATTGGCCCGAGCTTGCAGTGCAATCAATACGCCAGAGAGAGCGGCAAGGAAATCTAGTCTCATTAAGTATGAGTGCCGTGAAACTCTCTTTTATCTGCAATCCAATCCATAAGTGCAAATAAGACACCGGAGGCGACAAAGGTTAGATGAATTACGATTCGCCACTTTGTGCCTCCACCAACCTGATCTTGGCCAGCTAATTCAATAAAATCTTTAAGAAGTTCAATGACAGATATGGCTACAAGTGAGCCAATTAATTTAATCTTCAATCCACTAAAGTCGATGGTTCCCATCCAGTGAGGACGGTCCTTGGATTCGGTAGCAATATCGATTCGTGAAACAAAGTTTTCATAGCCTGCGAAAATTACCATCAGAATTAGATTAGCAAGGAGAGTTAGATCCAATAAAGCCAGCAAGTCAAGCGTAAAACTCTGAGGTGTTGCCTCTCCTATATTTAGGGCAATGTGGTAAAACTCAATCAGAAAACGGTAAGTCAATAGAAAGAGTGCTCCAACTAAACCAAGATAGAGAGGAGCTAGGAGAAAACGGGAACGAAATAGAATTGATTCTATGCTGCTTGATATTCGATTCATGCTGAAATTTTAACTCAATCTTCAAGAGTTAGTGTGATCTGGAGCCACTCTTCCTCTAAATTGTTCCTAAGATTGTTCTCGATTTCTAAATTCTTTGTTATTTCAAGAAGCTCTTCAGATTTCAATGAGGCCGCTTCGAGTTCTATTTCTAAATCCGAAATTCTCGCATTTGCCTTCTCTAGTTGTCGTTCAAGGCGGGCTTTATCCTTTTTTAATTGGCGCTCTTCAGCAGCACTTGAACTCCTTTTCACTTTTTGGGTCATAGCCGACTGATTCATGTTCGTCTCACGAAGCTCTAAATACTCATCTACCCCGCGTGGTAAATCGCGCACGAATTTATCTCCTAGTAATCCCACAAATCGGTCACATACTCGCTCCAAGAAGTATCTATCGTGTGAGACTACGATCAGTGTTCCACCATAACTATCAAGTAAATCTTCAAGTTCAGTTAATGTTTCAATATCGAAGTCATTTGTTGGTTCATCGAGCAAGAGAACATTTGGGCTGTCCATTAATAAACGGGTCAGCTGCAAGCGCCGTTTTTCACCACCGGATAGGTCGCCCACTGGTGTCCATTGTGATTCTCGATCGAAACCTAAACGCTCACACAGTTGCGATGCTGATAGTTCGCGTCCGCCGCCGAGCTCCACGCGATGTGCAATTTTTTCCACCGCTTCTAATACACGCCATGTGGGATCTAACTCATCTAAATGTTGAGTTAAAAATGCTGGCTTAACAGTCACGCCAGTGACAAGCTTCCCTGATGTGGGATAAATTTCTCCAACTAACGTTCGCATCAAAGTTGTTTTCCCTGCACCATTAACTCCCACTACGCCAATACGGTCGCCAGGACCTATATTCCAGTAGAGATCTTTAATTAATTCATTGTCACCGAGCTTAATGCTCAGATGATGTGCTTCATATACAGTTTTTCCAAGCCGATTGAGTGCGAACTTGAGAAGTTCTCCTTGATTGCGCGGTTCAGGCTCTCCAGCAATTAAGACGTTAGCAGCATCGACGCGAAATTTTGGTTTTGTTGTTCTAGCCGGTGCCCCTCGGCGCAACCAAGCTAACTCTTTACGAATCAATCCGTTACGCCGCGCATCCATGACTGAACTCTGGCGAGCGCGCTCGGCTTTAGCTAAAACAAAAGCGCTATAACCACCGTCATACTCTTCAACATTTCCATCAACGACTTCCCACGTTCGATTAGTCACAGCATCTAAAAACCATCTATCGTGAGTAACAACCGTAATCGCTAAAGCTTTTTGATTATTTAAATAGTTTGCTAGCCAAGCAACGCCTTCGACATCTAAATGATTTGTCGGTTCATCGAGCAGAATCAGGTCAAGTTCATTAATCAGAAGTTTTGCCAAACCAACGCGTCGTCGTTCTCCTCCTGAAAGTTGACCAAATTTACGGTCAAAGATATGGTCATCAAAGCTCCCAAATAGACCAGTAAAAACCTCTCGGATATTTGGCTCACTCGCCCATTCATGCTTGACGGTATCTCCCAATACAACTTCACCGACAGTGCTCTCTGGATTTTCAAAATCAACCTGGGAGAGAATGCCGATACGTGCTGAGTTTGATTTTGTTACACGCCCAACATCAGGTTCTTCAGTGCCAGCTATTATTTTCATAAGCGTGCTCTTGCCAGATCCATTTCGGCCAACGATTCCAATTCGATCGCCTTCGGAAACACCAAGAGATACTGAGATAAGTAACTCTTTAATATCAAAAGCCTTTGAAACCTCTTCGATATTTACAACATTGCGCGCCATGATGGGAGAGCGTACCTTTCATCCATGAGAGTCACTGACCGCGAATTTGCGCTGGAACTCGACAGAAATGACCCTTTAGCTCATTTTAAATCGCAGTTTGTAGTCAGTGATCCCGAAATCTGTTATTTGGATGGCAACTCTCTGGGCCGTTTACCGAAAGCAACGGTGAATGCACTCAATAGCTTCATGGTTGACGAATGGGGGCCAGAAGTGGTTACGGGCTGGGGGCATTGGGTCGATGAAGCACAACCCACCGGTGATTTATTAGGTGCGGCGGCTTTAGGTGCCGGAGCTGGGCAGGTGCTGGTTTGCGATACGACTTCAATTAATTTCTATCAATTGTGTTTAGCTGCAATCAACGCTCGTCCTGGGCGAAAGACAATAATCACTGATGCAGCGAATTTCCCAACTGATAGATATATTCTCGATGGAATAGCAAAGCAACTTGGTTTAAATCTCGTCATTATTAACAATGAAGATCCCGCAATTGCCGCGCATGAGCGAATCACTACCGATGTTTTAGCGCCATACCTTAATGATGATGTTGCTCTGGTAACTCTCGAGGTTATTCAATATCGCTCCGGAGCTCGAACCGATATTAAATCAATTACAGATCAAGTCAGAGCTATTGGTGGTTTAGTTGTTTGGGATGCCAGCCACGCAGTAGGTGCGATTGAATTAAATTTAGATACCAACGGTGTCGATCTTTGTGTGGGATGTACATATAAATACGGTAACTCTGGACCAGGATCACCGGCTTGGTTATACGTCAATAGAAAAATCCAAGACCAACTACAGGTGCCAATTCAAGGTTGGTTTGCCCAAAGTGCTCAATTTGAAATGGGTCCGGTCTTTGAAAAAGCTGAAGGAATTCGTGGTTTTCAAATTGCCAGCCCCTCATTGATGGGAATCCGGTGCGTGCAAACTGCTTTTTCAATGATAAAAGAGGCAGGCATTGAAGCAATTGCAAAAAAAGCGGCTATCGGAACCCAAATGATGATTGAACTCTACGACGCCTGGCTTGCTCCCCTTGGTTTAGAGTTAAATACTTCGCGTCTATCTCATGAGCGCGGTGGACACATTTCGCTAGTACACCCAGATGCAGCACAAATATGTACTGCACTTCGCCAAATCTCAAATGTAATTCCTGATTACCGAACTCCCAATTCAATACGCCTTGCAATCTCTCCGCTTCCGACTTCATATGTTGAGATTTGGGATGGTTTCGAACGCATGCGCGACTTAGTGGCGTCGGGCCGCTATAAAGAGGTTAAAGAAGGTGGTTCACGAGTAACATGAGCGAAAATAACTTTGAATCGGCTATTACTTACACTTCGTATTTAGCTGTTGATGAGCTTTTAAGCCTGCAACGTCCATTATCGGTTGGACCTGAGCATGATGAAATGCTCTTTATTATTATTCATCAAACATATGAGCTGTGGTTTAAGCAGTTGATTCATGAGTTTGCGCAGGCCCAACGAGCGATGGAAGTCGGCGATACGCATTATTCACTTGCCATACTTGGTCGAATCCGAACGATCATGAAAGTTTGTGTTGCCCAGATCGATATTTTGGAAACTATGACGCCATTACAGTTCAATGCATTTCGCTCTTATTTATCCTCATCGAGTGGCTTCCAGTCTGCCCAATTTAGAAAAGTTGAAGCACTACTAGGGCGCCGAGATACTAAACTGGCCGGTCATTTGCCTCCATCAGTTCAAGCCGAAATTGCTCTCATTACCTCGGAAAATTCGGTGTGGGATTCGGCTCTGGCGTATTTAGCAAAACGCGGGCATTCAATCCCAACTGATGTATTGGCTCGCGATCGAACCAGTGATTATGAAGCAAATCTTCGTGTGCAAGATGTTTTACTCGATATCCACCGCAACGATCCAGAAAGCGCCATGGTCTGTGAACGATTATTAGATATTGATGAGGGAATTCAGGAGTGGCGTTATCGCCATGTGAAAATGGTTGAGCGCACAATCGGCCGAAAAATTGGTACTGGCGGCTCTAGTGGAGTTGAATATCTGTCGAGCACGCTATTCAATCCAGCTTTTAAGGATCTATGGGAGATACGCTCTCGCTTTTAATTACGTATGGAAAAATATTAGCGGGAGTAATAGATTAGAATAAAAACTATTGAGAGTAAGGCAGCCGCTGAAACTAAGAAATAGTTTGCCCACTTTGGAAGTCCCGCTCGATCAGCCGTCCTCTTGGCGATTCTCTTTGTGCGCATCATCGCCTCGCCTGCCCACGCAAACTCTGAAGCTAAAATTCCTAACCCGGCTAGGACTATTAATACACCAGGACCAGGGCCAATGAGTGCAATACCACCGAGGACGGTTATTCCTCCCCCGAGAACTCCAATGAAAATCTTCCAAACAATATGCCCTGCACGGGTTTTTTTGATCCATGCTCGAAAATTCATTGCTTCTCTCCCCTTTCTTTCAAATCATCATAAGCTGCGTTAGCGATTTCTTCTCGCCGTATTCGGTATGAATCCGATGCACCCGCGATTAGGTGCTCAAAACGGGTCGGGGATTTTAGAAGCTCACGAAGATCTTCGACTTTAGTTGAATCTCCAAAGACCGGTGGCTCAAAATGAACAGTCTGCATCGTCGTGTGTGGATTTAAGTGGCGATAAATCAGGGTAATGCGACGGATTCCGACATAGATTACCGTGCGCAGAAAACGGGTAAAGAGTTTCCGATTAACAGGTCTGCCTTGCAGGGCGAGCGCACTTAATATCCCAGCAATTTCAGCCCCGCCTGATGTAGCTGGAAGTTCTAAGCACTTTGCCGCCAATTGTTCTCGTGTGGCCTTATCCTGCAATCTCCTAACGGTTTCAGTTATGTCAGATAGATTATTTTGATCCGCGCGAAGCGCAAAACCTGACTCCTGGCACCATCGCGCTCGGGCTTCTTGATCATCGGTCCCACGAATATTGGAAACAAACACCGTGGGAATTTGTGCTGGCAATAGTTCATGTACTCCGTTGTAACCAGTTGCACAAATGCTTGCATCAAAGGCGCGAAGAACCTGAGCAAGCGGAAAGTAACGTATGACCTTTAAATCTAAAGTTGAAGGTGCAAGCGAGCTGCCATCTTTGGCAATTGGCGCTTTTGTCAAAACCACTTGCAGATCTTTCCAACCCAGTAGACCTTCAAGAGCTGCAGCCATCTTTGCATTAACGTCACTCTCGCCAGTGCCAAGTTGCACTAACACCACTGGCCGATTCACATCTAAGCCAAGTACTTTACGTGCATCCTCGCGAGTGAATGCATGTCGACTGTTGAAGAGTGAGACTGGAGATGTTAATACTGCGTCCTTGCGTTTCGAGGTCGGCCCAAAATCAAATGCCCTTGCAAAATCCCCTGGTTCAATTACTAAATCCATAGTTCTAGAATAGAGAGGGAGTACAAATCTCAATAGATTTCTCTGCCATAATCCTCTTCGTATCCAAACAAGAGAAATATTCTTATTTTTAATTCTTGTAGCAAAAACACCTGGGTACGGCACTACACCGTCAAAAGTTAAAACTTTTGCATCCGTTTCATCGATTAAGGCTAGCAATCGATCGCGAACGTAAATATCCCATTTTTCTCGCGGCATCCATAATCGATCGCGACCCGGTATATATTCGCAGCGAATATCCAAAAATGCTGGGGTTTCAGCGATTCCGCCAGCCATTGAAACAATAATTGGGTTGGCAACTTCTTTTAACGCCAATGCAACTGCAGTTGTACGGGCAAGGTGCCCCATCCCAACACCATTACTAGTGGCGAGAATAATTGTTGGCTTTGCCATAAGCCTTAGCCTAGCCAAATGCACTTGGATATTTGAAGCAGGGTTAGCCTAAATTCAACGCGATTTTTGCTTACTTACTAGGAGGTTTTTAAGTACAGTATCGGTTGTGACTAAGCCAATAATAGTTTCTATCCGAGGGCTTACTCGATCTTTTGGAGAAGTTCGTGCAGTTGCTGACGTAGATTTAGATATTTTTGAAGGTGAATTCATCACCTTGCTCGGTCCTTCAGGCTCAGGCAAGACAACCGTATTGCGAATGATTGCCGGCTTTGAAAAACCAGATTTAGGATCCATAGTTCTTGGTGGTAAAGATGTTTCTCAACTTCCGCCCTACGATCGTGACGTAAATACGGTTTTTCAAGACTATGCACTCTTTCCTCATATGGATGTTATTTCTAATATTGAATACGGCCTACGGGTTAAAGGTGTTGATAAATCATCGCGACGTGAGCGGGCTATGCAAGCCTTAAAGCAGGTTCGGCTAGAGGGTTATGAAAACCGCAAGCCTGCCCAGTTATCTGGGGGTCAACGGCAACGAGTCGCACTAGCTCGCGCGTTGGTGAATAGACCCTCGGTACTTCTACTTGACGAACCTTTAGGGGCACTTGATTTAAAATTACGAGAGCAGATGCAGATTGAACTCAAAGAGTTACAGCGCGAAGTTGGAATCACTTTTATATTTGTTACTCACGATCAAGAGGAAGCTTTGACAATGAGTGATCGCATTGCCGTGTTTAATCATGGGCGTATTGAACAGTTAGGCTCACCACGTGAAATATACGAAAATCCCCAAAGTTTATTCGTTTCAGAGTTTGTAGGACAAACTAATAAAATTGAGATTGAGGGCAGAAAGGTAAATATTCGACCAGAATTCATTTCGGTTTCAAAAACCACGCGTTTTGGTGACTGCTCGATACAAGGAACCTTGAGAGATGCGATTTTTGTAGGCGCCGTTACCCGATATTTAATTGATACAACTCTTGGAAGCACAATGATTTCAACTAATCCGACAGAGGTTATCTCCATTGGTGAATCCGTTACCCTGTCGTGGGATAAGAAAAAGGAATTCTTAGTTCAATGACGAGCTAAGAACCACATTCAACCGCTGAATGTGGACTGTATAGATGGAGGTACAGATGCAAAAGAAGCGTCTGTTTTCACGAATTGCTGTTGCATCCGTTGCAGCACTTATTCTCGCTGGATGCAGTTCAGGTAGCGACTCTGCATCCGAAGGAGCTCTGCCTGAAATAGAGATGATGCAGGAGCTTGGCACAGGTGAAGGTCAAGTTAATGTTGTTGCTTGGGCAGGGTATGTTGAGAATGGATCGACCGATCCAGCAGTTGACTGGGTCACTGGTTTTGAATCTGAAACCGGTTGCAAAGTTAATGTAAAAAATGGCACATCTTCTGACGACATGGTCGCATTGATGAAGACCGGTGAATACGATGTTGTATCTGCCTCTGGTGATGCATCTCTTCGTTTAATTTATGGCGGTGATGTTGCACCTATAAACACTGACCTGACTCCAAACTATGCTGATGTCTTTGAGAATTTGAAGATGCAACAGTGGAACTCGGTTGATGGTGTTGCTTATGGCGTGCCTCATGGACGTGGAGCTAATTTGCTGGCTTACCGCACCGATATCGTCAAACCTGCACCTACATCGTGGGGCTCTGTCTTCGACGCTAACTCCCCATATAAGGGCAAAATAACTGCATACGACTCGGCGATTTATATCGCAGATGCCGCTCTGTATCTAATGGCAACCCAACCTGATCTTGGTATTACATACCCCTACGCTCTTGATCAGGCACAGTTTGATGCAGCGATTGCACTTCTTGAAGTTCAAAAGCCGCTCATTGGTGAGTATTGGGGCGACTACCTAAAGCACGTTGCCTCTCTCAAATCTGGCGGATCAGTTCTTGGAACTACTTGGCAAATAAACATTAATTTAGCTAAGGGCGAAAAGACTCCTGTTGAAGGAATAAAACCAATCGAAGGTTCAACGGGTTGGTCAGATACATGGATGATCAGCAGTAAAGCTAAGAATCCTAACTGTGCCTACATGTGGATCAACCACATCGCATCTCCTGAAGCAAATGCAGGAGTTGCAGAATGGTTCGGTGAGGCTCCTTCCAATGAAAAATCATGCGCATTAACTGCTGATCCAAATCACTGCACAACTTTCCATGCAGCAGATGATGCCTATTGGGAAGATGTTTATTACTGGAACACTGCAACTGAAGCCTGCCTCGATGGCCGGAAAGATGTGAAGTGCGTTCCGTACTCTGAATGGGTGAAAGCCTGGTCTAGTTTACGTAACTCATAAATTCTAAGCCGGGTATGAGGTATTACCTCATACCCGGCCTTTTATTAGATAGGGGGCAAAGATGTTGAATTCACTCGCAACTTCGATGCACCGTAAACCACGTCTTCGATTGGCAGCTCTTTTAACTGCACCTGTTTTATGGTTAGTTGTTGCCTATATAGGCGCACTAGCCACTCTACTTGTCACAGCGTTCTTCACAATTGATAGCTTCACAGGAAATGTTGTCAAAAAATTTAACCTTGAGAATTTCTACGACATGTTCACCGATGCCGCATATAAAAACGTAGTTTTAAGAACGCTTGGAATAGCTATAGGTGTCACAGTTATTTGTTCAATTCTGGCAATTCCTATGGCTTTTTATATGGCAAAAATTGCAAAACCGAAGTCACAAAAGCTCCTAGTAGCACTCGTTCTCACTCCGCTATGGGCTTCATACTTAGTTAAAATCTATGCCTGGCGCACCATGTTAGAACCTAATACGGGCGTAGTTGACTGGCTCTTTGGCTCTCTCGGAATTCACTCTCCTGGTTTTGGAGGGCCAGCAATTATTATTGGGCTTTCATATCTATGGCTTCCTTACATGATTCTTCCAATTTTCGCTGGTTTAGAAAGACTTCCCAATAACCTTTTAGATGCATCTGGGGATTTAGGGGCACATAATTTCTATACATTTAGAAAAATAATTTTGCCGCTGATCTTTCCATCGCTGGTGGCTGGTTCTATGTTTACTTTTTCATTGAGCCTTGGCGACTACATTACCGCTCAGATTCTTGGTGGGAAGCTACAGATGTTGGGAAGTGTTGTCTACCAAAATTTCAGTATTAATCTGCCTTTCGCTGCAACCATATCGATGATACCTGTCACTATTATGGTAATTTATCTTTATCTAGTTCGCCGTACTGGCGCATTAGCGAGCATGTAATGACTATTTCTACACGCGCCAAATATGCACTCATGGCACTTATGGGAGTCGGGCTTGCCTTTATCTATATTCCACTTTCAGTTGTAGTTATCAACTCTTTTAATGCGAGTAAGACCTTTTCATGGCCACCTTCTAGTTTTACAACTCTGTGGTGGTCTAAAGCCGTTGAAAATACTGGTGTTCGTGAGGCCTTGAAATGGAGCCTTTTTGCAGGTTTAGCGGCAACTTGTATCGCATTACTACTAGGTACAACTTTGGCCTTTGCTGTAAGTCGCTACAGTTTTTTTGGTCGCGAAGTTATCTCTTTGCTTGTCGTTCTTCCAATCTCATTGCCAGGTGTTGTAACTGGAATTGCGCTAAATAACGCCTTCACTAAGCAGTTAGGAATGTCCACTGGATTACTTACGGTTGTAATAGGTCACGCAACATTTTGTATCGTCATCGTCTACAACAATGCGATTGCCAGATTGCGTCGAATGGGAACATCGCTGCAGGAGGCATCTATGGATCTAGGGGCAAATGGCATTACGACTTTTCGTTTAATCACTTTACCGAATCTGGCTTCGGCATTGTTTGCAGGTGGGTTGCTAGCTTTTGGTCTCTCCTTTGATGAAATCGTCGTAACTACTTTTACTGCTGGTCCAGGAATTCAAACGCTACCAATTTGGATTTTTAATAATCTATTTCGCCCAAACCAGGCACCGATCGTAAATGTTGTCGCTGCGACTCTGGTGGTTCTCTCGATTATTCCTATCTATTTGTCTCAACGACTGAGTCAAGACTCAACTTCAGGCGGGCGCTTTTAACTCTCTTTATACCTAGTTACCCCATGAAGTGTGAAGTGGGCGACCTTCGGTGTATCCTGCTGAAGATTGAATTCCAACAACCGCGCGCTGTGCAAACTCATCGAGCGTGTTCGCTCCAGCATATGTACATGATGAACGTAAGCCAGCAATAATCTCGTCGAGTAAATCTTCAACACCAGGACGCTGTGGATTTAAATACATACGTGAGGTTGATATCCCCTCTTCAAATAGAGATTTCCGTGCTCGATCAAATGCATCTTCACCTGTTGTTCGTGCTGCAACCGCGCGCGCCGAAGCCATTCCAAATGATTCCTTGAACAATTTCCCATTTACATCGCTCTGCAAATCTCCAGGAGATTCATATGTACCTGCAAACCAAGAGCCAATCATTACTTGCGATGCACCAGCGGCTAGGGCAAGAGCAACATCGCGCGGATGACGAACTCCTCCATCGGCCCAGACATGAGCGCCTAATTTTTTCGCTTCTGCTGCGCACTCAAGGACCGCCGAAAACTGTGGGCGTCCGACTCCAGTTTGCATGCGGGTTGTACACATCGCACCCGGACCGACTCCCACTTTTACAATCGTTGCTCCGGCTTCTATCAAATCGCGTGTGCCATCGGCTGTGACAACATTTCCAGCAACGATGGGAATTGATGCACCTAGGGATCTAATCGCATGAAGCGCCTCAATCATCTTCTTTTGATGTCCATGTGCCGTGTCAACGACTAAAACATCTGCGCCGGATTCGATGAGTGCAGCAGCTTTGGCGGCAATATCGCCATTGATTCCAACGGCTGCCGCAATACGCAGCCTATTATTGCTATCAAGTGCCGGCGAATACAAGGTCCCACGCAAGGCGCCAATTCGTGTCATTATGCCAACTAACTCGCCATTAACAGAAACTACGGGAGCGAGTTTGTGGCGGTGGAAGTTTAAGAATTCGAATGCCGCTCTTGCATCCAAAGTGTCTGCCATTGTTATTAGCTCTTTGCTCATAACTTTATGGAGCTGGGTAAAGCGATCAACACTCTTACAATCCTCTTCAGTTACTATTCCAATAGGTTTGCCGTCATCAACGATCACGATGGCACCATGTGCACGCTTAAATAACAAGCTCACGGCATCAGCAACAGTTTGCTCAGGGTTCAACGTAATTGGAGTATCAAAAAATGTATGCCGAGTTTTAACCCACTTTATAACGCTGTCGACCACAGCGTGAGGAATATCTTGAGGTATCACGGCGATGCCCCCGCGACGCGCAATTGTTTCGGCCATTCGCCGACCTGAAATTGCCGTCATATTGGCAACAACTATTGGAATGGTTGTGCCTGATCCATCGTTAGATGTTAAATCAACATCCATCCGACTAGAGAGTTCTGAAGCGCTCGGCACCATGAATACATCGTCATACGTGAGGTCGTGGGTTGGGTCATTTATATAGCGCACGTATCGAAACTATACTCAGGTAGAATAAAGAAATGTCTGAATCCCTCATTTCCGCCCGTGGTCTGACGAAGAAGTTTGGTGATTTAGTTGCTGTGGATGGTATTGACTTTGATGTTTCAAAAGGTGAGTCCTTTGGCCTGCTCGGACCAAATGGAGCAGGCAAGTCAACGGTTATGCGCATGGTTGGTGCCACATCCCAACGTGATGCCGGGGTTCTCACGATTCTTGGAAAGGATCCGGATAGGCAGGGACCTCAGATCCGCGCACATTTAGGGGTTGTGCCACAACAGGATAATTTGGATACAGAGTTAAGCGTTATTGAAAATCTCTACATCTATGGGCGTTACTTTGGCTTACCTCGTGCCTTTGTTAAGGCAAAGATTGAAGAGCTTGTGGCCTTTGCACAGTTAGAGGAAAAGCGAAACGCTAAAGTCCAGTCACTCAGTGGTGGTATGAAGCGCCGTTTGACTATTGCCCGAGCCCTTGTAAGTGAGCCTGAAATATTGATGTTGGATGAGCCTACAACTGGGCTAGATCCACAGGCACGGCATATTTTGTGGGATCGTCTTTTCCGTTTAAAAGAGCAGGGAGTAACACTTCTCATAACGACACATTTCATGGATGAGGCCGAACAGTTGTGCGATCGCTTAATCGTCATGGATAAAGGCAGGATCATGGCGCATGGAAGTCCTGCATCGCTTATAAAAGAATACTCAAGCAAAGAAGTTCTTGAGGTCCGTTTTGGCTCGGATCGAAATCAAGGTTTAGCTGACACGTTGAACTCTCTTTGCGAGCGGATTGAGGAGCTTCCCGACCGCATCTTGATGTATACCGATGATGGTGAAGCGTTACTAGAAAAGATTTATGCAAGTGGATTACACCCAAAGACCTCCCTAGTCCGTCGAAGCTCTTTAGAGGATGTTTTCCTGCGCTTGACTGGAAGAACGTTGATTGAATGATGAGTATGACAACTATTCGACAGGGTTCTGCTCAACTTGTAAATTCAGAAAAGGTCAAAATACGCGGAGCTTTATATGTTGCAGAGGCACGTATCCGCGCCATGATGAAATGGATCTGGCTGATTATTGGTATAGCGATCGCAAACCCTGTTTTGTATTTAATATCCGTCGGAATAGGTCTAGGTGGTTTGATTGATGAGAGTGTCGGGGCTACCGGAGTTGATGGCGTTAAATACTTAACCTTCTTAGCTCCTGCCCTGCTAGCACAGGCTGCGATACAGGGTGCGCTTGAGGAAACTGTTTACCCAACTATTGAAGGTTTCAAATGGAATAAGACCTTTTTCTCTATGAACTCAACGCCATTGACTGGGGTACAAATCTCAATAGGAGTATTTCTGGCAGCGATTTTCCGCACTGTATATACAGTTCTTTTTTACTTCGGTGTTATGTGGGCTTTTGGTGCCCTTGAATCACCTGCGGCATGGCTAGCAATTCCAACAGCGATACTAGCCGGGGTCTCATTTGGTGCACTCATGCAGGCTTTAGCTGCGCGGTTAGAGAATGAAAATATCTTCTTTGTGATTTTGGGCCGTTTTATTATGATGCCGTTGTTTTTATTCTCCGGAACCTTTTTTCCCCTAGCGTCTATGCCTTTCTTCTTGCAGTGGATCGGTTGGATTTCACCTTTGTGGCACGCTACTGAGCTTGGGCGATATTTGACGTATGGTCACGCAATCTCCCCGATGATGTTGTGGGTTCACTTCCTTCTCCTTGTAATCATGTTAATTAGTGGTCTTTATCTCTCAGCTCGCATATTCACGAAGAGATTGGCCAAGTAGATGTTTATTCCAATGGCCGTTGCAATCGCCGAAGCCCGAATCGGTAAGAGGGGGGAACGCTATTACTCAGGTCGTGTGCCACAACTTTTAGAGCGTGGCTTTATTGTCTTTCGATCCTCAACTTGGATGATTGTCTTATCCGGTTTCGTTGAACCAGTTCTTTATCTGTTCTCTTTTGGATATGGAATTGGAATGCTTTTACCTACGATTGAAAGCGGTGGAGAGAGTATAAAATACGTTATTTTCATCGCACCGGCATTGCTTGCAACGAGTGCAATGAATGGCGCAATTTACGATTCAACAATGAACGTCTTCTTTAAACTAACTCATGACCGGATCTACCATGGAATGCTTGCCACATCTATGGGTCCACTCGATGTTGCACTTGGCGAAATTGGTTGGGCACTTCTACGGGGATTTAGTTATGCATGTGCATTTATGGTTGTTGTCATTCCTCTTGGATTAATTCCAAGCATCTGGGGGATTCTGGCTATTCCTGCCGCTGTGTTGATTGCATTTGGATTTGCATCTTGTGGAATGGCATTAACTTCATATATGAAATCATTTCAACAGTTAGAGATAGTGAACATGTTACTACTTCCGATGTTTCTATTTTCTGGCTCTTTTTTCCCTTTAAGCGTTTTCCCACAGTGGCTGCAGTTCACTGCAAATCTGTTCCCCCTTACGCATGCGATTAATTTAGTCCGTGGTCTGTGTCTAGGAAATATAAATATGGCGCTAGCCGGCCATGCAATGTATTTTGTAATTATGATTATTTGCGGACTTTTCTTTACAACTAAGCGATTAAATGCTCTTTTTATGAAATAAAAAAGAAATTCCCGCGTAAACACGCGGAGTTTCAGGGGTTGCAATTAATAATTGGCATGAGATACTTAAGCCTTAGTTCGAAAGGACTAAAAAACGAACCGGGAGAGTACTTCTCAAACGAGTTTCAAACGCTGAAACCTTTGCCGTACAAGTTTTACAATGATTACACAAACCAATCACAAGGAAACTTTTAGATTCGTCCCTGCAACTTCAGTAGAAATTCCACCTGAAAGAGTTGCCGCCCTTTTGAAATCTGAATGGGAGTTATTTACCAAGCAAACCGGGAAAAGTGCCGAGGAAAGTAAGCGCTCTTTTAAGTCACTTCCTTTGGGAGTGACCTCGAGTTTCCAACACTGGGATCCATATCCGATCTCAATTGTTAGTGCTAAAGGGGCTTGGATGACTGACGTCGATGGTCGCAAGCTCTTGGATTTATCCATGGGCTTTGGCGCCATGCTCGCCGGTCACTTAAACCCAATAGTTGTGGAGGAAGTGAAGAGCTCTCTTGAGACAGGCATGCTCTTTGTAACCCCATCTCCAATTTCAACCGATGCCGCTGAGCGTATTTGCCGCCGCTTTGCCATCGATCAAGTTCGCTTCACGAATAGCGGAACTGAGTCCACAATGTATGCCGTTCGCACTGCTCGAGCAGCAACCGGCAAAGATGGGATTGTCAAAGTTGAGGGTGGCTATCATGGTAGTTACGACCCCTTTGTAGTTTCAGCCAAACCACCAATAAATGTGATTGGTGATGTTAGTGATCCAATTGCGTATGTTCCGGCAGGTATAGTTCCTGGAGATGTTTACGTAGTTTCCTTCAACGATGCCGATGCACTAGAGCGGATTTTTGAAAAAAGCGCCTCTAAAATCGCCTGCTTTATCATCGAACCTGTAATGGAAAACCTAGGAATTATCTTGCCAGACGTGGGTTATCTGGAGCGTGTTCGCGAGCTCTGCGATGAGTACAACGTTGTTTTGATTTTCGATGAAGTTAAAACAGGATTAACCGCTGGACATCAAGGCGCAGCACAGCGCTTAGGAGTCATTCCAGATTTGATTACTCTTGCCAAATCTATCGGTGGCGGACTTACTTTGGCCGCTTTCGGTGGCAAGAAGAAGTACATGGACTTTGTCACAAATGGCAAGATGGCACATTTTGGTACTTTCAACGGTAATCCCCTTGCTATGGCAGGTGTTCGCGCCGTTGATAAAATCTGTACCAAGGAAACTCTCGCAGTTGCTGAGGAATTCAATCAACAGGCGCTAGATCGCATTAATGAAATAATCGATGAGTACCAGTTGCCCGCACATACTGTTGGCTTTGGTGTTAAGGGTTGTATTACCTGGTCAACGACGCCGCTTCGGAATTACCGTGACTACAAAGCAACGGATTTTGCGATTGCCGAGCTGTCATGGCTTTTCTCACTTAACCGCGGAATCATTACGCCTCCAGGCCTAGATGAGCAGTGGTTAATCTCCTTAGCGCATGGACAAAAAGAGGTAGATCTTCTCGTTGAAGACTTCCGTTTGTTTGCTCAAACTTTGCGCGCCTAGCCTCACCCACCAAGCCATCTGTAAGCCACCGGCCTCAGGTGGCTTTGTGCTTCCGAAGGATTAGGTAATTGACAGCGATGCCAAAGTGATGTCATAATGACACCATGAAGATGTCAAAATTCATCGAACTCTTATCCAACGATATTAAGGCCCTAGGCAAACTCGGTGGTCAAGAGCTAGATTCCGCGGTTTCACGCTTAATTCCTACACTTGCACCGGTCTTGCGCACTCGTTTATTAGAGGCTCTCACTGAAATCGCAGAGGAGCTCAGCGAGCAACTCCCCGGTGCCCATTTAGAGGCTCGAGTTCAAGGTGATGAAATCGAACTTATCTACGTCGAAGATGGTTCGGTAACTCGAGAAAGTCCGGCCGACCTAAATGCCCGAATCACTCTGAGACTTCCTGAGGATTTGAAATCTCGAATAGAGAGCGCGGCGACTAAAGAGGGAATCTCTCTGAACTCGTGGCTTTTGAAAACAAGCGACCGGGGAAGCTTCTCAGTCTCTCTTGGCAAGCGACAACTAAAAGGAAAGGGAAAGAGCTAATGGCAATCCACAAAGAGCTTTACACTGCAAGAGAAGAGAGTTTCGAGATCGAGAGCCCTGAAGTCTTTATCGAGAGTATTTTAAGCAATATAACAATTAATGAGTCACACGATGGTAAATGTCACGTCAAAATCCTTGCCGATTCAAAAAAAGCTTTAGAAGTAGCCGAGTTTGTTGAAATTAGCGCTGAGGTGGGCGAGCTCAATGTGCGCTTTTATAAAAAGGGACGCAAATTTTGGGGAATCAATAGTGGTTCGTTATCAGGCCTCTCGGCCGAAATAGCGCTTCCCCGTAGTTCTAATGTCAAAATCAAAACTGTCACCGGTGATATCGAAGTTAATCAGGCTCTGGCTAGTCTTCAGATTAAGTCAGTATCGGGTGAAGTCGTAATCAGCCAAAATCCTGCAACTACATGCATTGTTAAAACCGTAGCAGGCAATATTACGACACACACTTTTTCAGCCTGCGACTACACGCTAAAGAGTATTAGTGGTGACATAAAGGTTCATGTTGCTCCAGATTTAGATGTTGACGTAGATGGAAACTCGGTAAGTGGTGACTTGAACTCTGAGATTTCACTTGATGGCGCAAATGACTCATCAAAAGGCAGTAGCAAAGTAGTAAGAATTACTACCTCCACAATAAGTGGCAATTTTAATCTAGCAAGAAATTAACCAGGAGAGGAAATGAAAAGAATGACACCTAGTAAACATGATGGTTGCCTGCATAAGAGCAGACGATCAAATTCAAAGTCCAAGCATTCAAATATGAGCAGCACTGAACTTCAATACTTGTATGGCCTTGGACGAATTATTTAATTTAAATGCGCCCTACTTATGATCGCTTTAGAGCTTTGAGAAGCAAGATGCCTATTAGTTTCTTTATGAAAATCAGAAGTTGTTGTGGTGAATTAACTTTTTTACCCTCACGTTTTAAAAAGTTTATGAACCGCGCACGTCTAAATCTACTTCCACTATGTATTTGAATGAAGCTCTCGTGGGTTAGCCATAAAACACCCCACGTGGCTGAAAGATTCTGGTAAATCGATCCCGGTGTTGAGATTGAACGAGCTAAAGCAGGCTGAAAGAGCGCGAATGCCCGTCTATCGGCTTTGGTCGCAATACCAACCATTCCGTACTCTGTGGCAAGAAGGTAATCGCACAATTGTTTCCCATCGAAATCGCCATCGAAATCGCCTTCAATAAAGAGATGGAATGGGATTGGTGCATTAGAAAATCGAGATAATATATTACCAATCTCCAGATTTTCCTCGCCAACCTCCTCAAAAGTGAAGTTACTTTCACTCTTTAGCCAGTTTAATATTTCGCGTAAATCTGCGTACTTATCACTCACAGGAGAGTAACGTTTCTTTAATTGGCTCCAACTACCCAGCAATATGAAGTTAGCTTGGGTTCCCGGAAGTGAAGTTAATCGTGAACAAATACCCTTTAATTGCTGCAAATTGCATGTTCTGACGTCGATAATCGCCTCGTATGTTGGGATCACCCACGAATTAGTGGCACGCGAACGAATCTTCTTCATCTCCGGTATGTATTGGGCTAGCGATGGCTGATTATGTCGGTCAATTAAATCCTTATTTGATTCTACGGTGCTGTAACCCAAGTGCCAGGATAGAGCTGATCGCTCGGGAAGAATCCGGATACCCTCCATGAATAGACGCCATCCCAATTCTGTATCCTCACCTGTCACTAAATCACGCCTATAACCACCAAGTTTTTTCCAGAGTGCGCTTTTAATTGAAAAGGTTGCGCCAACAAAAGATCTATAACCATCTAGAGCTGGGTGTAATAAATCTGAGGTTCGCTCAATACGCTGTTCCCAGAGATCTTTACCCCAACTCTCTGAATGCATATCCGCAAATTTTCCAAAATTAATCATTTCAAATGCCGTTTGTGGTGAATAATCCCACTTCTGGACAAAACGCTTCCAACCCAAAACCGCGAAATCATCGCTATTGTGATGCCACTTCATATGGTGGGCTAAATGCTCTTTTTCAAAAACCATATCGGCATCAACAAACCAGTAAACATCGGCTTTAATTGTTGCCATCACATCATTAGTCGCCGCAGTTTTGCCCCAGCTGTTCTGGGTATTTTTATATCGAATTACCCTGCTCTTTTTGGGAGCGATTGCCGGAATTGCTATTGGTATTTCACTGCCATCATCGATTACATGCACACTCACTAAGTTCTTTGGGTAGGTCTGAGCGGCCAGAGATGCCATGAAGAGATCGAGTTTTTCTTGACCATCACGGCAAGCTGTGATGATTGCAACGGAAAGGGTGGGGGTTTTAACTAGAGCAAGATTTGAAGGTCTCTCAAATCTAAATATTGGTTGCTTTGTCATCGTGTACCAAAAATTTCATCCTGCCAGAGACCAACTACTTGTTGATTTGCATTCTTAAGATACTTTGAATAATTAGTAATATACGTATGAAAAGTAAAGCTTCTCCTATAGATGTAACCAGCACCAAAAGTTCGCCAGATTTTCCCACCATTTTCAGTGATACGACCAAGTAAGTATCTATCAACGGCAGTTGTACCGTTCCCAAACCACCCAGCGGATTCGCCAGCAGAGCGAGAAACTAAAATAGTTCCACCACAGACCCAATCACTCCAAATCTCAACTGCCTGGGTTCCTTGAACCCCAAAGCGACGAACAGTTAAATCAAGTGGCTCAAGATAAACATAGTTCATTGCCCGTCCCACACCGTCTGCACCTTTATCAACTATTGCATCTACTAGATCACGTAAGTGCTCTGGTCCGTAATAATCATCGTCATCCATCTTGGCAACATAGTCTCCAGATGTTTTGCCAGCAAGGTCGGTCAATATAGATCCAAAAGTGGCTGTCTTGGCATATTTCTCCACTTTAACTTTAACTGCTCGTTTGTTTAATTCACTAATTAATAATTTGTGTTTGGCATTTAATTGAATTCCATGCAGACCTATTGCTAATTCAAAGTTATTCAAGGTTTGTAACTTGATTTGAGAAAGTATTGAGGTTAAATCGTCCGGTCTAATAGTAGAAAGTACGACAGATACCTTTGGATATTTTTTCATTTTTTTACGACGAGATATACGAAGATCTGAAATCGATTGTATCTCCTGAGAAAATGTTGTTGAGCGATTCAACGAGTTATTCTCACCTGAATGCATTTGGCTAGATTACCAAGAATGCATGCAAAGGTGTTCGTCTCATGAAGATTGGGTCAATCCTGCTAGGATTTCGACATGTCTCAAGGAGTTTCTACACCCAAGAAAAACAACCAAAGCCTTACGACCTTTAAAAAGCTTCTTTTGAATTGTAAGGCTCTGCCTAAATCCGGGATTTACTTCATAAAAGAGCGGCTCGGTAAGGTAAAACCGGTGAAATCAAAGCTGGTCTTAGTCATCTCTTTCCCGCGCTCAGGCACGCATGCATTGGGTAGTTTGGTTTCGCAGGAAAATATTGGGTTTAGGTACCATGGGGAGTTCTTTGCTTTCAATCACTGGAGTTCAGTGATTGAACGACTCAATCGCTACTACCCATTTTTCTCCTTTCGGTTTTATTTGAACTTTAAAACACAAAGGCAAAAATGGCTTAAGTACCGATTTGAATCATCCACCTTAAGTGCAACTAAAACAATGAGGGCGATGAAGAAGATCCATGGAATTCACATTATTAAGGTTTTCCCTACACACCTATCGGATCCAGTTTTAGAGTCAATCATTGCCGAGCACAAACCTCATATTATTTTCTTACGCCGAAATCATCTTGATCGATTTGTTTCACATAAAAAGGCTAATAAAACTGGTAAGTGGCACACAGCTTCTACCGAGGGCGTAGAAATCGATATTGATGAAACTGAACTTAGTAAATTCATTGATGAATATGAGAAATTTTACAATCGGTACGTTCACTTTGCTAAAACCCACGAGTGTGCTTTCTTGGATGTCGATTATGACATGTTGCAGGATACAAAAACTATTGAGGCTATTCAGCATTTCTCGGCATGGGAAGGCTTTACAGATTTTAACAAATTAGCAAAAATCCCAACAACGGCTAAACAGGACTCTTCGCGTATTGTTCAGGATAAGTATTTGGCGAACTGCGGGAAAAAGATTTCAGATTTTGATTTTAAGAAGATTGAGGTTAGTTGATGCGCATAGAGAATCAAATTTTAAGAGAGTTAGAAAATGAGTCTATAGAAATATTTCGGGAGGCGGCAGTCTCTTTTCGTAAACCCGTGATGATGTACTCCATCGGTAAAGACTCTTCGGTTTTGTTGCACTTAGCAAGAAAGGCTTTTTATCCCTCACCAGTACCATTTCCTTTACTTCACATTGACACAACCTGGAAATTCAAGGAGATGATTGAGTTCCGTGATCGCATCGTTGCTCAAACAAACTCTCAGCTCATCGTATATACCAATGAAGAGGGCGTAGCAGCTGGAGTAAATCCCTTTACATTAAACGCCTCTGAATACACGAGAATTATGAAGACCGTGGCGTTAAAGGCGGCTTTGGATCTTCATGGTTTTGATGCCGCAATTGGTGGTTCACGTCGAGATGAGGAAAAGAGTAGAGCTAAGGAGCGAATATTTAGCGTACGAGATCCGGGCCACAGATGGAATCCGCGTGAACAGCGTCCGGAACTGTGGCGCACCTACAACACACGATTGTTGCCTGAACAAACGATGCGTGTCTTTCCTATCTCAGATTGGACTGAGACTGATATTTGGCGCTACATCTATCAGGAAAATATCGAAGTTAATCCCCTTTATTTTTCAAAAGAGAGACCAATGGTTCAGCGCGGTGACCAATTAATTATGGTCGATGATGAGCGTTTCCCATTAGTAAATAATGAAACACCGATTATGAAAAGAGTTCGTTTTAGAACATTGGGTTGTTACCCATTGACTGCAGCTGTCGAATCAGATGCACTAACAATTGAGGAAGTTGTTGAAGAAGTCTTGCATGTCAAACTCAGTGAGAGAGCCACGCGACTCATCGATGGTGACAATGAGGATTCTATGGAAAAAAAGAAGACGGAGGGTTACTTCTAATGGCTACCTCTGTTATACGCCTACTTACCTGTGGCAGTGTTGATGATGGAAAGAGTACTTTAATCGGTCGCCTTCTTGTTGAAACCGATAGCGTTCCACATGACACGGTTGGCGCAGCGAGAAAAGTACGCAGGACTGGATCCACAATTCCAGCTGGGGAAATTGACTTTAGTTTGTTGACAGATGGTTTAGAGGCAGAGCGCGAGCAGGGAATAACTATCGATGTCGCGTACCGCTCTATGTCACTTCTGAACGGTAAACGTCTAATTATTGCAGATGCTCCTGGCCACGAGCAGTACACCCGCAACATGGTAGTTGCCGCCTCAAGGGCAGATATTGCGCTCGTTTTAATTGATGCAACTAAAGGTGTACGAACTCAAACTCTACGCCACTTAACAATCTGCTCATTGATGGGTGTCAACCGCATAATAATCTCTATCAATAAATTAGATGCCCTGGATTATTCACAAAAGGTTTTCGATGAAATATCACAAGAAATAACAGCTGCCACAGATCGTTTACAGCTTTCTGATGTTCACATTGTGCCTATCAGCGCATTAGCTGGCGACAACGTTGTCTACCCAGGTGAGAAAATGCCTTGGTATGTCGGTCCAACTCTGCAAGATGCTATCCAGAGCTGGATCGCTCCTAAGGATTTAGAGATAGATGGATTAATGCGAATCCAGATGATCGCTAGAGCTGAGAATTTTCGTGGGGTTTCAGGAACCGTGCGAGCCGGCTCATTTAGCGCCGGAGATGAGATTGTTATTTACCCTAGCAATCAGAGGGCAAAGATCGCAAGAATCGCAACCTTTACTGGAGATGTTGAAAAGGCCGTGGAAGATGATGCAATCACTTTTGTCTTGGAGCCAGAAGTTGATGCGACACGCGGAGATATAGTCGCTAAGAACCCTGCAGATTTAATCCCATCTGATCGATTTGCAGCACATGTTGTGTGGTTAAATGAAGATTCACTCATTCACAGCCGTTCATATTTAATGGTTTCTGGACCAACTACTTCTCCGGCAATAATCACAAAAATTAAACATAAAGTCGATGTGAATAGCGGAGAACATATTTCATCTGATGCTTTAAGAATGAATGAAATTGGTTTAGTTGAAATTGCAACTGACTTTCCAATGGTTATGCAGCCTTATAGCCAGTCACGAGAGTTCGGAAACTTCATACTCATAGATCGTCTAACTCTTAAAACAGTTGGTGCAGGAATGATTCAACACTCGTTGCGCCGTGCATCCAACGTCGTCCTTCAAGATTATGAGATTACAAAAACTATTAGGTCGGCGCAAAAGAATCAAAAATCTCGAACCGTCTGGCTCACGGGCCTATCTGGTTCAGGTAAATCCACCATTGCAAACGCGCTTGAGAAGAGATTACTTGCTCAAGGAGCTCACGCATACGTCCTGGATGGCGATAATCTGAGGTTAGGTATAAATATGGATCTCGGTTTCACCCCTGAGGATCGCGCTGAAAACGTACGTAGAACCTCTGAAGTTGCAAAGTTGATGGTTGATGCAGGGTTGATTGTTATTACGGCGCTTATAAGTCCATTTGAGGTTGATCGCCAACGGGCGAAATCAATTTTTCAAGATGGTGAATTCCTTGAAGTATTTGTTGATACGCCAGTTGAAATTTGTCGAACACGCGATCCAAAGGGCTTGTATAAGAAATCTGCGGCAGGGCAAATCCCGAACTTCACTGGAGTTGGACAGGATTACGAGCGCCCGGCTCACCCAGATTTGATTCTGGATGGAACAAAACAGGTTAACGAAAACGTCGACCTCATCATGAAGGAGCTTTTGTGAATTGGATAGCTTTCGCTTTTATTGGAGCTTTCGCTCAGTTAATTGATGGGGCGCTGGGAATGGGTTTTGGGTTAACGAGTTCAACTCTTCTCGTGACTATGGGTGCCGGTGCTGCAGTTGCCTCCGCCGCTGTGCATGCGGCTGAGATGGGCACAACACTTGCCTCCGGCGTCTCTCACTGGCATGCCGAAAATATTGATAAAAAGATCCTCATTCGACTCGCAATTCCAGGTGGAATTGGCGCTTTTTTAGGTGCAAATTTCCTCTCATTTATTGATCTATCCACATCAAAGATATTCATTTCGACCCTCTTGTTATTTCTCGGCTTTCTTCTCCTATATCGAAATGTCGTAAAGACTGAAGCTCAAGTTAATATGGTGGAGATTAAGAACCCAAATTTTTTAACTTTCCTAGGTTTTACTGGTGGATTTGTAGATGCTTCTGGTGGCGGTGGTTGGGGTCCATTAGTTACTCCAACTCTCCTTTCAACGACGGCTACACAACCACGTAAAGTAATTGGCACCGTTAGCGCCGCTGAATTTGTCGTAGCTGTATCTGCGAGTGTTGGCTTTCTTGTTAATTTTTATCGGATTGATCTCGACTGGTCCACCGTCGGAGGATTGGCACTTGGAGGGGTCCTTGCCGCACCGATCGCCGCACGCTTGGTTGGCAGACTACCCGCACGTCAACTTGGAATCTTAATTGCAGTGGCAATCATCCTTCTTAATGGAATCAGAATTATTCAGGCATAGATGCGCTTTCTAATTGCTCTAATAGTCTTTAAGGATTATAGGCTAAACGTTCTTGTGCTTGACCCGTAACCTTGCTAATCAATTCGAAATTTTTATCGACATGCAAAATAGTTAATCCGCATTTCTCGGCAATAAAGGTGTCAAACATACTTATATTAATGGGCAATCCATTATTATCAGAGCGAAGTGTATGGTCAATTGAATGGAAATAATAGAATTTCAATTTATTTAAACCTCAAGTGTCGCTGAGTATTGCGATACGCTCCACATCATGACCAAAATCACTGTCCTAGTAACTTCCTTATTATTTGTGGGCTCGTACGTAGTTACTGGCTGGTCCATCCAGTTACTATCACTTTTTGTACTGGCCACCTTGACCATGCCACTTGCGGTTACAGATATCAAGGAGCACAAACTGCCAAACTCTCTTACTTCTGCTGGTTTCATAGCAGGTCTAGGAGTTTCAATAGTATTAGGTATAAAAGAGAATAGTTTCTCACCTCTAATTTACTCTTTGAGTGTTGCCCTACTTGCAGGAAGCGCTTTTTTATTGCTTAATCTTGCCTCGCGGGGTGGCATGGGAATGGGTGATGTCAAACTTGCAGTAATGCTAGGTGCATTATTTGCTCCATTTGGTTGGCAGGTTTTAGTTATGGGTTTTATTGTGGCTTTTGTTTTGGGAGCAATAATTGGACTCATTTTGTTGGCGAGCAAAAAAGCCAACCGAAAAACGCTGATTCCATTTGGCCCCTACTTACTAGTGGGGGCGTGGGTATCACTGTTTTTCGGTGCGAATAAAGTCCAACACATATTTAACCTGTGGTCGATAAACTTCTAAAAAGAGAATTGATGTTGAGATCATCAACTGGCTCCATGATCATTCGAGGCTATTACTTCACTTCTGTCCGTAAACCTCAACACGGCGATTGAGCGCAAATGCCTCTTTCGTTTTAGCCTTAGCCGCTGGATTGGCAGGACCAAAGTATTTTATTCGAATCGATATTTTTGGGAGACGCCTTTGAAGATAGGCTTTGGCGAAAGTGGCTCGTTGCCTTGACAGCCAAGTGTTGTCAACACCCTTCTGTATATCTGTATAACCATAAAGCCAAATTTTTGTGTACTTAAATTTCTTTACAGTTTTTGCTATTCTAATTAACTTATCATTATTTGCTTTTATGAGCCCCCAGTAGTCTATTGTGTAGTAAATAGTATTTAAGAGTTTGATTTGTTTATCAAGATTAGCGTGAACAAGTAAACCAACATCGGCTTTTCTTTGACTACCATCTGTCGAAGTTCCCTCCACTTGCATTGTATGTGGCCCGACAGTGATTTTTGCTGACACCGGATATGTAGCTTTGAATGTTCCGTCGGCTTTCACCAATGCTTCAACTAAGAAGATTGGGGTCGAGAATAGGTAGACGCGTGCCATTGTGCCAGGTTTGAATCCAAATCCACTTGTGGATGCATCTACCCCTTGAACTAACACAACAGAAAGACTGGAAGGATCTGTCGGAGTTCCTTGAACAACATCCTTTGATCCAGTAATTTGAATCTTCCAACCATCGCCGGAGACTTCTACTGACTTCGGTTTTCCCGTTGTAGTTGCAGATGGAATCAACTTAATCGTTGTAGAAACTTGCACTCCATTTTCTGTCGCGATACTCACACCTTGTGTTATCGGTTTAATAATCGTTGGCGTTAATGAAGGTGTTGGAGTCGGTGTTGGAGTCGGTGTTGGAGTCGGTGTTGGAGTCGGTGTTGGAGTCGGTGTTGGAGTCGGTGTTGGAGTCGGTGTTGGAGTCGGTGTTGGGGCCACTGCGGCCCACACTGCAAAAAGAGTTAATGA
>JAUSFN010000019.1 GCA_030649935.1 Candidatus Planktophila sp.
GGTGGAGCACCAACGGCATCGGCAATCCTGGGCGATTTAGTTGCAGTTACTCGGCATCGGGCTTATTCAACCGTCGGTTACGGCGAATCAGATTATGCTGATTTAGACATTGCACCCATGAGCGAGGTTAAATCCCAGTTCTTTGTGCGTCTGCATGTTGCCGATATTTCAGGTGTTTTAGCTTCAATCGCGCAAACCTTTGCCAGTGAAGGTATTTCAATTCAAACCGTCCGTCAGACCGGAATTGGTCAAGATGCCGAGCTTATCGTTGTTACTCATAGTGCAACTGAGGCGGCACTCACATCCTGTCTTAGTAAACTTGAATCAATGGAGATCGTTACAAAAGTTGAATCTGCTATTCGTGTCGAAGGAGCGGTTTCGTAAATGGTGATATTTGGTGGAAACAAGAAAGGCGCACATCAGTGGCGCGGAGTAATAGAAGAGTATCGCCATCGCCTACCAGTGAGTGGGAATACCCCGATAATCTCTTTGCGCGAAGGCGGTACACCGCTCATCCACGCAGCCTTTCTTTCAGAGTTATTAGATAACAATGTCTGGATCAAGTACGAAGGATTAAATCCAACTGGGTCTTTCAAAGATCGCGGAATGACAATGGCGATTTCAAAGGCGGCCGAAGATGGTGCCAAAGCCGTTATCTGCGCATCTACCGGAAATACGTCGGCATCAGCTGCCGCTTATGCGGTTAAAGCTGGAATGGTTCCAGCGGTTCTTATCCCACAAGGCAAAATTGCAATGGGCAAACTTGCTCAAGCTGTGATTCACGGATCCACTATTGTGCAAGTAGATGGAAACTTTGATGATTGTCTAACAATTGCCCGCGAATTATCAGAAAATTACCCGGTGGCACTCGTAAATTCGGTAAATCCATTTCGGATTGAAGGTCAAAAAACGGCAGCTTTTGAAGTTGTAGATATGTTAGGCAACGCTCCCGATATTCATGCACTCCCTGTCGGCAATGCTGGAAACATCACCGCCTATTGGAAGGGTTATAAGGAGTACTTCAAAGATGGAATGTCTGCGCGCCTACCTGCAATGTATGGCTTCCAAGCGGCGGGATCAGCACCGATTGTAAAGGGCAAAATTATAAAAAACCCAGAGACAATTGCAACGGCAATTCGAATTGGAAATCCAGCTTCATGGACACAGGCAGTAGATGCGCGTGATTCTTCTGGAGGCGTTATCGATAGCGTTACCGATCGAGAGATCCTTGCCGCTTACCGTTTAATCGCTGCTAAAGAGGGTATTTTTGTTGAGCCATCTTCAGCTGCAGGATTAGCCGGCCTAATTAAATACAAAAAAGCCGGCAAATTAGCTAAAGATATGACAATCGTAATAACTGTTACTGGACATGGTTTAAAGGATATTTCTCATGCTCTAGAAACTGCTAAGAAGCCAGTTGGAGTTCCGGTCAACGTCAAGGCTGCGGCAAAGGCGTTGGGACTTAAATAAAATGAAACCAACTTTCAAAGCCCAGGCGATGCAGGTGCACGTACCTGCATCGAGTGCCAATTTAGGTCCTGGTTTTGATAGTTTGGGATTAGCCCTTGCCATGCACGATCGATATATTGCACAAGTTCTCGATGAGGCGATTATCGATATCGATGTAACTGGCGAAGGCGCTGATGAGGTTCCTCGCAGTGAAAAAAATTTAGTAATTAAGGCGATGTATAAAGGTTTTGATTTCTTAGGTGGAAAGCCAAGAGGAGTCGCACTTCGGGCCTTAAATGTTATTCCACATACCCGCGGTCTCGGATCTTCTGCAAGTGCCATCGTCGGTGGACTTTCATTGGCACGCGCACTTGTTTTAGGTGGCAACGAGCGGATGAGTAATGATGATCTCTTGAACTTAGCAAATGAGTTGGAAGGTCACCCAGATAACGTTGCTGCGGCAATTTATGGAGGGGCGACTATTGCGTGGCAGGAAAAACAACATGGACACAACGTCGCTTTGTCAGTTCAGTTGGTGGTAGATCCGCGAATAAGCGCCGTAGTATTTATTCCTTCGACATCGGTATCAACTGCAAAGGCGCGCAAAATGCTGCCCGAATTAATTACACACTCCGACGCAGTTAAAAACTCGGCACATACAGCCCTGCTAGTCCATGCACTGCAAGAGCGACCAGATCTTCTCTTCACCGCGACGCAGGATTTCCTGCATCAGTCCTATCGTGCAGAAGCTATGCCCAGCTCTTTTGAGCTCCTTATGAAGCTTCGAAACGCCGGAGTTGCAGCTTTTATCTCGGGTGCAGGTCCCAGCGTTCTCGTCCTTCATACGGGGGGAGATATTGAGGTTGAAGAGCTCACCCGAGCCGCCGGTGATAGCTTCACCACAATGGCACTTGGAGTATCGCGGGTGGGAGCGAGAATTCTTTGATTGGCAATTTTGCCCTTGGCCACGGGCACTGCTAACATGTAACCATCTGTTAGGCCTTTTATATCGGCCAGTAACACTTCAGATACGTTTAACAACAATCCACGCTCTAATGGGTTATAGAAATCGGCCCTTAGACCAATAGCGAAAAGAAACAGATGACAACAACACAAGAACCAGTACGTTCGCAAAGTCCAGAGCTTGCCGCAATGACCCTGCCAAAGTTAAAAACAGTTGCAACGCAACTTGGTGTCGAAGGTGCGACAAAGATGAAGAAGGATGCATTAGTAGGAGCGATCGCCGATTTACAGGCTAAGAATCGCGAAGCTGCTAAAGCCGAACGCGAGGCGCGCCGTGAGGCCCGTAACAGCCGCAAGAAAGAGAGCAAGCCGGCAGCTCATAGTAATCAAGATTCAGATGATGGCTCAGATGATGAGGCACCATCTAACTCCAATGATCGCGGCAACCGCAACGATCGCAATGATCGAACTCGTGGTCGTGATCGCAACCGTGATCGCAACAATCGCGACCGTGCACCACGAGAAGAGCGCGAGCCAGTTCTGAGTGAGGACGATGTCTTAGTACCCGTAAGTGGACTGCTAGATATTCTCGATAGTTACGGCTTTATTCGCACATCTGGTTACCTGCCAGGTCCAAACGATGTATATGTAACTCTGCAGCAAGTTCGCCGCAACGGATTGCGCAAAGGTGATGTTGTTACAGGTCAAGTTCGCCAGGCTCGCGAAGGTGAGCGCAAAGAGAAGTTCAATGCGCTTATTACTCTTGAAACCGTCAATGGAATGAGCCCCGATGAGGCGCGTAACCGCGTTGAATTCGGCAAATTAACTCCACTGTATCCGCAGGAGCGTCTGCGACTTGAGACCGAACCAAATGTCCTGACTACGCGCGTCATTGATTTGATTGCACCGATAGGTAAAGGACAACGCGGACTCATTGTTTCACCGCCAAAGGCTGGTAAGACAATGGTGCTTCAGGCGATTGCAAATGCCATCACAACTAATAACCCAGAGTGTCACTTGATGGTTGTTCTCGTTGATGAACGCCCCGAAGAAGTTACCGATATGCAGCGCTCAGTTAAAGGTGAAGTTATCGCTTCAACTTTCGATCGACCAGCCGATGATCACACAACTATTGCCGAGTTAGCTATCGAGCGCGCAAAGCGTCTGGTCGAACTCGGTCACGATGTAGTTGTCTTACTCGACTCAATCACTCGATTGGGACGCGCTTACAACATTGCAGCACCAGCATCCGGTCGAATCCTCTCTGGTGGTGTTGATTCAGCTGCCCTATATCCACCTAAGAAGTTTTTCGGGGCCGCGCGCAATATTGAAGATGGCGGATCGTTAACAATTCTTGCTACAGCTCTCGTTGACACTGGCTCTCGTATGGATGAAGTTATCTTCGAGGAGTTTAAGGGCACTGGAAACATGGAGTTAATTCTCGATCGTCGTCTTGCCGATAAGCGCATCTTCCCAGCGGTAAACGTTGTTGCATCTGGTACTCGTAAAGAGGAAATTCTTATGGGTTCTGAAGAGCTCAACATTGTCTGGAAGCTACGTCGCGTTCTCCACGCACTCGAACCACAGGCGGCGCTCGAACTTCTCCTTGAGAAGATGAAGGGCACTAAGTCCAACGTTGAGTTCTTAATGCAGATCCAGAAGACAACTTCTGGGCCAGATGATAGTAAGTAACTAGGCGTAAATTTCATAAAAATTGGGCTTTGGCCTACTCTTATCCACGTTAACCAATCCGTTTGGTTCACTCGCTAGCCGAGATCCAAACATAAAAAAGGGAAGAAATATGAAGCCAGAGATCCACCCAGAGTATAAAGAGACCCAAGTAACCTGTGGTTGTGGTGAGAAGTTTGTTACTCGCTCAACCGTTGCAAGCGGTTCAATCTATGTTGAAGTTTGTTCTGTATGTCACCCGTTCTACACCGGCAAGCAGCGCATCCTAGATACTGGTGGACGTGTAGCTAAGTTCGAAGAGCGCTTCGGAAAACTCGCCAACAAAGAAAAAGCTGCGATTTCAACCGACGCCAAGTAGCTTTTTAAAGAGACCGCATCGCAGCCTTAACGGTTGCGTACGCGGTTTTTTTATTTTACTAACGCCTAAACTCACCACCATAAATAGAAAAGGAGAAGCCACATGAGCAACGATCGCTTTGCATCGGCACATGAGATGGTTCGTGAATACGCCGAACTCGAAACCAAAATGGCTGATCCCAGTATTCATAATGATCAAGATAATGCGCGCAAACTTGGGCGACGATATGCCCAATTAGGTCCAGTGGTCGCCGGTTTTAAAGCGTGGAAGTCGGCAGAGGATGATTTGGCCGCGGCCAAGGAGTTAGCGTTAGTAGATACAGATTTTGCAACTGAGATTCCAGCCCTTGAAGTGACGGCGGTTATTGCAGGGGAGAAGTTAGAGGAGTTACTGCTTCCGCGAGACCCCAACGATGATCGAGATGTTATTTTGGAGGTCAAGGCCGGTGCTGGTGGAGATGAATCGGCAATCTTTGCAGGCGATTTATTGCGGATGTATATGCGATATGCCGAGCGCCATAATTGGAAAGTTGAGATTATTGATGCAACGGAAAGTGAGATGGGTGGTTATAAAGATATCTCCGTAGGAGTTAAGTCAAAGGGTGTTCCCGCCCCTGGAGAGTCGCCATATGCACGGTTAAAATTTGAAGGGGGAGTCCACCGCGTTCAACGCGTTCCAGAGACCGAGAGTCAGGGAAGAATTCATACATCGGCGGCCGGCGTTTTAATCTTGCCCGAGGCCGAAGAGATCGATGTTGAGTTAAATATGAATGATGTGCGCGTTGATGTTTTTCGCTCATCTGGCCCTGGCGGGCAGTCGGTAAATACAACCGACTCGGCAGTTCGCTTAACTCACGTTCCAACAGGAATCGTGGTCTCCTGCCAAAATGAAAAGAGTCAGCTGCAAAACAAAGAGTCGGCACTTCGAATTCTAAGAGCTCGCCTGTTAGCTGCGGCCCAAGAGGCACAGGAAGCAGCGGCATCGGCCGAGCGCAAAAGTCAGGTTCGCACTGTCGATAGATCCGAGCGAATTCGTACGTACAACTATCCGGAAAACCGTATAAGTGATCACCGTATAAATTACAAATCTAATAATTTAGATGCTGTCTTAAATGGCGATTTAGATGACTTGATCCAGGCTCTCATTGATGCCGATAAAGCCGCCCGCTTAGCACAAACGAAGTAACTCTTCATGGATATAAAGGTTTTGCTGAGTGGTGCCAAATCTGAACTAGCAGAATCCGGCATATCTGAAGTCGATGCCGAGCATTTATTGGCACACATTCTCGGAATCTCGCGAATGGATCTGCATAACCCGGTCTTGGTTGAGTCAACTTTAGATGCAGTTAGCGATGATGAGGTAATTCAAGCTCAGTTCTTTTCGCTCTTAGATCGTAGGATCAACCACGAACCACTTCAATACTTAACTGGCCTTGCACCTTTTCGATATTTAGAGCTTGAAGTTGGTCCTGGCGTCTTGGTTCCACGGCCTGAATCCGAACTACTCGTTGATGCAGTTTTGACGCACATTAAAAACCTGCCTGCACCTGTGAGCGTTATCGACTTGGGTGCAGGCTCTGGAGCCTTGGCCCTTGCTATCGCAACTGAAGCTCCTGATACACGCGTGATCGCAGTTGAAAATTCGCCTGAAGCAATATTTTGGCTCAAGCGAAATGTCTCGTTAATCGCGCAAAGCGTTCGAGTCGTTGAAGGAGATGTTGCCGATGTGTTGCAAGGAGTTAAATGCGATGTAGTTATCGCGAACCCTCCATATATTCCTGACGCACAATTATTGCCCCGCGATGTAGCTGGTTTTGAGCCACACTCAGCCTTATTTGGTGGTCCGACAGGAATGGAACTACCACGAGTATTTATTACTGCAGCTGCACGATTGTTAAAGTCCGGTGGAGTTTTGGTTATTGAACATACCGAAACTCAAGCGAACTCTATTGCACACGAATTAGCCCTAGATTTTGAGGGTATTACACTCCATGATGACCTCGTTGGACGGCCTCGTTGGACAAGTGCGGTTAGGAAATAGATATGGGTAAAGAGATAGATTTAAAATCCGGTGAAATTTCTCGTCATGTCAAAAAAGCCGTCAAGGCAATTTCTGATGGATACATTATTGCTATTCCGCTTGAACATAGTTATGCATTTGCCTGTGATGCATTTAAGCACGATGCAGTCCGCACAATGCATGTCTTGCGCGGGGACACCTTATTTACCGCCGCTCAAGTTGGCGTTGGCAGTGCAAAAACTGCGCAAGGGGTTGTGCGAGAAATCACTCCAGATATCGCCGCGCTCATGAAGAGGTTTTGGCCTGGTATGTTGTCGATGAATCTTCGCCCGCAAACTGGGTTGAATTGGGATTTGGGAGATTCGAATCAATTAGATCGAGTGAGTATTCGTGTACCAAGAAGTAAATTTGCAAAGGCTTTACTGCAAGTGAGTGGCCCTTTGGCAATTGCAAGCGGTGGGCGTGTTGGCCGTCCAGGTCCAAAGTCATTGAGCGAAATCTTTGTTTTGGATGCAGATTTAGCATTGCAGTTTAATTATGGAAATCTACGAAAAGGTCCTTTAACAACGGTCATTGAGGCCGATGAAACTGGCATACGAGTGCTTAGAGTTGGTGCAATCCCATTGGAGGAGATTCAAAAGATCGTACCTAGCGCTATCGCACTATAAGATTGGAGTATGTCTACATTTTATGGCCCTGATTTTGAAGCTCTCACTGCACAAGATCCAGAGATTGCCGCAGTTCTACTTTCTGAACTAAAACGCCAACAAACTAACCTCCAGTTAATTGCCTCCGAAAACTTTACTTCTCCGGCTGTATTAGCGACTATGGGATCGACGCTATCCAATAAATATGCAGAGGGTTATCCAGGTAAACGTTATTACGGTGGCTGCGAGGAAGTAGACAAAGCAGAGTCTCTTGCAATAGAGCGTGCAAAGAGTTTATTTGGAGCCGAGCATGCAAATGTTCAGCCACACTCAGGCGCAAGTGCAAATATCGCGGTCTATCAAGCATTTACTAAACCAGGTGACACAATTCTGGCGATGTCGCTGCCTCACGGTGGTCACTTAACACATGGTTCAGCGGTTAACTTTTCTGGTAAATGGTTTAACGTTGAGTCTTACGGGGTCCGCGCCGATAATGAGCTTATTGATTATGATGAACTAAGAGAAAAAGCAGTTGCGACTAAACCAAAGATGATCTGTTCAGGAGCAACGGCATATCCTTCACTCATTGATTTTGAAAAGATTCGTGCTATTTGCGATGAAGTGGGCGCAATTATGTGGGTAGATGCCGCGCACTTCATTGGATTAGTTGCCGGCAAAGCGATTCCATCTCCAGTGCCATACGCCGATGTTGTTTCATTTACTACACACAAAGTTCTGCGAGGACCTCGAGGAGGAATGATTTTAGCTAAAGCCGAACATGGCGCTGCAATTGATAAGGCCGTTTTTCCTGGAATTCAAGGTGGGCCAATAATGTCGGCGGTTGCCGGCAAGGCCGTTGCTTTAGCTGAGTGCGCAACTCTTGGTTATCAAAAATATGCCAAAGATGTAATTGTGAATGCACAAGCCTTAGCTGCATCACTTGAAGCTGAAGGTATGCGTGCCGTCTCTGGTGGAACTCAAACTCATTTAGCTCTGATGGATATCCGCAGCACAGGCGTTACTGGCAAGGTTGCAGATGAGCGCTGTGGGCAGGCCGGTATCGTCATGAATAAGAACTCAATTCCAAATGATCCAGAAAAGCCTGGCATAACAAGCGGTATTCGTGTTGGTACACCAGCTACGACTACCCAAGGTATGGGCGTTCCTGAGATGAAGCAGATTGCTACTTTAATCTCACGTGCTATCGCAAGTGATGAACCCAGTGTGCACGCGCAGATAAAAACTGAAGTCCATGCGTTGACTGCGCGTTTTCCTATTTATCAGGCGTAATAGATCTCATGAGAGAGTACTTGGTAACACTGTTTATTTGCGCAGCTTTGTGTTACCTAATTACTCCCTTTGTACGCACTCAAGCGATTCGATTTGGAGCCGTAGCGCAAATTCGTGGGCGCGACATTCATACGGTACCCACTGCTCGCTGGGGTGGAGTTGCAATGTGGTTGGCGATGGCAGTGACTTTCATGATCGTGAATCATCTTCCGCTAGTAGGTAAATCCTTTGGCCACGAATCTCAAGGTATTTTTTTGGCTTCTACAGTCATCGTCTTATTAGGCATGGCCGATGATCGCTTCCAACTAGATGCCCTTACAAAACTTGCGGGCCAAGTTTTTGCAGCAAGTGTTTTACTTATGTATGGAATTCAGATTCTTTGGCTCCCAATTAACGGAGTAATTACTTTGCCGCCCAGCATTGGTCAGCTACTCACTGTCCTCGTAGTAGTCATTACTATTAATGCAGTTAATTTTATCGATGGCATGGATGGCCTAGCCGCTGGAATAGTTGCGATTTCTGGGATTGCATTTTTTGCCTTCGCATATTTATTAGCCGTTGAATTCGGCTTTAGTCGTGCAGGTACTCCTTCATTGGTGACAGCAGTTCTTGTCGGAATCTGCATTGGTTTCTTGCCACATAATGCACATCCAGCAAGAATTTTCATGGGTGATAGCGGCTCAATGTTGCTCGGACTTTTATTAGCAACAGCTGCCATTACGTTAACGGGCCAGGTTGACCCAAATGCAATTGCGGCCGAGTCTGCTGGTCCAACTCTTTTGCCGCTGCTGTTGCCCTTTGCCGTTCTCGCGATTCCCTTGGTGGATTTATTACTTGCAGTTGTTCGTCGAGTCAAAGCCGGTAAATCGCCGTTTGCACCCGACAATCAACACCTGCATCACAGGTTATTGAGTGCCGGAAACTCACAGTTAAAAACGGCATCGATCCTCTATTTATGGACGGCAATGATTGCCTTTCCAGTGACAGTATTAGCATTTGCACCGTGGTGGGTAGCTTTGACTACAGCAGTATTTCTTTTCCTTGTAACGGTAGTGGTTTCCAAAATAGGAAAAAAAGTAATTGTATGAGCAGTAATGAATCACGTTTGCTGCGAGGCGCTTTCTTTCCAACGCTGGCAATAAGCGTTGTTGCAATTACGGTCGCTACGATTCTGAGCGGTCGCAGTGGTTTTTATGGCGCACTCCTTGCCCAATTCGTTGTTGTAATTTTCTTTATTATTCATATCGCAGTCTCGCGAATGGTCCGAAACTTAGATCCAATCTCCACTATGGCTTTGGCGCTCTTTTCATACTTTGCTAAGCTCTTTGCTCTTGGCCTTTTGCTATGGGCAATTGCTAAGTTCACTGACCGGGCCACGATTAGCCGAACCGCTTTTGGATCCACGGCAGTATTACTCACAATCTCTTGGCTTTGGGGCGAGATTGCCAGTCTCATGAAACTTCGCCTACATTTACCCCTCCCAGATACGAAAGCTTAAGGAGTCCTTGATGGCAAAGCGTGAAGAGAGTGCAATGTGGTCGATTTTTGGCTACCTCCTTTCTGGCCTGCTCTTTTGGGGCGCAATTGGATATGGCCTCGATCAATGGCTCAATCAGGGCTACTTCACTTTACTTGGCCTCTTAGTGGGCATCAGTGGTGCCATCTATCTCGTGTGGCTGCGCTTCGGGCGGGAGTGAGCCGCCACACTTTTTTAGTAGGCAGTCGGATTTCTCAACCTGGCCGCCTCTGCCATAGGCTTCCCTCGTCTTTCCCGTTGTAGTCAACATTTTCAACCTCTGAAGGAGTTATGCGTGCGCGATTTACTGCGTTCTGGCACAGGTGGTGGCTTTGTCCCACCGAGCAGCTCCGATTTCGAACTCCCACCAATCTTTGGTGATAACGCTTATACAACTAAACCAATTTTTTTAGTTTTTCTTTCAGTAATTCTCATCTCAACGTTTTTCATTCTCGCGTCGCGAAAAGCTGCAGTTGTTCCTTCGAAGCTTCAGTTCGCAGGCGAATCCGTTTACAGTTTTGTTCGAAATGAATTAGCTAGAGATGTCATTGGTCATGGGTTTCTGCGTTTTGTGCCCTACCTCTTTACACTCTTCACATTTATCTTAGTTAATAATGTATTTGGAATTATTCCACTTCTGCAGTTTCCGACGATGTCGCGCATATCTTTTCCTTACGTATTAGCAGTTACCGTTTACTTCGTTTTTCACTATGTTGGAATTCGTAAACAAGGTGCATTTAAATACTTCAAAGAGATCATGTTTATGCCAGGCGTTCCAAAAGCGGCATACATTCTTATCACTCCACTTGAAATACTTACTTTTTTTGTCGTGCGTCCTTTAACTCTCGCACTTCGTCTATTTGCAAATATGTTCGCGGGCCACTTGTTGTTGCTCGTATTTATCTTGGGTGGAGAACATCTACTCCAAGGGGTAATTGGTTTAAAGTTGATCAGCCCATTTGCCTTCGCTGTAGGCATTGTGTTGACCTTCTTTGAATTCATGGTTCAAGTCCTACAGGCGTACATCTTTACTCTGCTCGCAGCTCTCTATATCGCCGGCGCCCTTGCCGACGAACACTAATAGGAAATAAGGAGAAAAAATGGAAGGCACACTCAACCTCGTTGGTTTTGGCCTCGCAGCAATCGGTCCCGGAATCGCAACTGGTCTAATCTTCGCCGCATATATTAACGGCGTCGCACGTCAGCCAGAGGCACGCAGCGTCCTACAGCCAATCGCATTCCTTGGTTTCGCACTTGCTGAAGCCCTAGCACTCTTTGGCCTCGTTCTCGCATTCGTTCTCTAATACATATTCGATTTTACTAATTGAAACTTAAGGACAACTGATGCAATTTCTTAACTTAGCCGCGGAAGAGAAGATTAATCCGCTCATTCCACACACTGCAGAGCTTGTTGTGGGTGCGATCGCTTTCATCCTTCTCTTCTTAACTCTACGTAAATTTGTAACGCCAATGTTTGAAAAGGCATTTACAGAGCGCACCAATGCCATTCAAGGTGGTATCGAACGTGCCGAAAAGGCACAACTTGAGGCTCAACGCGCACTTGCTCAGTACACCGAACAGCTCGCTAATGCCCAGGCTGAAGCTCAAGTTTTGCGCGAAGATGCGCGCGTTCAAGGAGCAGCGATCATTGAAGATCTGCGTATTAAAGCTCAGGAAGAAGCTGCTCGCATTACTGCAACTGCGCAGGCCTCAATTGAGGCACAGCGCCAACAAGCGATTACTTCACTTCGAACCGAAGTTGGCGCCCTAGCCGTTGAGCTTGCCTCAAAGATTGTAGGTGAGTCACTCGATGATGAAGCGCGCCAATCTCGTGTTGTCGATCGCTTTTTAGAGGATCTAGAGACAACTAACAACTAGTTAAAACTAGAGAACATAAACAGATAAGGAATTAGTAATAGATGAGAGCTCACCTCGGAGGCAGCAGCCGTCAGTCACTCGTGACTGCGCGCGCAGCGTTAGATGCTGCCATAAAAGGAGTTGATGCATCAATGGCATCTACATTGAGCGCTGAACTTTTCTTTGTCGCCGATATACTGGCTACAAATATTGCAGTGCGTCGGGCTCTAACCGACTCTTCTCGTGATGATAAATCTAAGTCAGTATTTCTTTCAGAGTTATTAGGTTCAAAGATCGGCGCGTTGGCACTTGGCATTGCAACTGAGATATCAGCGATGCGTTGGTCTGCTCCAAAGGATCTTGTACTTGTGATTGAGCAGTTAGCTATTGAGGCAGAAGCATCAGCTGCCAACATTGCCGGCGAACTCGATCGCGTAGAAGATGAAATCTTTACAGCCTCCCGTGCGATCGCCGGCTCAGCCGAACTTCGCAAGGCACTGACATCGGATGCAAAGCTTGCTAAAGCAACACTCGTTAGCGAGATTCTTAAGGGTGCATCTGGTTCGACCGTGAAGCTAGTTTCGCAGTTAGTAAACACATGGCGAGGACGCAGCATCGAATCAGCTTTTGATGACTATGCCCATGCCCTTGCCGCACGCCGTAATCGCGTGATTGCTCTGGTCCGCGTGGCGGCTCCACTGAGCGCTGCTCAACAAGAACGCTTATCTACTGCACTTAATAATCAAGTAGGGCAGCCTGTACGTATAAATATTGAGATCGAACCGGGTGTAATCGGTGGAGTTTCAGTCAAGTTTGCAGATGAGTTAGTTGATGGAACTGTTTCAAATCGTTTGGCTGGGGCCGCTCGCGCCGTAGTCGGAAGCAAATAAAGGGAGAATCACATGGCAGACCTCACGATCAACCCGGCCGAAATCCAGGGAGCCTTAGCGAACTTTGTTAAGTCATACGATCCAGGCGTTGCGGCTCGCGACGAAGTCGGAACCGTTAGCCAAGCTGGCGATGGAATCGCCCGCGTTGAAGGGCTGCCATCAACGATGGCAAATGAGTTGTTGCAGTTTGAAAACGGCACACTTGGCCTGGCACTCAACCTCGACGTACGTGAAATCGGCGTAGTTATCTTGGGTGGTTACGAAGGAGTTGAAGAGGGAACATCAGTTCGCCGCACAGGTGAAATTCTCTCAGTTCCAGTAGGCGATGGGTTTTTAGGTCGCGTTGTAGATCCTCTAGGTCGTCCTATCGATGGCAAGGGTGAGATCAAAGCCGATGCACGTCGAGCACTTGAACTTCAGGCTCCCTCTGTAGTTCAGCGTCAACCTGTAAAAGAGCCACTCGCAACTGGAATCAAAGCAATTGACGCGATGACAGCTATAGGTCGCGGACAGCGCCAGTTAATTATTGGCGATCGCCAGACTGGTAAGACTGCCGTTGCGGTAGACACAATTATTAACCAGAAGGAAAACTGGAAATCTGGAGATAAGAAGAAGCAAGTTAAATGTATCTATGTCGCTATCGGGCAAAAAGGTTCAACGATCGCTGCAGTCAAAGGCGCACTCGAAGAGGCCGGCGCAATGGAGTACACAACTATCGTTGCATCTCCTGCCTCTGACCCAGCTGGCTTTAAATACTTAGCTCCATACACTGGCTCTTCAATTGGCCAGCATTGGATGTATAACGGCGAACATGTACTTATCATCTTTGATGATCTATCAAAGCAGGCCGAGGCCTACCGTTCAGTCTCATTGCTCCTTCGACGCCCACCAGGCCGCGAGGCATATCCGGGAGATGTTTTCTACTTGCATTCACGTTTATTAGAGCGTTGTGCAAAGCTCTCCGATGAGCTCGGTGGCGGTTCGATGACTGGTCTTCCAATTATTGAAACTAAGGGAAATGACGTTTCCGCTTTTATTCCTACAAATGTTATTTCAATTACCGATGGACAGTGCTTTCTTGAAACAGATCTATTTAACGCAGGAGTTCGTCCAGCAATTAACGTGGGCATCTCTGTATCACGCGTGGGTGGCTCTGCCCAGACCAAGGCGATGAAGAAGATCGCGGGTCGTCTACGCCTTGACCTCGCACAGTTCCGAGAGCTCGAAGCCTTCGCAGCATTTGGTTCAGATCTAGATGCGGCCTCAAAGGCACAACTTGAACGCGGTGCGCGTATGGTTGAACTCTTAAAGCAGGGCCAGTACTCACCATATTCTCTTGAGCATCAGATTGTTTCTATCTGGGCCGGTACATCAGGTGCTCTAGATTCTGTAGCAGTTGCAGATATCCGTCGCTTTGAGGCCGAACTCCTAGAGTTCATTGGCCGCGAACGCAAAGATATCTTCACAGTAATCTCAGAGACGAAGGCGCTCGAAGATGACACGATCGAACAGATGAAAATTGCCGTAGATGATTTCAAAAAGATCTTTAAAAGTTCAGCAGCTGCTGTAGTCAATGAAGCACCGGCTGAAGCTCTCGATGGTGAAGGTGCTGAGCAGATTACAAAATATGTTCCGCCGGCGGTGAAGAAGTAACCCATGGGTGCCCAACTTCGCGTTTATCGCAGACGCATGCGATCCGTTAAAGCGACTAAAAAGATTACGAAAGCCATGGAGTTAATCTCGGCATCTCGTATCGTTAAAGCGCAACAACGAGTCAGTGCTTCGACTCCTTATGCCAATGAGTTGACTCGCGCGGTATCTGCAGTTGCATCGTTCTCATCAACTAACCATCCTTTAACCACTGCTAGCGAGAATCCAATTCGCGCCGCGATTTTGATTATCACTGCAGATCGTGGAATGGCCGGGGCTTATTCAAATAATGCAATTAAAGAGGGTGAGCAGTTAGCGGCTCTTTTGAAAGAGCGCGGACTTGGAACGACTTCGTATCTAGTCGGCCGTAAAGCAGCTAATTACTACCGTTTCCGAAACCGTGCAATCGCTGGTTCATGGTCGGGTTTTTCAGATAACCCGACGTATGAGGATGCCAAGCAAGTTGCCGACGCACTCATTAAGGCCTTCATCGCCGATGCACAGGTCGATCCTGCCGGTGTCGATGAGATTCACATTGTATTTACTGAATTTAAATCAATGCTTACACAAAATGCGATGGCAAAACGGATGCTTCCTCTAGAAGTTGTAGAAAGCGATTCGCCAGCACCAACCGGCTTGCTACCGATGTATGAATTCGAACCTAATGCCGAGGTTGTGCTTAATGCACTTTTGCCTCGTTATATTGAGGCTCGAGTATTTAACGCGATGTTGCAGTCAGCTGCCTCTGAGCATGCTGCGCGGCGTCGGGCAATGAAATCGGCAACTGACAATGCCGATGATTTAATCAAGTCGCTCACACGACGTGCAAATGCAGCTCGTCAAGCGGAAATTACCCAAGAGATCAGTGAAATTGTTGGCGGCGCAGACGCGTTGGCCTCAGCTAGTGCAGGGAGTGAATGATGTCGGCATCAACAGGTAAAGGTCGCGTAGCTCGCGTTATTGGACCGGTCGTGGATATTGAATTTCCAGCCGATTCAATGCCATCGATCTTCAACGCACTACACGTAGACGTAACCATGTCAGGTACTACACGTACTTTGACGATGGAGGTCGCCCAGCACATTGGTGACAACCTCGTGCGTGCAATTTCTATGCAGCCAACTGATGGGATGGTCCGTGGTACTGAAGTATCTGACACGGGCTCTGCTATCTCAGTGCCTGTCGGCGATGTTACTAAGGGACATGTATTCAACACACTTGGCGAATCAATGGATGTTCCAACATCTTCCCTCGACATAAAAGAGCGTTGGCCAATTCACCGCAATGCTCCGGCATTTGATCAGCTAGAGTCTAAAACTGAGATGTTTGAAACTGGAATTAAAGTTATCGATCTTTTAACACCATATGTAAAGGGTGGAAAGATCGGCCTATTTGGTGGCGCTGGTGTTGGTAAAACTGTTTTGATTCAGGAGATGATTTACCGTGTCGCTGAAAACTTCGGTGGAGTATCTGTATTTGCCGGTGTTGGTGAGCGTACTCGTGAAGGTAACGACTTATTTTTGGAAATGACCGAGACCGGCGTTATCAATAAGACCGCCTTAGTCTTTGGCCAGATGGATGAACCACCTGGTACACGTCTTCGCGTGGCACTCTCGGCGCTCACAATGGCCGAGTACTTCCGCGATGTACAAAAGCAGGATGTACTTTTGTTCATCGACAATATTTTCCGCTTTACCCAAGCAGGCTCTGAAGTATCAACCCTTCTTGGTCGTATGCCATCTGCTGTGGGCTATCAGCCAACTTTGGCCGA
>JAUSFN010000005.1 GCA_030649935.1 Candidatus Planktophila sp.
GACTTTGAAGTCCATATCACCGAAAGCATCTTCTGCTCCGAGAATATCTGTGAGTGCGACGTATTCAACTTTCCCATCGACCGTGTCAGAGATAAGACCCATTGCAATACCGGCAACTGGTGCGCGCAATGGAACACCTGCGTTATACAAAGCAAGTGTTGATGCACAGACCGAGCCCATCGATGTTGAACCATTTGAACCAAGAGCTTCAGAGACCTGACGGATTGCATATGGGAACTCTTCACGTGTTGGAAGAACTGGAATCAATGCGCGCTCTGCGAGTGCACCGTGTCCGATTTCGCGACGCTTAGGTGTACCAACACGACCGGTTTCACCAGTTGAATATGGTGGGAAGTTGTAGTTGTGCATGTAACGCTTGTGATTTTCTGGATTCAACGTATCTAACTGTTGCTCCATCTTGAGCATGTTAAGTGTTGTGACTCCAAGAATCTGTGTCTCACCGCGCTCGAAAATTGCAGAGCCATGAACGCGAGGAATAACTTCGACCTCGGCAGAGAGTGCGCGAATATCGCGGAGCCCGCGACCATCGATACGAATCTTGTCGCGAAGTACACGTTGGCGAACAAGCTTCTTAGTCAATGAACGAAAAGCCGCAGGGACTTCCTTTTCACGCCCAACAAAGGCTGCTCCAACGCTCTCCTTCGTAGATGCACTGAGCTCATCGATCTTTGTTTCCCGCTCTTGCTTACCGGAAATAGTAAGAGCCTTAGCAAGATTTGATCCAGCTGCAGTTTCAACGGCGGCAAAGACATCATCTTGATAATCAAGAAAGACAGGGAACTCAGCAGTTGGCTTTGCAGCTACCTTGGCAAGCTTTGCTTGGGCATCACAGAGAATCTTGATGAATGGCTTTGCAGCATCTAATCCCTGTGCAACAACTTCTTCATTAGGAGTTGGTGCTCCGCCTTTAATGAGCTCGATCGTCTTAGTTGTAGCTTCTGCTTCAACCATCATGATCGCAACGTCATCGCCAGCAACGCGTCCTGCAACAACCATGTCAAAAACTGCATTAGCAACCTGTGAGTGGTTAGGGAATGCAACCCACTGGCCATCAATCAAAGCAACGCGAACGCCGCCGATTGGACCTGAGAAAGGCAGACCTGCAAGTTGTGTTGACATCGATGCGGCATTAATAGCAATAACGTCATACATATGATCAGGGTCGAGTGCCATTACTGTCACAACGATCTGAACCTCATTGCGAAGTCCCTTAACAAATGATGGACGTAAAGGACGATCGATTAAGCGGCAGGTAAGAATCGCATCCTCTGATGGACGGCCTTCACGACGGAAGAAAGATCCTGGAATACGACCAACTGCATACATCTTTTCTTCAACATCAACTGTTAAAGGAAAGAAATCAAATTGATCCTTTGGTGTCTTTGATGCAGTTGTTGCTGAGAAAATCATTGTCTGATCATCTAGAAATACTGCCGCAGCTCCGGCTGCTTGACGCGCTAAGCGCCCTGTTTCAAAACGAATCTCTCGTTTTCCGAACTTTCCGTTATCAATTACTGCAACGGCTGATTGAACCTCTTGACCCTCCATGGGTCCTCCTTTGTCTCGACTACCCACATCGAGAACTAACAATGAATCTCCGATCGAAGTTCACGCACGCCTACATAGGGCTCTTGCGGAAACCACTACCGAGGACCATTGATCCTCTAGTGGGTAGGTATTACATATTTAGCGGCGAATACCGAGCTTTTCGATAATCGCACGGTAGCGATTGATATCTGTCTTTGCGAGATACTGAAGAATTCGACGGCGACGTCCAACTAGTAACAAAAGGCCACGACGGTTGTGGTGGTCATGTGGGTTGGTCTTTAAGTGTGTGGTGATTTCTTCAATGCGCTTGGATAGCAAAGCGACCTGAGTTTCAGGACTTCCCGTATCAGTAGGAGTCGAGCCGTACTGTGCGACTATTGCCGATGTTACCTCTGGTGTTAGTGCCATGCGGTTGTGCTCCTATTTGTCTGATGATTACGGAGTTTTCCGGTGTACCTCACGGAAAATCGCTTTCTCGTTGGATGCGTAGGTTACCAGTGAGCCCGTGGATAGGGGAAATCGAGATTTAGAGCCCAAATTGGCCCCAAAATAGAGAGTGCAGGAGGTTCATATCTTCTCCACAACAGTTTCCATTGCCGGAGTAGGCCAAGTGTACTTGTACCAATCTTGCACAATGGAGCGCTGGAAACCTATCTGGATTGCAACGCTATATATTTCGGATGCAATTGCACAGAAAATTCAATTGAAACACAATGTAGACGTTGACACACTTGTGAGCTATTTGATATGTAATCACGCTGTGAGAGGTAAGTTGATTGAGAGCGCAGACCATGGCGAGCGTATATTGATTTACGTGCGACTTTCACACGACAGGTACATTCGAGCCTACATAGATGTAGTTGACCCTGACTACTCTGCGTATTCACTCAGAACAGCCTGTGTTACTTCACAAATTCCAATAGTTGGGAGATAATTATCCATGTCCAAAAAATTCAGAACGATTCCAACGGAAGAGGAATTGGTCGCGCGGGACGAAAGTGATCCTGTTTTCAAAATGTTGGATGACGGTGTTATGTCCGATAATGAGATTTTCGAAAAACTGGGTTGGGAACCGATGCCAGCCGATATTTTTGATGAAAAATCGTAACTAGAAAGTACTTAACGCTTCAAAATTAACGCATCTCACTGGCCACCACCGCCACAAAGGGCTGCAACACGTGCCTAAGCAATTAAAGCCGTACCTGCGTCTTTTCATCAAAGAGATGTGTCCGGTCTTTTCTAAACTTCACACCAACTTCTAAGCCCTCTTGGATAGAGCCCATATCGGAAGTATTCACAATCGCTGTCAGATGTTCGCTAGCTACCTGCAGAGTGACGATGGCTCGTGGCCCAAGTAGTTCAACAATTTCAATGGTTGCCATGAAATCAGCTTCCACTGCAGGCACAAGAAGAATTTCTTCAGGCCTGATTCCAAGTACCGTCTTTTTTGGACCAATATTTTTAACAATACTTTTAATGCCTGACTCCGACGTGAACAGGCCTCTATCGCATAATCCACTAATGAGATTCATGCGTGGGCTACCTACAAATGAAGCCACGAAAGTGTCGTTTGGATATTCGTAGATATCTATTGGTGAGCCTTTTTGAAGAATCTTTCCATCTTTCATAACAATCATTACATCAGAAAGTGTCATCGCTTCTTCCTGATCATGAGTGACATAAACAGTTGTTGTCTTTAATTGACGTTGCAAGCGAAGTAATTCAGTACGCATTTCAACACGCAATTTTGCATCAAGATTTGAAAGAGGCTCATCGAAAAGAAAAACCTTTGGCGCTCTAGCAATAGCTCGGCCAATTGCAACACGTTGCTGTTGGCCACCAGAGAGTTCTTTTGGTTTGCGCTCAAGCAGGTGGCTGATGTTCAACATTTTTGCTACTTCTTGCAAGCGACCCTGAGCCTCTACACGCTTACCACCTCTTGCAAGCAAAGGAAAAATGATATTTTCAGCAACGGTTAAGTGAGCATACAATGCATAATTCTGAAAAACCATCGAGATATCACGATCTTTCGGCTCTAGTGATGTCACGTCAAGCTTATCAATGCTGATAATTCCACTAGTTACATCTTCTAGCCCAGCAATCATGCGTAAAGTTGTTGTCTTTCCGCAACCTGAAGGGCCGACAAGGACGGTGAATTTGCCATCCTCAAGCTCGAGATTGAGATCATCAACAGCAAGTACGTTGCCATACTTCTTGACAACTTTTTCGAACGTTACCTTTGCCATCATTATCTCCTTAGAATTTAACTGCTCCACCACTGATTCCACGAACCAGTCGACGTTGAATAAAGAAACTTGCTATTAGAACAGGCACTACAGAAACAAGAATGGCAGCACACATTGCGCCAAGCTCAACTCCTCTAAATGTATTAAAACCAGCAATCCGAACTGGAAGTGTTGCTGCATTACCCGGAGCAAGAATGAGCGCATAGAACAAGTCGTTCCATGAAAGCACAAAGCCAAAAATTGCTGCTGCACCCATACCTGGCGCCACTTGAGGGAGTACAACTTTACGAAATGCTGCAAAACGATCCAGTCCATCAACGAGGGCTTGTTCTTCGACTTCCTTGGGAGCTGCATCAAAGAACCCAATAAGAAACCAAGTTACGACAGGAAGTACAAAACTCAAATGGGCTGCGATTACTGCGACAAGGGTGTCACTTAATCTAAGACGATAGGCTAAATCAAGAAATGGGAATACTAAAACTGCTGGAGGCAAAACCTGGGCTGCCAATATTCCAAATCGAGTGAGTGATTTACCTGTTTTATAGCGACTAATGGAATAAGCACCCATGCTTCCAAGCACAATAGAAATTGCAACAGTGATTACACCAACAAAAGCACTTCTGCCAGCAGATTGGAATATTCCAGAAGAGAAAACTTTTTTCCAATTCTCAGAGGTGGGAGTGAAGGTAACAAGTGTTGGATCATTAAGATCTGAACCTGTTTTAAATGATGCAAGAAGAACCCAAAGAAGTGGTGCAGCAACTATAATGAAGCTGAAAGTTATGATTAGCTTGCTGAGTATTCCCCAGCTTGATTCTCTCTTTCTCATAATCTGCGTGTCTTCTCTATCTGCTTAAAGAGCACAACAACAATAATCATCACAATAATTAATAACAGATAAGCCATAGCCGAAGCATTACCCAATCTGTAATACTGAATTCCAGTTTGGTATGTGAAGTATTGAATTGTTTGAGTTTCAATTCCTGGTCCACCACGCGTGGTGGCATAAACATATTCAAAAACTTTAAGTGCATCAAGACTGCGAATCAATATTGCAACAGTCAAAATTGGTGCAAGCATCGGAATCGTAATCCGTCTAAATGTGTAGAAAGGCTTAGCCCCATCAACTCGTGCAGCTTCAAAAGGTTGCTTAGAAAGGCTTTCAAGCCCCGCTAATATTAATAAGACCATAAAAGGTGTCCACTGCCAAGTATCGATCATGATCATTGTGAAAAGAGCATTACCCGAACCAAAGAAATCGTATGAGAAACCAACTTTGTCAAGAATTGTTGGAATAGCTCCTAGTTGTTGATTAAGAAGGAAACGAAACATTAATCCCACTGCGATTGGGGTGATAAACATTGGGCTCAACAAGAATGAGCGAGTGAAATCTCGGAATCTCTTCTGCCTTTGAAGTGAAAGTGCAATTGCAAGACCTAGCGAGAGTTCAAGAAAGACACCAATGACAACGAACAGTCCCGTCACTTTCATGGCTGACCAGTAATCAGAGTTAGCAAATACATCTCTATATTGGTTTAACCCAACAAAATGGCTATCCCATCTCTGCGTAATTTTATAGCTGGTGAGTGATAAATAAAATGAGTAAAAAAGGGGGTATCCCACTGCAGCAACGAATGTTGCAATTAACGGCAAAATCATTCGAATGCGAAATGACATACCCCCTCCTTTGTCTTACTAAATTAGATTCTTGCTATTTGCTTTGAATCTTATTTGCTTTAGTAGTTGCATCCCTCAAAGCTGCATCTACTGATTTCTTTCCAGCAATTGCTGCATTAAGTTCAGTTCCGACTGCGTTGATCATTTCATCGCAGTTTGATCCCAAACACATTGGCTCTGAATTACCGAGAATCTTTGCAACAGTTGCGTAGTAATCAGCTCCGCCACCTGTATTTGATACTGCAGAATCTGAAAACACGCTTGTGCGAACAGGTGCACCACCTGCTGAAACGCGAGCAGTTTCTCCAGCCTTAGATGTCAACCATGAAATAAATGCCCATGCTGCATCAGATACTTTTGAGTTAGCAGGAATTGCCCAATCCCATGATCCAAGAACTTGCTTACCACCAGGCATTGTTGCAAGCTTGAATTTGCCTGCAAGCGCTCCTGCTGAACCGCCAACCTTATTAAGTGTTGGAAGCATCCAGTTATAAGAAACCATCATTGCTGCCTTGTCGCTTGATACAGCACGAAGTGCTTCATCAAATGCCCAGTTCAAGCTGTTCTTAGGAGCGCTTGACTTGAACATTGCGATATAAGTTTCAAGAGCTTTCTTAGCTTCTGGTGTGCTGAGATTTACTTTGCCATCAGAACCGTAAACAGATCCTCCTGCTGCAAATAGGTAATTACCCCATTCTTCGAATGCTTTATAACCACGCTGTGGTTGCATTGCAATACCTGATCGTAATCCTGAGTTGAGTTTCTTTGCAGCTGCTTCCAAATCATCTAGTGATGCAGGCTCTGAAAGTCTAGCTTCGGTAAATAAATCTGTGCGATAGATCAGCCCAAGACCATAGTTATAGAACGGAATACCATAAATCTTTCCATCTACTTCACCAATTGAACGAAGAGGAGCAGAGAAATCTTCGTAGTCATATCCTTCTGTTGAGTTAACCAAGTCATCAAGTGGCTTTAGAAAACCAGCTCGAGCAAAATCCCCTACCCAAGGGTTATCGATAATTGCTATGTCATATGTTGGCTTTGATGCTTGGAACGATGCTACGAGCTTGTCACGAATTTGATCGTAAGCAATTGGCTCGATTTGGACATCAATCTTTGGAAAATCTTTATTGAAATCAGCAAGAAGTCCCTTGACGATATCTGTATCAGGAACGCCTTCCATAAGTACTCGCAGGGTTCCTGCTGTATCAGCAGAAATCTTTCCCGAGCCTGAACTTGAAGATGAACTGCCACCGCACGCGGTAATAATTCCCATTATTAATACAACGCCTGCAGCCAAGAGACTGCGACGTATACCGGTTTTTCTCATGCTTTCTCCTTTTGTTGGGCTACTTGGCAACCAATTGGTTGCTAATCCATAAAGGCGCCGCCATTTATGGCAAGTGCCTCCCCAGTTACAAAGCCAGCTTCATCAGAAGCTAAAAATGCAACCACCTTTGCAACATCCTCCGGTTGTTCCAAACGACCAAGAGGTGTGTCAGCGATCCATAGATTGCGGACTGCGTCAGCGCTTACACCTCGTAGCTCTGCCTCCCATGCAAGTTCACGAACCTGCATGGGTGTTGCGACATAACCGGGACAGACGCTATTTACACGAATGCCATGTGGTGCAAGTTCAAATGCCATCGCCTGCGTCAGACCGACTACGCCAAATTTACTTGCGACGTAATCAGAGAGATATGGCACTTTTCCCTGCTTTCCAGCCATTGATGCGATATTTATTATGACCCCATCTCGATTACCGAGCTGGATCATTTCCTTTGCTGCAGCCTGTCCAGCAAAGAAAACCCCCTTTAGATTTACATCCATTGTGAAATCAAAAATTTCTTCTGTTATCTCAGTAAATGGCAGCATCTTTGAAACACCTGCATTAGAAACCCACAGATCAAGGCGACCATGTTTCTTTGAAACTGCGCTTGCAACCGCAGAAGAATCGAATAAAGTCGTGACATCTAATTTCATTGCTTCAGCAAACTTAAGCTCGGAGGCGATCGTTTCAGCTGCTGACAAATTCAGATCAGTGACAACTACGTGATAGCCAATTGCACTTAACTTGCGTGCAATAGCGGCACCAATTCCGGAACCCCCACCAGTTACTACTGCCACTTTTACATTCATCGTTGACTCCTTGCTATTGAGTGTGAGATTGGATCGATACTGGGTTTAAGTTGAAGATACTGCTGATAACGCTCTTCATAAATAGTTTTTTTATCGCTACTAGGGGTAATGGTCTCACCTGGTTCTAAATACCCTTCCACGAAAGACCAATTAGAAATCACTCCGCTACCAATACCTGCAATTACCGCGGCAGCAAAGGAAGCGCCAGGATGATTGATAACCGACAACAAATCTTTTTGAAGTACATCTGAAAGTATTTGTCGCCAAAGGCGAGATTTAGAGCCCCCATTTGTGACACGTGTTTTTTTCATAGGCACATTAAGGCTGGTAAAAATATCTGAATGCTGCTTAAATCCATATGCAATAGATTCCAAGAATGATCTATGAATATCTCCATTTGTTGTTCCAAGATGTAGCCCAACTATGGCCCCACGTAGTTCTGGATCATGGTGCGGAGATTTTTCACCTAAGAAATATGGAAGTGTTAACAAATTTCCCGGACGAGCATCTTGTGCCTGAGCATCAAGTTTTTCTAGATCATTCTCTTTGAAAATACTCTGCTCCCAGCGAAGAAGAGAGCCACTTGTTGCCATGCATCCATTTGGTAGCCATTTATGTGGAACTGGATGAGCATCTAAATAGAGTTGCTTGTTAAGCACCTTCGTATCGCTGACAACCAAGATATCCCCAGCACCTCCAAGCTTTATGAGCGCATCACCGGAATTAATTAGCCCTGCGCCATATGCTGAAAGCACATGATCAGCGCCTCCAACAATAATTTTTGTGCCGGATGCCAGCCCTATTTCTTTGGCTTTATCTGGCGAAATTTCTCCAATGACTTCCCCGGATGCTCGCGGAGATAGAAGTTTTGGCCAGGTAACTCCTGTTGCATTGATGACTACATCCAGTGGCGTGCCATCCCAGTTGTAAAGCCCACTTTCAATTGCCCAATTTTTCTCAACGTGTGGCTCGGCTCCTAGTGACATTGCAGCCCAGTCATATGAGCCCACTATGAATTGGGTAAGGGCAAGTACTTCGGATTCGTATTTAGAAATCCATCGAACAGTTGGTGCGACTGATTGTTGTGTAAGGGCAGAGCCTGTAAGTTGAAGTAAGTCAATGCCATTTATCTTGCTATCAATCTCAGCTATCTCAACAACAGCTCGTGCATCATTTTGCAGGATTGCTCTGCGCAAGGGTTTTCTATTTGAATCAAGAAAGAGAACAGCAGGAACCATTCCTGAGAATGAAATGGCAGAAATATCACTGGAGCTGATGTCTTCAAGCGAGAGCAACTCTGAAATTATTTCTTTAAGCCCGGTCCACCATTGTCCAGGGTCAGCTTCTGCAAAACCTGGCTTATCAGAGAAAAGCTCAACCGGATAACTTGCTGTTCCAAGAATTCCCTTATCCGGATCAAGCAGCAAGCCTTTTAGCCCAGAAGAACCAATATCGATTCCCAGGCAAAGTGATGCTGACTTTTTATGCACTTCGAGCAGCCTCAATAAAACGCTTAACGCGCTCTGGTTCAACTTCATTCCATGTGTATCCATCGCGCTTAAGGTCACTTCCAACAATGCATCCATTCGCATGTTTTAGATATTTTGCAATAGTTCCTGCTTTTGCTCCAGTATTTAAAAGAACAGGAATATCACTTGGCACTGCATCTCGCACATCCGCAACAGTGCTCACATCAGGCTCGCTTCCTGCCATAGGTCCTGAAACAAGAATTACATCTGCAAGGCTTGAAACAACTGTTGACTTTGCCATTTGGGCAGCTGTGCGTGTGCCAATATTTGATGCAAACTCAGGTGTGATATTTGCAAAGATTCCAAGATCTTCTCTGCCAAATGCACGGCGATCTCTTAGTAGTTTAGCCGCATCCGGACTCCATGGACCCATATCTGACTCCCATGTTCCATTGATAACTTCACGCATAAAGTAGGCATCTGTTGCTACAGCAATTGCCATTGCGCATTGAGCATCCCAGAGGAAATCAACGCCATATGGGCGATCACTTGGCTTGCATTCAGTAACAACTCTTGCCATTACTGCAGATGCCTCAAGACCTGCATGTAATTGATATGGACGATCGCCTTCATTGCAGAAAAGAATCGCATCAAAACCAGCTTCTAGAAGTAGCTCCGTGTCCCTCTTAACGTGATCGATCAGACCTTGAACACCTTTTGATGCATCAAAGAGCGGAGTACCAGGTAGTGGAGGAACATGAGCCATAGCAATGAGTGGTTTATTCACATTAGGAAAAATGGTTTTGAAACGTGACATTATTTTGACTCCTTATACATCGGTTCTACGTGGATAACCTCAACACCAACATCTTGAAGTGACTTAATTAATTTATTACTTGGTGAAGCATTTGTTACTAACACATCTACCTTGCTTATATCTGCAACGTTTGCAAAAGCGATTTTCCCAATTTTGCTTGCATCAGCCAGAACAACACATCTATGCGCTGCGCGAATCGCAGATTGCTTAACTCTTGTGTCATCGAGGTTGTATTCGGTGAGGCCTTTTTCTAGGTTTATTCCTGCAACTCCAAGAAATACAACATCGCAATTCAAATCTGAGAAGGAATCTTCGGCTCGAGCCCCGATTAAACTCATCTCACCTGTTCTGATAATTCCCCCAGAGACAATTGTTCGGATCTGTGGACGGTGAGAAAGCTCGGCTGCAATCAAGATAGAACTAGTGACAATTGTCAGAGATAACCTGGGATTTATGGCTTTGGCCATTTCAAGAGTGGTAGTACCGACATCGATAATTGCGGTCTCACCATCTTTTAACAGATCCGCAGCTGCTTTACCGATTGCAGTCTTTGCAATCTGCTCAACGCCCTGTCGTTGAATGATTGGGGGTTCATATGAACGGCTAATAGCCGATATCGCTCCACCTCGAACTCGGCGAGCATGTCCTTCTAATTCAAGAATCTCAAGGTCTCTTCGAATGGTCATCTCTGAGATGCCGAACTCTTGGGCTAGTTCACCGATCCTGGCTTCCCCTTGATTTGCAAGGCGAGTCAAAATTGCCACTCTGCGAAACTCTGAACTCATGTATCAGAAGGTATCCCTAAACTTCACAAAAAACAACAGAATTATGTAAATGTTTATCAAACTTTCACATTATTGGTATGAGGCAGTTTGCCCACCCGGAGCAATCCGCGGGATTAGTGCAACAGAAAACAGACCGCCTTTTAGCAATAAAAGGTAAGGGTGAAACGGCGGTGTAAGAGACCACCAGTAACTGCAGCAATGTAGTTAGCTATGTAAACCCCACTTGGAGCAAGACCATGCAGTTGGCGTTTGAGAGCTGCTCGCTCGAGTCAACGGGTAGGTTGCTTGAATCTGTAAGTAATTACAGATCTAGATGGATGGTGATCCGTTTTCGCTGCGAAAGTAACGAGAACGACAGGATCCGGCTTATAGGGCGACTCTTCTTTAATTTTCCAAAGCTCTTAAAATCAAACTTAACGCTTCAAAATTAGCGCATCTCCTTGGCCACCGCCGCCACAGAGCGCTGCAACCCCGTACCCGCTCCCCTTTTTCTTAAGTTCAAGCGCGATATGTAAAGCCAGTCTGGCCCCTGACATACCAAGCGGATGTCCAACTGCAATGGCACCTCCGTGAGTGTTTACTGCGGAAAGGTCGAGGCCTAACGCGTTCGATGAGGCAATTCCAATGGCCGCAAATGCTTCATTAATTTCAATAAAATCAAATTGCTCTATCCCTATCCCTTCTTTTCTTGCCGCCTCTTTAATTGCATTTGAAGGCTGCTCCTGAAGCGAGGCATCTGGTCCGGCTACCATCCCCTGCGCACCAATTTCGCAGAGCCAATCGATTCCTAGTTCGATGGCTTTTTCCTTCGACATTACAACAACTGCTGCTGCGCCATCTGAAATCTGCGAAGACGACCCTGCAGTGATAGTTCCCCCATGCGAAAAAACTGGTTTGAGTGCTGCCAGTGTTTCCAGCGAAACCTCTGGACGCACTCCCTCATCGGCCGAGAAAAGCGTGATATTTCCCTTTCGATCAATGATCTCTACTGGAACTATTTCATCAATAAAGGCGCCCTCGGATTGAGCCTTCGCGGCGCGAAAATGAGATTGATAAGCAAATTCATCTTGCATTTCACGGGTCAATTTATATCGTGAATTATATTTCTCAGTGGCCTCACCCACGCCCATTTGATCGATACTACAAAAAAGCCCATCAAAGATCATTGAATCATTCAAAATGGCATCACCAAGTTTGAAGCCTGCACGGGAGTTCATTAATAAATGCGGTGCATTGCTCATTGATTCCATGCCACCTGCAACAATCACGTCATGCTCGTTTGCACGAATGAGTTGATCGGCCAGCGCAATTGCATTTAATCCAGAGAGGCAGAGCTTATTAATTACTATTGAAGGAACATCCAAAGGTATGCCGGCTTTTATCGCCGCTTGGCGTGCTGGACCCTGTCCCGCTCCTGCCTGTAGTACCTGACCCATAATCAGATATTGAACTTGATTTGGTGCGATACCTGCGCGCTCTATCGCAGCTTTAATTGCCAATCCACCCAAGTCGGTTGCGCTTAGGTTCTTTAACGCACCATTAAATCGGCCAACCGGAGTCCGTGCGCCAGCCACGATTACTGAAGTTTTCATACCAATACATTAGTCAAAAAATCAACTGCCGAACCGGTTCGTAGTATTTTTGGTAAGAACGCTCTCGGATCGTCTAACACGCACCCGCTAGCAGGTTGTAATGCATCACTTAATGTGGCACTATATGAAGCATGGCAACAAGAATTACATCCCCTGTGCAACGCCGTACTTCGTTACCCCTGACGGAACGAAATGAGAGTGACATTTCAATTCTTCTTGAGTCCTCTGCCTATCAACGTGCGCTTGAAGAATTAAGTGGGACGAAGATCATTGACCAAGAGGTGAGTACTTCCGCACTTTTGCATGCGGTATTCGAAGCCGGAATGTCTGCAGTAAAAAGATCAGCGGAAATGGAAGGGTACTCACAAATCGCTGCAGGAATTTCAAAGGCTGACCTCCAACAACAACGAATTGACGCGCGTCGCCGCCGTCCATCTTGGTCAGCTGAGGAATGAACTCTCCTTGGCCACTACTTCGTGGCAGAGTGTACGCAGCAAAATTATCTAACATTAAAAGTGAAAAGTATTTTGTTATCGTTTCAAACAATCAACGCAATTCCACACTTCCACAAGTACTCGCAGTGAGACTTACAACTTCGCCAAAGCCAAGAATCCCCAGCATCGTCGAATTGGGCAAAGGGGAAGTATTTCTCGGTCGAGCTGTCTGTGATGACATCGTTGAACTGTATGAAGATGAAATCCTGCGAGACCTTGGTGCTCTAAGCCCAGTCGCTATGTCAAATCTGGGTGCAGGATTGAAGGCAGCGCTTTCAATCTAATTCTCTTCGATGAATTCGTATTCGATATCAAAGCATTTCGGATGGATTTCAAACCAAAATGCAATTGCTTCGCGTGTCATTTCTTCTACCGTATGTCGAGAGAGAGCCTGGCTAAAAAGCCCGCTTATTTCAGGAACAGATATTGCCCAATAATCACCAGACTTCTGAACACGTGCCTTGTATAAAGTCTTAATCATCTGATCCACCATTTCACTCCCAACTCACTCTCTAAGTGTTTCATAATCGCCTTTGCTGTCAACCCATCGATGTCACGGTGTCTCGGAATTTGAACGGCAATGTCACGGAGCGTAAATATGGAATGGTTGCCACCCTCGCGAACCAATACCCAGGGTAATCCAGCCTCAATCGCTGCCCGAGAAATCATCCTTAAAAGGTCTACGCGTTTCATTGCTCAATTACAGATGTACTACCTGACAGAAATTTGCAAGAGAAAAATTCGTGTGGACAAGATCTTCAGTAAAAAAATAAAGACCTTGATTTCGCTTTGTTTCCGCAAATTCAAAAAGCGATATAAATCAATAGTTAAATTTAAAGCACCGTTAGTTCGCGGGCTTTAGAGCAATCTTTTGCCATTTGTACAAGTAGTGGTTCAAGGCCATCGAATTTGAGGGTATCTCGAAGGCGCCAACCAAATTCAATCGTCGCCGCTTTTGTATAGAGATCCAATCCAACTTGATCCAATGCATATGCCTCAACCTGTCGCCCGCGCGCTCCCTCAAAAGTGGGATTAGTGCCAATTGAGATAGCTGCGGGCCATCGATCGATTCCAACGGTTAACCAACCGGCATAGACGCCATCGGCTGGAATTGTTTGGTGTTCAAGATCGCCCAGATTTGCCGTCGGATATCCAATCTCTCGGCCGCGCTTTTCACCGTGGACCACAATTCCATCTAAGCGGTGTGGGCGAGTTAGAAGATCGCGAGCTTTTTCAACATTTCCTTCAACGATGAGTTTTCTGATGCGAGTAGAAGAGACAACTTCCCCATCATCTGGAGCCAAATCTAAAACGACAGTCTCAAACTCCGTATGGGCTTTCAAAGTTTCAATATTTCCGGCAGCTTTGTGTCCGTAAGTAAAATTTTTACCGACAACAACCTTGGTTGCATGTAACTGCTGAACTAGGATTTTATTAACGAAATCCTCTGGAACCATGGCGGCAAACTCTGGTGTGAATTTCATGACTGCAACTTGATCGGCTTTGTGAATCTTAAGAAGTTCAATCCGATCGGTAAGTATTGTTAATAGAGTGGGTGCCCGCTCTGGTGCAAAAACACTGACTGGATGCGGATCAAAAGTAAGAGCAATTATTTTTTCATCTCCTGCAATTGCTTTAGCGCGATTGAGCACATCTTGATGTCCTTTATGGACTCCGTCGAATACTCCGATTACGACAACGCTCATTGGAATATTATTACCTAGTTAATTCGCTGCCGCGAACACGGCAATTGGCTTAGCCAAACCATCTTTATTGGCCAACAGTGCAATCAAATCATTGGTACCGCTCATAGCTGCATAAATTTCATCCGTTGGATTGGCCGATAACGGGCGGCCGAATGAGAGCTCTTGCCGCTCATCTAAAGCTAACTCTCGAACTACAAAAACTGTTCGTGCCACATCAGCCAGTGCAAGTGCCGTGAAGTCGCCACACTTTAACTGCTCCAATGAAACCGCGGCGTCGAGTGTAAATCCAGCAACTCTGCTTCGACTAAGTGATGATAAATGCCCGCCAACACTCAGGGCATTACCACAATCTCGTGCAATCGCACGGATGTACGTTCCGGCAGAACATGTAACTTCAATTTCGATTTCAATTGTTGTGGGCAAATGACGAATAACCAGAATATCTAATTGAGAGATTGTGACTTGGCGCGATGCCAGTTCGACGTTTTCACCTGCTCGTACACGGGCGTATGCGCGTTTGCCTTCAACTTTGACCGCTGAAACCGAACTAGGCCGCTGCATGATTGTGCCCCGCATTGTGGCAAGTACATCTTCAATCTGAGAATCAGTAATCTGTGAGACATCACTGCGAGAGATAATCTCGCCATCGGCATCATCGCTGACCGTTGCGATGCCAAGAACTACGGTTGCTTGGTACGTCTTATCGCCATCGGTGATGTACTGCAATAAACGAGTTCCATTATTATAACCAAGCACTAAAACGCCAGTCGCCATTGGATCTAATGTGCCGGCATGGCCGACTTTTTTTGTTCCAAGTGCACGGCGGGCTACGGCAACTACGTCGTGACTTGTCATTCCTGGCTCTTTATCTACAACCAGAAAGCCGTGCTCGATGATTACTCCGACTCAATTATCCGTGGAGCTTTATATGGATCTTCTCCCCCGGCATACTTTGCGTTTTTACGCAGGGCAGCAACCTCAGCATCTTGTTCATGAACTCGTGCAAGCAGGGAATCAAGGGCCTTAGCGCTCTCGGGCAGACCATCTTCAAAGAACTCAATCGATGGAGTGATACGCAAGCCAAGTTCGCGCCCAAGGGCCGAACGAATCGCACCCTTTGCACTCTCTAACGCTGCCGCAGTTGATGCTCGGGCATCATCATCGCCTAGCACAGTATAAAAAACCGAGGCCATTTGTAAATCTCCAGTGACTCGCGCATCAGTGACAGTGACAAAGCCAAGACGTGGATCTTTAATCTTGGTTTCGAGCAGCTGTGCCACTACCACTTTAATGCGGTCTGCAACTTTTAAGGAACGGTGTGATGGGTTCATTTTTATACTCGCTTTTTCTCGCGCATCTCAAATACCTGAATCATGTCTCCCACAGCAATTTCCTTCATGTTGCCAAGGCCAATTCCGCACTCGAAGCCCTCTTTGACTTCGGTTGCATCATCTTTGAATCGCTTGAGTGAATCGATAGTCAGATCATCAACAAGCACCTTGTCGCCGCGCAGAATACGTGCCTTGGCATTACGCCTGATGATTCCATCTTTAACGATCGATCCAGCTATGTTTCCGGCCTTAGAAGATTTGAAGATCTCTCGAACTTCAGCATTACCCACAATTAACTCTTCGTAGATCGGCTTGAGTAGACCTTTGAGTGAGAGTTCGACATCATCGATTGCTTGATAAATTACGGAGTAGAAGCGAACTTCGACGCCCTCTTGATCGGCAAAGATTGCAGTCTGTGGTTCGGGTTTAACGTTAAAGCCAATTACTACTGCAGTCGATGCAGATGCCAATGTAATATCGCTCTTCGTAATCGCACCTACGCCGCGGTGAATAACTCGAAGATCGACTTCGTCGCCAACATCCAGGGCCATGAGTGCCTCTTCGAGAGCTTCAACTGATCCGCTTACGTCACCTTTGAGGATTAGGTTAAGCGTTGAAACCTTGGACTGCTCCATGAAGTCTTCAAGAGATACCTTCTTGCGCGCCTTTGCAAGTTGAGCATTTCGCTCGGCTGCTTGGCGCTTTTCAGCGATTTGTCGAGCAGTGCGATCTTCATCGGCTACTAAGAATGTATCTCCTGCACTTGGCACTGATGTAAATCCAAGTACTTGAACTGGACGAGACGGACCGGCAGTTAGAACGTTGTCACCATTCTCATCAAGCATTGCACGTACGCGTCCAAAGGCACCACCGGCAACGATTGCATCACCAATATTTAAGGTTCCGCGCTGAACCAGCACTGTCGTAACCGGACCTCGGCCACGATCTAAGTGAGCTTCGATGGCTACACCGCGCGCACTATCTTCGGAAATTGCCCGAAGATCAATGGCTGCATCGGCTGTCAAGAGAATTGACTCTATTAACGCATCGACTCCTAGACCAGATTTTGCCGAAACGTTAACGAAGATTGTCTCTCCACCATACTCTTCAGCGATCAAGTTGTATTCAGTTAATTGCTGGCGAACCTTGTCGGCGTTAGCGCCTTCTTTATCCATCTTGTTAACGGCCACAACAATGGGAACATCGGCGGCTTGTGCATGGTTTAACGCCTCAATTGTCTGCGGCATAATTCCATCATCTGCTGCGACTACGAGCACTGCGATATCAGTTACCTTGGCACCACGTGCACGCATCGCAGTAAATGCCTCGTGACCCGGTGTATCAATAAATGTAATCGCGCGACTAGTACCGTTGTGATTATGGTGAATTTGATATGCGCCGATGTGCTGTGTGATTCCACCAGCTTCGGATTTCATAACTTCACTCTTTCGAATTGCATCCAGAAGCGAGGTTTTACCATGGTCAACGTGACCCATGACAGTGACAACTGGTGGACGCGCGACAAGCATCTCTGGATCAAGTTCTGCGAGCTCGTCGGCTAAGTCAATATCAAAGCCTTGTAGAAGTTCGCGATCTTCATCTTCTGGGCTAACAATCTGGATTACATAACCAAGTTGTACGCCGAGAATTTCAAATGTATCTGCATCAACGGATTGCGTCGCAGTAACCATTTCACCTAAGTGAAAGAGCGCTGAAACTAGCGCCGCTGGATCTGCACCAATCTTATCGGCGAAGTCGGCCAATGAAGATCCACGTCGCATACGAATCGGAGTTTTTCCATCGCCGTGAGGAATAACTGCTCCACCGAGTTGTGGCGCCTGCATATTGTCGAACTCATCGCGCAACGCCTTTCGTGACTTAGTTTTGCGACCTGATTTCTTGCTTGCATTTTTGCCAAATGCTCCACCTGCACCGCCTCGTTGAGGTGGACGACCGCCACCTGAACGAGTTGAAGCGCCAGTTGTCGGCGCACCTGCAGGACCATTGCTCTTATAAGGAGTTCCAATAGTTGGTGCACTACCTGCACGTGGTGGAAAACCCGCACCAGCCGGTGGGCGTTGACCTGGTGGACGAGCGGCAAAACCGGGGCGTACTGAACCTGGACGCGCACCTGCCATTCCTGGACGAGGCGCTCCCGTTGGGCGTTGCGGTGGACGTGGAACTGCGCCACCAGTTGAAAATGGATTGTTGCCTGGACGCGGTGGACGCGGCACTGCAGAAATGCCAGATGAGAATGGATTGTTACCTGGACGTAGCGCCGGTTTTGGTAGCTCAACTGCCGGTACCTCCTCTAGAGCGCGCACTGCCTCTGCCTTTGCATGAAGTTCGGCCTTATGAAGTTCGGCACGCACTGCTTCAGCTTTTATCGCCGCCAAATCGACGCCAAGTTCAGCGGCTAACTCAGCTGCCTGTTCAGCACTGACTTCATCCTTTGGTTTAGCTGCAGATTTTTTCGTGGCAGCTTTCTTTACCGGCTTCTTTTCATCGAGTGGTTTAGCATCGGGAAACATTTCGACAAGTTTTCGCACAACTGGTGCTTCAACCGTCGATGATGCTGATTTTACAAACTCTCCCATATCTTGGAGTTTTGCAAGAACTTCCTTGCTCTCCATACCGAGTTGTTTTGCTAACTCGTGTACACGGACCTTTGACACATTTTCCCCTGTCTTGGCCCGCATATTCTGCACATGCAAGCCCTAGTTGTTCGACCTCATAGCTTTAGCGAGCTCATGTGAGTTTCATATCTTTCATATCCATTTCATTTGTAGTGCAGGGGCCCATCGTATCTAATGGATACCCTCTTTACATAATGGGATTATCGGGATGAATATCGATTCGCCAGCCTGTTAAGCGGGCCGCTAAGCGTGCATTCTGTCCATCTTTTCCAATTGCTAGGGATAATTGGTAGTCCGGAACAACTACTCTGGCGCATCGTCCAACTAAATCGGTAATTTCAACAGAAACCACCTTTGCCGGGGCAAGAGCGTGGGCGACAAATACCGCTGGATCCTCTGACCAGTCAACGATATCTATTTTTTCGCCATGAAGCTCATCCATGACGGCACGGGCACGAGATCCCATGGGTCCGATTAAAGAGCCTTTAGGGCTTACTCCCGCGCGGTGAGATTTTACGGCAACCTTCGTTCGATGCCCTGCCTCGCGTGCAACGGCCATGATTTCAACGACGCGATCGTTAATCTCAGGGACCTCAAATGCAAATAACTGCTTCACTAGCGCCGGGTGAGATCGAGACAACATAATCTCCGGTCCCTTCAATCCCTGTTTAACCTCAACTACAAAACATTTAATGCGATCACCATGGTTATAAACCTCTCCCGGAACTTGTTCTTGAGGAGGAATGCGACCTTCAGTGCGACCTAAATTAACGTTGATCATCTTTGGATCGCGGCCCTGCTGAACCACACCCGAGATTACATCTCCAACATTTCCCGTGAACTCCACAACGATGGATGCATCATTTGTTTCGCGCATTTTCAGTTTAATAATTTGGCGGGCCGTCGAAGTTGCAACTCGTGAAAAACCATCCGGAACATCTGGTTCTTCGCCAATTCTTTCCCCAAGCTCATTAAACTGCGCAATTAATATTGAAATCTCTCCGGTATCACGATCTAAGTGGGCGCGTGCATGCCGCTTAGCCTCTTCGGTCTGGTTGTAAGCAGTGAGTACACCAATTTCAATAGCTTGAATTAACTGCTCTAGCGGAATCTCTTTTTCTGTTGTAAGCGCAACTAATGCACTCATCTCGACATGCATTTAATTTTCATCCTTACGGCTAAATTCAACTTCAACGTGAGCCTTCTTGATATCGGCAAGTGCAATTATGTGGGTTTTCATGCGACCCTTGATGTTTTCAATAAATAGTGCATCAACATCGCGAAGTTCGGCAAGGCGTCCAGTCAACAACGAACCGTCATGCATCACCATGGTTATAAGCCGGGACACGTTCTTTTCCCAGTGACGGCGCTGCGTAAGTGGGCGATCAACGCCAGGAGAGGTTACTTCGAGAGTGAATGCCCCATCAATGAGCTCAGATTCATCTAAAAGATCAGAGACTAATCGGGAGACAATTGTTACCTCATCAAGATTGAGTGGTTTCGCTCCATCGATGACACACGTGAGGATCTGATGATTGCCAGGTTTTGAAATAAGTACTTGCTCAAGGAAGAATCCCGCATTTTCTACAGCAGGTGTGAGTAATTCAGTAAGTGATTCCTGAAGCGACATAAGTAACTACCTTCTTATTAAGTTGTGACGTTAATCCTATCTAGAAACTTTGAAAAGTATCAATTCCCACTTTAATAATCAGCGCAATAGTTACGAGAAGGAAGACCCTACGAACCAACGTCGATCCGCCCCGAATTGCCAAACGAGAACCGAGAATAGCTCCCGTTACATTTGCAACACCAAGGGCCAGACCTATATGCCAGATAATTGCACCATGTATGCCAAATATAACAAGTGCGCCAAGGTTTGTAGAAACATTGACTACTTTAGCAATCGCCGAGGCTGTGATAAATGCATAGCCAAGAGATGCCACTAAGACAAGCATCAAAAATGAACCAGTGCCAGGCCCAAAGATCCCATCGTAGAAACCGATCACAATTCCAGAGAAGGCGGCGATTTGAACTCTGCGAGTTGAGTGATGGCGCAAAAGTTCGATCTCTCCTAAATCTGGTTTTAACCATGTATAGATTGCAACGAGAATTAATAAAATTAAAACAATGGGTCGCATACTGGCAGTTGGAATTCGAGAGGCAAGTGATGCACCAGCTGCCGAACCAATAAAAGCTGGTAATGCCATTGCAATCAAAACTTTAGGCTCGGGTTTTATTTGGCGGCGATATAACCCTGCCGCCGTTGCCGTACCAAAAACCGAGGCCAACTTATTAGTACCCAGAACCGTAACTGTTTCAGTTTTAGGCAAAGCGATTAAGAGGGCTGGAAGTTGAATTAGACCGCCGCCGCCTGCAATGGAGTCAACAAAGCCTGCGAAAAATGATGCAGCTATAAGAAATATCCCTGTGGTAACCGCAATATCACCCATCAATAAAACCTACGTAAGCAGTGATGCGATTGCCGATACCGCCAGTGAGAGAGCAACTTCGCTCTTATCTGCGCTTTTGCGAACACGTACTTCAACGTTTCCGTCGACAAGGGCTTTGCCAACTACCACGATAATAGGATTGCCAATGAGCTCAGCATCTTTGAACTTAACTCCTGGGCTTGCATCTCTGCGATCATCGAGCATGACAGAAATACCTAACGCTTCTAAATCCCTTCCAAGTTGGAGAGCGGTATCAAAGGGCAAGTCATCTTTACCTGTGGCGACAATATGCACCTTTGCTGGAGCGATTTCAACTGGCCAATTAAGACCAATCTCATCAGATGTCTGCTCGGCAATTGCTGCTACCGCTCGTGAAACACCGATTCCATACGAGCCCATTGTTACTACTTGTGATTTACCATTCTGATCTAAAACCGTCAGGTTTAATGCATCGGCATATTTTCGACCTAACTGAAATATATGACCTATCTCTATCGCCCTATCAATGACAATCTCGGTTGCGCACTCTGGACATGAATCCCCCGCGCGTACTTCAGCCGCCTCTATATATGCATCAGGAATAAAGTCACGCCCATTAACAACAAATCGTGCATGGAGATCTTTCTTATTTGCCCCGCTAATCCAGGATGTACCAGGTGCTACACGCGGATCTGCATAAAGAGTTATTCCAAACGCCTTCACATCTTGCGGTCCGATATAGCCTTTAACAAGCTGAGGATATTGGGCAAAATCCGCCTCTTCAAAGACGCGAAGCTCATGCACTCCACTTAAATTCTCTTGCATGCGCTTTAAATCTACTTCACGATCGCCCGGAACTAAAACAGCAAGGGCACGCCCATCTGCAATTACCATTATATTTTTCAGAGTATCGGCCGCGGTGTATCCGCCACCGAATTTTTCATTCATAACGGCCACCAATAAATCAATCGTCGGAGTATTAGGAGTATCTAACTCCTCCAGAGAAGGGATACCGGAGGGATCCGAGGCAGCGACTTTCGTAACCATGGCTTCGACATTGGCGGCATAACCACAGCTCGGGCATAAGACATATGTGTCCTCTCCCGTTGAACATGGCGCCAAAAACTCTTCCGATCTAGATCCGCCCATCGCACCTGATACTGCTTTAACGATGTTGTACCTTAATCCAAGGCGGTCAAAGCATTTGATATATGCATCACGGTGCTTTTGATATGAAATATCTAGACCTGCATCATCAATATCAAATGAGTACGAATCCTTCATCACAAATTCGCGGCCTCGAATAATTCCGCTGCGAGGACGGGCTTCATCACGATACTTAGTTTGTATTTGATAGATAGATAGTGGCAAATCTTTATACGATGAGTACTCACTTTTAACCATCAACGTAAACATCTCTTCATGGGTTGGCCCTAGTAAGTAATCTCCACCTTTGCGATCTTGCAGACGAAAAAGTGAAGGTCCGTACTCTTCCCAGCGATGAGTAACTTCATACGCCTCCCGTGGCAAAAGTGCAGGGAAATGAACCTCTTGAAATCCAGCTTTATCCATCTCTTGACGAACTACATTTTCAATGTTGCGAAGTGTGATGACACCTAACGGGAGCCAGGAGTAAATTCCCGCGGCGACTCTGCGAATATATCCCGCACGTACAAGCAGTCGATGGCTTGCGACCTCAGCATCTGCTGGGTCATCGCGCAAAGTACGCAAAAATAGCGTAGACATTTTCAACATGAGGTGAGCCTATCTAATATCAACGGTTGGCATGCCTGATGCAACGCCCGCTGCTTCCATTTCCTCGGCCAATCGCATCGCCTCCTCGATTAAAGTTTCAACGATCATCGATTCAGGAACGGTCTTAATTACTTCACCCTTCACAAATATCTGACCTTTTCCATTTCCAGATGCGACACCAAGATCTGCCTCCCGTGCCTCCCCTGGTCCATTAACAACACAACCCATTACCGCTACACGTAAAGGAACTGTCATTCCCTGCAACCCTGCTTGAACTTTTTCGGCCAATGTATAGACATCTACTTGGGCACGGCCACAAGATGGACAGGAAACTATTTCGAGTTTGCGTTGACGAAGATTGAGTGATTCCAAAATCGAGATTCCAACTTTTACCTCTTCAACTGGTGGAGCCGACAATGAAACTCGAATAGTGTCGCCAATGCCTTCTGCCAATAAAATTCCAAATGCCGTTGCCGATTTAATAGTTCCTTGAAAAATCGGTCCAGCTTCTGTGACTCCAAGGTGCAATGGATAGTCACATTGTGCGGCCAAAATCCTGTAAGCCTTAACCATCGTCACTGGATCATGGTGCTTAACCGAAATCTTGATATCTGAAAAGCCATGCTCCTCAAATAATGATGCCTCCCACAATGCCGATTCAGCTAAGGCTTCTGGGGTCGCTTTGCCGTATTTTGCAAGCAATCGAGGATCAAGTGAACCGGCATTTACTCCAATACGAATCGGAATGCCCGCATCTCCCGCCGCTTTTGCAACCTCTTTTACTTTATCGTCAAACTGCTTAATATTTCCAGGGTTAACACGGACCGCCGCGCAACCTGCATCAATTGCAGCAAAGATATATTTGGGTTGAAAGTGAATATCGGCAATCACTGGTATCTGAGATTTCTTAGCTATCTGAGCTAAAGCATCGGCATCATCTTGGCTTGGGACTGCAACTCTGACAATCTCACAGCCAGAGGCAGTTAGCTCTGCTATTTGCTGAAGCGTTGCATCTACATCAGATGTTAGCGTCGTGCACATAGATTGAACGCTCACTTGAAATCCACTACCCACACCGACCTTACCGACCATCATCTGCTTAGTCTTTCGACGTGGCGAAAGAGTAGGAGGAGGAGCGCTCGGAATTCCTAAATCAACCATGGCGCTATTCTGCCGTAAGAATCGGCTATCCGCTAAAGATTAAGAACGACAGGATTAACAATATCTGCGACTAGGAGAAGTAGTGTTAATGCCGCCAAAATTACAAAAACCACCATCGTAATCGGCGTCAGAACTGTGACATCGATAGCAGCTGGTCTCGGGCGCTTTCGAAGGCGGGCAAAAAATGCACGAACTTCATCGGCGATAGCAACGGCCATATGTCCGCCATCTAAAGGCAGGATAGGTAAGAGATTAAAGAGACCTACAAAGATATTTAAGCTAGCAATAATTAAGATAAAGGTTCCAAAACGCTCCATTGCACTCAAATTATCGCTACTTATCGCCTGACCAGAAACACGAGCGACACCGACTACACCCACTAGACCATTTGCATCGCGCTCTTGTCCGTTGACGGTTTGTCCCCACAAGGCTGGGACTTTAGATGGAAGTTTTGCTAAGGACTTAATACTTGCAACCAGGAAATCCTTTGTAACTATTCCTGCATTTTTCAACGAGGTGAGCACCCCGGTTCGCTTAAGACCTGTCTCATTAATAATTCCTAGTAAATATCGCGTATTACCATCAATAGTTTCCAACGTTGGTGTAGCGGAGATAATTAAATCCTCGCCATTGCGATTGATACCAAGAGTTAACTCTCTGCCCTGTGATTCACGAATGGCATTTACATCTTTATACCAGTTAGTAACTGGCTTTCCGTTAATTGAGGTTACTTCATCTCCGACCATGATTCCGGCGGAATGTGCGGCCGTTCCCTTCATGACCTCGCCAATAATTGGAAGAACTTGTGTAGTTCCGATTCCAGCAAATAGCGTAAAGAGAAGTACGTAACCAATAACAAAGTGAAGAAAGGAGCCTGCACTTAAAACAATTAATTTTTTGCCAGAACTGGCTTTGTAAAATGCTCGATCCTCCTGACCAATCGGCATCTCATCGCCGGGGGTCATGCCTTCGATTTTGCAGTAGCCACCCGCAGGGATCGCCTTGATTCCAAACTCGGTTTCACCACGTTGCTGGGACCAGATACGTCGTCCAAAGCCAACAAAAAACTCGGAGACTTTCATGCCAAAACGTTTAGCGGTTATGTAATGCCCAAACTCGTGAATCATCACTGAGAGAAGAAGAGCTACAACAAAGGCGAGGATTCCGAGTATCTGCATTATGTGGCCAATCGTAATAGAAGTTCATGGGCTCTGGTTCGTGCATTCTCTTCTATGCCGCTGACATCAGCTAAATCCCGAAGCGTCGATGTTGCATAACCCTGACATGCCTCAACTACCTCTTGAACAAGGGGAAGAATCGAAATAAAAGCAATCTTTTGCGAGATAAAAGCCTCCACGGCAACTTCATTAGCGGCGTTGAAGATCGCAGGCATTGCTCCACCAAGCTCTCCACAAACTCTAGCAAGTGCAACGGCAGGAAATTTTACAGAATCAATCGGTTCAAAGCTCCAAATATGTTTAAGTCCCCAATCGATTGCGCCTGTGGCCTGTTCTAACCGATGTGGAAAGTTAAGGGCATAAGCAATTGCACCCTTCATATTCGGTGGGCTTGCCTGTGCAATAGTTGAACCATCTACATACTCAACCATTGAGTGAACTACTGATTGACGATGAATAACAGCATCAATTGAGCTATAAGGCACCTCAAATAAATAATGCGCCTCAATAATTTCAAGAGCTTTATTTACTAACGTCGCCGAGTTAATAGTGACAACTGCGCCCATATTCCACGTAGGGTGTTTGAGTGCATCGGCCACGCTAACTGCCTGCAAATCGCTGCGATCTAGAAAAGGGCCACCGCTAGCAGTTAAAATTAATTTGCGTACTTCATCTTTTTTACCCGCAAGTGAGCACTGCCATATCGCCGAGTGCTCCGAGTCAACTGGAATAATCTGATGTGCTCTTGCCTTTGACATCACTAGATCACCTGCGGCTACGAGTGATTCTTTATTAGCAAGGGCTAGAGTATTTCCAGCATCGAGTGCGGCTAGCGTTGGTCCAAGCCCGATAGAGCCGGTTATTGCGTTGAGAACAACATCGCATTCGATAGCTGCGATCTCTCTTGAGGCAAGTGGCCCACCAATTACTGTGACACCTGGAAGTGCCTGGCGAATCTCTTCGGCATTTTTTACTACACCAATAAATTTGACGTTAAATGCCTTCGCCTGCTCGATAACACGCGCTGGATTACTGCCGGCGGATGAAATAGCAATAACCCGGAAGGAACCTTCATGTGTAGCAACAATCTCTAACGCCTGTCGCCCGATCGAACCCGTTGAACCAAGAATTACTACTTCACGCATTTAGCGATCCAGAAGGTTTTGTGTTGGTGAATACCTCTCACCCGATCGACGTTTGGCAATCGCACTTAACGCCTCAAGAACCACCCGGTTAGCAAGGATCGCTGTTATATCGGCGTTATCAAAGGCCGGTGCCACTTCTACGACATCCATTCCGACCACCGGTAGTTCAAGACAGATTCGGCGGATCGATTCAAGAAGTTCTCGGCTAGTCATGCCACCGGGCTCAGGTGTTCCTGTACCTGGCGCCATTCCTGGATCAACTACATCAATATCAACGGATAAGAAAACTCCCTGGCAGCCATCAGTGAGTGTGGCAAAAGATTCATCTAAAACCGAATTTAATCCTCGGTGATGTATTTCGGTCATTTCATATGAGCGCATTCCTTGATCGCGCATCCAATCCAAGACCTTTGCATCAGGCCAATAACCACGCAGACCTAACTGCAAAAAACGATCGCCCCGAACAACACCGGTTTCAATCAAGCGACGCATTGGTGTTCCATGTCCGATCAATGCGCCCCATTGATCTTCGCCCGTGTCAGCATGGGCATCAAAGTGAATCATTGAGATAGTCCCTAGACCTCGGTGTCGTGCAATTCCTACCACATCGGCCGAAGCTATTGAATGGTCTCCTCCGAGAATTACTGGAATTGCACCGGCTCGAGAGATTTTTTCGGTAGCTTGAGCTAATACCTCAAGAGATGCGACTAGGTCACCGCCAGGCATCATTAAATCCCCGGCATCGACGACTTTCATAGTTTTCAATGCATCGATTCGAAGCGCAAGATGTGGGCGTTCGCCATCGTGCGGAAGATAATCTCCTCCGCGAATCGCTTGCGGACCGAACTTTGCACCAGAGCGATGTGATGTTCCGCTATCAATTGGAGCGCCAACAATTACTACATCGGCATCGGCGAAAGTAGATTCAATATCTAGATCACACCGTTCGATTCCAAGAAAGGTAAAGTCAGGGCCATACATGTTGCCGTGGTTGGTCATTGCTTAAGAATAGGCGTAAAACTTTAGGAATCGAACCCTAAACCCAATAAATCCAGAAGCTTGAGCCATAGGTTGCGTTTGCCACCTTTTTCATCGGCTCGATTTATGGACCATTGTGTAAAGCGAATAAAGATAAATCTAAATGGCTCAGGTGGGAAAGGCCATGGTTTTTTGCGAACCATAGCAAGACGCGTTCGTTCATTATCGATGCCATCTAGGAGGTCGAGCATCACTTGTGCTCCAAAACGAGTTGAAGCTACTCCAAGACCCGTATATCCCATTACATAGGCAACGCGGCCCCGATAGGCCTTGCCCCAAAAAGGTGAAAAGCGTGAGCAGGTATCAATTGCACCACCCCAACCATGTGTGAATTTAATCCCTTTGAGCTGCGGGAAAGTTTCTAGAAAAGCCGCCGCCAGGTGGGCGTAAGTCTGTGCATCTGATTCATACTCTTGACGCACTTTTCCTCGGAAATTATAAATTGCATCATAACCGCCCCACAAAATCTCATTATCTTTCGTCAGTCGATAATAGTGGAACTGATTACCAGCATCAGATAAACCTTCTCGACCTTTCCAACCAATTGAATCTAACTGTTCGCGAGTCAAAGGCTCAGTTACTAATTGAAAATCATATACAGGCACTACATACTTATGGGCACGCCTGACAAGTGATTTAAAAACATTAGTTGCAAGTGCAACTTTCTGGGCGTACACACTTCCGTATGGTGTATGAACAATCATTGCGCTATTAGTTCGCTCTAGCGATTCAACATGGGTATTTTCAAAAATCTTTACTCCAAGTTTTATGCACACTCGCTCTAAACCCCAGACTAAACGTGCTGGATCAACGAGCGCGGTTCCATCTGGATCCCACAACGCTCCTTTATACAGTGGAGATTTAACACGTGCTTGAATTTGGTTTTGATCCAAAAGTTCAACGTTATCGCCGAATGAGTTTCGCAGGCCCGCCTCTTTTATCATCGATTCCATTTGCCACGTTTCGATTGCGATACGGAGTTCGCCGTTCCATTCAAAATCGCACTCAATGCCGTATTTCTTAATTGTTGCTTCGATGCCATCTAAATTTTCACGTCCCATACGTTCGATAATCGCCATCTCATCTTTAAAACGGTTATAACCATTCATAAATCCATGCGTAAGTGAGTAGCTACAGAAACCACCGTTTCGTCCAGATGCCCCAGCGCCGGTTACGCGTTGCTCGAGCAGAATCACTTCACGTTCTGGGTTCTGCTCTTTTGCCAGGAGCGCGGTCCAGAGACCGGTATAGCCTGCCCCGACTATGCATAAATCAGTTGTGGCATCCCCGATTAATGTTGGATGCGGCAGAGGTTCTAGTGGATCTTCATCTAGCCAATACAAAGCTGGCTGCATATAGATGAGATGTTTAAGAATTGAGGGATCGATGGATGACATAAGGATACGAGAGGTAGTTTAGCGAGCTTTTTTACGGTTTACTAACTGCCCCGCTATTACAATCGCTAAAGCTAAGAAAAACATCGAAGATCCGATGACATTTGCCTGGGCAGGTATACCGCGCGCGGCCGAGACATAGACAAACTTCGGAAAAGTCGTCATTGTTCCAGAATTAAAGTTTGTGATAATAAAATCATCGAACGAGAGTGAGAATGCAAGTAAAGCGGCAGCGGCGATTCCAGGGGCTACCAGTGGAAGAGTTACACGGCGAAAAGTCTCAACTTCATTGGCATATAAATCCATTGCCGCTTGCTCTAGACGAGGATCGAGACTGGCGATTCGCGCCTTAACTGTAACTACCACAAATGAAATGCAGAAAACTACATGTGCAATTACCGTAGGCCAAAAACCTGGATTGACTTTGAAGACCAAGAAAAGAGAGAGTAGGGATGCGCCTAAGACAATCTCAGGGGTCGCCATTGGTAAGAAAATAAGAAGGTTAGAGCTTGAACGACCTGCAAATTTATACCGAGCAATAGCAAAGGCGATCATTGTTCCAAGAATCGTAGAAAAGACTGTCGCTAGAAATCCGATTTTTATTGAGTTGCCAAGAGCTTCACAAATCTGCGGAGCACCGCACGGGTTCTGCCAGTTGCTAAAAGTAAATCCCTTCCAAATTAAATTGCTCTTACCTGAATCATTAAATGAAAATGCGAAGGTATATGCAACTGGGATAAATAGATAACTAAAACCAAAAAACATATAAATTCGTAGAAGATTTCTTCCGAACCAGCGTGAAAGTCGGGCGTTTAATGGAATCGTCGGAATGGGGGCTTCTTTAACTTTAGTGCTCATACCAACTCGTCCGTTCCGGCTTTTCGAATATATAGCGTCACAAGAATTAATATTGCTGCCATCAAAGTAAATGAGAGAGCTGCGGCCGTTGGATAGTCAACAATTTTGAAATAGCGTGACTCAATAACATTTCCGATCATCTTTGTATTAGGACTTCCGAGAATGGAGGCATTTACATAGTCACCAGCAGCTGGAATAAATGTCAGCAAAGTACCGGCAACAACACCGGGCATCGAAAGCGGGACCGTAACTTTGCGGAAAGTTGTGATCGCATTGGCATAAAGATCTCCCGAGGCCTCAATTGTGCGAGGGTCTATGCGCTCAAGTGAGGCATATAGTGGCAAGGTCATAAAGGGAAGAAAGTTATACGTCATACCGGCCACTACTGCTACGGCGGTGGATGTTATCGTGGTCTGCTCGCCCATTAAGTTCAGGCTTCGAAGTGTTGGAACTAGAAAACCCTCTTCACCAAGGATCTGTTTCCATGCAACTGTGCGAAGCAAAAATGAGGTAAAAAAAGGAGCAACCACTAATACCAAGAGAATATTCTTAAATTTGCCTGATTTAAATGCAATTGCATAAGCAAGTGGATATGCGATTGCTAGAGCAAAGATTGTCGCCAAACTTGCATAGATGAAAGAGCGGTAAAATTGTTCTCTATTTTCTAGAAAAGCATCGATGTAGTTGCTAAATGCAAAGCTCTGTTCGTATTGACCTGTATCACCACCCACGATGGCAGTTTGCGTCGATGTCTGCGCAAGGTTCATAATCGGCAGGATAAAAAATGTAAATAGAAATGCAAAACCTGGAAATAACAAGAGGTAGGGAACACGCACCTTTGGCAAGGTCATGCTCATTACTCGTTATTCATCTAACTGCTCTGGATCTACCTCAGTACCGGCCTCAATGTCTTCATCTCCTCGTAGACCAAAAGTAAAGTTAGGCTCCCAAGAGATGACAACCTCTTCACCCTTATTAAATGGCGGTACCCCATCATCGTTTTGTTCAAAGACCATCAACTCTTGTCCCCATGGCATTGCAACTACATACTGCGTGCTCACACCGATATATGAGACATCTTCGATTCGGCCACCAGTTAAAACGTTGCCACGCACCGTCGAGCCTGTTCGGGAGATGCGGAACTTCTCTGGACGTATTCCAGCATAGAGAGAGCTATCGACGGCATGAGAGCGCGACTTCGGCATGGATATCTTTTGGCCAAAGAGATCGATAACTAAACTATCACCATCATTTCCATCAATCTTTCCTTTAATCAGATTTGACTGTCCAAGAAAGTTTGCAACAAATGCAGTCTCTGGATCATCATATAAATCAACTGGAGAGCCCATTTGCTCAATTCTGCCCTCGTTCATAACTGCGATTGTGTCGGCCATAGTCATAGCCTCTTCTTGATCGTGAGTTACATGCACAAAGGTAAGGCCGACTTCGCGTTGAATCCACTTGAGTTCAATCTGCATCTGACGGCGCAGTTTCAAATCAAGTGCACCAAGTGGCTCATCCAATAGTAAGAGCGCAGGCCGGTTTACGATTGCGCGGGCAAGTGCAATGCGCTGTTGCTGTCCACCGGATAACTGTGTTGGCTTGCGCTCGGCAAGATGCGGGAGCTCAACAAGGTTGAGCACTTTATCGACCTGCTCTTTCACATCTTTAACTCCTCGACGGCGTAAACCAAAAGCGATATTTTCAAAGATAGTTAAATGTGGAAAGAGTGCATAATTTTGAAAAACGGTATTGATGGGACGTTGATAGGGGCGAGTCGTAGTTATGTCAGTATCGCCTAAGTGAATACTTCCAACCGTTGGCTCTTCAAGTCCGGCAACCATGCGAAGCGTCGTTGTTTTGCCGCAGCCCGAAGGTCCAAGAAGTGCAAAAAAAGAGCCCTTAGGAATCGTTAGCGTTAAATCATCAACGGCTGTGAAATCACCGTAAGTTTTGGTGATTCGAGTTAGCCGTAAATCCCCACGTGCATCAATTGGATCAATGGCCACTAATTGCCTTGAGCCTGCTGAAACGCCTCGGCCCAGGTTGTCTCCTCAGCAGGAGTCAAAGAACGGAAAACATGGAGGCGAGAAGAAGTATTTTCGCTAGGGAAAATGAACTCACTCGTTGCAAGCTCAGGTGCAATCTTTTCCATCTCAGCCTGAGCTCCTTGAACTGGACATACATAGTTAACGTAGGCGGCAACTTCGGCGGCAACTACAGGATCGTAGTAATAATTAATTAACTTTTCGCCATTTGCTTTACCGCTTGGTGAGGCCGTGGATGGAATCATCAAATTATCACCTGAGATTGTGCCGCCCGACTCTGGAATTGCAAAGTCGAACTTACCCTCATTCTCATTTGCGAGAATGAACATATCCCCTGACCAGCCAATAACCGCGGTTGCATCACCTGAGGTTAAATCTTCAGCATATTCATTGCCCTTAACGCCACGAATCCAACCATCGGAAATCTTGCCGGCCATGAAATCTACGGCGTTCATAAATTGATCTTCAGTGACAGTTGTAATATCCACGCCTTGAGCAAGAAGAATTACTCCGATCGTGTCACGCATTTCAGTGAGTACAACGATCTTGCCCTTGTTCTGTGGTGCAAAGAGATCATCGAGAGTACGTATGCCCTTTGGATTCTTCTCAGTATTCCAACCAAAGCCAGACATGATGCCCTGCCATGTAAGTGAAGATTCGCGCATTGGGTCATACGACGGTGATTTAAGAGAATCCAAAATGTTTCCTGCATTTGGAATATTTGCTAAATCAAATTTCTGTGTATATCCAAGGCGCATCCATCGCGCCGCCATCCAGTCAGTTGGTGTGACTACGTCATAGCCAATGTCTTCGCCGAGCTTGAGCTGTGCCTGCACTTTTCCAAAGAACTCATCGTTGTCGTTGTAATCTTCAAAGTACTGGGCATCGATTCCAGTTGACTCAGAGAATTTAACGAGAGTTGGATAGGTTTTGGTTGCCTCATCAAAATCTAAATACAAAGGCCAGTTGCCCCATCGCACTGAGTTTTCAGCAGCTGAATCACCACTACCACCACATGCTGCTAGTAAGCCGACAGCTCCTAATCCGCCTGCGCCTGCAAGAACGCTTCTGCGCGAAATGCGAGCGCTAAGAATTGAACGTGCCTCTGGTGAGATTGATCGCTCTGTTGCCATTCTGATGTACTCCTTAGAAAGTGAGGTTCTGGCGCAAATTCTATGCCCCAAGATTGGTCATTACATGCTTAATCCGTGTGTAATCTTCAAAACCATAGGCCGATAAATCTTTGCCGTAGCCTGAACGTTTAAAGCCACCATGTGGCATTTCAGCGACGATGGGGATATGGGTATTGATCCATACACAACCAAAGTCGAAGGCCTTGGCCATACGCATTGCACGGCCATGATCCTTAGTCCAGATGCTCGATGCAAGGCCATAGTCAACACCATTTGCCATAGATACAGCCTCGGCCTCATCGCTAAAACTCTGCACGGTGATTACAGGTCCAAAGATTTCATTTTGAATCATCTCGTCATCTTGGTGCAGGCCAGCGACAACGGTTGCCGGGAAGAAAAATCCTGGTCGGTCTAGCGCGCTTCCCCCACTCATCACGCTGGCATGTGCTGGTAGGCGATCAAGAAAGCCCGAAACTCGCGCTAATTGGTTGGCGTTATTTACTGGACCGAGGAAGACATCTTCATCTGGAGCCCCGATGGCAACTGCCTTAGCTTGCGCGCTCAAAAGTGCAACAAAATCCTCATACACCTTCGCTTGAACAATCACGCGAGTTGCAGCGGTGCAGTCCTGGCCAGCATTGAAATATCCTGCAATTGCAATAGCTTCGGCGGCGGCCTCTAAGTCGGCATCGGCAAATACAACGACGGGTGCTTTGCCACCTAACTCTAAATGAACGCGCTTAAGTTGGGCAGCTGCAGATTGAGCAACTTGAATTCCTGCGGCAATGGATCCAGTAATTGAAACCATGTCAGGGCGCTTGTGTTCAACCACTGCACGTCCAGTTTCGCGCTCTCCACAGACCACATTGAAGACTCCGTCAGGTAAGTACTCGGCCATCAGCGATGCCATCCACACCGTTGAAGCAGGTGTCGTATCACTTGGTTTCAAAACAACGGTATTGCCAGCTGCAATTGCAGGTGCCCATTTCCAAACGGCCATCATCATTGGATAGTTCCATGGCGTTACTTGGCCGATGACACCGATTGGCTCGCGACGAATCATTGATGTCATACCTGGCATATATTCGCCGGCAGATTTACCTTCAAGGATTCTTGCAGCTCCGGCAAAGAATCGAATTTGATCGACCATTGGCGGAACTTCCTCCGTCGTAGTTAATGAAATTGGCTTACCTGTATTTCGGCACTCAATTGCAATTATTTCGCTCTGGCGATCTTCAATTGCATCTGCAATCTTTAATAACGCTCGTTGTCGTTGCGATGGTGTTGAGTCGCGCCACCCAGGAAATGCATCACTTGCTGCGCTAAAAGCGGCATCGATATCGGCTGCATTTGATTTCGGCGCAGTTGCATATGCCGATCCTGTAGATGGATTTATAAGTGAGCTTGTTTCACCGGACGTGCTGTCTACGGCGCTGCCATTAATGAAGTTCTTTAACTTTTCCATGGGGTTGAGCCTACCAAGTGCGAGAAAAGCTAACTAGTCGGTCCGGGTTTTTTCAGCGGCCGCTAACTGCCCACATGCACCATCGATTTCGCGCCCCCGCGTATCCCGTACCGTGACTGGCACCCCGTAACTTTCCAAGATACGAACGAACTCGGCCTCATCTTCTCGGCGAGATGCTGTCCACTTCGATCCTGGGGTTGGATTTAGCGGAATCAAATTTACATGAGCGTTGCGGTTCTTAAGAAGTCGGCCAAGTAAATCCGAGCGCCACGACTGATCATTGATGTCACGAATGAGGGCATACTCAATGGAATATCGACGTCCTGTGCGCTTTTCATACTTATCGGCGGCGGCTAAAACCTCCTTAATATTCCAACGCGAATTTATCGGCACCAACGTATCCCGAAGCTCATCATCTGGGGTATGCAAGGAGACGGCCAGCGTTAGCGCTAATCCCTCTTCGGTAAGTTTTTCAATTCCATTGACAAGCCCAACGGTTGACACTGTGACAGAGCGCGCACTAATTCCTAGACCATCTGGATGTGGATCTGTGATATTTCGCACCGAACGCATCACTGCGTTGTAGTTAGCCAAAGGCTCTCCCATTCCCATAAACACTATATTCGAAAGACGGGTTGGACCACCGGGCAGCTCTCCATTAACACATGCACGGGCGGCGGAAACTATCTGCTCGGTGATTTCACCCGCGCTTAAATTCCGAGTTAATCCAGCTTGACCAGTGGCACAAAAGGGGCAGTTCATTCCACACCCGGCTTGGGATGAGATACAGACTGTCACGCGATCGGTATAACGCATTAAAACACTTTCTACTAATACTCCGTCGTGTAACTTCCACAAATCCTTACGTGTCATACCTTCATCGCACGATACTGATCGAACTAATTCTATAAGTTTTGGTGTTAGTTGATCGGCGATACTGTGGCGCAATTCAGCTGGAATATCGCTCCACGTTTGGGGATCATTAGATAGATGAGAGAAATAGTGTGTGGCAACTTGCGTAGCTCGAAATGGAGGTAGGCCCAGTAATTTTGCAACATCGCGCCGCTCATCAGGGGAGTAATCAGCTAAATGCTTAGGTACATTTTTTCGCTGGATTGGTTCTTCGAAGGTTAATTTAATCTCTGGGGTACTCATAACCAGTTCTTTACTAACTCAAGTGCTAGCCACAAGGCTGGTGCAGAAATCAAAACTGAGTCCAAACGATCGAGCATTCCACCATGACCAGGCAGAAGCGTTCCCATATCCTTCAGCGCTAAATCTCGCTTCATCGCACTTTCAATGAGATCTCCGCATGTTGCGGTAAAGACAATCATCAGACCTACCACCGCCCCGATCCACCATTTCATATCCATGATGTAGTAAAAAGCCAGGGTTCCACCAAGTACAGTAAAGATTAAAGAACCGATCAAACCCTCCCAACTCTTTCTTGGCGAGATTTTAGGCGCCATAGGATGTTTACCGAAAAGAACTCCGATAATGTAGCCAAAAGTATCGTTACATGAAACTAACACTACAAAAGTCATCACGCGCTCAAAGCCTGTATTGGTACGACCAAGCAGTATCAGAAAACCACCTAAAAATGGCAGATAAAGCAGCGAAAATGTAGTTGCCGTTGCACTTGCCACAAAGCCTTCTGGGCCTTTTGTCAAGAGTTGAATCAGCAGTATTGGTATGGCTATCGCAGTTGCAACGGCAAGACCTGCAACTCCCCCGTTCCAAGTGGCATATGAGAGCGCAATAGAGGCCACAACTAATGCTCTCAATGACAAATAGATGCCTCGCGCGTTAAAAGCGCGAACTATTTCGCGGACACCTAGAAGCACGGCAACTGCCACAACCACAGCAAAGATTTCTCGTTGGTAAGCCAGGGCAAACCAGATGAGAGCAACCAAAGTTAGTGAAACGACAATTGATGGCAGGAGTTTTCGCCCAGCGCGTTTATTGATCGCCTCGTTTAATGAATAAATGTCAGACATGTGAACTACAACTCCTTAGATTTCTAGGAGTTCACTCTCTTTATGTTTAAAAAGCTCATCGACTTTAGCTACATGTTCTGAAGTAATCTTTTCCAACTCCTTCTCTCCCCGAGCAACATCATCTTTACCAACATCGCCATCTTTTTCCATTTTTTCAATCGCCTCTTTTGCAGCTCGGCGAATATTACGCATGGAAATCTTTGAATCTTCAGCCTTGCCTTTTACAACTTTGGTGTACTCCTTGCGTCGCTCCTCAGTGAGCTGAGGAAAATTGATTCGTATAAGAACACCATCACTTGAAGGGTTGACACCTAAATCCGAATCCCGTATCGCCTTTTCAATGTTTGCCATTGCACTCTTATCAAATGGAGCAATCGTTGCTAGACGCGCCTCTGGTACTTGAATAGATGCCAGTTGCGAGAGTGCAGTGTAGGTACCGTAGTAATCGACCATAATTTTATTAAAGAGCGATGGATGCGCACGGCCTGTGCGGATAGATGCAAAATCATCTTTAGCCACCTCTACCGCCTTGCTCATCTTGGTGTCGGCATCCTTAAGGACGCTTGCTACATCTGACATCGTTGCTCCTTCTAAAGGTGGTTCTAAATATCTGGAGGCGGTCTGAAACCGCTGATGGCGATTGTATATTACGAAAAGTGATTTAAATTACGTGTTCAAAACTAAGCGTAAATCAAGGGTTTTACTCAAATTGGCGCTGGCACTCACGAGATGTATTCATTCGGTGATGTGTGAGGAGTAGTTTTTGCATTGTAACTGCGACGGAGAGGTCCATATGTTTCAAGTACGTATCCATGGCCGCGGTGGCCAAGGAGTGGTGACTGCAGCCGAACTCCTTGCGCAATCTGCATTTGATGAGAAACGCTTCGCACAAGCCTTTCCGAGTTTTGGATCAGAGCGCACTGGCGCACCAGTAGTTTCTTTTTGCCGTATCGCCGATGCTGAAATTCGTGTTCGCGAACCGATTATGTTTCCAGATGCACTCATCATTCAAGATTCAACGCTTCTTAAACAGGTCGATGTCTTCGCCGGTTTGAAGAGTGATGGCTACGCACTCATTAATTCCACCCGTACTTTTGAGCAGTTAGGAATTGCAGATGTGGCCGACAATCACACTCGATTCATAACCGTGCCGGCAACAGCGATGGCGATGGAGCATCTAGGTCGACCAGTGCCAAATGCCGTTTTACTTGGTGCCTTTGCCGCCTTAACTAAAGTGATTTCACTGGACTCAGTAACGAATGCGATCAGAGAAAAATTTAAACCAAAAATCGCGGCCTCTAACTGCGCCGCTGCAACAGCCGCCTACGAATTTGTCTTAGCGATGGTGCCTGCAGATGCTTAGACAAGTTGAAGGATCTAAAGCCGTTGCCGATACAGTGGCAGCATGCCGTCCGCAGGTAATTTGCGCATATCCAATCTCACCCCAAACCCACATTGTCGAAGGTTTAAGTCAGCTCGTTAAAAACGGCTCTTTAGATGGCTGTGAATTCATAAACGTTGAATCTGAATTCGCCGCAATGTCGGTGGCTATCGGTGCCAGCGCAACAGGTGCGCGTACATACACTGCCACAGCCAGTCAAGGCCTTCTCTATATGGTCGAGGCGGTCTACAACGCTTCAGGGTTAGGTCTTCCAATTGTTATGACCGTTGCAAACCGAGCGATTGGCGCTCCGATAAATATTTGGAATGATCACAGCGATTCAATGTCCCAACGCGATAGTGGCTGGATACAGCTTTATGCCGAAACAAATCAGGAGGCGGCGGATCTGCATGTCCAAGCCTTTAAAATCGCCGAAGATCTCTCACTTCCTGTGATGGTCTGCATGGATGGATTCATTCTGACCCACGCCTACGAGCGTGTAGATGTTCCGGAGCGGTCCCAAGTTGATAAGTTCTTACCACCATTTGTGCCACGCCAAGTTTTAGATCCAAATAATCCTGTTTCTATCGGTGCGATGGTCGGGCCAGAGGCATTTACAGAAGTGAAGTACATGGCGCATATGAAAAACCAACTTGCGTTAGAAGTAATCCCCAAAGTTGCGAGGGATTTTCAAAAGGCTTTCGGTCGCAGCTCGGGTGGTTTAGTGCGTGGCTACAAACTCGATGGCGCTGACACGGTCGTCATAGCTCTTGGTTCGATTCTCGGAACAATAAAAGATGTTGTCGACGAAATGGTTGCCGCCGATATTGCTATTGGAGTTATTGGAATAATCGCATTCAGGCCATTTCCGACTGATGTCGTACGTACCGCTTTATCACACGCTAAGCGCGTTATAGTTCTGGAGAAAGCATTCCAAGTTGGTATCGGTGGAATCGTGATTGAAAATGTTCGCGCAAGCTTACGTGGAAGTTCGACTAAAGATTACACCGTCATTGCCGGCCTTGGCGGACGACCAATAACTAAAGATTCGCTACGACAATATTTAAATCGCGCATGTGTTGATGGAGTCGAAGATTTAACTTTTTTAGATCTCGATCAAGAGTTGGCAGATAGCGAAATTTTGCGAGAGGTGTGGTGAGTCCATGTCTGCGGCCCCGATTAAGTTTTATCAAGTAGGCAGTTTTGCAATCGGAAACCGCTTGCTATCGCCCGAAGACCGCTCGATCCAATCTGATCCAGAACGTACGAACGCACTGACTTCTGGCCATCGTGCCTGTCAAGGCTGCGGTGAAGCGTTAGGGGCGCGTTATGCATTAGATGCTGCGATGCGTGCAACTGATGACAAGATAATCGCAGTTAATGCAACGGGTTGTTTAGAAGTTTTCTCGACACCGTATCCTGAATCATCGTGGAGAATCGCTTGGCTTCACTCTCTTTTTGGTAACGCTCCAGCAGTTGCAACAGGTGTTGCAGCAGCCCTTAAGGCCCAAGGCAAGAGCGATATTCGCGTCATCGGTCAAGGTGGAGATGGCGCAACTGTAGATATCGGATTCGGCGCATTATCTGGAATGTTTGAGCGAAATGACGATGTTTTATACATCTGTTATGACAATGAGGCTTACATGAATACCGGTGTTCAGCGCTCAGGTGCAACTCCTCCAGCTGCGCGCACGGCCACCACTCAAGCCGTTGGTGAAAACCCTGGAAATGTTTTTGGACAAGGAAAAAACCTTCCTCGTATCGCAATGGCACATGAGATCCCATATGTTGCAACGGCAACAGTTGCAGATTTACGTGATCTAGAGGCAAAGGTCATCAAGGCGATGTCCTTTCGAGGTGCGCGCTACATCCATGTTTTAGTGCCATGTCCGCTAGGTTGGGGTTCAGAATCCTGTGACACGATTAAAATCGCGCGTCTTGCAACGCAATCAGGTCTGTTTCCAGTCTTTGAGGCCGAATCCGGCGAAGTAACATCATCGACGCCAATTCGTCACCGTGTAAAAGTCGAAGAGTATTTAAAACTTCAAATAAGATATTCACACTTATTTTCACCTAACCGCCGCGATGACGTTATCGATTTGTTGCAAGCAACGGCGGATAAAAATATTTCTCGTTATAACTTAATCCCTGATGAGAGTGGGAGCATATAATGGAAAAACCATTTGCAATTACGCTTTCCGTTAACTCATCTCTTGCTAACCACACTGGATCATGGCGTGTAGAAAAACCAGAGTATGTCCATCGGATGCCACCATGCAACAACGCATGCCCAGCGGGTGAGAATATTCAAAACTGGTTATATATCGCCGAAGATGGCTCGTATGAAGCGGCTTGGAGGGCATTAATTCTTGAAAATCCATTTCCGGCGATTATGGGGCGCGTCTGCTATCACCCATGTCAAAGCGTCTGTAATCGAGCCGAACTTGATGAGGCCGTTGGAATTAATTCAGTTGAGCGATTTCTAGGTGATCACGCCATTGAAAAGGGTTGGAGTATTCCGCCGCCGACGGTAGAGAGTGGCTTTAAAGTTCTCGTTATCGGCGCTGGTCCGGCGGGATTATCAGCGGCATATCACTTACGGAGCATGGGTCATAGCGTCACAGTTAGGGATGCAACACATGCGCCAGGTGGAATGATGCGCTATGGAATTCCCAAATATCGCCTTCCACGTGAAGTTCTAGATGCTGAAATCAATCGCATTAAAGATATGGGTGTTCAATTTGAAATGAATACTCGAGTTGATGACGTGCATGAAGCGCTCAACGAGGGTTTCAGCGCTGTCTTCTTAGCAATTGGAGCACAGTTGAGCAAGCGCGCTTATATTCCAGCAAGTGAGGCTGCGCGCATATTAGATGCGATCAAAGTCTTACATGATGTCGAAGAGGGCAATCAACCATTACTCGGACGAAAAGTCGTTGTCTATGGTGGCGGCAATACTGCGATGGATGTCGCCCGCACCGCTAAAAGACTTGGCGCAGAAGAGGCGATTATTGTCTATCGTCGAACCCGCGATAAAGCACCGGCAAATGATGAAGAGATTACTGAAGCGCTTGAAGAGGGTATTTTAGTTAAATGGCTCTCCACCGTTAAGCACGTCGATGAAAAAAGTATGCAGATTGAAAAAATGGCGCTAGATGCTGATGGATATCCTCAACCAACTGGTGAGTTTGAAACTCTTGAAGCCGACTCTTTAATTTTAGCGTTAGGTCAAGAAGTTGATTTTTCTCTCTTGGGCAATAGCGCCGATATAGATACTAAAGATGGCGTGATGCCAGTTGATTCCACAATGATGACAACTCACCCAGGGATTTTTGCCGGTGGAGACATGATTCCAGCAGAGCGAACCGTAACTACTGGTGTCGGGCACGGTAAAAAAGCTGCGAGAAATATCGATGCTTGGCTGCGCAAAACCGTTTACGAGAAGATCGATAACAATGATCTAGTTACGTATGAGCAGTTAAATACGTGGTACTACACCGATGCTCCGCACATTGTGCGCGAACGCCTAGAGGCGACCAGACGGGCCAAGGATTTCTCCGAAGTAGTAAAGGGATTAGATGAGAGCAACGCCTTGTATGAGGCTCGCAGATGTATGTCATGTGGCAACTGCTTTGAGTGCGATAACTGCTTTGGCGTCTGTCCCGATAACGCCATTATAAAATTAGGTCCAGGTAAGGGCTTTGAGATTAATTTGGATTACTGTAAAGGTTGCGGAATTTGCGTCTCAGAGTGCCCCTCGAGCTCGATCATGATGGTGCCCGATAAATAATTTGTATCTCGTTACAGCGAAATTTAATCGACTAAAGTTCCAATTAATTCGCCTCGAACGGCACGGCCGATATTTCCATTCTCCAATAAGTCAAAGACGATTATGGGTAAATTGTTTTCGCGGCACAAGGCAAATGCTGCAGCATCGGCAACGGCTAAAGACTTAGTCAAGACCTCGTCATATGAGATACTCTCGTACTTGACCGCTTTAGAATCTTTCTTTGGGTCAGCGCTATAGACGCCATCCACTCCACTTTTAGCTAAGAGCAAAGCCTCAGCACCAACTTCAAGTGCACGCTGGGCCGAGACCGTATCGGTTGTAAAATATGGCATTCCTGCACCTGCGCCAAAGATAACAACGCGACCTTTTTCTAAATGACGGATCGCGCGCAGTGGAACATATGGTTCGGCAACTTGTCCCATAGTAATTGCAGTCTGGACGCGGGTTTGAATCCCCTCTTTTTCAAGAAAATCTTGGAGCGCTAAACAGTTCATGACCGTTCCGAGCATTCCCATGTAGTCGGCGCGAGCGCGATCCATTCCGCGCTGCTGTAGTTCGGCTCCGCGGAAATAATTACCGCCGCCAACCACAATTGCAACCTGAACACCTGTTCGTGCAACGTCGGCAATCTGCTTAGCAATGTCTTGAACAACATCGGGATCAACACCGATGCCTTTGGCCCCACCAAAAACCTCTCCAGAAAGTTTAAGGAGCACCCGCCGATACGTTCCTCGTGTACCGGACATATGTGCTCCTTTTAACTAGTTATTCGATGGTTAAATCTTAGGCGTTACTCCCCTAAAGCCTATTGACCCACGCGGAAGCGGTGAAATGCCTTAACGGCCGTTCCTGCCTCATCGAGAATCTGCTTGACAGTCTTTTTAGCATCCTTAGCAAATGACTGCTCAATTAATGAGACTTCCTTAACAAAGCCAGTGACGCGACCTTCAACGATTTTCATAAGGGAGGCCTCAGGCTTACCCTCTTCAATTGCAGTTTCGTGGGCGATACGTCGCTCATTTTCAATAAGCTCTGTCGGTACTTCTTCGCGATTAACGAACTGCGGTGCAAAGGCTGCAATGTGCTGAGCGATTTCTTTTCCGACATCACCGGCATCTTTTACTAACTGCACAAGCACGCCGACCTGCGGTGGCAGATCTGGACTTGTCCGGTGAAGATAGATGCCCACTGGTGAATCCTTTAGAACTGCAATGCGGCGAACTTCAATTTTTTCTCCGAGCATCGCATTAGCCTCATCGATAGCTGATTGGACTGTGCTTCCATTAGCCATTGTTGTTGCAAGAAATGATTCAACTGAATCAGATTGAGCATTTTGCAAATGCTTTAATAGTTCATCGGCAAGTGCAACAAAGCGATCGCCCTTTGCAACGAAATCGGTTTCGCAGTTTAGTTCGAGCATCACGCCAAGGTTGCCCTCAACCTTTGCAACGACTGCGCCATTTGAAGTTAAACGGCCTTCGCGCTTAGTAACTCCTTTTAAGCCCTTAACTCGGATTATCTCGATTGCTTTATCGTAATCACCATCTGCCTCATCGAGTGCCTTCTTGCAATCGAGCATTCCCGCAGCGGTAGCTTCGCGAAGTCTCTTTACATCTGCAGCTGTATATGCAGCCATAGTAATTACTCTCCTTCTACTGGCGTTGGGGCAGGCTCAACCACTGCGTCTGGACCCACAACTTCAGCTGGAACCGGTGCCACATCTAGATTCTCCGATGCTTCGGACACCTCGGACACAGCCACGTTACTTGTTGGTTCGGACATGGTTTCGGACGCCGCTATCTCTTTCTCCCAGTCGGCCATTGGCTCACCTGCGGCAACCTCTGCTGGTGCACCTGGCTTTGTCTCTTCCTTAACTACCGTAGAGCGTGCGGCTAAGCCAGCAACGATTGCATCGGTAATAACGCGAGTGAGCAATCCAATTGAACGGATTGCATCATCATTGCCTGGGATCTTGTAATCAACTTCATCGGGATCACAGTTTGTATCTAAAATCGCAATAACAGGAATACCAAGTTTCTTAGCCTCTTGTACTGCAAGGTGTTCTTTCTTTGTATCTACTACCCAAATCGCTGAAGGTAACTTTGTCATATGACGAATGCCGTCTAGGTTCTTGAAAAGCTTCTCACGCTCACGACGAAGCATTAAGAGCTCTTTCTTTGTTAGTAGAAGATCGTTGGTGTTCTCTAACGCCTCTAACTCTTTCAGTCGCTGAATACGCTTGTATACCGTTGGGAAATTAGTAAGCATCCCCCCTAACCAACGCTCGGTGACAGTTGGCATTCCTACTCGTGCAGCCTGCTGAATGATTGGCTCGTGTGCCTGCTTCTTTGTACCGACGAATAAAATGTGCCCGCCCTTAGCGACCGTATCCTTTACAAACTCATACGCATTATCGATAAGTCCAAGTGACTGCTGAATATCGATGATGTAAATACCGTTGCGCTCGGTGAAAATAAAACGCTTCATCTTTGGGTTCCATCGACGAGTTTGGTGTCCGAAGTGGACTCCACTGTCGAGAAGTTCTCGCATTGTTACAACTGCCATGGCAGGGTTACTCCTTCATAGATTTAATGCGCATGCGCAAAAAAACCCGCTCGGTTATGGCCCAACTATTTGTTTGGCCCGTCGCACTGAGAGTCATCGACCGATTAAACGGACCGAGATGATTCACCTGGTTTTAAAGCCAAGGCAGTGCTGAGATGTCACCGGCAAATCCCCAAAGATTGGGAGCTTACGGTGCAGGGCAGATTCTACCCTTAGCGGTGGAGCTCTTTTTACCGAGCTAGCTTCGACCAAATAAGCCTGAAACCCTCCATTGAGATAAAAACACGGATGCTATCCTTGCCATCATGAGCGGGCGTATGGCATTTCTCAAGGAAAATAGTGAAGCTATAAAGGCTATTGCCGCGCGCCATAAAGGGTTAAAGATTGCTGTATTTGGCAGTGTCGCACGAGGCGAAGATACAGAGATAAGCGACATTGATTTTCTCGTGACTTTTGATAAAGAAGTATCCGTGCTCGACTGGTTACTTCTGAATGAAGAACTTGAGCAATTTTTGAAAATCCCTGTAGATGTAGTCTCATTTAAAGGTTTAAAATCTCGAGATACGCGAATTCTCCAAGAAGCCGTTCTGCTTTGAGTAGATCTGACGAGGAAAGAATTCAGGACATTCTCGAAATATCGATTTCTTTACTCAAACTTGTCAACCAAGGTCAAGAGTTTTTCCTAGAGGATATTACTCATCAATGGCCTGTTGAAAGAGCACTGCAAAATATCGGGGAAGCGTGCACAAAAATATCTGATGAAGTGAAAGCAAAATATCCAGATGTAGATTGGAAGTCAATATTAGGGATGCGAACATACCTGGCTCATGCCTATCACCGTATTGATTCGGATATTGTTTGGCGGGCGGCCAGTGTAAGCGTTCCGGCACTAGTTAATGCCTTAGAGCATAATTCATGACACTACTTATTTCCCTAGACTTTTATCGGCCCTCCTAAAAAAATTTACCGGCCAATGAGGCGCAAAAACCCCCATGCTGTGATTCGCACAATGGCCTCGAAGGCGATGGCAAAGGACATCTTACTGACCCCATGTGCCCGCTCAATAAAGGTGATCGGGATTTCCCCAACAGTTGCCCCTCGGGCCAAGGCGCGACGAGTCATTTCAATTTGGAAGCAGTAGCCCTCACTCTTAATGCTTGCAATATCCATCCGCTGCAAAAGTTCCACATCATAGATTCGAAAACCCGACGTCACGTCTTTGATACCCAAGGATAAAAGGAGGTTGGCATAAGCGTTTGCCCCTCTAGATAGATATTCGCGGAACTTGCTCCAGTTTTCGATTCCACCATCGGCCACCCAGCGCGAACCAATGAGTAGTTGGTTGCTACCTATCCACTCCATCATCGTTACCAAATCACTGACTTGGTGGGATCCATCGGCATCCATTTGAATAATATTTTTGTAACCACGCTCTAAAGCGATGGTAAAACCAGTCCTGTAAGCGCTACCTAACCCCAACTTTGATGCTCGAGAGATAACTTCCACACCGTGGGCGATGCATGTGAGCGCTGTCCCATCGGGTGAACCATCATCGATTATCAAAACATCGACAGGCAGTTTTTTTAATGAATGCAGGAGGGCTCCGATACTCTCACGCTCGTTATAAGTAGGTATAACTACTATTGACGTATTCATGCGCGCGGATGCGCATTCTTAAATACTTTATGCAGACGTTGCGTTGAAACATGAGTGTAAATCTGAGTTGTTGCTAGGGATGCATGCCCCAAGATTTCCTGCACCGTACGCAAATCAGCTCCACCTTCGAGCAGATGGGTAGCGGCAGAGTGACGCAGTCCGTGCGGGCCCATACGTTCAATTCCCTCAATCGCACTTAGCGCTTCATACACAACGCTACGCACTGTGCGCTGATCTATGCGACCTCCGCGGGCACCAAGAAAAACCGCTTTGGCAGATAACTCAGTTGTTAAATCTTCCCGACCCTTAGACAACCAAACCTCCAATGCATTGACTGCCGGTTTTCCCATTGGAATCGTGCGCTCCTTATTGCCCTTACCTAATACGCGAATCGTGTTTCGACTAAAGTCAATATCTTCTATATCTAAACCACAGAGTTCACTTACCCGTGCACCTGTG
>JAUSFN010000034.1 GCA_030649935.1 Candidatus Planktophila sp.
TTACGAATTAACCCTCGAACTTGGAATGTGCGCACTGATTGAAGTTCACACACATGATGAACTTGAAAGAGCTCTGGAAATTTCCCCACAGATAATTGGGATTAATTCACGTAATTTAAAAACTCTAGATGTTGATGCCAGTGTTTTTAAAGAGTTAATCCCTCGAATTCCTAAAGATTTGGTACGTGTGGCTGAATCCGGAATATCGACTAGAAGTGAGGTTGAACACGCACAGGCACAAGGTGCTACCGCTGTATTAGTCGGTGAGGCCCTTGTTAGGGCTGGGGATGCAGAGGCCGCTGTGCGCGAACTTCTTGGCCTAGGTAGGCTTGAACCGTGAGTGTTGATGAGCTACCTGGCCGATTTGGTCAATATGGTGGACGTTTTGTACCTGAAGCCTTAATCGGTGCACTCAATGAATTAGAAGCTGCACATATTTCGGCGCAAGGGGATTCGGCTTTTTTAGCTGAGCTTGCCCGATTGCACCGTACATACACTGGCCGTCCGAGCATCATTACCGAAGTTCCCCGCTTTGGCGAATATGCAGGTGGTGCACGAATAATTTTAAAGCGTGAAGATTTAAACCATACGGGTAGCCATAAGATTAATAATGTTTTGGGTCAAGCATTGCTTACTAAACGCATGGGTAAAAAACGCATTATCGCTGAAACCGGCGCTGGGCAACATGGTGTAGCCGCAGCTACAGCGGCATCACTCTTAGGACTCGAATGTGTTGTTTACATGGGCCAAGAGGATACGCGCAGACAATCGCTCAATGTTGCACGAATGAAGCTGCTCGGTGCGCAGGTTATTCCAGTGGTATCGGGCTCACAAACTTTAAAGGATGCCATTAATGAAGCTATGCGTGATTGGGTAACAAATGTTGCAGATACACATTACTTGTTAGGCACAGTGGCAGGCCCACATCCATTTCCAACAATGGTCCGTGATTTCCAAAAAATTATCGGTATCGAGGCCCGTGAACAGGTTTTAGAGTTAACAGGCAAACTTCCAGATGCGGTCTTGGCATGTATCGGTGGCGGGTCAAATGCCATAGGAATATTTCATGCATTTATCCCTGATTCGAAAGTTCGCTTAATCGGCTTTGAGGCTGGTGGAGATGGAGTTGAAACTGGAAGGCATGCGGCAACAATTACTGGAGGCTCTCCAGGGGTACTCCATGGAACTAGATCCTACGTATTACAGGATGAAAATGGTCAAACTATTGAATCACATTCGATTTCAGCAGGGTTAGATTATCCAGGCGTTGGCCCAGAGCATGCATATTTACATGACATTGGTCGCGCTGAATACCGCGCCATTAATGACGATCAAGCGATGAATGCCTTCTCCCTTCTCTGCAAAACCGAGGGGATAATTCCTGCAATTGAGTCGGCCCATGCCTTGGCCGGTGCGATGATTGTGGGAAATGAACTCGGTCCTGATGCCACGCTTTTAGTTAACTTGTCAGGACGTGGAGATAAGGATGTCCAAACTGCGGCACAGTATTTTGGAATCCCATTATGAGTACCCCTTTAGAAGATTTATTTGTAAAAGTTCGCACTGAAAATCGTGCTGCCCTCATTGCATATATTCCAGCTGGTTTTCCTAGCAAAGATGGTTGCGCCAAAGTGATTCAAACATTGGTGGCTTCAGGTGTTGATGCAATTGAAATTGGATTTCCATATAGCGATCCAGTTATGGATGGTCCCACTATTCAAGAGGCGGCAGAAATTTCGCTCAAAGCTGGCACGAGCGCTACCGATGTTTTCGCCGCGCTCAAGGTTGCAAGTGATGCTGGAGTTGCCTCAGTGATCATGACCTATTGGAATCCCATTGAAAGATATGGTGTCGAAAATTTTGCCGCCGCGGTTGCATCCCATGGTGGCTCAGGGGTGATAACTCCGGATTTACCGATTGAAGAGTCTGCGCCTTGGTTGAGTTCGGCTTCTAGGAATGCAATTAATCCAATCTTTGTGGTTGCACCAAGTACAAGTGATGCTCGCCTTGCCCAAGTCAGTGCCAAAACTGGGGGATTTGTTTATGCAGCAAGCGTGATGGGGGTGACAGGGTCTCGAAGCGATGTATCAATAAATGCCCACGAATTAGTTTCACGGTTGCGTGTAGTGACTTCACTTCCTGTATGCGTGGGACTTGGTGTCTCGACCCGTGAGCAGGCCAAAGAAGTGGCAGGATATGCCGATGGCATAATTGTCGGTTCAGCTTTTATTAGACTTCTTCTCAATGCCAAGAGTGAAGAAAGTGGCCTGATTGCAATTTCAGCATTAGCTAAAGATTTAGCGAATGGAGTTCGAGAGGGGCGATGAAAAAATTTCATGGTAATAGATAATGAGATTATAAACGAGGAAGATAGATCGAGTAAAAAACCCCCACACTTCAAGGCTTACGTGACAATGCTTGTCTCCTCATTTTTCAGTCTTGTTGCATCCCTAGTCTTATCAATTGATGCAATCAAACTTGCCAAGGACGCCGACTCCCCATTGGCCTGTAACATCAACTCGGTAGTCTCCTGCGCCAAGGTGGCGGTTTCATGGCAGTCCAATCTACTTGGATTCCCAAATGCATTCCTAGGTCTTATGTGCGAGGCAGTAGTCATAACGATTGCGGTTGCTGGTCTCTCTGGAGTTCAATTCCCTAAAAACTTTATGAGAGTTGCCTTGAGCATCTACGGTATCGGGCTACTTTTCGCCTTCTGGTTATTTTCTCAATCATATCTAGTCATAAAAGCCTTCTGTCCATGGTGCCTCCTAGTTACTATTTCTACTGTCACGGTGTTTGGAAGCATGTTTAGGATTATCGCTCTCAACGGGGCACTTCCCCTAAACCCTGAAAGAACGGCGAAACTACAGCAAAAGTTATTATCTGGTTGGGACGCCGTTGTTATAACGGGTGTGTATTCCCTCATCGCATTACTATTAATTTTTAAATTACTATAAACTCTCAAAAGATAAGCTAGTCATCGAAGACAAGGAGATATAGATGTCCAAACAGGCAAAGGCGACTTCTGGCGGTGATCATTTCACGCGATGGTTAGTAATTGGAATGGTCGCTCTCGTCGTTATCACTGGAGTTGTTTTCTCCATAATCAGTTCATCGACTAAAGCTAATGAGTCATTTACAGCTCTGAAGGGCTTTACCTTAGGCCAACCTGTTGCTGCAACCGTCGATGTATCTCAGGGCTCGGGTTTAGTTCTAAATCCGGGGGCTCCAGTAAAAATTGACATTTGGGAAGATCCGCAGTGTCCAATATGCCGATTATTTGAGGAAGCCAACGGTGAATATATTGAGGAGTTAGTTCGGACTAAGAAGGCAACCCTTGTTTATCACGTTCTATCTTTCCTCGGTGATGAGTCAGTTCGAGCAGCAAATGCATCGATGTGTTCAGCCGATGAGGGTCACTATTTAGAATTTAATAAAGCTTTGTACCTCGTTCAACCAGTGCAAGAAAACTCAGGTTTTTTCTCGAGCGAGAACTTAATTAAAATCGGTGATTACATTGGATTAAAGAGCAAGAGCTTTATTGATTGTGTGAATAATGGAGGTAGGGCGGATTTAGTAAAGGCTCATGCAGATTCCATGGATAAATACAAAGTCACAGGAACGCCGACGGTCTTTATTAATGACAAATTGTGGGTTCGAAAATCTAATGCATTCGATCCAGTCGAATTCCGTCTTGCCGTAGAGGCAGGCTAAAGCCTTGTTGCGTTCGATTCCATCGCCAACTGTTTCGGCTTTGGAAATCGGACCACTTACGATTCATCTCTATGCCCTCTGCATAATCACAGGTATAGCAGTTGCAATTTGGCTTGGTGATAAGCGTTTCAGAGCGCTCGTACCTCATGCAACCTCGGTTGTTTCAGAGGTTGCAATCACTGCAGTCCCTGTGGGAATTATTGGCGGAAGGATTTATCACGTAATTTCATCCCCCGATGCTTACTTTGGTAGCGGTGGACGCCCAATAGATGCATTAAAGATTTGGGAGGGTGGCCTCGGAATATGGGGCGCAATTTCTCTAGGAACTTTGGCGGCTTGGTTTCGTTATCGTCAGCTTGCTAAGAAGATGGAGCTTCCACGATTTACTTATTTTATGGATGCTCTTGCACCTGGAGTGCTTTTGGCCCAAGCTATAGGACGTTTTGGTAACTGGTTTAATATAGAGTTATTTGGAAGACCGCTCAATGCACCGTGGGCCCTTTCAGTTCCACTTTTGAAACGGCCAAATGGTTTTAGTTCCTACGAAACTTTTCATCCCACCTTCTTGTACGAGGCTCTCTGGAGTACAGCGATAGCATTACTATTGATTTTCTTTGGAAAGAGATTTCTCCCAGGCCAGGTTTTCGCCCTGTATGTCTTTGCATACTGCCTAGGTCGTATAGGTATTGAATCAATTCGAATCGACGAAGCACATGAAATTTTCGGTCTTCGCCTCAATGTCTGGGTGGCTGGCTTCGTAGGATTCGGAGCACTCATCTTGTATCGAAGATTTGGCACAAAAAATATAAAAGTTATCGAGTAGGCTGAGCACTATGTCTCTACCTGCTGTTCGCGCCAGAAATTTACAGCACAAGACTCACCGTGCTGGCTGGCTTCGTGCGGCAGTGTTGGGTGCCAATGATGGCCTAGTTTCAATGGCATCGTTGATGATTGGAGTTGTTGCAGCCGGAAAAAATGATTTCCTAGTAACCGCTGGCTTAGCTGGAATCACAGCAGGAGCAATGTCAATGGCAGTCGGTGAGTATGTATCAGTTCGCTCACAAAACGATGTAGAGGAATCAGATCGAGTACTTGAGATTGAACACTTGGCGACCGACCCCGAAGGTGAACTCTTAGAGCTTCAACATATTTACATCGCCCGTGGGTTAACTCCAGAACTTGCCCTTGAGGTTGCAACTGCAATGCATGCTAATGATCCACTTGCCGCACATTTGCGCGATGAGTTGGGACAGCATCCACATACCAAAGCAAGACCAGTGCAAGCTGCCATTGCTTCCGCGATCTCATTTACTGTTGGCGGTCTCATCCCATTCGTCGGCTCATTTGCTCCTACAACAGGGGCTAAGGCGTGGAGCATCGTGGGTTTCACAATTGGGGGTTTATTGCTCACAGGCATAATCAGTGCGAAAACCGCTGGCGCTAGGGTGCGCGCAACAACGCTTCGGGTGATAATTGGTGGCTCTCTCGGCATGCTCATCACTGCAGGAATCGGTCAGATTGCCCGAGCTGCAGGCATCTAAACTCTAGCCATTTCGATTTTTGTTGCTACTCTTTGCACGTATTGAGTAGTTGATACCTTCAGAGTATTTAAATCATAGGGCCAAGGTTGTCCCGCAGTATTCCTCGACAATCGGAGCTCAACAATTATGGCTTTGCCTTCCAACTATCCACAGGCACAGGGGCTCTACAACCCTGCAAAAGAACATGATGCTTGTGGCGTTGCGATGGTTGCAACTCTTAATAAAATCGCAACTCACGTCATTGTAGAAAAGGCTTTGACTGCACTGCGCAACCTCGAGCACCGTGGAGCATCTGGGGCTGAGCCAGATAGCGGTGATGGAGCTGGAATTCTCATTCGAATCCCGGATCGCTTTTTCCAAGAGGTAGTTGAATTCGATTTGCCACCATCGGGATCGTATGCAACTGGTATCGCATTTATTGAAAAAGGTGTTGATGTGTACGCCGAAGTTGCGCGTATTGCGCATGAAGAGGGTTTGCAAGTTCTAGGATGGCGAAAACTACCCATTAACTCGACCTCCCTTGGAAAAACTGCTCTCTCAGTCATGCCTGATTTTAAACAGTTATTTGTGAGTGGTCTAAAAAATGAAAGTGCACTTATTCTTGAAAGAATGGTCTTCTGCCTAAGAAAACGTCTTGAGCATTCGCAGGCACTTTATTTTCCATCGCTCTCTAGCCAAACCATTGTCTATAAGGGCATGCTTACGACAGGGCAGTTAGAAGAGTTTTTTCCAGATTTAAGTGATGAGCGTGTCGAATCACCGTTGGCATTGGTCCACTCCCGCTTTTCAACTAATACTTTTCCCTCTTGGCCGCTAGCGCATCCTTACCGATTTATTGCACACAATGGTGAAATTAATACAATCAAGGGTAATCGAAATTGGATGCGCGCACGTGAATCACTATTAGAAAGTGATTTGATTCCTGGGGATCTTAAACGTTTATTCCCAATAGTTCAGATGTCAGGTAGCGACTCAGCATCCTTTGATGAGGTTTTAGAACTTCTTTACTTAGGCGGACGATCTCTGCCCCATGCAGTGCTAATGATGATTCCTGAAGCATGGGAAAATCACAGTTCTATGTCTGAAGAGCGACGAGATTTTTATGCCTTTCACGCCTCATTAATGGAGCCTTGGGATGGTCCAGCCTGTGTAACTTTCACAGACGGCCATCAAGTTGGCGCAGTACTTGATCGAAACGGTCTTCGCCCTTCACGTTTCTGGGTAACTAATGATGGACTTGTCGTTCTTGCCTCCGAAGTTGGAGTCTTAGATATCGCTCCGGCCGATATTGTACGTAAAGGCCGCTTACAACCTGGAAAAATGTTCCTAGTAGATATTGAAGCAGGACGAATTATTGAAGATGAAGAGATTAAGGATTCACTTTCAACTGCCGCTCCGTATGGTGATTGGCTTCATGGAGGCATCGTAAAGTTAAGTGAACTTCCCTCACGCGAACACATTGTTTACCCCCACTCATCCGTGCTCCGACGTCAACGTGCATTTGGTTATACAGAGGAAGAGTTGAGAATTCTCGTCACACCAATGGCACAAAGCGGCATGGAGGCGCTAGGTTCAATGGGAACCGATACGCCTATTGCCGCACTTTCAAATAAGCCACGCCTGTTGTTTGACTATTTTTCTCAACTATTTGCACAAGTTACAAATCCACCCTTGGATGCAATTCGTGAAGAGTTAGTAACCAGTCTAGGCACTGCAATGGGACCAGAGCATAATCTTCTAGATCCTGGCCCATTTTCATGTCGCCATATATCCCTTGCATTTCCAGTTATTGATAACGACGAGTTAGCTAAGATTATTCACGTTAATGCAGATGGCGATCATCCAGGTTTAACTGCTCATGTTATACGCGGTCTCTTTTTTGTTGCCGACGGCGGCGATTCGCTTCGCGCACGATTAAATGAAATTAAAGCCGAAGTTTCGAAGGCGATAGAAGATGGTGCCAGAATCATTGTGTTGTCTGATCGTGATGGCGACACTGAAGAGGCAGCGATTCCCTCACTTTTACTCACCTCTGCAGTTCATCACCATTTGATCCGTGAAAAAACGCGAACTAAAGTTGGTTTGGTCGTTGAAGCAGGAGATGTTCGGGAAGTACACCACGTTGCGCTGTTAATCGGTTATGGCGCAGCAGCGGTGAATCCGTATCTTGCAATGGAGAGTGCAGAAGATCTAGTTCTGCAAGGAGTCATTACTGGAATTACACCAGAGAAGGCTGTTCGTAACTTAATTAAATCTCTTGGCAAGGGTGTCCTCAAAGTAATGTCCAAAATGGGAATTAGCACCATTGCCTCCTATACAGGAGCGCAAGTATTTGAGGCGATAGGCTTGAGCGCAGAAGTCGTTGATGAGTTTTTCACAGGTACAACATCTGCTCTAGGTGGTGTTTCACTCGATGTAATCGCTCAAGAGACTATCGCTCGCCACCATATTGCATACCCGCCAGGGGGAGAAGTTCCGGGCACAAAGCGACTTCCTATCGGCGGTGACTATCAATGGCGTCGTGAGGGCGAACCACATTTATTTGATCCTGAAACTGTTTTTACATTACAGCACTCAACTCGTAGCAAGCGTTACGATATTTTTAAGCGTTACACGAATCGAGTAAATGATCAAAGTACTCGCCTTATGACTTTGCGAGGGTTATTTGAATTTAAACCGCAGGCCTCAATTTCAATCGATGAAGTAGAGCCTGCCTCAGCGATAATTAAGCGTTTTTCAACCGGTGCAATGTCGTATGGTTCGGTTTCGCAAGAGGTTCACGAAACCTTAGCTATTGCAATGAATCGACTGGGTGCTAAATCAAATACCGGCGAGGGAGGCGAAGATCCATCGCGATTCATCCCTTTAGTAAATGGTGATTCAAAGCGATCTGCCATTAAGCAGGTTGCCTCAGGTCGATTCGGCGTCACCAGCGAGTACTTAGTAAATGCCGATGATATTCAGATCAAAATCGCACAAGGAGCAAAACCTGGTGAAGGTGGGCAGTTACCTGGCAACAAAGTTTATCCATGGATCGCGAAAGTGCGGTATTCGACTCCGGGAGTTGGATTAATTTCACCACCTCCACATCACGACATTTACTCAATTGAGGATTTAGCTCAGCTCATTCATGATTTAAAAAATGCTAATAAAAATGCGCGAGTCCATGTCAAGCTTGTGGCAGAGGTAGGCGTCGGTACTGTTGCTGCAGGTGTTAGCAAAGCCCATGCCGATGTAGTTCTGATTTCAGGTCACGATGGTGGCACTGGTGCCTCACCACTGACTTCACTGAAGCACGCTGGCGCACCGTGGGAGCTTGGCTTAGCCGAAACGCAGCAAACGCTATTGCTTAACAATTTGCGCGAGAGAATAGTTGTACAGACTGACGGTCAATTAAAAACCGGACGCGATGTAATAATTGCCGCACTTCTTGGCGCAGAAGAATTTGGTTTTGCAACTGCTCCACTGGTTGTTTCAGGCTGCATCATGATGAGAGTGTGTCATTTAGATACATGTCCAGTCGGTGTTGCGACACAAAATCCAGAGCTTCGTGCTCGTTTCAGTGGAAAGCCTGAGTTCATTGAAACATTTTTTGAGTACATTGCCGAAGAAGTTCGCGAAATTTTGGCGCAGCTAGGCTTTAAAACTTTACTTGAGGCTATTGGTCATGTTGAGTATTTAGAGGTAAAAAAAGCTGTCGATCATTGGAAAGCGAGCGGTCTAGATTTGACACCTCTACTTGCCAGACCAAAAAATTCAAGCGCCCTGCATAATGTATCTGAACAAGATCACGGTCTAGATGCAGCCCTTGATAATGAACTCATTGCTCTTGCACAACCAGCACTTACTAATCGGGAGCCAGTTCGAATAGAGATGCCCATTCGAAATGTAAATCGAACAGTTGGGACCATGCTAGGTGCGCAAATTACTAGGATATTTGGCGGAGCCGGACTTGCCGATGGAAGTATTGACATAACTCTGAATGGATCTGCTGGACAGTCTCTTGGCGCATTTATTCCTTCAGGCTTGACTCTACGTCTCTTTGGCGATTCAAATGACTATGTTGGTAAAGGAATTTCTGGAGGTCGGGTAATTGTGCGACCAGATGTGAGTTCAACATTCAAATCACATGAGAATGTAATCGCTGGAAATGTAATCGGTTACGGTGCAACTTCTGGTGAAATTCATATTCGCGGAATTGTTGGTGAACGTTTTTGCGTGCGCAACTCAGGAGCCACTGCAGTTGTAGAAGCTATAGGCGATCATGGTTGTGAATATATGACTGGTGGAACTGTAGTCGTCTTAGGCCACACCGGCCGTAATTTTGCAGCGGGAATGTCAGGTGGCCGCGCCTTTGTATTAGATATTAATCCTTTACATGTAAATTCCGAGATGGTCGATGTCTTAGCTGTTCCAGATGATCAGAGCGTGGAGTTAAAGGCGATTATCACTAACTTTGCAATGTTGACAGATTCAATTATCGCAACCGAACTCCTTGATGATTGGGAAAATTCCATCAGACGAATTTCTCTTGTGATGCCACGAGATTATGCACGTGTTCTGGAGGCAATGGCTCGTGCTGCACGTGAAGGCTTGCCTGTTGATGCGCATGTAATGGAGGTAGCAGCACATGGCTGATCCAAAGGGATTTCTTACAACACCTCGCGAAACACCAGCGCGAAGGCCAGTAGATGTGCGTATTCAAGATTGGCGTGAAGTGTATGAACCTCAGAGTTTTGAACATTTACAAAAGCAAGCCGGACGGTGCATGGATTGCGGAATTCCTTTCTGTCATTCTGGTTGCCCTCTAGGAAATTTGATTCCTGAGTGGAATGATTTAATTTGGCGGGGAGATACACACGAGGCAATAAATCGTTTACATGCCACTAATAATTTTCCAGAGTTCACGGGACGCCTTTGCCCTGCTCCATGCGAGACGGCATGCGTTGTTGCCATTAATCGCGATGCAGTAACGATTAAACAGGTCGAACTTCGGATAGTTGAAGAAGCATTTGCAACGGGTGATGTTAAGCCACTTATCCCGGATCGTTTGACGGGCAAGACTGTCGCCGTCATTGGTTCTGGACCTGCTGGTTTGGCAGCTGCTCAACAACTAACCCGGGCAGGACACACCGTTGCAGTGTACGAACGAGCCGAAAAAATCGGCGGCTTGCTTCGTTACGGAATTCCTGAGTTCAAAATGGAGAAGCATATTCTGGATCGTCGTCTTGAACAGATGGAGAAAGAGGGAACACGCTTTCGACCTGGAGTAGATGTCGGGGGAGAGTTAACAGGATCAGCACTTCGCAAAAAATACGATGCAATTATTTTGGCGGTAGGTGCGACTAATTGGCGTGAATTGCCGGTCCCGGGCCGTGAATTAACCGGCGTCTATCAAGCGATGGAGTTCCTACCATGGGGAAACCGACAAGCACTTGGTGAAATTAAAACTCCGGATATAAATGTTGAGGGTAAACATGTCGTAATTTTAGGAGGCGGCGATACTGGTGCTGACTGTCTTGGAACCTCGATTCGACAAGGTGCGGCGAGTGTTACGCAGTTAGAGATTATGCCAAGACCTAGTGATGAACGACCATCAACTGCGCCTTGGCCAATGTATCCCATGATTTTCCGTGTCTCCAGTGCACATGAAGAGAGTGATAACCGAATCTTCTCAGTGAGTACGCAGGCGTTCTTAGGTGACGAGTTAGGCAATGTGCGAGCTATACGTATCGTTGAAACTGAGTACGTCAATGGAAATTTTGAACATATCGCCGGAAGCGAAAAAGAGATTCCGGCCGATTTTGTCTTTCTTGCAATGGGATTCACCGGTCCAGAAAAATCTCCACTCTTGGATCAACTTGAAGTTCAGATTGATGTTCGCGGCAACATTGTCCGGGACAACAATTTTGCAGCAAATGATGATGGTGTATTCGTTGCCGGCGATGCTGGACGTGGACAATCCTTAATCGTGTGGGCAATAGCAGAGGGCCGAAGTGCAGCATCGGCAGTTGATAGATATCTCACGGGTGATACTCAACTTTCAAATCCTATTGAACCCACTACCCGTCAGTTGATGGTTTAAGGTTGGCTCATGCGTAGAGCAAAGATTGTGTGCACGTTGGGGCCAGCCGTTGAATCCCCAGAGCTGATTAAAGCTCTCATTGATGCCGGTATGAATATGGCTAGATTAAATCTTTCACATGGTTCCTATGAGGAGCATCAAGCCCGTCTAAATCTAGTTAGGGAATCGGCACATGCAGCTGGGCGGCCGGTGGCAATTCTTGTGGATCTTCAAGGTCCAAAGATTCGACTCGCTCGATTTTCTGCAGGCCCACATGAGCTAGCTCGTGGAGATATCTTTACTATCACGACCGATGAAATTGAAGGCACAAAAGAGCGGGTTGGAACTACGTATAAAGGCCTTCCAGGAGATTGCAAAATCGGAGACCGCATTTTAATCGATGATGGAAAGGTGACTGTCGAGGTTATTGAAGTTAAGGGTTCTGATGTCATAACTAAAGTAATTGAGCCTGGCGCAGTCAGTAATAATAAAGGAATCAATCTCCCGGGAGTGGCCGTGTCGGTTCCTGCTCTGTCTGAGAAAGATATTGAAGATTTACGGTGGGGCCTTCGCGCAGGTGCCGACTTCATTGCACTTTCTTTTGTTCGTAACGCTGCAGATATCAAGGATGTTCATAAAATTATGGATGAAGAAGGCATTCGCCTTCCTGTTATTGCCAAAATTGAAAAACCACAAGCCGTTGCAAACATCGAGCACATAGTCGATGCCTTTGATGGAATTATGGTTGCTCGTGGAGATCTAGGTGTTGAGCTTCCAATTGAAGATGTGCCACTTGTACAAAAACTTTGTGTCGAACTTGCTCGAGATATGGCAAAGCCTGTAATCGTTGCGACTCAAATGCTTGAATCAATGATTACAAATTCGCGACCTACACGCGCCGAGGCTACCGATTGCGCAAATGCGGTTCTAGATGGCGCTGACGCCTTGATGCTCTCTGGTGAAACTAGCATCGGTGAGTTTCCAATTGAGGCCGTTCAGACTATGGCGCGTATTATTCAAAAAACTGAAGAGGGCGGTTTAGATCGAATACGCCCTATCAAGACCGCACCTCGAACAAAGGGTGGCGCAATCACAAAAGCGGCGACCGAAGTTGGCGCGATCGTTGACGCTAAGTATTTAGTTGCATTTACCCAGAGTGGTGATTCAGCTCGTCGAATGTCGCGTCTTCGCTCTCCTATTCCAATCCTTGCGATGACTCCGGAGGTCGGCACATACAATCGCTTAGCCCTTTCCTGGGGGATTGAATCAATGTTGACCCCTGTCGTGGGAGCGACCGACGAGATGGTGAAGTTAGTCGATGCCGTCCTGATCGAATCAGGAAGAGCGGAAATTGGCGATAACGTCATGATCGTTGCAGGCGCTCCGCCAGGAATTCCAGGCTCGACAAATGCGATGCGAGTGCACCGCGTTGGCGATGCCGTTGGTGGCGCAGCACCGGCCTACCGATAAGATTGCCCAGTAGCGCCTCGGTACTCCAACGGTAGAGAGGGCAGTCTCAAACACTGCATAGTGTCGGTTCGAATCCGACTCGAGGCACGCACGCTGCATGTACATCCTGAAGGGGTGAAAAGGATATGAGCATTCGAATTCTCGTTGCCGAAGATGAAGCGCTCATACGTATGGATTTAGTTGAGATGCTCCAAGGCGCTGGCTATGAAGTCGTGGCTCAAGCCTCCAATGGGCAAGAAGCTGTGGATTTAGCGCTTGTACATAAGCCCGATCTAGCTATTTTAGATGTGAAAATGCCGGTTTTAGATGGCATATCGGCGGCGGAAAAGATAATTGATGTATCTCCAGTTTTAATGCTTACCGCATATTCGCAAAAAGAGCTCATCGATCGCGCGCGCGATGCCGGGGTGATGGCCTACGTAGTGAAACCCTTCACCATTGGTGACTTAATTCCAGCTATTGAAATTGCGATAAGTAGACATCTGCAGATGAGCACATTAGCTGCCGAAGTTGCCGATTTACATGATCGCCTTGAGACTCGCAAATTAATCGATCGGGCCAAGGGGATTTTGATGAAGGCGTTGAATTTGCCCGAGCCTGAGGCCTTTTCATGGATCCAACGGGCGGCGATGGACCGTCGAATGAGTATGAAGGCTGTGGCTGAGGCGGTTATCAATCCAGAGGCGGTTCCGCCACATTAGCTACCTGATTTTGTGGTGATTTTCTCTCCTTTATAACGAAAAAGAAATACTTTTTGCTCACTTTTTCCTTGTTTAGTGCTAGCACTAGGCATTACCCTCAACACCTCCCTGTCCCGGGACGAAATGAATAGGAAAGGCAATACATGAACATAAAGATTCAGCGTTCACTTGCCGTTGTATCAGCCGCCGCTCTCGTTTTCGGAGTTGCGTCAGCATCAACAGCACAGGCAGCAAAACATAAGGCTAAAGTTGTTTACATCGCATACCAAGGTCCACTTTCAGGTGGAGAAGCATCAACTGGTATCGATGAGCAGAATGCAGTGAAGTATGCGGTAAAGCTCTTCAATGCAAGAAGTGAGAATAAGAAGAAATTCAATGTCAAGGTAGTTTCAGTAGATGACCAGGGAGATCCAGCTGTTGCATCAACAGTTGCCCCAGGCATTGGAGCTAATAAGAATGTGCTTGGCGTGGTTGGACCTGCATACTCAGGTGCAACAATCGCATCACTTCCATATTACAAGGCCGGTGGATTAGTTCTCATCTCACCATCTGCTACACGTGTTTCACTTACAGATCCAACATCTCCAGACTTTGGCGGACCAGTGTTCCACCGTGTCGTAGGTAAAGATGATCTACAAGGCCCAGCGTTGGCTAAGTATGCAACTCAAGGAGTTTCATCAGCTAAGGTATTTGTTTTCGATGATCAATCAGCATATGCCGTACCTCTTCGTGGCTACGTTGAAGCCGGCTTGAAGAAGGTAGCTGGAGCATCAGTTGTAGGTGGAGACTCAGTTCCTAATACAACAACTGATTTCAGCCCAACAATTGCAAAGATTAAAACATCTGGCGCAACTGTTGTTATCTACACTGGTTACTACAGCCAAGCAGCTGTATTTATTAAGCAGCTCCGTGACTCAGGTTCAACAGCGATATTTGCTGGTGGCGACGGAGTCTTCAACCAAGAGTTCCCAAAGCTTGCAGGTGCAGCAGCTGAAGGTTCACGTATTACTGGTGTAGGTGGATTAGCTGGAATTAGCAAAAAACTTGAAGCTGATTTCAAGAAGCAAATGGGTGTTTCATCTGGTGTTTACTCAGTTGAATCATTCGATGCTGCAAATATCCTGCTTGAGGGTATAAAGAAAGGAAACACAACTCGCGCCAAGATGCTTAAGTTTGTTAAGTCATACAAGGGTAAGAGCGTGAGTGGAAACAAGATTGTCTTCGATAAGAATGGAGATATTTCTTACGGACTCTTTGCTGGATTTACTTCAAAGGGCGGCGTTCTAGTAAATACAGGTATCGTTAAGTAGTTATTTCATAGCTACTTAGCTACAACGCTTATGAGTTAGTGGGTGTTTCGGAAATCTCTTTAGAGGGCTCTGAAACACCCACTACTTACGTAGAGTTTCAATTTGTTTATCTCATTAATTGTCAAAGGAGTGCAATGTTTGATGTCTTGATTCATCAGTTTTGGTCATTAACGATCGCTGGAGTCGCACTCGGTTTTATCTATGTTCTTATCTCGCTCGGCTACACCATGGTGTACGGAGTTCTGCGAATGATTAACTTCGCTAACTCTGAAATCTTTATGTGGGGAACTTTCGGAACTGTCATTACTAATCGTGATCTTTTCAATTACACCCAGACTTCGGAGCCTGCTAAAGGGTGGAAGTTAGCCCTCGTTCTGATAACAGCTTTGCTCATGTCGATGTTTGTTGCCGCTCTGACCGCGGTTTTTGTAGAGCTTGTCGCTTATCGTCGCTTACGCATGAAGGGTACTAATCGGTTAGCAACATTGATTTCCGCGATTGGAATCTCAATCGCTCTCCAGGAAGTTATGCGGTTGCTGACAAGTTCACGCCCAGTAGGTTCGCCTCGAATTTTAGAGAAAATTATTTTGACTGAAATTTGGGGCGCAAATGTGCGTCTCGACACAGTTATTACTATTATTGCGGCAGCGATAATCTATTTCATTCTTGAACGTTTCATTAAATTATCACGTATGGGTAAAGCCATTCGGGCAGTTTCGCAAAATGAAGATGCTGCAAAGTTAATGGGAGTTAATTTAAACCGTGTTATCACAACGACTTTCTTAGTTGGAGGACTTGCTACCGGAGCCGCTGCCTTCTTCTATATAACTGTTTTTGAATACACAAAGTTCAATATCGGATTTACGATGGGAATGGCCGCCTTTACAGCGGCAGTACTCGGTGGAATTGGAAATATTAGAGGAGCGTTTTTCGGAGGATTAAGCCTAGGTCTTCTTGAGGTCTATGCCTCGGCCGTACTCGGCACCCAATGGAAGGCGGTTACAGTATTCGTGGTACTTGTATTAGTTCTTCTCTTTAAGCCAAATGGATTATTTGGCGAAGCCGTCCAGCAGACGAGGGCATAGGAATATGAAAATACGAAATTTCTTCAATCTTCGCGACTTTGGTGCGGGTCTCTGGGAGCGCTCCAATCGCCTTCAGCGTATAGGTATAGCACTCGGCTCCATTTTGTTAGTTGGTCTTTTACCTTTTGCAGGCGCCAGCTTTTTAGCAACTCCTATTGCATCTTATGATGCTGTCCTGGTTTATCCTGTTGGAGTCTTTGTATTAATGGCACTTGGCCTCAATATCGTCGTAGGAAAATCTGGAATGCTGGATTTGGGATATGTCGCCTTCTTTGCAATTGGGGCCTACACAATGGCGCTTATGGGTACCCATACTGGTTTAAATACCTGGGAGATCATGCCTTTTGGAGTTGGTTTTGCAATGTTGGCAGGCGTATTACTTGGATTGCCTACACTTCGCCTTCGTGGTGACTATTTAGCGATCGTAACTTTGGGCTTTGGTGAGATCGTTCGCCTTATAGCTCTTAATTCATCATGGACGAAAGGTCCAAATGGAATTGCAAATATTCCAATGCCACCGGATATCGGACCTCTGAAGTTCAAACTAGATGATCAAAAAGTCTTCTTTTGGGTCGTTGTAATAATGATCTTGCTAACTATTTGGATGATTCGACGACTAAGCGTTCGCCGCCCTGGTCGTGCGTGGGAGGCAATTCGACAGGATGAAGATGCTGCTGAACTTATGGGCGTGCCGACTCTTAAATACAAGATTTGGTCATTCACATTAGGAGCTGCAGTTGGCGGCGCCGCAGGCGTGTTGTATGCATCTAAAAATCTATTTATCGCACCTGAAATGTTTACTCTTAACGTCTCAATTTTGATTCTCTCTTGCGTTGTTTTTGGTGGAATTGGAAATATTTGGGGAGTAGTCGTTGGTGCAACGATCCTCGGATATTTGCCAGATCGAATCCGTTTTATCTCTGATGCACGTTTATTGGTTTTCGGAACGGTTCTGGTCGTTGTAATGAACTTTAGGCCAGATGGTCTTTTACCACGTAAAAAACGTGAGAAAGCAATCGTCAAGAGAGAGGTAAGCGCTTAAATGTCTGAGCTCCTTCTTTCAATACAAAACTTAACCATGAAATTCGGTGGTGTAACAGCCCTTGGAGACGTAAACCTTGAAGTTAAAAAGGGTGAGATTCTCGCGCTGATTGGCCCAAATGGTGCTGGTAAAACAACGGTATTCAATGTAATTACCGGCGTTTATAAGCCAACAAACGGCTCAATTACTTTTGACGGTATTGCTTTGAAAGACCAAAAGCGTTTTCAAATCACTGCCTTAGGTATCGCACGCACTTTTCAGAATATTCGCCTATGGGGAGATATGACAACCCTTGAAAACGTTATTACCGCGACCGATGTTCACAAAAAGAGCGGAGTTGTAGGAGCACTCTTTGGACTTCCACGAGCACGGCGCGAGGAAAAAGAGAATCGCGCTCGGGCTCATGAGATTTTGAAGTTCATTGGAATCGATGAGTACTCCGATCGATTGGCAAAGAATCTTCCATATGGAGTTCAACGTCGATTAGAGATCGCACGCGCAATGGGAACCTCTCCAAAACTATTACTACTCGATGAACCGGCAGCTGGCTTTAACCCTGCAGAAAAAGTTGAACTAGCATCGTTGATTAAGAAGATTAGAGATGCTGGATATACCGTCCTTCTCATTGAGCACGATATGTCGCTGATTATGGGGATCTCAGATCGCGTGGCGGTTTTAGATTTCGGTATCAAAATCGCAGATGATCTGCCAAGCAAAGTGCAAAACGACCCCAAAGTTATTGAAGCCTATTTAGGAGTACCCGCAGATGCGTCTTGAAATTAAAGATCTTCACGTCCACTACGGCAAGATTGAAGCTATTAAAGGAATTTCTGTTGTCGTTAATCAAGGCGAAATTGTTACTTTAATCGGTGCAAACGGCGCAGGAAAAACTACAACGCTTAAGACAATATCGGGTCTTCGGAAAGTTTCAAGTGGTGCCATAATGTTCGATGGTCAAGATATCTCTAAAGTTCCAGCGCACGAGAGAGTAGATCTTGGAATCTCGCAAGCTCCAGAGGGACGTGGAATTTTTCCTGGCATGACTGTGTTAGAAAATCTTGAGATGGGAAAGTTTCACCGTAAAAATCGTCGACATGAGATGAGTGAAGATCTCGATAAGATTTATACACTTTTTCCACGTTTGAAGGAGCGTACATATCAGGCCGGCGGCACTCTCTCTGGAGGAGAGCAGCAGATGCTTGCTATTGGCCGCGCCTTGATGGCCCGCCCTAAAGTTTTACTTCTTGATGAACCATCAATGGGACTTGCACCTCAAATGATTGCAAATATCTTTCGTATCATTACTGAGATTAACAAAACCGGCGTAACAATTCTGCTCGTCGAGCAAAATGCCCAACAAGCTCTGCAACGAGCACATCGTGCCTACATTCTAGAGACCGGCAACGTCGTTAAAGAGGCGGCAGCTGCCGATCTTCTCAACGATCCAGCGGTGCGCGAGGCTTATTTAGGTACAGGAGCGCATAGCTAAAGTTTTAACGTTCTGCCAATATCAAACAAGTAATTCGCGCCGTGCATGTTCGTTCACCCTTATCATTAGATATGACAACATCGTAGGAACAGATTGTCTTTCCAAGAGATATTGCTGTGGCGACAGCGGTGACGATTCCATCTGTTGCCGATTTATGATGCGTCGCATTAATATCAAGTCCAACAACCATCCGGTGGGGACCTGCATGAAGTGCGGCACCGACGGAGCCAATGGTTTCAGCTAAGACAACGCTAGCGCCGCCATGTAATAGTCCAATCGGTTGAGTATTTCCCTCAACTGGCATTGTGGCGACCAGCCTATGCGGAGAGGCTTCAATAATTTCAATGCCCATCTTTTTGCCTAATGCTCCTCCACCGCGTTCTTGAATAATTCTTAGGAATTTATCTTCGCTCATGCTGCGTACTCTACCGTGCAACCTACAATGAGCACATGAGCAAACGCCTATTACTAATCGATGGGCATTCAATGGCATATCGTGCTTTTTTCGCACTTCCTGCAGAGAACTTCACAACGGCCACTGGACAACACACAAATGCCATTTATGGCTTTGCAACAATGTTGCTTTCCTTGCTCTCTAGTGAAAAACCGACACATGTCGCAGTTGCCTTTGATGTGTCTAGAAAAACCTTTCGCTCCGAAATATTTCCAGAGTACAAAGCAAATCGCTCGAAAACCCCCGATGAATTTCGCTCTCAGATGTCGTATTTGCATGAGCTCGTTAAAGCATTTGGAATTCCTAGTTTCGAAGTTGAGGGCTATGAGGCCGATGACATTTTGGCAACGATTGCTAAGCGTGCAGAGCGCGAGGGTTTTGAAACCTTGATTTGCACAGGGGACCGTGACTCTTTTCAATTAGTCAATGAAAAAACCACAATCCTTTATCCAAAGCGTGGGGTCAGCGAAATGGCACGAATGACTCCAGATGCAGTTCACGAAAAGTATGGAATGTCACCGGCGCAGTATCCAGATTTTGCCGCACTTCGTGGAGACCCGAGTGATAATTTGCCGTCAGTTCCTGGTGTGGGTGAAAAGACCGCTGCAAAATGGATAGTTGAGTACGGCTCGCTCAAAGAGCTTATTTCGAATGCAGACAAATTGCCTGGCAAAGTAGGTCAGTCGTTAAGGGATTCAATTGACAGCGTGATTCTCAACAGTGAATTAACTGCCCTAATTTCAGATGTTCCTGTCGATTTGAAGATTGATAATTTAGCTTGGGTCGGAGTTGATGAGAACCTAACAAATCCGCTATTTGATGTATTAGAGTTTAAAACTCTTAAGGATCGAATGAAACCGATTCTGCTTAAAGGAACAACCTCAATCGGCCTTGAACCAGAGCCTTTACTTTTTGCCGATGAGATGGCTGAAGGAGTATTAACGCCAGATGAGGTCGATGCCAAGATTGCCGGTCACACAGGGCCGGTAGCAGTAACTTTTTCACTTCTTGAAGAGAAACTCCATCGATATGCAGTAGCGTTTTCTCCAGAAGAAGTTTTCTTGGTCCATTCATCGTCTATGGGCAGTTGGGCAAGTGATACCAACGTTAAAAAGATTGCACACGATGCTAAATCCTTGGCTCGGAACTATCCATTTGTTGGCATTGAATTTGATACAGCGATAGCGGCATATCTTGTAAATCCAGGGGTACGCGCACAAGAGTTTAAAGATTTACAGGAGCGTTGGGGCGATGGCTCATCCATTAATACGACTAGCTCTGAGCAAGAGTTATTGACGAGTGCCAGAGCGTTATTTTTTCTCCGCAATTCTCTTACGCGCGAATTAACCGAACGCGGGTTGCTCGAACTATTTAAAACAATTGAGCTTCCAATCGCCGAACTCTTGGCCTACATGGAAAATATTGGAATCGCAGTTGATCGAAAAGGGTTAGAAAAATTGCAGGTGTTCTTCGACAGTGAAGTTGCGCGCGAGACAAAGTTGGCACACGAATCGGCGGGACATGAATTCAACGTCGCATCTCCCAAGCAACTCCAGGTAGTCTTATTTGACGAGTTAGGATTGCCTAAGACTAAGAAAATTAAGACTGGCTATACGACTGATGCCGAAAGTTTGGATTGGCTCCATCAAAAAACTGGTCACGCTCTTTTAACCCACCTACTGCGAATAAGAGAGGCTAAAAAGCTTGGCTCAACCGTTGAGGGCTTGATCTCTGAAATTGCAATCGATGGACGAATACATACTCATTTTGGCCAGACCGTGACTTCGACTGGTCGTCTTTCATCAACTGGACCTAATTTGCAGAATATTCCAGTTCGCACAGAAGAGGGTCGCACGATTAGAAATACCTTCATTCCAGGAAAGGGCTATATAGCATTACTAACCGCTGATTACAGCCAAATTGAAATGCGCATAATGGCGCATCTTTCCAACGACGAAGAACTTTTATCAGCATTTGAATCGGGAGAGGATCTGCATGCAACAATCGCTGCAGTTATTTTTGGAGTAAATGCCAATGATGTGGATCCGGAGATGCGAAGGCAGATTAAAGCCATGTCTTACGGTCTTGCCTATGGACTTTCCTCCTTTGGCTTGTCGGCGCAGTTAGGGATTACACCCGGCGCGGCGCAAGGGCTGATGGATACCTATTTTCAACGCTTCGGCGGAATCCGTGACTATTTAAAGACGGTTGTCGATGAAGCGAGGCAGGTAGGTTATACGCAGACAATCATGGGCCGTAGACGGTATTTACCAGATTTAATGAGTGATAATCGTCAACGACGTGAGGTGGCAGAGCGAATGGCGCTGAATGCTCCCATACAAGGATCTGCAGCTGACATTATTAAGTTGGCCATGTTAAAAGTTGATGGAGGAATTAAAAAAGAGGCGCTTAAATCACGATTACTGCTTCAGATTCACGATGAATTAATTGTTGAAGTAGTCAAAGGTGAAGAGGAGAGGGTTACGAATCTAGTCAAGCGTGAGATGGGGGATGCTTATCCACTTAAAGCGCCATTAAATGTTAGTGCTGGTTTAGGACTTTCTTGGCATGAGGCGGCGCACTAACTTGTAGTTGGTGAGTTATCTTCCATAGCTCTTAAATCCTCTTCACCAGTAGGAATTCGATTGGCGGCAATTAAGCGCTCTTTTCCAATTGTCAGTATGAGGTTTCCTAGTCCAATGGATACTGCAGTTAGTGCTAAACAAAACTGTGGTGAAATTCTCTCAGAGAGTATGCCTCCAACGGCAGCACCTAAGGACATTACACTTCCCTCAACTGTCCAAAGCCAGGCCATATAGGCAACCGCAGATCCTTGAGGGCGCACAGCCTCCATGACTTCCCAATAGAAAACCTGTATTGCACCACCTACAAAACCAAGGAAGGCGCCGGCAATTGCCATGGACCAACCTGGATATGTAAATGCCATGGGAATCGAAACGAGAAACCAAACAAAATAGGTCTTTCGCATCGCAGAGAGCGAAGAGGTGCGCTTTGACAGTAAACCGGCGATTAATCCACCAATAATGCTAGAGATACCCATGGCAGCAAAGACCCACGCAGTGCGATGAGCAACGTTTTCAAGAGTTGCAAATGCCGGCACTGCAACATCAAAGAGTCCCCAGCCGAAACCAATGAATGAGCCTTCCAGCATCATTAAACGAAGCGCTGGATTGCGCCAGAGCGACTGAGCGCCACGCTCTTTCTTTTCCGGTTTCCAATCTCTTGAGACAGGTGCAATTGCTAAAGCACCACCGCCGAGCGCCATGAGAATTGCAGCAGTCAGCAGTGGACTTCCAGGAAATTTTGATAGCGCTAAAGATGTTGCAATGACTGGGCCAATAACTCCAGCTGTGTTCATCACCGATGTATCAACTGCATAAGCGGTACGGAGAAAATCTCCAGGGACGATTGTTTTCCAAAGTGGACGCACAGAAAGATTTATTGGTGGCGCAGTTAAACCCATGATGGTTGCCATTACGACAATGAATGCCGCTGAATGAGAGATATTGACGGCGATCATCATCGATGCATACCCGGGCACGAGGATTCTCAGCGGCCATTTTTGTCCGTACTTATCGATCAAAGAACCTCGAACTCCGGCGGTAAATGAGCCTGCCAATGAGTTTGCTCCAATAACCAGGCCTGCTAATGCAATCGACCCCGTCTCCTGTTCGGTTTTGAAGAACAGAGCCAATCCGACCATTCCATAGGCAACGCGGGCAGGAAAAGCAGCCAAAACCAGAACCCACACATTGGGCATGGCAAATAACTGGCGATATCGATTCATAATGTGTATAAGTCTAGCCAAAGAGCGATATCGCTGGGGAGGATTTGCTCTTGAGCACACAGAAACCGTAGCCTTGCCCTCCAGCCGCGAAAGCGGGAACTTCTATTCATCTATCCCTACGGAGCACACTTGTCTACAACACCAGTAATTGCAGTAAATGACATTGGAAGCGCAGCTGATTTTCTAGCCGCAATTGAAGGAACAATTAGAAATTTTAATGACGGAGATCTCGTCACCGGAACAATCGTTCAAGTTGGTCGCGAGGAAGTGCTTGTTGACATCGGATATAAGACGGAGGGCGTAATTCCTTCACGCGAGCTTTCAATTCGCCACGATGTAGACCCACATGAGATTGTAAAAGTTGGCGAAAGTATTGAAGCTCTTGTTCTTCAAAAGGAAGATAAAGAGGGTCGCCTGATTCTTTCAAAGAAGCGCGCACAATACGAGCGTGCATGGGGAGATATCGAGGGCAAGAAAGAGCGTGACGAAGTTGTCATCGGAACAGTTATTGAAGTTGTTAAGGGCGGACTTATTGTAGATATCGGACTTCGTGGCTTCTTGCCAGCATCCCTTGTTGAAATGCGTCGTGTCCGTGATTTAACACCATATATTGGTAAGCAGGTCGAGGCACGCATCATTGAGCTAGATAAGAACCGCAATAACGTAGTTCTTTCCCGTCGCGCATTTCTCGAGCAGACTCAATCAGAGTCGCGCACTACATTCCTTAATCAACTTCAAAAGGGTCAAGTTCGTACAGGTGTCGTTTCATCGATAGTAAACTTTGGTGCTTTCGTAGATCTTGGTGGAGTAGATGGTCTTGTTCACGTCTCTGAACTCTCATGGAAGCATATTGATCATCCAGGTGAGGTTGTTGAAGTTGGCGATGAAGTAACCGTTGAAGTTCTTGAAGTAGATTTCGAGCGCGAGCGTGTATCTCTCTCACTCAAAGCAACTCAAGAAGATCCATGGCAGGCATTTGCTCGCACACACACAATCCACCAAGTCGTACCAGGTGTTGTCACAAAGCTCGTTCCATTCGGAGCTTTCATCCGTGTCCATGAGGGCATTGAAGGGCTTGTTCACATCTCTGAGCTGGCTGAACGCCATGTCGAAATTCCAGAGCAGGTCGTTGCAGTTGACGATGAGCTTTTTGTAAAGATTATCGATATCGATCTAGAGCGTCGTCGCATCTCACTCTCACTTAAGCAAGCTAATGAGGGACATGAGATTGAGATTGAGGCCTTTGATCCAACTCAATATGGAATGGCCGCACGCTACGATGCAGAAGGAAACTTCATCTACCCAGAAGGTTTTGATTCTGAAACCCAAGAGTGGAAGCCAGGACATGAAAAGCAGCGCGAAGAGTGGGAGCTTCAATACACCCAAGCTCAGGAGCGTTTCTTAGCACATAAGAAACAAAAGGCTGAAGCTAAAGCCGCTGATGCAGCTGCAACACCAGAAGATGGTGTCGTTGAGACCGCGCAAGAGGTTGTCGCTGCAGAATAAAGAATCCATGAGAGGGGCTCGGCAATTTGCCGGGCTTTTTTCATTTTCACAGGAGTCACTGTGAAAATCAATGGACACCTTGACGCTATTCTTTGCGAATGCGCGTCATAGGTTTAACTGGCGGAATTGGAAGTGGTAAATCACTTGCGGCCGAATACTTTGCAGATCTCGGAGCGTTAGTTATTGATGCCGATCAATTATCGCGTGCGGCTATTGAACGTGGATCGAAAGGTTTTGATGAAGTTGTTGCGATGTTCGGTGATTCAATATTGAAAAATGGCGAGATAGATCGTCGAGCTTTAGGTGAGTTAGTTTTTAAAGATCCAACTAAGAAAGCTGCTTTGGAAGCGATTATCCACCCGTGGGTGAGAAGTGAGTTTGAGGCAGCCGTCCTCTCATTGAGCGGAAATCAAACTTTGGTCTATGAGATTCCGCTTCTCTTTGAAACCGGTGGGGCCAATCGCTTTGAAAGCGTCATTACAGTTGAAGCGCCTATGGACATGCGCATCGCGCGGTTGCGAGAAAAGGGGTTGCACAATTCGGAGATCCAGGCTCGTATAGCCGCACAAGCCTCACGCGAGGAGAGGGTTTCCATCGCCGACTTTGTCATAGAAAACAACGGCTCTAAGGATGATTTGCTTCGTCAAGTGGAAAATATTTGGGATGGTTTAACCCACACATCTAACTAGAATTATCCAATGCGCCCGATATCGGATTTACAACGAACAGTCGAGCCATTTCAAGTTATCAGTGATTATGTGCCGGCCGGTGATCAGCCTGAGGCAATTGCTGAAATTGCTCGGCGATTTGCTGCGGGGGAGCAGGATGTAGTGCTTCTCGGTGCAACGGGTACTGGAAAGTCTGCTACAACCGCTTGGCTCATTGAAAAACTTCAGCGACCAACTCTTGTTTTAGCTCCCAATAAAACTCTTGCCGCCCAGTTGGCTAATGAGTTTCGAGAGCTTCTGCCCAATAATGCCGTTGAATACTTTGTCTCCTACTATGACTATTACCAGCCAGAGGCCTACGTTCCACAGACCGATACCTTCATCGAGAAGGATTCGAGTGTTAACGACGAAGTCGAGCGCTTGCGCCACTCGGCCACTAACTCGCTTTTAACACGCCGGGATGTCATCGTCGTCGCAACGGTCTCATGCATATATGGACTTGGTACGCCCCAGGAGTACATAGATCGGATGGTCACTCTTCGAGTCGGGGATGAGATAGAGCGCAACGCACTACTGCGTCGATTTGTTGATGTGCAGTACAAGCGCAATGACGTTGCATTTGAAAGAGGAACTTTCAGGGTTCGCGGTGACACCATCGAAATCATCCCCATGTATGAAGAGCTGGCGATTCGCATCGAAATGTTTGGAGATGAGATTGAAAAAATCTCAACTTTGCATCCACTTACTGGAGAGATAATTCGGGATGAAACGGAGATGTATATTTTTCCAGCAACACACTATGCCGCCGGTCCTGAGACAATCAAACGCTCAATTGGTGATATTGAAGACGAACTACAAATTCAATTGAAAACCTTTGAAAATCAAGGCAAGTTACTTGAAGCACAGCGTTTGCGTATGCGCACAACATTTGATATTGAAATGATGGAACAGATCGGTTTTTGTAGTGGTATTGAAAACTATTCACGGCATTTAGATGGGAGAGCAGCTGGATCTGCTCCAAACTGTTTACTGGATTACTTTCCAGAAGATTTTCTAGTTGTCATCGATGAAAGCCATGTGACCGTTCCCCAACTCGGTGCAATGTTCGAAGGCGATGCCTCTAGAAAACGTACCCTTGTCGAACATGGCTTTCGCTTGCCGAGTGCCTTAGATAACCGACCACTTAAGTTTCCAGAGTTTTTGGAGCGCACCGGCCAAAAGCTCTACCTCTCTGCCACGCCTGGTAAGTATGAGATGGCTAAAGTCGATGGCGATGTAGTTGAACAAGTGATTCGACCAACTGGATTAGTCGATCCCCAAATCGTAATAAAGCCAATTAAAGGCCAAATAGATGATCTATTGCATGAAATTTCGATTCGTGCCGAAAAAAATGAACGTGTGTTAGTAACAACATTGACCAAAAAAATGTCGGAGGATTTGACGGAATTTATGCAGGAAAAAGGTGTACGTGTTCGCTACCTGCACTCTGAAGTAGATACTTTGCGCCGTGTAGAACTTCTGCGCGAACTGCGCACAGGTGAATACGATGTCTTAATTGGAATTAACTTACTACGAGAAGGGTTAGATCTTCCCGAGGTTTCACTCGTTGCGATTTTAGATGCAGATAAAGAGGGTTTTTTGCGATCTGCAACCTCACTCATTCAGACTATTGGACGTGCCGCTCGAAATGTATCGGGTGAGGTACATATGTATGCCGACAATATTACAGATTCAATGGCAAAAGCCATTGACGAAACCAATCGCCGCCGTGCCAAGCAAGTTGCATACAATCTGGAACGCGGAGTCGATCCTCAACCTTTACGCAAAAAGATTGCCGATATCACCGATTTAATTAATCGAGAGTCCGAAGATACCGAAGAGTTATTAGCAAGTAGCAAGAAAGCTAATCAGAAGCAGGCAACATCGGTCGGGCTTTATTCAAAGGGAGCGATCTCCCTTCCGCGACAAGATCTAATGGCGTTGATAGGCTCCCTCACTGATCAGATGAAGAATGCTGCGGCCGAACTTCAGTTCGAAGTCGCTGCCCGTCTGCGTGATGAGATTAAGATTTTGAAGCGTGAGCTTCGCTCAATGGAAGAGGCAGGGGTCTAGTGAGTATTGAAAAACTAGTTGTTCGTGGAGCGCGCGAGCATAATCTTAAGGATGTTTCAATTGAGCTTCCACGCAATGCCCTGATTGTTTTTACTGGTTTATCTGGTTCAGGTAAATCATCGCTAGCCTTTGACACGATTTTTGCTGAAGGTCAGCGTCGATATGTTGAATCTCTTTCGGCCTACGCTCGCCAATTTTTGGGTCAGATGGACAAGCCCGATGTTGATTTTATTGAGGGATTATCTCCTGCCGTCTCTATCGATCAAAAATCTACTAACCGAAATCCCCGCTCAACTGTTGGAACAATTACCGAGGTGTATGACTATTTGCGGCTGCTTTTTGCTAGGGCGGGACGTCCGCACTGTCCTAACTGCGGCAAATCTGTCTCTCGCCAATCGCCGCAGCAGATCGTTGACCAAATCCTGGCGATGCCACCAACAACAAAATTTCAGGTTTTAGCGCCTGTTGTTCGTGCTCGTAAAGGAGAATTTGTTGATCTCTTCGCAGAGTTAATCACACAAGGCTATTCACGTGCCCGTGTCGATGGCACAGTCGTAGCGCTGACCGATGTTCCAAAGTTGAAAAAACAGGAAAAGCACACAATCGAAATAGTTGTGGATCGCCTAACTGCCAAAGTAGAAAGCAAGACTCGGCTCACGGATTCAATTGAAACTGCTCTGAAATTGGCATCCGGAATCGTCATTCTGGATTTTGTAGATTCGAAGTTAGAAGATAAAGAGCGCACCTTCAGTGAGCACTTAGCCTGCCATGGATGTAACTTGTCCTTTGAAGAGTTAGAGCCCCGTTCGTTCTCCTTTAACTCGCCCTTTGGTGCCTGCCCCGAATGCTCTGGCATCGGTACAAAGCTAGAGGTAGATGAAGATCTCATAATTCCCGACGACTCAATTTCTATCAATGGTGGCGCAATCGCACCTTGGTCAGGTGGGCAGTCATCGGATTATTTCTTGCGACTGCTGGAAGCCCTAGCAAAAGATATGCCTTTCTCGTTGGATATCCCTTGGAAGAAAATTTCCCTAAAGGCTAGAGAGGCCATTATTAATGGCTATGAGTATGAAATTAAAATGAAGTACAAGGGTCGCTACGGTACTAAGAACTACACGACCGGTTTTGAAGGTGTCGTTCCATTTATTCACCGCCGCCATAGTGAGACCGATAGCGATTACAGCCGTGATAAGTACGAGGCATATATGCGCCAAATTCCCTGCCATGTATGTTCAGGTGCGCGATTAAAACCTGAAGTTCTAGCAGTAACAATAGGCAACAAAAATATTTCGGAGATAACTGAACTGTCAATTTCAGAGTGCGCCGAGTTTCTAAAAAACATCAAACTTACTAAGCGCGAGGCTCAAATTGCAGAGCGCGTGATGAAAGAAGTCCACGCCCGCTTGGGCTTTCTCCTCGATGTCGGTCTGGACTACCTTTCCCTTGCTCGCCCTGCCGCCACACTTTCTGGCGGAGAAGCCCAGCGAATCCGCTTAGCAACCCAGATTGGTAGTGGGCTGGTTGGAGTTCTCTATGTCCTAGATGAACCCAGTATTGGTCTGCACCAGCGCGACAACCGTCGCTTAATTGAAACACTTACACATCTGCGAGACCTAGGAAATACTTTAATCGTTGTCGAACACGATGAAGAGACTATTCGCACCGCCGACTGGATCGTAGATATCGGACCAGGAGCAGGTGAGCATGGGGGACATGTAGTTGTATCTGGCAGCTATGAAGAGTTGATTGCATCTAAAGAATCAATTACCGGGGCTTATTTATCAGGCCGAAAGTCGATCTCAATTCCAGAAGTGCGCCGGCCAATTGATACTAAACGAATGTTGACTGTTAAAGGAGCAAAAGAGAATAACTTGCAGAACATTGATGTGCAGATTCCACTCAGCGTATTTGTCTCAGTGACCGGTGTAAGCGGATCTGGTAAATCAACACTTGTAAACGATATTTTATATACAACTCTTGCCAACAAACTCAACGGTGCGCGCTTGGTTCCTGGTCGGCATCGAAGTGTGGCTGGATTGGAACATCTCGATAAAGTTGTACACGTTGATCAATCTCCAATTGGTCGAACTCCGCGATCAAATCCAGCAACGTACACAGGTCTTTTTGACAAAGTTAGAGCCTTATTCGCCGAAACCACTGAAGCTAAGATCCGTGGCTACCTGCAGGGACGTTTTTCATTCAATGTTAAGGGAGGACGATGTGAAAACTGTTCGGGAGATGGCACGATAACAATTGAAATGAATTTTTTGCCCGACGTCTATGTTCCTTGCGAGGTATGCCATGGTGCGCGCTATAACCGCGAAACCTTAGAGGTTCACTACAAGGGCAAGACAATCGCCGATGTCCTCAATATGTCTATTGAAGAGGCTTATAACTTCTTTGAATCTGTTCCAACCATCGCCAGGTTCTTAAAGACCCTCAACGACGTTGGTTTGGGTTATGTACGACTTGGTCAGTCGGCACCGACGCTTTCAGGTGGCGAAGCTCAGCGCGTCAAACTTGCAACTGAATTGCAACGGCGCTCTACGGGACGCACAATTTATGTTTTAGATGAACCTACGACTGGGCTTCATTTTGAAGATGTAAGCAAGCTTCTTATTGTTCTCAATCGTCTTGTTGATACTGGAAATACGGTTATCGTGATTGAGCACAATCTGGATGTTATTAAGTCCTCAGATTGGGTGATAGATATGGGGCCTGAGGGTGGATTCCGAGGGGGATTAGTAGTTGCAGAAGGAACGCCTGAAGATGTGGCAAAGGTAAAAGTGAGTTATACCGGTCAATATTTAGCACCGATGCTTGCTACAAACCGAAAAGTAGCAGTTAAGAAGTAAGGCGATGGCAAATCCTCAAAGTTATCGGCCAACCAACATTCCCGAACACCCGGGCGTGTACCGCTTTTATAACAAACAAGACAAAGTGATTTACGTAGGAAAGGCAAAGAGTCTAAAAAATCGCCTCAGTAATTACTTCCAGGCAAATTTGGCCACCAAGACGCATCGCATGGTTCATGAAGCTGTTCGTGTTGATTGGACAATTGTCAGTACGGAGCTAGAGGCGTTGGCGCTGGAGTTTAGTTGGATCAAGCAGTATCAACCCAAGTACAACGTTCAATTCAAAGATGACAAGTCTTATCCTTATTTGGCCTTGTCCCTCAATGATGAATATCCATTGATTTTCATTACCCGCAAAGAGAAGCGACCGGGGTTGAAGTACTTCGGTCCGTATACAAATGCGTGGGCGCTTCGAAACACATTCGAAGTCCTACTCAAGGTTTTTCCGGTCAGATCATGTTCGTCTTCAAACTTCACACGTGCACAACGCAGCAAAAGGCAGTGCTTGCTAGGCGACATCGGTAAATGTGCTGCACCATGTGTTGGCTGGATCTCAAAAGAGGAGCACAAGAAATTGGCTGAACGACTCAATGAGTTCATGGAGTCTGGGATGGAAAATATCCTGCCCAAGTTGCATGAAGAGATGAGTGCAGCCGCAGCCAATGAGGAGTTTGAAAGAGCGGCGCGTCTTAGAGATCAGATCGAATCATTTGAGAAGGCGCAAAAATCAACTGAAGGTAATTTCTCGGATGATCTAGATGGCGATTTCATCTCTATCTATCACGATGGTTTCCATGCCGCAGGCTCTATCTTTTCAATGCAACGCGGATCGGTGAAGGGTTCTCGATCATGGATAGTTGATCAAGAGATGGCACTTGAAGGCCAAGATGAATTAACCGCACTGTTGTACTCAATCTATGGAACTGGAGCAATCCCGGTTCCACGCAATATTTATATCAACTCGGACCCAGCTGATAAGGAACAGTTAGAGCAGTGGCTAGGTGGAATTGGTTTGACAAAGGTCGATATCAAAGTTCCACAGCGCGGAGAAAAGGTTGAGCTCTTAGCAACTGTTAAACGTAACGCTCAATATTCGCTAATCCAGTTTTTAAGCAAACGCTCGACCGACGCCGCAGTGAGTGGTAAAGCGTTGATAGAGATAGAGCAGGCTCTGAATCTTGCAAAACCTCCGCTTCGCATAGAGTGTTTCGATATCTCAAATATTTCAGGTACTTCTGTAGTCGCATCGATGGTCGTATTTGAAGATGGACTTGCTAAGAAAAGTGAGTATCGCAGATTCATCATTAATACTGACGAAGGTTTTGATGACACTCGTGCGATGCATCAAGTGATTACTCGCAGATTAAAGCGTCTCATGGATGATCGAGCGGTAGATACGGCTGAGGTGGCAGAGCTGGGAGGTAAGATGAGTAAGTTTTCATATCCGCCCCAACTCATCGTGGTCGATGGCGGTGCACCACAGGTTAACGCCGCCGCCCGCGCGCTGAGTGAACTTGGCATTACAGATATTGCCTTGTGTGGATTGGCTAAGCGGCTTGAAGAGGTCTGGCTTCCCGGTTCATCCGATCCATTAATCCTGCCTAGATCAAGTGAAGGCCTCTATCTCTTACAGCGAATTAGGGATGAAGCGCATCGATTCGCCATTACTTTTCACCGTTCGAGACGTTCAAAGATTATGTTGGAGTCAATTTTGGATGAGATTCCGCAATTGGGCCAGGTTCGTCGTGGTGCATTACTTGAGCGCTTTGGGTCGGTGGCGGCAATTCGAAAAGCCAGCCGTGAGGAGATTGCATCAACTCCCGGAATCGGAAATAGAACTGCATCGATCATTGAGGAGCATTTGAACTCCATAACATCGCAAAAAATTGATACCACAACTGGCGAAATCATTAGTGGGCAAGAAAACATCAATGGACAAGCGGTGCTTGACAGAGGTAAGAGGATTAACCCATGAATAGCAAGGAGATCTTAATTTTAACTGGCATGTCCGGTGCTGGTCGCTCAACTGTCGCTCATGCCTTAGAGGACTTGGGGTGGTACGTAGTTGATAATCTGCCACCATCTTTGCTGCCAGCGTTAGTAAGCAAAGGTACCGGGTCAGATGGCAAGGAGTATGCCGTCGTCGTCGATGTTCGTGGAGGACGTTTTTTTGACGAATTAAAACAAGCGCTAGAAGAACTCAAGAAGAATGGCTTTATTTACCGTTTAGTTTTTTTGGATGCCACAGATCAGGCTTTAGTACAACGATTTGAATCAACACGCAGACCCCATCCACTCCAAGATAGTGATCGAATCGTTGATGGTATTGCTAGAGAGCGTGAAAAGTTAGATGATTTAAAGGCTCAGTGCGACATAACAATCGACACGTCAAATTTGAATGTTCATCAATTAGAAAAACGCATTGGAGAGATTTTTGGGGGAGGAAAAATTCAAGGAGTTCGAATCAATGTTCTTTCATTTGGATATAAGTATGGAATCCCGGTTGACTCTGATTTAGTATTGGATTGTCGTTTCATTCCTAATCCTCACTGGATTCCAGAACTACGAGCATTGACAGGTTTAACAGCACAAGTGAGCGAAAAAGTTTTGAGAAATACTGGTGTGGAAGAGTTTGTTAAAAACTATGTGGCATTAGTTGCTTCAATGATTCCTGGATATATGCATGAGGGTAAAAAATATCTGACAATCTCTGTGGGTTGTACCGGTGGAAAACATCGCAGTGTTGCAATTACGCAGGAGATTTCTAAACAACTGAACGCTCTGGAGATAGGTCTGTCTGCTTATCCCACTCACCGAGATGTGGGACGCGAATAACTGTGAGCAAAGTTGTCGCTCTCGGTGGAGGTCATGGCTTAGCGGCAGTGCTATCGGCTTTACGCGAAATCACCACAGAAATTACGGCAATTGTTACAGTCGCCGATAATGGTGGTTCAAGCGGAAGATTGAGAGAGGAATTTCCAATTTTTCCTCCCGGGGATTTGAGAATGGCGCTAGCTGCGTTATGTGCCGATGATGAATGGGGTCGGACCTGGGCCGACATTATGCAGATGCGCTTCGTTAGCGATGGTGCTCTCAATGGGCATGCCATGGGTAATTTACTTCTAGCCTCACTATGGAGCCAAGACGAAGACCCAGTTATTGGTCTAGATCGAGTGGGTTCACTTTTAAAAGTTATTGGACGTGTCCTTCCAATGGCGGCAGTTCCTTTAGATATTGAGGCGAGTTTTAATACATCAACTGGTCGAATTCTCATTAGAGGGCAAAAAGAGGTAGCAACTGCGCGTGGTCGTATTGAATCCCTTCGTGTTATCCCCGAAAATCCACCTGCACGGATTGAGGCACTCACTGCAATTCGGGAAGCTGACTGGATTACCATGGGTCCTGGCTCTTGGTTTTCAAGTGTGATGCCGCATTTATTAGTTCCAATGCAGTTAGATGCTTTAATGAGAACTACAGCGAAAAAGATAATGATTCTAAATCTAGATGCCCACGCAAATACTTCTGGCGAAGAGTTTGCTGGATCTACTCCTGAAGAGCACCTTGAGTTCTTTGCACGATATGCTCCTGAACTAAAAATTGACTACTTTTTAGTCGATACCTGTGTTGTGCGAGATGAGCCCGCTCTGGCGGCAATTGCTCGAAAATTAGGTGGGCAGGTAGTTGCTGTAGATATACGTAAGGCACCCGGCAGCGTCCATCACGATCTCACTCGTTTAGCTCTTCATTTGGGCCACATTATGCGCCAAAGTTTGGTTGGATAGACCCATGGCTATGACGGCAGCGGTAAAAGACGAACTCAGTCGAATCTCTATTACTAAACCATGTTGTCGCAAGGCCGAGGTCTCCTCTCTCCTTCGATTTGCTGGTGGCTTACACATCGCTGCGGGAAAGATATTGATTGAAGTTGAGTTAGAGACATCCCAGAGTGCACGCCGATTGCGCAAAGACATTGCCGATATTTATGGTCATGGCTCGGATTTAGCAGTTCTCTCCTCAGGGGGTTTGCGTAAAGGCTCTCGTTATGTTGTTCGCGTCATAGAAGCTGGAGATTCATTGGCTAGGCAGACCGGACTTGTAGATTCCCATGGACGACCTGTACGCGGACTTCCGCCCCAAGTTGTCTCTGCGGCAATTTGTGATTCTGAAGCGGCGTGGCGTGGAGCATTTATTGCGCATGGTTCACTTACGGAACCCGGACGCTCATCGTCGTTGGAGATCACATGTCCTGGACCAGAAGCGGCTTTAGCACTTGTTGGCGCCGCACGTCGCATGGGAATTGTGGCGAAAGCGCGAGAGGTTCGTGGAGTTGATCGAGTTGTGATTCGAGATGGAGATGCCATCGGAGTATTACTTACACGTCTGGGTGCGCATGAATCAGTTCTTGCATGGGAAGAGCGTCGAATGCGCCGCGAGGTTCGGGCAACTGCTAATCGTCTTGCTAACTTCGACGATGCAAATCTTCGGCGATCGGCGCGAGCCGCCGTTGCTGCATCGGCCCGGGTCGCCCGCGCGATGGAAATCCTTGGCGCAACAATCCCTGGCCATTTAAAAGAGGCGGGGGAGTTGCGAATTAACCATGGTCAGGCATCGCTAGAAGAGCTCGGCTCATTAGCAGTGCCACCCATGACTAAAGATGCCATTGCGGGTCGAATCCGACGGTTGCTTGCAATGGCCGATAAACGAGCAGGTGAGCTTGGAATACCAGATACAGAAAGTGGCCTTTCCCCTGATTTATTGAATTAATGTGCCGGAATTCATCTAGACCCTGCGAAAAATTCAGCAGATAGCCACTGCTAGGATTACCCACAAGACCCCAACGTTGTGGCAATTTACTCCACATCCAACGGTCGGGCTTTTTATTTCTAGCCCCTTAAGTAGCAAGGACAGATTTCATGATTAATGTCGGAATTAATGGTTTTGGACGAATCGGACGCAACTTCTTTCGTGCATCTCTGACAAATCCAGAGATAAATATCGTCGGAATTAACGATCTCACACCCAATGAGACCCTGGCTCATCTTCTCAAGTACGACTCCATCCTTGGCCGATTGGGTCTTGAGGTCACTTTCACCGAGGATTCTATAACGGTCGATGGAAAAACCATCAAAGTTTTCTCTGAGCGCGATCCTGCAAACTTACCGTGGGCGTTATTGAAGGCAGATGTGGTTCTTGAATCAACCGGACATTTCACAAAGGCCGCCGATGCTAGAAAGCATATAAGCGCAGGAGCAAAGAAGGTAATTATTTCTGCACCGGCAAGTGATGAAGACATTACCATCGTGATGGGTGTGAACCATGAAAAATATGACCCTGCTACCCATCACATTATTTCAAATGCCTCATGCACCACTAACTGCCTTGCACCGATGGCGAAGGTGCTCAATGACAATTGGGGCATTGTTAAAGGGTTGATGACAACGATTCACGCATATACAAATGATCAAGTAATTCTAGATTTTCCTCATAAAGATCTTCGTCGTGCACGTGCAGCTGCAATAAATATGATCCCAACCTCTACAGGAGCAGCTAAGGCAATTTCACTTGTATTGCCAGAGCTCAAAGGCAAACTCGATGGGTATGCCATGCGAGTTCCTCTTCCAACTGGTTCGGCAACTGATTTGACGGTAGAGCTTGCAAAAGAGGCAACTGTAGCCGAGATTAACGGCGCCATGAAGGCGGCGGCTAATGGCTCACTCAAAGGCTACTTGTCGTACACCGAAGATCCAATCGTCTCCTCCGATATCGTTACAGATCCATCCTCCTGTATATTCGACTCAGGATTAACAAAGGTAATCGGCAATCAAGTAAAGATTGTTGGTTGGTATGACAATGAGTGGGGTTACTCAAACCGTCTCGTCGACTTAATTGGTTATGTTGGCAAAACTCTTTAATGTCATCCCTTGATTCCTTTGATGTAGCGGGTAAGCGGGTCTTTCTTCGATGTGATCTAAATGTTCCATTAAAAAATGGAGTTATAAAAGATGATGGTCGAATTAAAGCCTCGCTGCCTACTATTTCGCTCTTGCTTAGTAAGGGTGCATCCCTTGTAATTGCTGCGCACCTGGGTCGACCTAAAGGCGAAAACCTGACAGAGTTTTCATTAGCGCCAGTGGCAGTGCGCTTAGGTGTGCTTCTTGGTCAGGAGATACGCTTCATAGGAAATTCCAGCACTGAGAACGTGAGCGCAGCGGCACATTCATTAAAAGCTGGAGAAATTCTTCTCCTTGAAAATATTCGCTTTAATCCAGCAGAGACCAGCAAGGATGAGAGTGAACGACAAGTTTTTGCCGCTCAATTAGCAGAGCTTGCCGATGTATATGTGGGCGATGGTTTTGGCGCTGTACATCGCAAACATGCATCGGTCTTTGACTTACCACAGCTTTTGCCGCACGCCCCAGGGCTACTCGTTGAAGCTGAAGTTGAGGTTTTAAAAAAGTTAACTCACAATCCAGTGCGCCCATACGGAGTTGTTTTGGGTGGCGCGAAGGTGTCAGACAAATTAGGTGTCATTGAAAATCTATTAGATAAGGTCGATACTTTAGCGATTGGCGGTGGAATGGTTTTCACTTTTCTTGCCGCGCTTGGTAAAGAGATCGGCACATCCTTAGTAGAGGTAGAGATGATTGATGTTGTGAAGGCGCTCATTGAGAGGGCAAACGAGAAGGGCGTAAAACTCGTGCTTCCAAGCGATATTCTCGTAGCTTCGCAATTTAGTGCAGATGCGCTCTCAACGTTAGTCTCCGTCGATGACATTCCAATTGATCACATGGGGTTAGATATCGGACCTGTTTCTGCGGCGGCATTTGCAGATGAGATTGAAAAATGTGCAACCGTCTTTTGGAATGGACCTATGGGTGTGTTCGAGTTTCCAAACTTTGCTGCGGGTACCAAAACCGTTGCAATGGCGCTTACGAAAGTTTCAGGAATATCTGTTGTGGGTGGGGGCGATTCAGCGGCAGCGGTTCGCGCACTTGGCTTTGCCGACTCCGATTTTGGTTATATTTCTACCGGAGGTGGAGCATCACTTGAGTATCTTGAAGGCAAGGAACTTCCTGGCCTGTTAGCTTTAGGGTTATAGGGAGCGCAATGCGTAAACCATTGATGGCAGGTAACTGGAAGATGAATTTAAATCATCTAGAGGCTATTGCTGTTGCACAGAAACTCGTCTACTCACTCGATGATAAAGATTATGACGCAGTTGATGTGGCAATCATCCCGCCATTTACCGATATACGTTCAATTCAAACTTTAATCGATGGTGATCGCTTACGTTTGGGCTACGGTGCTCAAGATCTCTCACCTGAAGCAAGTGGCGCATTCACTGGTGATATCTCTGGGTCGATGTTGCACAAACTCGGTTGTACATATGTATTAGTGGGACATTCAGAGCGACGATTCATCCACTCGGAGAGTGATGCCCTTGTCAACCGTAAAATTAAGGCGGCGCTTGCCCATGAGATGGTTCCGATTTTTTGTGTCGGTGAAGAGCTTGCCGTACGAGAATCTGGGGCACACGTCTCTCATGTTATTCGTCAGATCCGCGGCGGATTAGAGGGTTTAACTAGACCAGAGTTGAAGAAGATAGTTATCGCCTATGAACCAGTGTGGGCTATTGGAACCGGCAAAACCGCAACTCCAGAGGATGCTCAAGAGGTCTGTGCTGCTATTCGTGAAGAGGTTGAAAATATCGCTTCACCTGAAATCGCCGCAGCCTTGAGAATTCTCTATGGCGGCTCAGTGAAGTCCTCTAACGTCGTTGAAATCATGGCTAAACCCGATGTAGATGGAGCACTTGTTGGAGGCGCAAGCCTAGATCCTGAAGAGTTTGCAAAGATTGTGAAGTTCTACGCTCAGGTTTAAGTAGTTCTGCCCACCAAATTGAAGGTATCCTTACCCTCTACAAAACAAGGAGTTTACCAACCGTGAAACTAGCTCTCTCGATCTTGCTCATTATTACGAGCGTTCTGATGATTCTTCTCGTCCTATTGCATAAGGGAAAGGGAAGCGGACTATCCGATCTCTTTGGTGGCGGAGTCTCATCAAACTACGGTGGCTCCTCAGTTGTTGAGCGCAATCTTGACCGCATCACTATTGTGGTCGGTGGCCTCTGGTTTGCATTGGTAGTTGCCCTAAGTCTTGTTCTTAAGTAAATCTTTTTCATCTCATTTATTTTTTAAGGAGTAGTTAATGGCAAGTGCAATTCGCGGAAGCCGTGTCGGTGCCGGACCAATGGGTGAGGCCGAGCGCGGTGATTCGATCGCTCGTGCCTACGTCTCGTACTTTTGCGCTAATGGTCACGAGGTCCGTCCCTCATTTGCCGTTGAAGATACTGTAGTCATTCCTGCTGAATGGGATTGCCCAAAGTGTGGTTACCCAGCCGGCCGCGACCGCAATAATCCGCCAAATCCAATTAAAAATGAGCCATATAAGACACACCTGGCCTATGTAAAGGAGCGACGTACCGACGCCGAGGGGGAACGTTTACTTGAAGATGCCCTACGCAAACTTCGTGGAGAAGATGATTAAAAAGTTTTAAGGGATTTAAGAATTTCTGCAATTCCTAGGTTTCGATTGGTTAAGTTCAAACGAAGTAGTGGATATTTTCTTGAAGTTAGCGCTTTCCCATCGCCTAAAGCCTGCGCGGCGATCAATGTTTTGAAGCCAAAGTTTTGACCAGGAATTTCATAATCACGATCTACATTACCTGTGATTTGCAGGAAGGCCCCGTTTTGTTGGCCGCCCTTGTGGAACTGTCCCGTTGAATGTAGAAAGCGTGGACCCCAACCGAAAGTTACTGGCCGCCCAGATTTCTGCGAAAGAAGAGAGCGAAGTTCAAGAATTGCAGCATCATCGCGCCGATCTAAATAGGCCATTACAGCGACGTAGCCATCTTCAGGTATTAATTCAATAAAACGTGTCAGGCTATCTCCGATTGTAGAACCCCGACCAAATATCTCTACTGCGCCATCGATAGCATCGGGAGTGAAGTTTGGTAAAACGCCATTCCACTTATGTAATAACGCTGCGGTCGCCTCTTTCGCCTCCGTCACATTTGGTTGGTTAAATGGATCGATTCCAAGGGCTGCACCCACTAGGGCTGTGACCCACTCCCAAATTATGAACTGCGAGGCAAGATCAGTTTCGAGCACTAAATCTGCCACTCCACTGAAAGCGATTGAAAAGAATTCACTGTCGACTTCTTCTTTAACCACAATCGGAAGACGTCCAACCTGATTCTTTCCGGTTGATTCGGCAACTAATTGTTCGGCCCAATCACTAAGTCCCGGCATATCGCAACCACTATCGGAGTAAGACATATATTGGCCAGAAAGATAAGAGATTGCATATGCCATATCTACAACAAGCGTCGAATCTTTTAGGAAGGCTGCCTTTGTCTCACTTGCATTATCGAGCAATACCGAGACATCCACGCCAATGAGTGAAGCCGGAACTAATCCAAATGCACTTAAAGCGCTAAAACGACCCCCGACTTGTGGGTCGGCATTTACAACTGTGAAACCACCTGCACGCGCCTGTCTATCCAGCGGTGAATCTGGATCCGTAACTATTATGATGTGGTCTGTCGGTTTTAAATTCGCATCTATAAATGCTTTTTCAAAGAGTGCGCGTTGTGAGGCGGTTTCAATAGTGGATCCTGATTTTGAGCTTACAATAACTAAGGTTGCATTTAAATCAAATGAGAGAGCATGTCTAATGTAGTTAGGATCAGTTGAATCCAAAACAAAAAGTTCGCGGTTAAAGGTTTTAGCAATTACCTCCGGACCAAGTGATGAACCACCCATGCCGCACAGAATGATATGCAACTTGTCGCGATGCTTGGCCGAAAGCGCATCAAGTTGGGGTAGTAACTCTCTGGATGTTTCAGGTAAATCAATCCAGTTCAATCGAAGCATCGCCTCTGCTTGAGCATCCGAGCCCCAGATAGAAGAATCTTTAAGCGCAAGTCGATTATGGAATTCGCGAAGAGCTACATAACGTGGATCGGATCTATCAATCTGCGAAATTACTCTGCCACTTAACCTGATCATTTATTTTGAGCCTTAGCTACTGTAGCTAGAAGCTCTTCCCAAGCCTGTGCAAATTTCTTAACTCCATCGATTTCTAGCGCAGTGGTTACTGCATTAAGGGAGATATTGAGTTCAGAGAGTGATTTAAAAACCTCAACTGCCTCTGCATAATTCGCGGTAATCGTGTCGCCACGTACTATCCCGTGATCAATAAGAGCATCAAGTGTGTTTTGTGGCATCGTGTTGACAGTATCTGGCGCAACTAACTCAACAACATAACGCGTATCATCGTAAGTTGGATCTTTAACGCCGGTTGATGCCCACAGTGGGCGTTGTTTATACGCTCCTCGCTCCGCCTGAGCAAGCCAACGCGGTGAAGCAAATTTCTCTTCAAATAATTGATATGCCAAGTGAGCATTAGCGATGGCGGCCTTTCCCAGAAGTTTCAGGGCAGCCTCACTTGTATCGTTTTTAAGGAGTGCATCTACGGCTGAATCGATGCGACTAACAAAGAAAGAGGCAACGGAGTGAACATGGGATGGATTGCTAGCTGCCTCTATTCCTGCCATGTATGCATCTATGACTGCGCCGTAACGCTTGACTGAAAAAATTAAAGTCACATTCACCGAAATACCTGAAGCTAGTAGCGCGGTAATCGCTGGAAGTCCTTCGATAGTGGCTGGAACTTTAATCATCAGATTTGGGCGGTCAATGATTTCCCACAGTTCTTTTCCTGCAGCGATAGTTCCCATGGTATCGCTGGCTAATCGGGGATCTACTTCAATGCTCACTCGCCCGTCAACGCCTTTACTTGTTCGATAAATATCTCTGAAAAGATCGCAGGCGCTACGAACATCATCGGTCGTCAAACGTTTTACACATTCTTCAACGCTCAGATCCTTTAAGAGTGAAATATCCTGGGCATACTCATCTGCTCCAGCGATGGCAGCGGCAAAAATACTTGGATTAGTAGTTACGCCTACAACACCAGAATGTGCGATCCGAAATGGTAGCGAGTGTGCATCGCTGCCGGAAATTTTTGCTCTCGATAAGTCATCTAACCAAATGGAAGTTCCGGCCCTGGTCAAATCCTCGATACTCATTACAGCGCCGCCTTAATCCGTTTAACAATCGCTTCAACGTTGAATCCAAACTCACTGAAGAGGCGTTTAGCATCGGCAGATGCACCGTAATGCTCTAGAGAAATTGATATACCTGCATCTCCGATGAGCTCTCGCCATCCTTGAGCTATTCCAACTTCGATACTAACTTTCACAGCAATGTGAGGTGTAAGTACTGACTCTCTGTATGAGAGCTCTTGCTCGGCAAACCATTCTAAACATGGCGCACTAACTACCCGCACATTGATTCCATCTAATTTGAGAGCGCTTTGAACATCTAAAGCCAATGAGAGTTCTGAGCCCGTTGCAATTAAAATCGCAACTGGATTTTCAGAGTCCTTTAATACGTACGCGCCTTTTGCCGTGCCAGATGCCGGAGAAGTAATGCTTCTATCGATAACTGGCAAGTTCTGGCGAGAGAGTAAAATTCCAGCTGGACGATTTCGAATAATTATTTGTTTCCATGCCTCAGCAACCTCATTTGCATCTCCTGGTCTAATGACGTCCAAACCTGGAATTGCTCGAAGCGCGGCAAAGTGTTCGATCGGCTGATGCGTTGGACCATCTTCCCCAACACCGATGGAATCATGCGTCCATACAAAAGTTGATGCGATTTTCATCAGGGCGGCGAGACGAACTGCAGGTCGCATATAGTCGCTAAAGACGGCAAAAGTTCCACCGAAAGATCGAGTCAACCCATGCAATGCGATTCCATTTAGAATTGCACCCATCGCATGTTCGCGAATACCGAAATGAATTATTCTGCCGTATGGATCGGCATCTTTAATGAGACTAGTTGAAGGTAAGAATGAACCGCCTCCATCGATGCTTGTATTATTTGAACCAGCTAAATCTGCAGAGCCGCCCCAAAACTCAGGAAGAGATTGCGCGATTGCATTAATCACCTCGCCAGAGGCGGCACGCGTTGCAATCTCTTTTCCTGGCGAAAACACTGGAATGCCAGAGGTCCAATTTTCAGGAAGTGCGCGCTTTTGAAGTCGCTGCAAAAGCGCCGCCTTCTCAACATTTTCTGCCTCCCAGTGATTAAAAGCTATCTTCCACTCTGCATGCAGAGCGTTGCCTCGAACTTTTACCTCTCGTACATGAGTTAAAACATCCTCTGGCATTGCAAATTTTTCGTTCGGATCTAAACCTAGTAAAACTTTCGTCGCAGCGACTTCTTCATCACCAAGGGCTGAGCCATGAGACTTTCCAGTTCCGCGAAGAGTTGGCGCGGGCCAGGCGATAACCGTTTTTAAACGAATTAGTGAGGGCTTTGTTCTTTCATTTTTCGCGGCAACCATCGCAGCATCTAGAGCGGTTATATCGACGCTTCCATCACTGGCCGCGTCAACTTCAATGACATGCCAGCCATATGCTCGATATCGCATTGAAACATCTTCGGTGAAAGCGTTATGCGTATCGCCCTCAATCGAAATTCGATTGTCATCATAAATGACATTGAGATTTCCCAGCTCTTGTACTCCAGCCAGGGATGAGGCTTCAGAACTTACTCCCTCTTGCATATCACCATCTGAGCAGATAGACCAGATAGTGTGATCAAAGAGAGATGTAAATGCGGGGGCCTCTGAATCCAGTAAGCCACGTTCATATCGCGCCGCCATTGCCATTCCTACCGCAGTTGCAACTCCCTGTCCGAGTGGACCAGTAGTCATTTCAACTCCGGCAGTATGACCAAACTCAGGATGTCCTGGCGTCATCGAGCCCCACGTTCTGAAGGTTTTAAGATCTTCCATCTCTAATCCGTAGCCACTGTAAAAGAGTTGTGTGTAGAGAGTGAGTGAGGAGTGTCCACACGAGAGAATAAATCGATCTCTGCCGAGCCAGGTAGGGTCGGAGGGATCATGAATTAAATGGCGCTGAAAGAGAAGATATGCAACGGGAGCCAACGACATTGCAGTTCCTGGGTGTCCATTTCCAACTCTTTGAACTGAGTCAGCGGCGAGCGCTCGAGCGTAGGCAACTGCACGATCATCGAGTTCATTCCAAACCGCCATTACCGTCATTTCACTATGTCCATTTCTTCTCGTTGAACAGATAACCAAATACTCCACGCGCTGATCCAGATTATGACTGATCCGAGAATGTGGGCTGCAACTAAAAGTTCAGGTACTCCCTGGATATATTGGATAAACCCAATTGCACCTTGAGACAAAGTCAATAGTGCAAAGAGTGCCAATCGCTTTTTAGTCATCTCCTCTGTCAGAGGGGATAAGAAAAAGATTAAGGTCAACGCCAAGAGAATCGCTACGGCTACTCCGTGAGCAAATACCACACTTTGAATTCGGACTAGGAGTCGTGGAGCATCGATGTCTCCCGCATGCGGTCCAGCTCCAGTGACAAGCGTTCCAAGAATAATGACGATTGCAGTAAGTGATACATGCAGACGAGAAAAAATATCGGGAGTTCGTGGAGATTGTTTTTTACGGGCTGGTCGATGGCGTCGCGTATACAGAGATGTTGCGGCGGAGATCAGAATCGTTGATAGTAGAAAGTGAGATGCAACTGAAAAAGGATTGAGATCTGTAAGAACAGTAATTCCCCCTAAAACGCCTTGACCAAATATTCCTAAGAATTGGCCAACTGCTAGGAAGCGTAAATCTCTGCGACCGGCCCGTACAACTACAATAAGTGTGATGAGTGCGGCCACAACGAGAACGAAGGTAAACAACCTATTGGCAAACTCAATCCATGAGTGGAACTGACCCTCAATCTGGCCAGCTACAGGTGTAAAAGAGCCTTCGGTGCACTCGGGCCAGGTGGGACATCCCAGACCTGAGCCTGTTAATCGAACCGCTCCACCAGTTACGACGATAGCGCCCTGCAAAAAGAGGAGAATCGCCGTAGCTGGGGGGAGGATCCGCGCAGAAAATGTGGCAGATATACTCATGGCCTAACCCTATTGCCCAGCGTGGTTTCGGGGTTGAAGTGGCCAAAGGTGTCGAATTAAGA
>JAUSFN010000035.1 GCA_030649935.1 Candidatus Planktophila sp.
CCCTGCATTTGCGCCGGCCTGGATATATGAAGTGACTTTGTCGCGGTGTACGGCAGTTACAAGTGGACCCATGTCTACACCCTGGGTTCCATCACCGATTTTAATATTTGCCATACGGGATTTAATCCGAGCAACTAGCGCACTGGCGATTGGTTCGACGGCAACGATTGCAGAAATTGCCATACAGCGCTCTCCGGCCGAGCCAAAGCCAGCGTTTATTGCGGCATCGGCGGCGAGTTCAAGATCGGCATCGGGTAGAACAATCATGTGATTCTTAGCGCCACCTAAAGCCTGTACACGCTTGCCGGCTTTTGTACCAGTTTCGTATACATAGCGAGCAATTGGAGTCGAGCCAACAAATGAGATTGATTTAATTCCAGGGTGAATGAGGAGTGAATCAACTACTTCTTTATCTCCATGAACAACATTGAAAACACCATCTGGCAATCCAGCTTCTTTCCATAGCTGCGCCATAAACATTACCGCACTTGGATCTTTTTCAGATGGCTTAACGATTACAGTATTACCGCATGCAATTGCAACTGGGAAAAACCACATCGGAACCATCGCCGGAAAATTAAAGGGAGAGATGATTGCAACAGGTCCTAGAGCTTGGCGGATTGAATACACATCAACACCGGTTGATACTTCTTCGGAAAAGCCACCTTTTAATAAATGTGGAATTCCGCAGGCAAACTCAACGACTTCAAGACCGCGAGTAACTTCTCCGGCGGCATCGCTTAAAACTTTTCCATGCTCATCGGTAATTAGCGCCGCAATCTTTTCTCTGTTGTGCTGCACTAATTCGCGAAAGGCAAAGAGCACTTGGGTGCGCTTAGTCAATGAGCTATGACGCCACGTTGAAAATGCAGTCGTTGCCGCATCAACGGCGCTATCTACGGTTGCGGCGGTCCCAAAGGCGACAGTCTTGGTCACCTTTCCAGTTGCAGGGTTATAGATATCTCCCGTACGTGCTGGAGTGGTTGTATCAAGGGCGCCATTTATCCAATGCGAAATCCGATCCATAGGTTCAATCTACTTCAGGGCGTTAGAATGGCGCTAATTACTTCTTATTCAAGTTAGAGGCCTTTTTCATGAGCACACCAATCAATGATCCAGCTAAGCAGGCGGCAGTAAGTGCCGCCGACCACAAGTATGTTTTTCACTCATGGTCGGCTCAAGGGGCGATTTCACCGATGCCTGTTGCAAGTGGTTCTGGCTCATATTTTTGGGATCACGAGGGTAAAACCTATTTAGATTTCTCGTCACAGTTAGTCTTTACAAATATTGGCCATCAGCACCCTAAAGTCATTAAAGCGATTCAAGCGCAGGCTGAGGTTCTCACAACAATTGCACCCCAGCATGCAAACGATGCTCGTAATGAAGCAGCCCAGCGAATCGTCGAATTAGCCGGTGCACACTTTGCTAAAGTCTTTTTTACTAATGGTGGCGCTGACGCAATCGAAAATGCGATCCGTATGGCGCGCATGCATACTCATAAACATAAAGTGCTTTCGACGTATCGTTCCTATCACGGCAATACGGGCGCTGCGATAAATGCAACTGGTGATCCACGTAGATTCCCAAATGAGTTTGCATTTGGTCACGTGCACTTTTTTGGACCATATCTGTATCGCACAGCTTTTTGGGCGCAGAGTGAAGAGGAAGAGTGCGCACGGGCACTAGAACATCTTGAGCAAACAATTATCTTTGAAGGACCAAACACGATCGCTGCAGTCTTAATTGAGAGCGTGCCCGGAACTGCAGGCGTTTTAATGCCTCCTAAAGGTTACCTTGAAGGTGTTCGTGCGCTATGCGACAAATACAAAATTCTGTGGATCGCCGATGAAGTTATGTCGGGCTTTGGCCGCACCGGAAAATGGTTTGCGTATCAGCATGGAAGTGCAGTTCCAGATCTCATTACTTTTGCTAAAGGTGTTACTTCGGGTTATATCCAACTTGGTGGTGTCGTAATCAGTGAAAGCGTTTCCAAAACCTTCGATGAAAAAGTTTTCGCCGGAGGCCTGACATACATGGGCCACCCATTGGCATGTGCAACTGCCGTAGCAACTATCGACGTCATGAAAGAGGAGTCGATGTTGGAAAATGCCGCCATGATCGGCGAGACAATCTTGGGACCGGGACTTATAGAGCTCGCAAAAAAGCACAAGGTCATCGGCGATATTCGCGGCGCAGGAGTTTTCTGGGGTGTTGATTTAGTAAGTGATCGTGAAACTCGCGAACCCCTTGCACCATACGGTGCATCGAGTCCGGCGATGAACGAATTAGTAGCGGCCTGTAAGAAGAATGGCTTGATGCCATTTAACAACTTTAACCGCATTCACTTGTGCCCACCATGCAATATCTCAGTCGAAGATGCCAAGCTCGGTCTCGAGATGCTGGATAAGGCATTGAGTGAAATCGGAAAGTATTACACCGGCGCTTAATACATCTAACAGGTGGTTAAACGTTGAACCTAAATTCAACAACATCTCCATCATGCATGACGTAATCCTTACCCTCCATACGCACTTTGCCCTTTGCCTTGGCCTCAGCCATCGAACCTGCCGCGATTAAATCATCGAAGCTCACGATCTCAGCTTTAATAAAACCTTTTTGGAAATCGGTATGGATAACTCCGGCGGCCATTGGCGCAGTGTCACCTTTGTGAATCGTCCATGCACGAACCTCTTTTGGTCCGGCAGTTAAATATGTCTGTAAACCTAAAGTGCGAAACCCAACATGAGCCAGCGTTGCAAGTCCTGGCTCTTCAAGACCAATCGATTGTAAAAGTTCGAGTGCATCTTCATCGCTGAGTTCAGTTAACTCTGCTTCGGTCTTAGCATCTAGAAAAATCGCTTCGGCAGGTGCGACGAGAGCCGCTAACGAAGCGCGCAGTTCAGCATCATTTAACTCGGCGGCATCGACATTAAAGACGTAGAGAAATGGTTTAGCCGTTAACAGCTGTAGTTCCGCAATTAGTGGCAATTCGACTTTGCTGCTCGAAAGAGGTTTACCTGAATTGAGAACTGCCTCTGCCTCTTTAACGGCATCGACAACATGTTGGCGCTCTTTGTGCATACGCGCCTCTTTTTCTAATCGAGGCAAGGCCTTTTCAATCGTCTGCAAATCGGCGAGCGCTAATTCAGTATTAATGATCTCAATGTCACTAGCAGGATCGACGCGGCCTTCTACGTGAATAACATCGCCATCACTAAATACGCGGATGACTTGGCAGATCGCATCGGTTTCGCGGATATTGGCCAAGAACTTATTACCAAGTCCCGCACCCTCAGATGCGCCCTTTACGATTCCAGCGATATCGACGAATGAGACGACGGCGGGAAGCAGGGTTTGAGATCCCACGATAGAAGCCAGGGCGGCTAAGCGGGTATCGGGGACTCCCACGACCCCCACATTGGGCTCAATGGTGGCAAAGGGGTAGTTAGCGGCAAGAACGTTGTTCTTAGTTAAGGCGTTAAAGAGGGTGGATTTACCCACGTTTGGCATGCCGACGATTCCGATTGAGAGGCTCATAAGGAGTAGAGCCTACGCGGGATTGTCGGTACTGCCTGCCACGATAGCCCCATGCCTTCATACATAGTGACGCTTCTCGTCGGTCTACTTGCAGGTGGTGCAATCGGCTATCTCTTGCGCGCCTCGAAATCCGGTCTGGCCGATCGCGCCCTGCTCGATGATTACAAAGCCCAGTTGGCGGCAGAGCGTGAAAAAACTGAATCGACCGTCAAGTTAAATGCCGAACTCAACGCCGTCAAAGAGTCGGTACAAAAACTTTCAACCCAATCCAATGAGGCTAATCGCATTCGCACTGAAGCTGAAGCAAAACTCGAGACAACAATTAACGAGATGCGACGAGCTTCAGAATCAATCTTTGATGAAACGAAGAAAATCGCGGGGGCGTTATCTAATACGCAAACTCGCGGAAAATTCGGTGAGGCACAACTTGAACTATTGCTACAAGGTGCCGGTCTGCGCGAAGGCCACGAATACAGCAGACAGAAATCTACAACCGATGCCGACTCTTCCAGAATTCCAGATATCACAGTGAAGATGCCGGGCGGCAGTTCAATATTTATTGACTCAAAGTTTCCATTTGATCGCTTTCTAGAGGCTTTCGGAACCGAGGATCAAAATCAGCGCGATGAGTTTTTAACCTCGCACACTAAGGATTTGCTCAAACATGTCGAAGCGCTCGCAAAGCGCGGATACCACAAATCAGCGGGCTCCCCCGATTTCGTTGTGCTCTTTGTTCCATTTGAAACGCTTTTATCTGAGGCTTTGCGCATCGATCCGAATCTTCTCGAAAAAGCATTTAAGGTCGGCGTTACGATTGCAACTCCAACATCGATGATGGCATTGCTGCGCACTATTGGCTACATCTTTACGCGCAATAAACTCGCTGAAAACGCCGATGAGATTCAAAAGGTTGCGAGTACATTTCTAAAAAATATTACGCTGCTCCATACCAAGATTGTTGCAGTCGGTAAAGCGATTACTTCCACAGCTAAGGCTTATGAGGACTTAGTACCGACTGCTGAAAAGACGGTACTTAGCCCTGCCCGCAGAATTCACAACTTGGGTGTAAGCGGAGACAAAGATAAACTCGCCATTGAATATCCCGAGGCACCTGCTTCGGTGCGAGAGCTAAAGAGCGATGAGATTGGTGGCGATGATGATTTCATCGATGCCGAAGAGGTTGGCGAAGAGGAGCGATAGATGAGCCTTTCCAGCAAGATTGCGATTCAAGGACCCGGATTAAAGAAGCAGGGCATTATTATTCTGCAAACTTTCTTCATCGGGCTCTTTACCTATATTGAACTCTGGCTGCGAAGTGGCGTAGGTGTTGTCACTGGCGTGATCATCCTTTTATCTTTTTACGGTGGAGTCCGATTTGGTCGTCCTGGAACTACATATGTCGCAGTTGTTACACCACCGCTTGCCTTTGCCATTAGTGCGCTCTTGTGGACAATCATCCTCGTTGGCTTTAAACCATCACGCCTTGCAATCGATGTTGTTGCAGCCCTAGCAAGTGAAGCGCCATATTTAATAATCGGTACGATATATGGCTGGTTTATTTTCCTTAACACTAAGGCGAAAAAGAGACCACCTAAAGCTCGCGGTTAATTAATTCTGCCCTGCGGCTTTGAGATCTTTACGGAGTTCGGCGGGAAGTGAGAAGAGCAACGACTCTTGCATCGCCGTCACAGTTTCAACATCCCCATAACCCCGCTCGGCCAGCCACGCTAAAACATCATCAACCAAAATCTCTGGCACCGATGCACCACTTGTTAAACCGATTGTTTCAACGTCGGTTAACCAGTGCTCTTGTATCTCTTCGGCGTAATCGACTAAGTGCGAAGCCTTAGCTCCGTATTCGAGTGCGACTTCGGCCAAACGCACTGAGTTAGATGAGTTTTGTGAACCCACAACGATTACTAAATCAGCTGTCGCCGAGATCGCTTTAATCGCCTCCTGGCGGTTTTGTGTTGCATAACAAATGTCATCACTTGGAGGATCTTGGATATCTGGAAAGCGCTCTTTTAGAATTGCAACGACCGATAAGGTTTCATCAACACTTAAAGTGGTCTGCGAAAGCCAGACTAATTTCTTTCCCGGAGTCGGAACTACGCTTCTTGCACCATCTAAACCATCGATAACGCGCACCTGACCTACAGCCTCACCGGCTGTGCCCTCAACTTCCTCGTGACCTTCGTGGCCAATAAGCAAAATCTCAGCATCCTCTTGTGCAAATCGTCGAACTTCATGATGAACTTTGGTAACTAAGGGGCAGGTGGCATCGATAGTCTTTAACTTTCGTGTCGCCGCCTCCTCATGAACACTTGGTGCGACGCCATGAGCCGAAAAAACGACGGTCTTACCCTCTGGTACCTCATCGGTCTCACCGACAAAGATTGCACCTTTGGCTTCAAGGCTGGCCACAACGTGGACATTATGCACAATCTGCTTTCGGACATAAATCGGGGCACCATAAAGCTCTAGCGCTTTTTCAACGGTTATAACGGCGCGGTCAACGCCAGCGCAATACCCACGGGGCGCAGCAAGGAGAACTCTCTTAGCCATGGAGTGAGTCTATTAGGCTCATCTCATGTTCGAAAGTTCAAGTGATTCCCCGGCATCGGTCAAGGTAGTCACTGAGGCGATTAAAGAGTATGTCGATCGATTAGGCCCGATTTGGATTGAGGGCGAAATCAGCGAACTCAATGAACGTAGCGGGCCCATGGCATTTATTCGTCTGCGCGATCCAAGTGAAGATATGTCCTTGTCGGTGATGTGTCATAAATCAGTTATCGCAGCGGTGCAACCTCTGCCACCTAATGCTCGCGTTGTGCTCTATGCAAAGCCATCCTGGTACACGAAAAATGGTTCGTTGACTTTATCAGCACGAGAAATTCGACAGGTAGGAGTCGGTGAATTATTAGCGCGCCTGGAAGCGCTTAAGTCTTTGTTAGCCGCCGAAGGTTTATTTGATTCAGATAGGAAGGTTGGGCTTCCGCTGTTACCGAAAAAAATCGGCCTTATCTGCGGCCGTAACACCGATGCGGAAAAAGATGTTGTTGAAAACGCCAAGCGTCGCTGGCCCAGTGTGCAGTTTGAAATCCGTGAAGTTACGGTGCAGGGCGCAGCTGCGGTAACTGAAGTTTCGGCGGCTTTGCGCGAACTTGAGGCCGATGTCGATGTAGAAGTCATCATCATTACGCGTGGAGGTGGCTCCTTTGAAGATCTTCTTCCATTTAGTGATGAGGGATTAGTGCGCTTAGCAGCATCGTGTTTAACTCCGATTGTTAGCGCTATTGGCCATGAGAAAGATTCACCATTATTAGATTTGGTGGCAGATTTTAGAGCATCGACCCCAACCGATGCCGCCAAACATGTTGTGCCGGATATTAATGAAGAGATTGAAATGATCTCTGGGTTACTTGATCGCGCGCGTCGTAAAATATTAAATCTCATTGATTTAGAAACAACGAGATTGACTAACTTCAGAGACCGTCCGGTCATGAGAGATCCGTACCTTCTCATTACTTCTCGCGCTGAAATAATTCTTGCTCTTCGCGAGCGCTCTCTCCGTAGTTTTGGGGGCCACCTTAAGCTAGCAAAAGAGGAGCTCTCTCAGATTAAAGCCCGGGTCCGTGCACTTTCACCGCAGGCCACATTAGATCGTGGCTACTCTGTTGTGCAGTTATCAACTGGTGACATTGCCCGTGATGCCAGTACTTTGAAAGTTGGAGATTTGCTTCGCCTGCGTTTAGCTAAGGGCGAGAGTTATGCCACAGTGACTGCTCACAGCGTGAAGGAGTAGATTTAACCCATGGTCGAAAAGAAGATTTCATACGAGGCCGCGCGCGATGAGTTAGCTGAAGTAGTCGCCGCCCTTGAAACCGGAAGTGCCACTCTCGAAGACTCCTTAAAACTCTGGGAGCGCGGTGAAGAGTTAGCAAAAATCTGCCAGGAGTGGCTAGACGGGGCGAAGAAGAGATTGGATGCGGTTAAGCCGTAAATCAAATGCCGAATTTTTCATACTCTGAACTCTTGCCTTTAGGTGAGGATGATACGAAGTATCGTTTCGTTGGCACCGAGGGAGTCACTGTCGTGCGCTACGGTGATAAAGAGTTTTTGCAGGTCGAACCTGAGGCCCTTGAAAAACTAACCGCTGAAGCAATCCATGATATTTCGCACTACTTACGCCCTGCACATTTGCAGCAGCTGGCTAACATCATTCTAGATCCAGAAGCATCACCTAACGATCGCTTCGTCGCAACGGATTTATTGAAAAATGCCAATATCTCAGCCGGTGGAATTTTGCCGATGTGTCAAGACACAGGAACTGCTTTGGTGATGGGAAAAAAGGGCCAGCGAGTTTTAACTACTTCAAAAGATGAGATTGCGATTTCGCAGGGAATCTATGATGCTTTCACGAAACTGAATCTGCGCTATTCGCAGATGGCACCAGTGACAATGTGGGAAGAAAAAAATACTGGCAATAATCTTCCTGCCCAAATCGAAATATTTGCCGATAGCGATCACCCCGATGAGTACAACTTTCTCTTCATCGCAAAAGGCGGGGGCAGTGCAAATAAATCATTTTTATACCAAGAGACTAAGGCGATTCTAAACCCAACTTCTTTTATGAACTGGCTTGATGAAAAACTACGCTCGATAGGCACTGCCGCATGTCCGCCGTATCACTTGGCAATCGTTATCGGTGGAACAAGTGCCGAGCACACCGTTAAGACAGCCAAGTTAGCTAGCACTAAGTATTTGGATTCACTCCCGACTGGCGGTGATGCTGCAACTGGTCATGGCTTTAGAGATCTTGAGTTAGAGCAACAGGCTTTAGAGCTAACGAGAACGTTAGGAATTGGCGCTCAGTTTGGTGGCAAGTACTTCTGTCACGATGTTCGTGTTGTCCGCCTACCTCGACATGGTGCATCACTGCCAATTGCAATCGCAGTCTCCTGCTCTGCCGATCGTCAGGCAAAGGGAAAAATCACCAAGGAGGGAATTTTCCTTGAGGAGCTAGAGCGAGAGCCAGCGCACTTCCTACCTGAAACCACCGATGAGCATCTAGCCGATGAGGTTGTGGCCATTGACTTGAATCAACCGATGGAGAAAATCCGTGCCGAGCTCTCTAAATATCCAGTCAAGACGCGGCTTAGTCTTACCGGAACATTAGTTGTCGCCCGCGATTTAGCCCATGCCAAAATTAAAGCGGCTATAGATAAGGGTGAAGCAATGCCTGAGTATTTGAAAAAATACGCGGTCTACTACGCAGGCCCTGCCAAAACACCGGTCGGATACGCCTCGGGCTCATTTGGTCCAACTACGGCCGGTCGCATGGACTCCTACGTTGAGTACTTTCAATCTAGGGGCGGTTCTTTTGTCATGCTGGCAAAGGGCAATAGATCAAAAGCCGTCACCGATGCCTGTAAGACACATGGTGGATTTTACTTAGGCTCAATCGGTGGACCGGCAGCAAAGCTTGCCTTGGATTGCATCAAGAAAGTCGAAGTCTTAGATTTTGAAGAGCTAGGCATGGAGGCCGTCTTTAAAATCGATGTCGTAGATTTCCCAGCCTTTATCGTTGTCGATGATAAGGGAAATGATTTCTTTGCCGAAACCAGCACGCCATTACGTATCGGGGTTAAACCTTAAAAACCATTCTCAAGCACAATTTAGAGTTTATTGGGTTTCAATAGACCTTTCGTAGGCCTCAATTCCTAAAGATTAGAGCCCTCAATTCCTAAAGGTTAGAGCCCTCAATTCCTAAAGGTTCTGATACTCTTATCAAGGACTGAGAAGAAATGAGGCGGACTCCGAATGTTCAAACGAAGACTGCTAGAGGTCATAAAAACTCGATTTGCCGAGGAGCCAGTAATAATCCTCGAGGGTGCTCGAGCCGTGGGCAAATCCACAATTTTGCAGGCAATTTCCAAAGACCTTAATGTTCCGATAATTGATCTAGACGATCTGCCAACGCGCCGTGCCGTTTCAAACGATCCTTCACATTTTGTGGAAGGAAACGAACCCGTCTTAATCGATGAATATCAAAAGGTTCCTGAAATCTTAGATGCCATAAAAGCAGAATTGAATAAAGCTACATATGCAGGGCGATATCTCTTAACGGGGTCAGTTAGATCAGAAAAATTGCCACGTGGAACTCAAGCTCTCACTGGGCGTGTACATCACCTCATCGTCCCTCCACTCATGCAGTGTGAAATCGAAGGAAGCAAGATCGATCTATTGAGCACAATTCTTCAGAATCCCGATGAACTCATAACAAGGAAGAGATCTAAGACCGATCGACTCAACTACGCCAACAGAGTGACGACAGGTGGGTTCCCCATTGTGCTCAACGCAAAGAACCTCGGTCAGAAGAATCGCTGGCTAAAAGATTACATTAGCAAAACCTTAAGCCAAGATGTTCAAGATATAAGTAAAATTCAGCAGAAGGAATTATTGCCACGGCTACTAACACTTCTCGCCTCACAAAATGCTCAGGTATTGAATACGGCCAAAATCTCCAGAGAGATCGAACTTAATGCAATAACAACTGACCAATATATTAAATTACTTGAATCACTCTTCATCGCTCAACGAATTCCAGCCTGGGGCAGGAGACTCAATGCACGTTCCATTCAAAAACCTAAAATCCAGCTTCTTGACTCTGGGTTACTTTCTCACTTAGCGAAGCTAACTCCCGAAAAAATAACTGGAAAGAACGCCGCTGCAGCTACTGAATTTGGACATGCTTTTGAATCGTTTGTAACAAATGAGTTACTCAGGCTTGCACAGTTGAGAGATGATTTTATTGCACCAGGACATTGGAGAACACATGATTCTGATGAGGTCGATCTAGTTCTTGAATTTCAAACTGGAGCGATTGTGGGAATTGAAATTAAAGCTGGCAAAATGTTGTCTGATTCAGATTTTCGAGGACTGAGGAAACTGAAGGATTATGTGGGAAGCGACTTCCATTGCGGAATTTTGATGTATCAGGGCGAGTTTTCTTATCGTAATTCGGATGGATTAATCGCGTTGCCAGCTGATCGTTTATGGCTTGATTAGTACTGAGTGCTGGAGGTGCTCTTATAATTCTATCTGGCAGCGTTAGCCTTTCACTTATGTTCAACTTTTTGAAGCAAAAAAGACTGAGTTCGCGCAAAGAGCGTGCTTTGCTAATCCAGATATGGGAGAACAGTGACGATTAGTGGGATTCACGGAAGAGTTTTGCTATCGACTTACCTGCCCTTGGCTGATATAAAAGTGCTATGACCTCAAACTTTCGTTCTCCCATTTTTGAACTTGGCGATACCTATACAACCGAAGGCGAGAAGTTGAGCCCTATTGGTCTGACTTTTCTTGGTAAGAGCGATCTGGATGATCAGCTCGATGACTTCTCACTTGCGGGATATGTTAAGAAATTGGATCACATTCGCTCTGGCTTGGAACGGTTGGGCAAACTAGAACCGATTGATGAGATCGATAGAATTGCGCGGGATGTGATGCAGGAGCGGCTGTCGACTCAACTACTTCTGGCAGAAGCCTATGATCCACAAAATAACTGGGCAGTAATCTCCTCTCCTGGCACCTCAATTCGCCAAGTCTTTGAGGTGATGAAATACGATACGCCCGCGCAGATTGCCAATATAACTGCGCGCATGAATGCAGTTGATGGTGCTCTCAAATCATGGATATCATGCATCAGCGATCTAGCAAAAATGGGAAAGGTCAATACCGTTCGTCAAACTCAAACGGTGGCAAAGCAATTGACAACCTTTTCTGAAGGCGCATTTACCGGACTTGCCAAGCGATTCGATTCTGCGGGGAATTACCCCGAATTGCATGCGGCCGGCATCGCTGCCGATAAGGCGGCAGGCGAAACGGGTCAATGGTTAATCAATCATTACTTACCATTGGCCACGCAAAAAGATGGGGTAGGTGAAGAGCGATATGCACGCTGGGTGCGTTTCTACACTGGTGCAACACTTGACCTACGTGCCACCTATGAGTGGGGCTTGGCAGATTTGGCGCAGATCAATGAACGTATGTGGCAAGTTGCCGAAAGAATAAAACCTGGTGCACAGACCCTCCGGGAGGTTGCTGATTATCTTAACGCGGACCCCAAGTACACCGTGCATGGGGCCGATGAAATGCTGCGCCGACTGCGCACATTCACCGATGATGCAATTGCCGCGATGGATGGCACCCACTTCGACATCGATGAGCGGATTCGATTCTGTGATGTGAAGTTAGCTCCACTGGGAAGCGCTGCCGCACCGTATTACCAACGCCCTTCTGAGGATTTTTCCCGACCCGGAACTACCTGGTTTCCAACACAAGGTAAGAATGATTTTACTTGGTGGCAAATGCCCACGATTTGGTACCACGAAGCAGTGCCCGGCCATCACCTGCAAGTTGCCAGCACGGTGGTGGAGCGCGAACGTATTAGCCGCTTCCAGCGTCTTGAAGGTTGGGTAAGCGGACATTTGGAAGGTTGGGCGTTGTACGCAGAACGATTTGTGGATGAGCTAGGTGTTTATACAGATCCAGGGGAAGAAATGGGCATGCTCTCTATGCAGGCAATGCGGGCCGCTCGTGTTGTGGTCGATATCGGAATGCACCTGGGGTACAAAGATTCAGAGGGAAATCTTTGGAGCGCTGAATCTGCGGTTCAATTGTTGATCAATAAGGCGTTGCTCGATGAGGGTTTTGCTCGAAGTGAAATTGATCGCTACTTGGGACGTCCTGCCCAGGCAATTGCTTACAAGGTTGGTGAAAAGTTCTGGCTCGATGCTCGTGCAGAAGCCAAGCAACGCCTCGGCGATAAGTTCTCACTGAAGAAGTTCCATGCGTATGCCTTTAGGCAAGGTCCAATGGGCCTCGATCCATTTAAAGTTGAAATCGCTAAGTGGGACGGCAACTAATTTCGTTATTGACTTCATTGCTGACATGAGCACTACTTTTTCAATCTTATAGGTCGAGCGCTCTAGCTTAAAATCTATTAAAAGAAATAGCGGGTTTAGTAATAGCGCTTAGATTTAAAAAATGACCACGCTTTGCATGGGGTCTCATAGCGAATAGTGATGTAGCGCAACCCCCAACGGATCTGAGTAACTGGATTAGTTCTCCAGTCTGATGCCACAACTGACATCTTGTCAGCTGGCAGAGCCTGGGGAATTCCATGAGCGCCGGAGCGATAGTTATGCGCTTTATAGTTCCAGTGACTTTCCTTCGTCCAGAGATTATTTAGGCATGAGAACTCTTTGTCCCCCATGCCATACTCATCGAGAAGAATGAACTTCCCTACCTTTTTAGCTCCGAAGCTGGTTCGGGCCATTTCAACTTGGTGACTTATAGAGGAGACAAGAGCCAGGTCGCTGGAGAAGATCGCCCCGATGCGCGTCGTTGCAAGATCAATAGAGCCATACAGCACTCCTGCGCTAAGCGGGGTAGCTTCTTCAAATGCCAAAGCCCTTTCATTAAGTGCGGGCTCTATCTCGATACTTGTGGTCACCGGAAACTCTAAACCGTATGCACTTGGAAGTAGCGAGGTGAGAAAGAGCATGGAGGCTATAACGCCCCAGATTGCTATGTATTTGCTACGACGCTTCATCTCTCTCCCTCCCTTTATCTGATCAGCCCATAAGCAATTGGCCTCAAGTGAGACCTTATTGACTACGGGGAAGGCTTTAGAGTGTCGTGTCTGGGGTATATCGGCAAATTAATTCACGCGTAAGTTGCAAATTCACAGAAACACCAAGGGCTGTGGATGAGTAAAAGCGCAGGTCAGTACGTATGATGTCCGAAATGTACCAAATGTGACTGTGAGATTGTTTCTAGCCCTTTTAAGAGGCTGGCGCTACCTACCCTGCGATGGGGCCTTCCAGCATTTCCGTGACAAGAGCAGCGATAGGCGAACGCTCCGAACGAGTCAAGGTCACATGGGCAAAGAGTGGGTGGCCTTTAAGGGTTTCAACCACTGCAACCACGCCATCGTGGCGACCTACTCGCAAGTTGTCGCGCTGGGCAACGTCATGAGTCAAAATCACGCGTGAGCCCTGACCGATTCGAGAGAGGACGGTTAGGAGAACTCCTCGTTCTAACGACTGAGCCTCATCGACAATCACAAATGAGTCATGCAGAGATCGCCCACGAATATGGGTCAAGGGCAAAACCTCAATTAGACCGCGATCAACAATCTCATCGATGACGGCCTGACTTACTAAGGCGCCTAAAGTATCGAAGACTGCTTGGGCCCACGGTGACATTTTCTCACCTTCACTTCCAGGTAGATAACCAAGCTCTTGGCCACCCACTGGATAGAGAGGGCGGAAGATAACTACCTTCTTATGGATTCGTTTCTCCATAACCGCCTCAAGTCCGGCGCATAAAGCCAGCGCCGATTTTCCAGTTCCGGCACGACCTCCGAGTGAGATGATCCCAATTGAATCATCGAGTAAGAGATCTAATGCGATTCGTTGTTCGGCGCTTCTTCCATGCAAACCAAATGCACTTCGATCTCCCCGAACTAACTGCAGCTGCTTGTCTGCCGTTACTCGGGCGAGTGCGCTTCCACGATCGGAGTGGAGTACGGTTCCTGTGTGAACAGGGAGTTCATGAGCGGCCTCGTGATCGGCGCGATCAGATGCGTACAGATCGTCGATAGTATTCGAGGCAACGTCCAGTTCAACGATTCCAGTCCAACCACTATTCGAGACAAGCTCAGCTAAATACTCCTGGGCCTCAACTCCGACTGAGGATGCTTTAACACGAAGGGGTAAGTCTTTAGTGACGAGTACAACATCCTTTCCATCACCCATTAAATTCTTAGCAATGGCCAGAATTCGCGAATCATTAGTGCCATCGCGTAAAAATCCCTGCGGTAATGTCGAAAGATCGGTGTGATTGAGCTCTACCGAGAGCGTTCCACCCTCAGGAGTAACGGTGAGCGCTTTGTCGAGGCGGCCATGGGTTAGGCGAAGATCATCAAGTGCGCGAAGGGCGGCTCTAGCAAAGTAGCCGAGCTCTGGATGGTCACGCTTGGTTTCTAACTCACCAATGACCGCAATTGGGATTATGACTTCGTGCTCTGCAAACTTATAGAGCGCGCCAGGATCGGCCAGCAAAACACTGGTATCTAAAACAAAGGTCTTCCTTCCGCTTTGACTTTTAGAAGCCAATGGCTGAACTCCTCGATTTAAGTTGTACTAGTCGGGAACTACTTCGGATATGAAAAAGATAGAACTAGATTTGCCCGATTGCGCCTCGACACGCACGGATGCACTGTTAAATCTTGAAGAATTACTTATGAGCCAAAGCGGCGTTGTCGCAAAGAGTATGCGCGCAAGGCACGCAAAAAATCCACTCGCCGAAAATCTGGCCAATATGCCTCGCAGAAGTAGAACTCTGACAATGCACTCTGCCATAACAGAAATCCTCCAAGTCGCTGCTCCCCTGAAGTTCGAATGAGGAGTTCTGGATCTGGCTGTCCGGCGGTATATAAAAACTTTGAAATATCTTCACTCGTTAAATGTGCCTTAGCTGCTTCGAGTGAACTGCCCGCCTTTTCTTGCTCACTCAAATAACTCTTCACTGCATCTACAATTTCGCGGCGACCGCCATAGCTAATAGCGACATTAACTTCAACGCCGTCTCCACGGATAGGTTGAAGGTTGCTTAGTTTGTGGCTAAGCCAATCGGGAAGCAGATCTAAAGCGCCAACGGCCTTAATATTCCATCGCCCTGTGGCTGCTAACTCATCCACAGTCTCACCAATAATTTTGAGCAGTTCATCAATCTCGGCAGCGCTTCGTTTGAAATTATCTGTTGATAAGAGCCAGAGAGTAACAACTCGGACATCGGCCTCTTCGCACCAACCTAGAAACTCTATAATTTTACTAGCCCCAGCTTTGTGCCCATTAGGGTCGGATATATTGGGATTGGCTTTAGCCCATCGCCGATTTCCATCCAAGATGACTCCAACATGGTGTGGGGTCTTTGAAAAATCCAAAGATCGCACTAAACGCCACTCATAGAGTGGGTAGAGAAGTGACTTAATTAATTTACGAATAGCGGCGTACAACTCGGCGCTCAGCTAACAGTGATGCGATTGGCAGCGTACCGGCCAGAATCAAGCCAAGCATCTTCATGATTGGCCAGCGTGCCTTAGTCGCAAATTGAATCGCAGTTATGACATAAACAAGATAAACCCACCCATGGACAAATGGAATCCATGCAACTTTTTCTTTCCCCTCGCCATTATTAATTAGATATGCAACGGGAATATCTACAAACCATAAAAGAAGTGACATTACGCCGGCGGTAATGGCCATTATTCGAAAACGGAAAATTACAGATTTCATAGGGCTACCTTACGACGATAAAAGGGAAGGTAAAGCACCACTCCTGCCATCAGCCACCAGATCACCACATACGACAGGTGCTGCCAATAGAAACCCGGGATCCGTGAGATGAGTGTCTCAGCACTTACCCGAGTCCGAAGAAATTCATCTCCATTCTGGCTTTCGCTGGCGGCCACAATGTAGCCATCGAATAAATCTAACTCTGTGATTCCCACAATAACAGCGCTATCTAGACGCGAAATCACTCCAGGCGAATTAACGGCTCGATCACCATCTTGGCGTGCATGAAGCTGTCCGACTACATCGATCACCATCGACTCTTGGATATCTGAATTCAGTAGCCGTTCAGACCATAAACCGCGAGCAACCAAAATCCCTCGGCTTGATCCAACCCGCAAAAGTGCGACCTCCCAATCATCCAGCTTTCCGGTTGCATCTTCTTGGTTAGGAGCTTTGAAGTTAGCAATATAGTGGCCAGAAACTTTCACTTGTCGATTTAATGCGTTGGGTTTGAGCGAAGTATTGGCGGAGGCTATTGATTCAAGTGAAACAATATTTTGATCCACCGAAGTAGCAGTGACCAAGCTAGCCTTTAGCGCTGCTGCCCGTTCTAGCTGCCAGATTCCAAGTGAAAAAAAGATAGATGCAAGAAGGAGAACTGCAAGAACAGCTGCAATCCGAGATCCAAGGTTTTTACTTCTCGGTTGTCTCATCGCTTCGATCTACGCCCATGAAGCGCTTATAGAAACTGCGCATCAAAAAGACTACGGCGACAATCAAAATTGCAATAGTGATTGAGCCTGCGGACCCCATCTCGATATTTTTTTGCATGACATAATCATTCCATGTCCGCCGAGTTCTCTTACAACGACCGATATGGAATCCGCTCAGGAAATCGATGGCTTGGAGCAGCTATTTTCTTTGGCATTTCTGGAATCGCCTGGCTGTCGTGGGCAGGGTTGCATCACTCAAATCCACCAATTAGATACTCATTAATCTCATACTCAATAACCTCTGAGAAAGAGATATCGGTGCGTTATTCAATGCTGCGCCAAAACGCGAACCAGATCGTTGTATGCACTCTGATTGCTCGGGATTTCGATAAAAACGTGGTGGGTCAAGTAGATGATGAGATTGAAGCTGGCTTAGCAGCGTTAGAGCGCACGGCAAGCGTGCAATCACGTGGACCGGCAGTGAATGCCGATGTAATTGGTTGTCGTCCCAAGTAATCACCTAGTACCTTTGCTCCTTATGAGCTCACAGACCTGGTTGACGCAAGAGGCTGCAGATCGTTTGCAGGCTGAGCTAGAGAATTTAGAGGGGCCAGGGCGCAAAGAGGTAACGGCAAAGATTGAGGCGGCCCGCGCCGAAGGTGATTTGAAGGAAAATGGCGGCTACCACGCCGCGCGCGATGAGCAGGGCAAGATGGAGGCTCGTATCCGTCAGTTAAAGCAGATGTTAGAAAGCGCACACATTGGTACCCCTCCACCTAGCGCCGATGGAAGAGTTGGTGCTGGAATGGTCGTCACCGCAAATATCGCAGGTGATGAGATGAAGTTTCTGTTGGGATCACGCGAAATTGCATCAGGTGATCTAGATGTCTACAGCGAAAAATCACCGCTGGGTGCATCGGTTATGGGAGCGGAAATCGGCGCGACTGTTACTTACAGCGCACCTAACGGGCGCGAAATTTCCGTTGAGATTATTGCAGCAGAATTCTACGCTTAAAAGCAGCCAGTTTTAATTAGAAGTATTGGCGTATTTCCGCACACTCAATGGAATGAAGATCACCATTAAGAGAATCATGTATAACAATGAAGTCTCTAATGGGTGTTGGCTGGGCCACGAGTTTGCGGTGGCTCCGAACTCATTTTCTAAACCAAATAACTGCCGGCATGCTGCGACCATCGATGAAACTGGGTTCCATTCGGCCACATACTGCAGCGCTCGCGGCATTCCAGTTGTGGGAGCAAATGCATTTGATAAAAATGTCATAGGAAATGTAACCAAGAATCCAACGTTCTGAACGACGCGTGCATCTCGAACAACAAGACCTACATAGATACCAATCCATGAAAGGGCATAGCCAAAGGCAAAAAGGAAAAGGAAACCTAGGGAGATTCTCAAAAGGCCAGAGGATGGGCGCCAACCAACTGCAAAGCCAGCGGCGGCCATCACTGCGAGAACTAATATATTTAAAAGTGCATCTCCAAATGTTCGACCAATAACTACTGCTCCACGTGAGATTGGTAATGATCTAAAGCGATCAATGAGACCCTTCTCCATATCTTGGGCTAAGCCCGCTGCCGTTGCCGCCAATGTGAAAGCTACAGTCTGGACAAAGATGCCAGGCATTAGTAGTTGCACATATCCACCAGGTTGACCCGTTGCAATCGAACCACCGAAAACAAAGCGAAATAAGAGGACAAACATGACGGGCTGAATCGTTGAGAAAATAAGTAGTTCGGGGATTCGAGCTAGTTGTAATACTTGGCGCTTAGTAATAACCAGAGAGTCACTTAGTAAATTCTTCATTTTCTCTCCCCTCTTTTTTTCTGCACCGGTTCGACGACCGTCTCTTCAGCGACATGGCCGGTAAGAGATAGGAAAACATCATCTAGGGATGGTCGCTTGAGGGCAATATCTAGCGGGTGAATTGAGGCCTCGTCTAAGGCGCGTAGAGCCTGAATCAGGGCGCTTGAACCACTGGTAACTGGTGCGCTCACAGTTCGCCCATCCAGATGTGTTGCACTCCCACTGACGTGAGCGATTATCTCTTGTACTTTAACTAAATCTTGGATTTCAGTCGTTATCTCTAAGCGTTCGCCACCTACTTGACTCTTTAATGCATCTGAAGTTCCACGAGCAATCACTGTGCCATGATCAATTACTGCAATCTCATCGGCTAATTGATCAGCCTCTTCTAAATACTGAGTTGTCAACAATACTGTTACTCCACCTGTCACTAACTCTTCGATTACACCCCACATCTCCATGCGTCCTCGCGGATCTAACCCAGTGGTTGGTTCATCTAAGAATAAAACTTTGGGTTGCACAATTAATGATGCCGCTAAATCTAAACGGCGGCGCATTCCACCGGAGTACGTCTTAATTGGACGTCGCGCACTTTCAGTAAGTGAAAACCTTTCAAGAAGTTCATTTGCCCGATCAATCGATGGTTGTTTTCCTAGATGATACAAGCGACCAAACATCACTAAGTTGTCCCAGCCAGTTAGCGTCTCATCGACAGCTGCATACTGACCAGATAAGCCAATAATTTCGCGAACTTTGTCGGGATGCTTTATGACATCAATGCCAGCAACATGAGCGTTTCCTGAATCAGGTTTAAGTAGCGTTGCAAGAATGCGTACGGTCGTAGTTTTTCCTGCGCCATTTGGACCTAACACACTCAATACTGTGCCTTCGGTGACATCGAGTGATAAGCCATCTAACGCTCTCACTGCACCTTTGTCGTACGTCTTTATTAGCTGTTCAGCGCTGACTGTCTTCACGCGGTAACCTTACCTTTATGTCCGATAAAGCACCCCTTAACGCATCGGCCAAAGCCCACACCCACCGCGAGATTATGGCCATTCTTGGCGGGCTTATGACGGGAATGCTCTTGGCCGCCTTGGACCAGACGATTGTTTCAACTGCGTTAAAAAATATCGTAGAAGAGTTCGATGGCCTCAACCACTACACCTGGGTCGTTACCGCTTACCTTTTGACTTCGACTGCATCAACTCCTTTATATGGAAAAATCTCTGATATTTATGGACGCCGACCGGTATTTCAATTTGCAATCGTTACATTTCTAATCGGTTCATTATTGGCTGGGGCAGCCCAAGATATGAACCAGCTGATTGCAACTCGCGCACTTCAAGGACTGGGTGCAGGCGGATTGATGGCGCTAACTTTTGTCATTATCGGTGACATCGTTCCACCACGCGAACGTGGCCGTTACCAAGGCTACTTTGGCGCAGTCTGGGGATTGTCCTCAGTTGCTGGCCCCCTTCTAGGTGGATTCTTTTCTGATCATGGACAGATCCTTGGAATCACCGGATGGCGTTGGATCTTCTTTATTAACATTCCATTTGGTATTGCATCCCTCTTAATCACTTCAGCTGTGCTTCACATTCCAAAAGTTAAGCGTGAACACAGTATTGATTACCTTGGTGCCATCTTGATGGTTACCTCTGTCTGTTTAGTTCTTCTTTCAGTTTCAATTTATGGACCACAGTACGGTTGGACTGATTCCAGAACGACATTCTCATTGGTAATTGGCGTAATTTTGGTGCTTGTGTTTCTCTACTGGGAGAGCAAAGCAAAAGAACCCATTATTCCTCTATATCTTTTTAAGAATCACACATTCTCATTAACTTCTGCGCTCGGTGCCGTCATCGGCGCTGGAATGTTTGGAGCAATTGTCATGCTACCGCTCTACTTCCAGGTCGTAAAAGGCTACTCGGCTACCGATGCCGGACTTAAATTAATTCCATTGATGCTTGGAATCGTTACGACTTCAATTTTTTCTGGAAAGATGATCTCGAAACACGGGCATTACAAGCGATTCCCGATAATCGGAACGGTTATTATGACCGTTGGAATCTTACTAATGACACGATTACAGATCGATACTCCATATTGGCAGATTTCAATATATGCAATTATGGTCGGGGCAGGACTCGGTTTATCAATGCAAACCATTGTTATTGCGCTGCAAAATGCAGTTGAATTCAAAGATATGGGCGTTGCAACAAGTAGCAACACGTTTTTTCGATCTCTTGGTTCAGTCTTTGGTACCGCCATCTTTGGAACAATCTTGACCAACCGTGTTGGACACTATTTAACAACCAACTTTGCAGATCTCGCTAAGTCCGACCCGAAGGCAGTTGCCGGTTTTGATTTGAACCAGCTTGAAGGACTATCAGACAACACGGCGATCTTAAAAACCCTTCCTCCAGTCATTCAAAACACTGCCCTTGAAGCTTTTGTGAGCTCTTTCCATATTGTCTTTTACGCTGCAGCGCCGATTACTGCGTTGGGTTTTCTCTTAGCACTTATGCTTCGAGAGACACCATTGCGCACCTCTGAGGATTACGCAGCGGCCCGTGAAGAGGCAGCAGGAGAATCAATCGGTTAATGCAATCTCCATTTAAGGATCTTCCCCGCGAAATATCCGTTCTCGTTGCTGCATCCTTTTTTGTCGCCGTAGGTTTTGGAATCGTTCTTCCGGCCATACCGGTTTTTGCTCGAACTTTTGGTGTAAATAATGCAGCTATCGGGTTGATTGTGTCGATGTTTGCTATCACTCGTTTTGCATCTGGGTTAATCTCAGGAAAGCTGGTCGATTTATTTGGAGAGAAAGCGGTTTTCTCAAGCGGTGTGTTTATGGTTGCACTCTTTGTTTTTCTCGCAGGTTTATCTACGACCTACACGCAACTATTAGTTTTCAGAGCGGCGGGCGGTCTTGGCTCGTCCATGTTTTCTGTTGCCGCTGGATCCGTCATTATGCGCTCTGTCGATGACGAGCACCGAGGTCGGGCACAGGCGGTCTACAACGGTGCATTTTTATTTGGTGGCGTTTCAGGCCCAGCAATAGGTGGTTTACTCTCACTTATTTCACTGAGAGCGCCCTTTTTCGCTTACTCGGTGATGCTCTTAATTTCCGGAACCGTTGCACATTTTTTCCTCAAAGGTGAAAAAATCGGTAAACAGGATAAAGATTTAGATACTGGCGAACACACAACTGTGCGCGAAGCCCTAGCCATGAAGCCATACAGAATCGCTCTCCTGTTGGTTTTTATAGTCAATTGGGTTGTTTTCGGTATGCGCGCATCGGTTATGCCAATATTTGTGACCGAAGTTCTTGACTCCACGACAGCTTTTGTTGGATATGGCTTTACCTTAAGTGCAATTTTTCAAGGAGCATTGTTAATGCGCGGCGGGCGCATCTCGGACAGTAGGGGTCGCAGATTTGCATCGGTTCTGGGCTCGAGTATTGCACTAGTGGGAGTTCTTCTCTTAACCATTGCTACCCATCCATGGATGTACTTAGTTGCCATGTCCATCATGGGAATCGGTGGTGCATATCTATCAACGACTCCGGCGAGCATAGTTGGAGACATAATCCGTGGCCGTGGCGGCCAAGTCATTGCAATCTTTCAGATGGCAGGTGATGCAGGAATGATAGTTGGACCTCTCATTATTGGTGTTCTTTCAGATCTATATTCATTTCGCACCGCATTTGCGGTATCGGCAATAGTCTTTGCAATCGGTGTTGTGTTTACAACCCGGATTCCTGAAACGCGAAATAGCTTTATGTCTGGAGAAAGCGAAAAGCCTCAGATTAATAATCTGAGGCCTCTCGATTAATCTTTTCTGTTTAGTCGTTACCACGCAGGATTGATAGTAAGCGCAGAACCTCTAAATACAGCCAAACAATTGTGACCATTAAACCAAATGCAGCTCGCCATGACTCTTGCTCTGGCAGACCAGCATTGATTCCCTTTTGAATCTGATCGAAATCCAGGATTAAGAAGAAGCTCGCGAGAAGCATTCCGCCGGCTGCGATGATTAAACCAAGGCCTCCGATGTTATAGATGCTTGCACCAAATAGTGAACCAACCATTGAAAGAAGGGCCAGTACAACATAGCCAATCAATGCTGTCATCAAGATTTTTGTGAACTTAGGTGTGACGCGAATTCTGCCGCTCTTATAAGCGAACAACATTCCTGCAAATGCACAGATTGTCACCAAGATTGCCTGACTCACGATGCCTTGATACATATCGTTATAGAGATTACTGATTGTGCCAAGTGCCAATCCTTGAAATGCTGCGTAAGCAATAATCAAACCCGGCTTAACCGTCTTGCTAAAGCTATTGACCATGGCTAATGCAAATCCACCAAAGACGCCGAGCAACATCGCGCCGCCGCCTAAGTTAAGTGTCCATGCAGCTGCGCCAACGGCGACAAGAACTGCAAATAAAATTCCAGTACGAGTGACTACGTCATCAATCGTCATGCGACCAGTGCGCAATGAGGATGCTGCTGGTGCGTTATAAATATTTTCTAGCGCTGCGTCGGTCTCAGTGTGTACTTTGGGATCAAATGCAGCGTATCCACGCTGATTAAACGCCCGTCCTAAAACAGGGTTTGAACTGCGCATATCTTTTCTCTCCTTTTGGTATACAGCCAGAAGTTCTGGCAGTTGCCTAACGATAAATCATCGGACACAACAAGTTTAGGGCTAGGAAGATTCCCAGGCGAAATGAAAACCACGCTTGGCTGCTTAAAATTGCCTGTGATTAACGGATCTTCTTGTCTGCCAGGCCCACTCAAGGGGCGGGACCTCTCGCTAAACCTCGGATTTATTGCAGAGCATCAGGCAGCAGGTAAACCTGCAATCACAATTTCAGCCAATGGCAGTCGCACACGCGGAGCCTTTTCCCGCTTCTGCAAAACCTCATTTTCAAGGTGATCGGCAGGAGCTTGTTTTCCAAGTACCAGAATTGCCGTCTGCGCGAAATTATCTGGAAGTGCGAATGCACTTTTTACTTCATCGCGATTAAATCCTGCAATCGGATGGACCGCTATGCCACGATGATTCGCCTCCATTGTCATAAAAGCACTAGCAAGTCCTGCGTCGTACAATGCGTAAGGTCGCGCCGATCCGTCTTCATTGGTTGTCACCGCAACCACGAGAATGAGAGCTGATGCTGATGGAGCCCAGGTCGCATTGAAGCCTGCAAAGTTCTTTGTGAGATTCTCAAAGTTTGATTCTCCACGCTTTGCCACAATGAATCGCCATGGTTGCTGATTACCAGTTGATGGAGACCAACGGCCTGCTTCAAGAATTGCAGTAATATCAGCATCCGAAATTTCAGCAACGGCATCGAAGGAGCGCGGGCTCCATCGGTTGGCGATCAATGGGCTGAGGACTACTGATGTATCGGCAGGTTTTAACATGTGAGAGTGCTTCCCTTTAATTATTAACTAAACACCGAAAATGCGGTGATTGTCCGTAAACAACCCCGTACCTATGGAATATTCCCAACTTTCATGTGGTGTGTGCCCCGAGTGGGGGTCGAACCAACACTGGGAGGGCTTTAAACCCCTATCTCCAGAATCACACCTTAATTGAGACCTATCTCATGTTCACTTGGAGGATTCAAGAGGATTATGCCTATGCAAAAGTGTTTTGCGAGAGATTTCAGAGAAAGGACTCATTTTGAAGGCATTGGTTTATTCCGGTCCAGGTAAAAAATTGTGGACTGAAGTTCTAGATCCAGTCATCCTCAAGCCAACGGATGCACTAGTTCAACTAGTTACCACGACAATATGTGGAACAGATTTACATATTCTAAAAGGAGACGTCCCAAGTGTGCAGGAAGGCAGAATTCTCGGACACGAAGGCGTGGGTCTAGTCAGTGCCATCGGAACTTCGGTAAAAAATTTCAAGGTGGGCGATCGCGTACTGATCTCATGCATTAAATCCTGCGGCTCATGCGAAAACTGTAAGAAAAGTTTGTATTCTCACTGTTTAGGTGATGAAGGTGCAGCTGGCATGGGTTGGATTCTTGGACACCTTATAGATGGCACGCAGGCTGAGATTGTCAGGATTCCTTATGCCGATAACTCACTGTATAAATTACCTGCTTCGGTCTCAGATGAAGAAGCTGTCATGCTCTCCGATATTCTGCCGACCGGTTTTGAAATGGGAGTTCAATACGGTCAAGTAAAACCTGGTGATGTGGTCGCTGTTATCGGCGCAGGACCTGTTGGTCTTGCAGCAATTATGACGGCGAACTTGTACGGAGCTGCTCGAGTAATCGCGATTGATCTGGATCAGAATCGATTGGAGAAATCTAAAGAACTTGGTGCTACAGATACCGTCCTTTCCGGTCAACCACAATGGAAAGAGCAAGTACTCGCACTAACCGATGGCGCAGGAGTCGATGTAGCGATTGAGGCTGTTGGTGTTCCGGATACCTTCACCATGGCTACAGAGATAGTTAGACCTGGTGGACATGTGGCAAATGTGGGAGTTCATGGAAAGCCTGTTCCTTTACATCTAGAGCAGTTGTGGATTCACAATGTCTTCATGAGTATGGGATTGGTGAATACCAACACGACTCCAATGCTTCTCAAACTCGTCGATAGCAAGAAGCTACCTGCGGCCAAGTTGGTCACTCATAGATTTACATTTGATCAATTCTTGGATGCATATGACACATTTGGGCGGGCCGCCGAAACTAAGGCACTCAAGGTCATAATCTCTAAAAACTAATCTCGCTATGCCGATTGGGTCGGTGTTGTCACCGCCCAATAGGTCTTTCTTTGAATTCTCTCTTTAGCGGTGCCCCGAGTGGGGGTCGAACCCACACTGGGAGGATTTTAAGTCCTCTGCCTCTGCCATTGGGCTATCGGGGCCACGTGAAGGGGTAAATCTACACTCTTTTTATCGCCCTACTGTCCAGCAATGGAACGTGCTATTCCATCCAAAATATCTGACTCTGATGCAACAAATTCACTAGCCCCAGTCGCTTTCATGATTTCTGAAAGAACTAAAGCACCAGCGGGAATTACATCAACACGACCAGGATGCATGTAGCCAAGGGCCAGACGTTGTTCGCGAGTGGAAGTTAGAAACATCGCTGCAACTTCATGAGTCTTATCGGCACTAATATGCGATAAATGAATTGCGTAACGGTCATACTCTGCTAAACCAAGTGCGGCAGCGGCAACGGTTGTTGCAGTACCGGCAACAGCGATAAGAGTTTTCGCTTTCGTGATCGGGACTATTGCCCCCGCTTTCGCAATCGCCTCTTGAATATCTACGCGAGCCAAATCAATTTCATGTGCATGTGTTGGGTCATTGGTGAAATGGCGTTCAGTCATACGAACGCAGCCGATGTTGACACTCTTTGCGAATTGAACATGCGTCGTACCAAAAACAAATTCAGTGGATCCCCCACCGATATCAACGACGAGAAATGGTCCGTCGGCCGATGACAGATCCTGAATCGCACCAGTAAATGAAAGGGCTGCTTCTTCCTCGCCATTAATTACTTCAGGTTCGACACCCAGTCGCTCACGTACGCCATCGATAAACAATTGGCGATTTGTTGAATCGCGGGTGGCACTTGTTGCACAAAAGCGAATCTTCTGAACTCCGCGTTTTGCAATCTCGAGTGCGATTGTATCGACTGCAGCCAAAGTGCGCGTAATTGCATCAGGGTGGAACTCGCCCGTTTGATCGACACCTTGCCCTAAGCGAACAATTTCCATTGTGCGAATTACTTCGCGAAAATTACCGCCTTCGATATCGGCGATGAGCGCTCTAATGGAGTTAGTGCCGCAATCAATGGCCGCTACTCGCATGGTGCGCCCTGCCACCATTGAGGTAATTTCGCTAATGCCTCATCTCCGAGTGGGTTTACATCGGGGCCAGCCGCCAGCGAGTGTGCAACCAATGAGTGCAGACATTTCACACGCGTTGGCATTCCACCGGCCGATACATCCTCAACCTCAGGAACATCGATGCCGAGTGCTGAACGGGCTGCGATGTAATCATCATGAGCGGCATGGTAAGCCCCAGCTAATTCGGCATCGCTTTCTAGACGTTCATTCATTTCTCCCATTAAACCTGTTGTTTCAAGGGTTGAAATCACTGCAGTTAATCGTGGGCATGTTGCATAATAGAAAGTTGGAAACGGTGTGCCATCGGCTAAACGCGGTGGAGTTTCGACAACGGCCGGCTTACCACATGGACATCGATATGCGATTGCATGAACATCTCTTGGAGTACGGCCCAACTGAGTTTGAATGCACTCTAAATCTATTGGACTAACCTGCCTCACTTTTCGCCAGATTCGCTAATAGATGCTATGAGTCGTGCGTACCACGGCTGTCCATCAACCAAAGCTTGTGCAACTTTCGTTACGGGTACTGCATCAGTTGTGGTTGCGTTTTCGGTGACTATGTACTGGCGCTCGCCAGGCAAAACAAAGTGGAGACGTTCGCGTGCCTGCGACTTTACGTACTCTGGATCTTGCCAGAGCAATAACTCTTTGCGTGCATCAGCTAACGCTTTGTTGTCCGACGTTAACTGGGCATTGAGTGCACTAATTTGTGCCCGTTGAGTGAAGTAGTGCTTAAATGGAGGCGCAAGAGCCAAAGCCAAAATGAAGAAAATTGTGGAAAGTGCTAATGCGCGGCCCGATGTACGCCGACGCCTGAAACTGGATTGACGTCCACGTGCCATCGGATGCCCTACTTAAGCCTTAAAACGTGGAAAGGCATCTCGGCCGGCATATCGTGCGCCAGTCGAGAGCTCTTCTTCGATTCGAAGTAATTGATTGTATTTGGCGACGCGTTCGGTACGTGCCGGTGCACCGGTCTTAATCTGTCCGCAGTTGAGTGCGACAGCTAAATCGGCGATTGTTGTATCTTCGGTTTCACCTGATCGGTGGCTCATCATTGTTCGGTAACTTGCATGATGTGCCATTTCAACGGCATCAATTGTTTCCGTCAGCGTTCCAATTTGATTGACTTTAACAAGGAGCGCATTGGCAGTGTTTCCAGCGATTCCACGTGCGAGGCGCTCTGGATTAGTTACAAATAAATCATCGCCGACGATCTGAATACGTGAGCCAAGAGCGTGAGTCATCTGTGTCCAGCCAACCCAATCCTCCTCATTGAGTGGATCTTCAATTGAGACAATTGGATATGCATCAACTAATGATGTGTAATAGGCGATCATTTCATCAGAAGTTTTGAGTGCGCCTTCAAACTTGTATTTTCCATCCTCATGGAACTCAGTTGCAGCAACATCCATTGCAAGCGCAATTTCGGTACCTGGCTTGAATCCTGCCGCAGTAATTGCGTCCAAAATTAAATCAAGCGCTGCCCGGTTGCTCTCCAGGTTTGGCGCGAAGCCACCTTCGTCACCGACACTTGTTGCTAATCCGCGCTTCTTAAGTACGGCCTTTAGAGCGTGATAAATCTCCGCGCCCCAACGCAATGATTCACGAAAGGTCGGTGCGCCTATTGGTGCAATCATGAACTCCTGAATATCGACGTTAGTGTCAGCGTGTGCACCACCGTTGAGAATATTCATCATCGGAACTGGGAGTAAGTGCGCATTTGGCCCACCTAAGTAGCGAAAGAGGGAGAGATCTGCTGATTCAGCCGATGCTTTAGCAACGGCAAGAGAGGCACCTAAAATTGCATTTGCTCCAATGCGCGACTTGTTTTTTGTTCCGTCGAGCTCGATCATCGCAGCATCGACTAAGCGCTGATCCTGTGCATCAAAGCCGATAATCTCTGGCGCGATTTCATTATTGAGAAATGCGATTGCTTTTTCTACACCCTTGCCTAAGTAGCGTGTGCCGCCATCGCGTAATTCAGCGGCCTCGAATGCACCGGTCGATGCGCCACTTGGAACTGCCGCACGAGCTTGTGTTCCATCTTCCAATTCGATTTCAACTTCCACCGTTGGATTTCCACGGGAGTCGAGAATTTCACGGGCTCCAAGAGCTTCGATTATTGCCATAGCGCTTCTCCTTCGTCACTTAAATCAATGTGCGCGTGAGACCTCAACGCTGAAATCGCACAAACTTTGTTGTGCCAATCCTACCGTGCCTCAGTGGCGGCAATTTGTTGGCTCAAAGCCATCGCCTCCTTGCGAAGAGCGGATTCTGCATCAACACCGTTGGCGTTGGCCCACGCAATTACAGTCAGCAAAGCTTGACCCACTGCGCTCTCACTCGCGGTGCCACTGATATCAATTGCATCTGGAGTTACGACATCGACACCGTATTTTGATGCGCGGTATAAAAGTTTCTCCATCAAAGGAAGTGCCGGTTGTGCCATAGCAATTCCATCAAGGGCAGAGGTACGCCCTTTTTCTTCTCGCTTAATCTCTTCCCAGTTTTGCAGAACTTCGTTGGAATCTTGAACTTCAACTCCAGCAAAGACATGAGGGTGGCGACGTATCAACTTATCGGCTATGGCCTGGGCAACATCCTGAATTGAAAATGGATCATTAGGATCTTCTTCAGCGATGCGAGCATGGAAATAAACTTGAAGTAAGACATCGCCGAGTTCTTCTCGCATATGGACGCGGTCATCACTGTGTACTGCATCAACAAATTCATATGACTCTTCTAATAGATACTTAATAAGTGACTCGTGCGTCTGCTCGGCATCCCAAGGGCAGCCTCCAGGCGAGCGGAGTTGGTCCATAACTTCAGCAAGGCGCTGAAGTTGTGAACTCTCAATCACTCTACTTTATTTCCTTGCAGGAGAAACAGCGGGGCTTGCAGAATCAACTGCAACAATGTCAGCGACTTCTCCATCCCATTTGCCATAACGAGGATTAACCGTTACGCCAAGCTCTTTTGCTTTAGCGACAACAAGTTTTTGCACTGCTGTACCAAGATCTTCCTGCTTAACACCACTAGCCGTAAGTGCTTGACTAATCTTGTCTGAGACGGTCATCGCCTCAATATAAATATCTAAATCATTAGGTGCGATACCCGCTCCAACTAACGCTGCCGGCAAACTTTCGGCTCCGCCAACTTGTTCGATAATGCTTTGACGACGAGTATCAATTTCAGCTTTTGAAACTGTGAGTTTTAGCTCTTCGCCAGTTGCACGAAGGAGCGCAGTAAGAAGGTGGAAGCGGAGTTGTCCTCGATTTAACGCTTCGCCAGTTTCTAACTGCAACTGCGAAGTGTCAACTCCAACACGAGCGGCAAGAATTGCATCGATGCTTGATTGAACCGTCGCTTGGGTTATCTTTGTGTCGCCGAGAGTTGCCGCTGCGCCAACTTGAGAGCAACCAGTGAGAAATAGCGCTGTGGCTACAGTTATTACGGCAAGAATCTTCTTCACTGTGAACTCGCTTTCGGTGGTTCGCTCAATTGGTTGAGGGCCTCAACGACCCAGGCTAGAAGAGAAGTATCCACTATCTCAGGTGGGCTCTTCGACGGATTCCATGAATTACCGGTGTTAAGTGCAACCAAAACCGTTCTAGTGGCCGATTTATAGAGCGAGCCCGGATATAAACGTGACAGGCGTAACTGTCTTGACTCAGGCAACGTCAAGGGTGCCAAGCGCAAGAACTTTCCTTGAATTACCACCTCGGTCAAGGCAGCTTCCTTGGCCTGTGCCCGCAAGGATGCAACACCTAATAGCGCCTGAGCCTGGTCTGGAAGTTCACCAAAGCGATCTAAAAGTTCGGCACGAATAGATTCGACATCTTCGTTATTTTTCACATCGGCTAGGCGTCTATATAAATCAAGACGCAGGCGCTCGCCAGGTACATATTCAGTTGATAAGTGGGCATTTATCGGAAGTTCGACTTTGCACTCACTTATCTTTTCCACCGTTTCAATTATTCCGGCTTTGTAATCATTAACGGCCTCGCCCACCATTCTCATATATAGATCAAAACCAACATCTGCGATGTGCCCCGATTGCTCGCCACCTAATAGATTTCCAGCACCACGAATCTCAAGATCTTTTAATGCAACGCGCATTCCAGAACCTAATTCAGTATTTGCTGCGATTGTGGTTAAGCGTTCGTGAGCTAATTCAGATAATGGTTGATCTGGTGGATAGAGAAAATACGCATATGCTCGTTCGCGGCCGCGTCCAACTCTGCCGCGCAATTGATGAAGTTGTGATAGGCCAAATCGATCTGCACGCTCGACAATGAGTGTGTTGGCATTTTGAATATCCAGACCACTTTCGACGATTGTGGTACTAACTAGAAGATCAAAATCCCTATTCCAAAATCCCAGAATTACATCTTCTAGTGCACCTTCACTCATCTGCCCATGTGCAACTCGAATTCGAGCTTCAGGCACAAGTTCTTGAATTCTCGATGCCGCTTGATCAATAGTTTCAACGCGGTTATGAAGATAGAAAATCTGACCATCTCGTAAAAGTTCGCGGTGGATCGCCGCGGTTATCTGACCCTCTTCAGCCGGTCCCACATACGTCAAAATTGGATGACGCTCTTCTGGTGGTGTTGTAATCGTAGACATCTCTCGAATACCTGTCACCGCCATTTCTAATGTGCGTGGAATTGGAGTTGCCGACATCGCCAAAACATCCACAGTTGTGCGCATTTTCTTGAGCGCCTCTTTTTGCTCGACACCGAAACGTTGCTCTTCATCGACAACGACTAAACCTAAATCTTTGAAAATGACGTCGTTTGAAAGAATTCGGTGCGTGCCGATAACGACGTCGACGGAGCCCTTGAGCAATCCATCGAGCACGTCCTTACTCTCTTTGGCCGTGTTGAAACGTGATAGCCCCGCTACTTTCAAGGGGAAGCCGGCATATCGCTCCGCAAAAACCTTTGTGTGCTGCTGCACAAGCAAAGTTGTAGGAACTAGTACCGCGACTTGTTTGCCATCTTGAACTGCTTTGAAAGCGGCGCGAATGGCGATTTCAGTTTTACCATATCCGACATCACCACAGATAATTCGATCCATCGGGTAAGGGCGCTCCATATCAGCCTTAACGTCATTTATCGTCGCTAGTTGATCGGGTGTTTCAATATAGGAGAATGAGTCCTCCAACTCACGTTGCCATGGAGTATCAGGAGAAAAAGCAAAGCCTGGAGAGCTTGTACGGGCGGCATAGAGACGAATTAACTCCCCTGCGATCTGACGCACAGCCTTGCGTGCTCGCCCCTTTGCCTTCTGCCATTCCCCGCTACCGATTCGGTGAACGGTTGGTGCTTCCCCGCCGACATATTTACTTACCTGCTCGAGCACATCCGTTGGAACAAAGATTCGATCCCCTGGTTGGCCTCGTTTGGCCGGGGCATATTCAATGACGAGATATTCGCGAGTTACATCTGCAACCGTTCGCTGAACTAACTCGAGATAACGGCCAATCCCATGCTGCTCATGCACTACAAAGTCGCCTGCTCGAAGCTCTAAGGGATCAATTGCGGTTTTTCGTTTTGATGGCAAACGTTGGTTATCTTTAACACTGCCTTTACTGCCGGTTAAATCTCGCTCAGTCATGAAAAAGATTTTTTCACTCTGACTTTCAAAACCATGGGCGATGACCGATGTTGTTAAGTGAACGCTCCCTCTTGTCGGCGTTGCCACAAGTTTTTCAACAACATGAACGGGTAAATCAGAGTTTCGAAAAATTGCTGCATACCGTTCAAGCATTCCATGACCATGTGTTGCAAATACCACTGTGAAATGCCCATCAACGGCTTCGCGCAAAGCGGCGACGGTTCGCTCAATATCCCCGCGCATGGGGTCAATCGCTCGATAATCTAAAAACTCCGTATCCCCTGCAAGATCGCTTCCAAATGGATCCAGAGATGCCGTTGCGAAGTTGAGAGAGCCAATCTCCTCCATTAACTCAATCCATGACATATATGTTCCGGATCCATCATGAATCGGTGCTGCTGCGCCATGCGCTGCGTTTGACCACGAAGCGTTGAGGAACTCTTCATTAGTTGCAAGCAAATCTCCTGCCCTTGACTTTATTCGCTCATAGTCGAGAAAGATTATTTGCGTGTTAGCCGGCATTCGAGCAAGTAAGGTTTCAGTATCATCAATTAATAGTGGAATCAATGACTCCATACCCTCGAATAATATTCCTTCATTAATTTTTTCTAAAAACTCACGTGCACCTGGAAGGCTATCTTTGAGCTCGCCTGCTCGCGCTCGAATTGTGGGAGTCAACAAGAGTTCTCTACAAGGATAAATCTCAACTCTGCCAATAACTGGCGCAATTGTTCGCTGGTCGCCGACTTCGAAATAGCTTATGTCTTCTATCTCATCTCCGAAAAAGTCAATCCGAATAGGGTGCGCACTCAATGGAAGGAAAAGATCTACGATTCCGCCTCGAACCGCAAACTCGCCTCGGCGCTCGACCAAGTCTGTTCTTGAATATGCACACTCTGTTAAATGGCGAACTAATAAATCAAGTGACTGTTCATTTCCAATCTCTAAACTCATCAATGGTGACTTACCGAGATCGCCAATAATGCGATGAATCGCACCGCGTACTGGTGTAACGACAATGGGATTAATGCTCTGGTCTTTTTCTAAACTGTAGAGCGTTGCTATTCGACGTGCCACGGTATCGCTACGTGGACTTAAGCGCTCATGTGGCAGAGTCTCCCAAGCCGGAAACTCCAGCACATTGTTATGTAATTCACGAAGTTCACTCACCAAATCTTCTGCACTGCGACTTGAACTGGTAATAACAAGAATTGGTGAATTAGTCGCCCTCGCTGCGAGCAAGAATGGATTCATCGATGATGGAGCTACTACATGAGATGCTTGAACCGTCACAGGAAGCGAATTGATTAATCCTCGCATTGAGCACCCTCCTCCTGAAACGACCTTAGGCCCCAATCCAAAAAGGGAGGGGGCTAAGTAAGCCATTGTAATTTGTTCGCAACACCCTTTGCGACCTGAGAGGATTGCCCAATGAGTATGGGCGGATTTGGCGGTGCAGTCGCTGCAGATGATGCAGCTCTGCGTAGCGATGTCCGCAAGCTTGGAGACTTACTTGGCCAGACATTAGTGCGCCAAGAGGGAGCTGAACTTCTTGAACTCGTTGAGAAAGTACGTAAGGCGGTACGCGAGGGTGATGGTGTAGAACTTCTAGCATCGTTATCACTTGAAGATTCAGTCCAGTTAGTTCGCGCCTTTAGCTCATATTTCAACTTAGCAAATATTGCTGAACAAGTTCACCGAGCGCGCGTATTGGCCGATGCGCGTGCAGATGGTGGATCGTGGCTAGCACGAGCCGTCGACAAGATTGAGGCGGCGTTGAAAGCACAGACGCCAGGGCATGAACTCTCTAGCGAAGAGATTTCTGAGTGGATTAATGAAATGTCGGTGCGGCCAGTTTTTACAGCTCACCCAACAGAAGCGGCGCGTCGATCCGTTCTCAGCAAAATGGGACGTGTTGCAGATTTACTTGAAGATTCGCGCAATCCTTCGCAACGAGATCGCTTAGCCGAAATTATTGATTTATTGTGGCAGACCGATGAACTTCGCGTTGGGCAACCAGAACCACTTGATGAGGCGATGAATGCGCTCTACTACCTCGATGATCTCTTTCGCGAAACTGTTCCCGAGGTTTTAAATGATTTTGCACGCGAAATGAAGCGCATCAACGTTGTAGTTCCAGTTACTGCCCGACCATTATCTTTTGGAAGCTGGATCGGTGGAGACCGCGACGGAAATCCAAATGTGAACTCTCAAGTGACTACCGATGCGATGGTTCTCCAAGTGGGTCATGCCATCCGGGTGACTATCGCGGCAATGGATGCACTACGTCAGATGCTTTCTATTTCAACTCGAATTATTGGCGCTACTCCAGAATTAACTGCCTCTATTGAAATGGATTTGAAGCATATAACTGAGTTTGAACCACGCTTTTTGCGTCTTAATGCGCAAGAGCCATATCGCTTAAAGGCCACTGCAATCGTGCACCGCCTGGCATTAACTCGAGATCGCCACGCAAAGGGTGGTCCACGCGTTGCCCACCGAGATTATGCCGATACCTCGGAGTTAATAAAAGATTTAATGCTTATGCGCGATTCACTCTTTGCCCATAAAGGTGAGCTCATTGCTACTGGATTGCTTGAGCGGACGATTCGTACTGTGGCAGCCTTTGGAATTACACATGCAACCATGGATATCCGAGAGCATTCAGATGCACACCATCATGTTTTAAAGCAGATAAGTGGAGTTTCTGACTACATTGAAAAGAGCCATGAGGAAAAATTTGATATTCTCACTGAATTTTTAACCCACAATGCAAATCTAGATGTTACCGAGTTAGATTCTGCGGGGCGAAACACGCTTGAAACTTTCATTGCAATTGCAGATTTGATTGATCGATTCGGTTCGCAGGCGATTGAAACATATATTGTTTCAATGACTAAAGGAGCCGATGATTTAATCGCTGCCGTGGTTATCGCCCAGCAAGCCGGTCTTGTAAACCTTAAAAATAAAAAGGCTCGAATCGGTTTTGCTCCGCTACTTGAAACTGTTGCTGAACTCCGTGCCGCTGGTGAGATTCTCGAAAAGCTCTTGAGTAATCCTGCATATCGCTCCATCGTTGAACTTCGCGGTGATGTTCAAGAGGTTATGCTGGGATATTCAGATTCAAATAAGGATGCAGGTATTGCAACTAGCCAGTGGGAGATTCACCGGGCACAGCGTCGACTTCGTGATGTGGCCATGAAGCATGGCGTCAAACTTCGCCTATTCCATGGCCGTGGTGGCTCCGTCGGCCGTGGTGGTGGGCCGACATATGAAGCCCTCATTGCACTTCCGTGGGGCTCAGTTGATGGTCAAATCAAGATGACCGAGCAGGGAGAAGTTATCAGTGATAAATATTCTTTAGCATCACTTGCCAGAGAAAATGTTGAGCTAACCCTTGCAGCATCCCTTGAAGCAACGGTTCTCAATCGTGGTCCTCGTCAGTCAATTGAAGATTTAACTAGCTGGAATGAGTGCATGCAGCTAGTTAGTGATAGCGCTTTCACGGCATATCGAAGTTTGGTCGATCACGAAGATCTACCTACCTATTTCTATTCATCCACGCCAGTTGAGCAATTAGGAAATCTCCACTTAGGTTCACGCCCATCAAGACGCCCGGATGCTCACGTTGGGCTTGCTTCGTTGCGCGCGATTCCGTGGGTCTTTGGTTGGACACAATCGCGTCAAATTGTGCCAGGTTGGTTTGGTGTCGGATCTGGGCTAAAGGCGGCTCGAATGTCAGGTAACTCTGAAGTACTTGCCACAATGCTTCAAGAGTGGCATTTTTTCAATACCTTTATTAGTAATGTTGAAATGACTTTAGCCAAAACGGATTTAGTGTTAGCCCGACGCTATGTAGATGCACTTGTTCCTAAAGAGCTCCATCACTTCTTAGACACTATCCAAGCTGAATTTGATTTAACTGTTGCTGAAATTTTATTGTTAACTAAAAAAGACTCTCTACTCGGGGATCAACCGGTTCTAGCCAGAACCCTGCAAGTCCGTGATGCCTACTTATCGCCAATCCATTTACTACAGATCAATTTACTCAAACGAGTACGTGATTCTGCAGGTGAAGATAATCCAATCTTGCAGCGTGCATTGCTCCTGACGGTTAATGGTGTCGCTGCTGGTCTTCGCAACACTGGTTGATTCCTTATTTTCGGAGCTCGAGTTCTACTTCGACCTCTAAATCAAACGTCCCCTTGGCGCATGCACTCTTGTAACTCTCGCAAACTAGAGAGTGTCGCTCTTTTTCTCTTGCTCGACAACTTTCTCTCCATGCGAAGGGTCAATTGATGTTCGTGTGGAAACACTTGATGTGCGCTTCTTAAATACAGTGACAAGTGAAATAAGAAAAATCAGCGCTCCAGCACCCATAAATAACGAGCCTATCAACCGAAGGTCGACTGAACTAACTTCGAAGTTGAGAGCAAATGCCACAATCGCTCCTGCAACAAATAAAACTATTCCGCTTCCAATACCCATGATTTTCTCCAAACACTTGTTTTGGTGGGATCATTAATTAGTCGCAGGAATTGCAACACAATCTAAAATCCCAAGTACTTTTACAGTACACTGAAAGCTCGGAAAAGAAGATAAAAAAATTTATATATCCGGTCAAACCTTTATTAGCTGCTATCAACCACGGCGCAGTCGACTGCGGCATTTGTTGGAATTAAAGAATCTGATCCTCGTGATGCAAACGGCTTAGGAGTTAAATTCCTGCTGTGTCACTTCTAAACCCTTTGTAATCAATGATTCGACAGCTTCTGAGCCACGGATGAGAAAATTGGTGAGCTCTATTTTCTCGGTGGCTGAAAATTGTTTGAGGACGAAGTCGGCCGGATCTTGTTGACCGATTGGTCGACCGATGCCAAGGCGAACACGGTAGTAATTTGGGGTCGCCAAAGATGAAGTAAGGCTTTTCAATCCGTTGTGGCCGTTGTCGCCACCGGCCAGTTTGACGCGAATAGTTGAGAAGGCAATATCTAATTCGTCGTGAAGAATAATTATGTGTGAAGGTTCAACTTTATAGAAAGCGGCGAGCGCTTTAATCGGTCCACCAGATTCATTCATATAACTCTTGGACTTTGCGATAATCACAGAGTGCGCGTATGGAGGCGCACCGATTTTGAAGGCCGCAACATCGGTGCGTGATTTGTGCGTGCTCCAACGCAGTTTATTGCCGACTGCCATTGCATCAACAACCATCTGACCCACATTGTGACGTGTGGCAGCGTATTGATCGCCCGGGTTACCGAGCCCTACTACTAACCACGTCATAGCGGCAATCGTAAGGGTTAAGCGTCCTACTTATCTGAATCGGCGGCCGCTGTTGGTGCTGCGGCATCCAGCACATCGGTCTCTGTTGCAGCTACAACTGGTGCTTCTTCAGCGGCTGTAGAACGCTCAGAAAGGTGAATAACGATCATCTTTGGATCTGACTCAAGTACGACGCCGGCTGGAAGAACTACATCACCGGCATAAAGCGAGAGACCAGCTGCAAGGCCGGTTATATCGAGTTCAAAAAAGTTTGGAATTGCAGAAGCTTCAACTCGCACATCGATTGTGTTGTTTACATGCTCGAGTACTCCATCGCGATCCTGCTCACCAATAGCATGAACAGGAACAGAGACAACAACTTTTTCTCCACGCCGAACAAGAACTAAATCGATATGCTCAATAATTTGCTTGAGTGGGTGGCGGACAATCGCCTTTGGAAGTGTTAACTCAGTCTTTCCATCGATTACAACATCGAGCAGTACGTTTGATTGCTTCAGAGCAATGCCAAGTTCGCGGGCTGGAAGTGTAATGTGCTGTGGCTTCTCACCATGACCGTAAATAACTGCAGGAACTAAACCATCGCGACGTGCACGACGTGATGCGCCTTTACCAAATTCAGTACGAAGGACGCCGTTGATAGTGATCTCTGCCATTTTATTACTCCTCTTAGTGGAAACTTCGGTTGAATCACAAAGTTCCGAAAGGATTTAACTCCTACACCGTCGATTACGGAAGTACCTTTATACCCTCGCCGGAACAGGCCAAAGGCTAGCCTGTGAGGTCAAGGTTGTGCAAATTACCGTTACGAAAGGCCGTCAAAAAGGCTTGTGACTGATCCATCTTCAAAGACTTCTCGGATTGCCCGAGCTAAAAGTGGGGCGATTGAAAGAACTGTAAGTCCATCGAATTTTTGATCTTCTGATATTGGAAGAGTATTAGTTACGACAACTTCAGATGCCTTGCTCTCTCGTAAGCGCTCCACTGCAGGACCCGATAGCACAGCGTGTGTTGCAGCGATGATGACATCTTTTGCTCCTGCATCAAATAATGCCTCTACCGCCTTTGTGATTGTGCCGGCAGTGTCGATCATGTCATCAATAACCACACAAGTTTGCCCTTGTACATCTCCAACAACTCGACCAACAGTCGCCTCATTTGGAATACGAGGGTCACGAGTTTTGTGAATAAAAGCAATTGGGCAGCCTCCCAAAAGATCCGACCAGCGTTCTGCTACTCGTACTCGACCTGAATCTGGAGATACGATAGTTAAACGACTACGGTCGACTTTACTTCCGACATAATTCGCAAGCATTGGCAATGCAAAGAGATGATCTACTGGACCATCAAAGAAGCCTTGAATCTGCGATGTGTGTAAATCTACGCACATTAAGCGATCAGCACCAGCAGTTTTGAAAAGATCTGCCATCAATCGTGCAGTGATTGGTTCGCGCCCTCGACTTTTTTTATCTTGACGTGCGTAACCATAAAACGGTGCTACAACCGTGATGCGTTTTGCAGAGGCTCGCTTTAGCGCATCAACCATGATGAGTTGTTCCATGATCTGCTTATTAACAGGAGTTGTGTGACTTTGAATTACGAATGCATCGCATCCACGAACTGATTCTTCAAAACGAACAAAAATTTCGCCATTTGCAAAATCATAAGCTGAAGTTGGTGTTAATGGAATGCCGAGTTCTGCGGCGACTTCATCGGCTAGTTCTGGAAATCCGCGACCTGCAAAAAGACGTAATCTCTTTTCGGAAGATAAACGAATCTCGCTCATTTATTAGCCCTTCTTCTCTTTAGCTTCGGCCGCTAACGCTGACAGTGAACCCGCTCGCTTACGCATGACCCAACCTAATACATTTCTCTGTTTAGCTCTGCCAACACCTATCGCACCAACTGGTACATCTTCGGTGATAACCGATCCTGCCGCCGTATATGCCCCGTCACCGATAGTAATTGGCGCAACTAACATTGTGTCGCTTCCAATACGTACATGATCTCCGATATTCGTGTGATGTTTATTAACGCCGTCGTAGTTAACAAAGATTGTTGCAGCACCGATATTAGAGCCCTCTCCAATTGTTGCATCACCGACATATGAGAGATGTGGAACTTTAGAACCTGTTCCGACTGTCGAATTCTTAATTTCTACGAAAGCGCCTGCTTTAGTGTTATCCCCCAAAACTGTTCCGCTTCGAAGGTATGTAAAAGGTCCAACAGTTGCACCTTCACCGAATTCAGTATCAGTGGCAATTGATTCCAGTATTGAAGCACCTTCTTTAACCACGCAGTCAGTCAAAGTTGTTCGAGGGCCAATGACGGCTCCGGCTGCAATCGTTGTTCTTCCTAAAATAGCGCTACCTGGGTGCAGAGTTACATCACTGGAAATCGTTGCGGTTGCATCAATCCACGTAGTCGTTGGATCGATAATGGTGACTCCTTCGCGCATCCAGCGTTCATTGATTCGATCACGCAGTAGGGCAGCCGAGTCTGCAAGTTGTATGCGGTCATTGACCCCTAATATCTCCGTAAAATCATCGAGCAATATGGCTGCGATTGATTCTCCAGAACTCTTTAGAATTTCAATTACATCGGTCAAATACAGCTCACCTTGAGAATTTGAATTGGTGATCTGTCCAATTGCACCTGCTAACTTAGCTCCATCGAAGGCGTAGACCCCGGAGTTAATCTCAAATATAATTCTCTGATCTTCACTTGCATCACGCTCTTCAACAATTCGTAAAAGTTCAGCACTATCCCCACGAATAATTCGTCCGTACCCAGTGGGATCGGGATGCTCTGCAGTCAAAACCGAAGCCGCGAAATTTCCAACTGCGTGAGCCTCGAGAAATGCCGCCAATGACACACCTGTAAGCATTGGAGTATCTCCAGCTAAAACTAAAACCGTGCCGTTGGAAGTGCTGCCCGCAAGCGCCAATTGAACCGCGTGACCGGTGCCCCCGCGTTTTTCTTGAAAGACTGTCGTGGCCGAAGGTGAAATCTCGGCGATGTGCGCCTCAACGCTTTCTCGATTAGATCCAACGACGATTCGAATGTGAGAAGGCTCTAAGTGATTAACTGCCGTAAGTACATGTCCAATTAACGAACGTCCGGCAACGTGGTGAAGAACTTTTGCTTGACGCGATTTCATCCGTGTTCCGTCACCTGCTGCCAGGATAATCACGGTTTCTACGGCCACGATGTCAGTCTATCGCTCCGCCACCAGGTATCGATCCTGGACCCTGGGCTTCAAAGGCCCATGTGCTAGCCACTACACAATGGCGGAACCTGTATTCTCCCTTATAAATGCCCATGCCTGTGACCATATTGCGTCAATACTTATGTGAGAACTTTTGCCCCCGCGACTGGTCCATATGCTCGTACCACGCTTCCTACTACGCCACTTGCCGTTAAAGCCACAGCTAAATCCAATGCTGCCTCCTCATCAGAAACTAGAAATGCAACTGTTGGGCCAGATCCTGAAACTAAAGCGCCAAGCGCGCCATATTCTTGACCGACATCTAGAACTAAACGAAGTGCTGGTCGCAACGAACATGCAGCAGCTTGTAAATCATTAACAAGATTTTTCCCTACAGACTTTGGATCTGCTGCAAGAAGTGCTTGCATTAAAAGCTCATTTGTTTGGGGCTGCGAGATCTCCAATTCTGAGCGCAAGCGATCGCACTCACCATAAACGGCAGGAGTTGATAATCCCACAGAGGAAAGAGCCAGAACCCAGTGATACGTACCCCGAGAAAGTGCCGACGTTAATTGATCCCCGTGACCTGTGCCGATTGCCGTTCCACCATTTAACATAAATGGCACGTCACTACCTAACTTAGCGGCAATTTCCGACATTTCTTCGCGATTCATTCCAAGTGAATATAAATAATCGATGGCAATAATCATTGCTGCGGCATCGGCGCTACCACCGGCCATTCCGCCAGCTACTGGAATTGATTTTTTAATTTCAATATGCGCATCAATATCTAAGTCATACTCTTTGGCCAATAATGCAGTTGCCATTAGCGCTAAATTACTCTCGTCTGTGGGAACTCCATGGGTTTGATCTCCAGTTATCGAAATACTTACCCCGCTCTTGGCCTCTGCGAGAGTTACTTTTACATCATCATAGATTGAGATGGCTTGAAAAACTGTTACTACGTTATGAAAACCATCGGCCTCGCGTGGACCAACCGAAAGCTGCAAGTTTACTTTTGCGGGCACGCGAACGGTGACGCTCTTTACTGGCATGAATTGACCCTATTACTTTCCCTTGTTATTTGCAGATAAGTGATCATCATGGCTCGGAAACAGAGGCGATTGAACAGAAACTTGAGATATCTAACGCCTCTCCACGAAGTGTGGGATCGACACTAGCTTTTAGCAAAATCTCTTCGGCCGCCGATGATGAACCAAAGAGAGGCGCTAAGGCAGATCGCAACATTTTGCGCCGTTGGGCAAATGCGGCATCGATAATTGCAAAGGTTTTTTTGCGAAGCTCCTCATCTCCTGGTGTGCTTCGTCGAGTAACTGAAACTAGTTTTGAATCTACATTTGGAACAGGCCAAAACACTGAGCGAGAAATTGATCCAGCCCCTTTAACTTCGGCCCACCACGCCGCTTTTACCGAAGGTACTCCATACTCTTTTGTGCCAGGTCGCCCAGCTAATCGATCTGCTACCTCGGCCTGCACCATGACTACGCCGGTTCGAAGAGTTGGAAATCTTTCGAGCAAATTCAGCAAAACGGGGACCGAAACGTTGTAAGGCAAGTTTGCTACCAAAACTGTCGGTAGTACTGGTAACTCCTTCAACGTTAAAGCATCTTGATTGATGAGTATTAAATTTTCTGGATGCTCCCAATGTTTTGCAACAGTAATCGGAAGTTGATGCGCAAGTCTTGAATCTATTTCAACCGCTACGACCGATGCCGCGCTATGAAGAAGTGCCAATGTTAATGAACCAAGACCGGGGCCAATTTCGAGGGCGATATCATTTCCAGTAACTCCAGCGATTCGAACTATCTTTGTGCAGACATTTGAATCTATAACGAAGTTTTGACCAAGAGATTTTGATGGCTTTAAATCTAATGCCGTTGCGAGTTCGCGAATCTCGTTTGCTCCAAGCAAGCTCATGGTGCAAACGACCCAAATATTCGCTCAGCATTATTACTCAACGCGAAGGCGAGCTCACCCAAATCATTTTCGCGTTCGATTGCCATAGCACGAACAATATTTGCAATTTGTGCGGGAGTGTTTCCCGCACCACGGTGTGGCATAGGCGCTAAAAATGGTGAATCCGTTTCAACTAATAATTGATCGATTGGAACAAGTTTGACTGCTTCGCGCAGTTCAGGGGCGTTTTTGAAGGTGAGTGTCCCGGCGAAAGAAAGTATGTAACCTCTTTCAATACATACTTTGGCCATTTCAACTCTGCCAGAAAAACAGTGAAAAATAACGTTATTCGGAGCTCCAACTTCAAGGAGCACTGACAAGACATCGTCATGAGAATCACGGTCATGAATCACCAAAGCTTTGCCCGTTTGTTTAGCTAATTCAATATGCCATTTGAATGACTCTTGCTGACGAGTATGAAGTTCCGGTGGAGTGCGGAAATAGTCCAATCCTGTTTCACCAATAGCGCGTACACGTGGATGCTGAGCGAGCTCGGCAATAACTGCCCAGTCGGCATCTAGATCTGCGGCTACAGGTGCCTCGTTTGGATGTAGAGCCACCGCGGCTAAAACCGATGTGTTCCACTTTTCAGCCGCAGCAACGCACCATCGTGACTGCTTCGCCGAATAACCCACCTGAACAATTCGATCAACATTTACCGATTTTGCTTCTGCAATTAAATCTTCAACCTCTTGGGAATCGGGAGCGGTATTTGTAATGATCTCCATGTGCGCATGGGAATCAACGGTTGCAATGGGCAAGGGCTCTGGCAGTGGCGCACGTGGGCGTTCAAAATCCCGATTATGGCGATCTGCCATCTGGCTTATGCGCTGGTCTCTAATCGTGGAAATAGAACTGGAGTTCTACTGATAGTCGCACCCTCAGGAAGTTGACCCCATGCTGCAACATCAGCAATTTTTTGTGCAGAGAGTTCCCCCAACTTCTCACGTGCACCAAGACTCTGCCACAAAATTTCGCAGGTCGCCGGCATCACGGGATGCAATAAAACCGCAAGTGCCCGGAGTGATTCTGCGGTGTTATACAAAATCCCGTCGAGCTCAATTTTATTGACTTGATCCTTAGCCAGAACCCAAGGCTCTTTCTCGGTAACGTAACCATTGACTCTCTTACAAAAATCCATAATCGCGAGAATTCCGCCTTGAAAATCTAATGCGCACATAGCTGCATCAGCCTTATCCACTGCGGTCTTAAGGGCAGCCTCTAAATCAGCAGCGTGGCTAACTACAGGTAAAACTCCACCACAGTACTTTTCAATCATCGCCGCGCTACGCGATGCTAGATTGCCAAAATCATTTGCAAGCTCTGACGTATATCTCGCAGACATATCTTCCCATGAAAACGAGCCATCAGAACCGAATGGAATCGCACGTAGGAAGTAATATCGAAAGGCATCGACGCCAAAATGGTCGGTTATATCCTTTGAAACGATTCCTGTAAACTTACTCTTACTCATCTTCTCGCCACCGACCAAAAGCCAACCGTGTGCGAAAACCATTTTCGGTGTAGCCAGATTTCCCGCCATTAACATTGCCGGCCAAATCACTGCATGGAAACGTAAAATCTCTTTTCCAATTAAATGAACATCGGGTGGCCAAACTTCAGCAAACTTTTTTCCGCCTTCGCTTTCAGAACTATCTCCGAGCCCGACTGCCGTGGCGTAATTGAGAAGTGCATCAAACCACACGTAAAAAATTTGATCCTTGTCCCACGGGACTTGAATACCCCAGTCGAATGTTGAACGTGAGATCGAAAGGTCGGTAACTCCGCTTTTAAGAAACGAAATTACTTCGTTGCGTGCGCTCTCTGGCTGGCATGTCTCAGGGTGTGCTTCGTAGTGCGCCAATAACGGCCCAATAAAAGCAGATAGACGAAAAAACCAATTATCTTCTTTAATTATTTCAATTGGAGTGCCATGCATATTGCATAACCACTCCTCACCTTTGAGCGTTAAATCCCCAGGGATCTTGAATTCTTCACATCCAACGCAGTAAGGACCTTCGTATTTTCCCGCATATATATGTCCGGCGTCCTTTAAGCCTTGTAAAAATCTTTGAACCCTTTCGGTATGGCGCACCTCTGTCGTACGGATGAAATCGTCATTAGCAATATTGAGTGCCCGCCAATTAGGTTTCCATTCTGTCTCAACGAGTTTGTCGACCCACTCCTGTGAAGAGATTCCATGAGTCTGCGCAGTGCGCATAATCTTTTCGCCGTGTTCATCGGTTCCTGTTAAGAACCAGACCGATTCGCCCTTCTGGCGGTGCCAACGCGTGAGCACATCACCGACAACGGTCGTATATGCATGCCCAATATGAGGAGCATCGTTGACATAATAAATTGGCGTCGTCACATAGAAGGATTTAGTCACGTGCTCATCTTATTCGCATCGACCACGGCGGCATAAACTAAGCGCTTTGCGATACCGAACTCTTGTGCCACCGATGCAATGGCCGATTTTCGATCCATGCCAGCGTTTTCAAACTCACGCACTCGACCCACCATTTCTTCGGCCGTCATTGCCGCCGAATTAACTGAAGCTCCTTCGATAACTAGAGTTATTTCCCCTAAGACCTCATTGGTATCTGCCCATGTTGAGAGCTCAACCAGAGTACCGCGAATTGTTTCTTCGTATCGTTTTGTCATTTCACGGCAAATTGCACCTCTACGTTCAACACCGAAAATTGAAATCGCATCTTCCAGCGAATCACCCAAACGGTGTGGAGCCTCAAAGAAAACCATTGTGCGCTCCTCGTGGCGCAGTTTTTCAAAGGTTGCTAAACGTGCACCAGATGCCCGCGGCGGGAAGCCTTCAAAAGTAAAGCGATCGGTTGGTAGCCCCGAGAGGGCAACGGCCATGGTCACCGCACTTGGTCCAGGAATCACACGTACTTCTATGCCGTTTTTTATCGCCTCTCGCATTAAGCGAAATCCTGGATCACTAATAGTGGGCATACCAGCATCTGACACTACCAAGACGGTAGCCCCAGTTTGGAGCTCGTTTAGCAGTTCGCGAGTGCGCTCTTCTTCATTGCCTTCAAAAAATGAGAGAACTCTGGCTGAAAAACTAGTTTCCATATCTGAGCACAATCGGTGAAATCTCCTCGAATCCTCAGCTGCAATTATCGTTGCGTTTTCAATAGCCGCTTTTAAGCGTGCGCTCGCATCACCAAAATTGCCCAGCGGGGTCGCCGCCAATATCAGAACCATGGTTACATCATCTCAGTAAATTAACCAACTAAGCGCATACGATTACGCATATGGTCGCCGCCCTTGCCCCTTTACTCATTGCTATTTTCTCTTTAGCGCTTCGATTGATCAATCTAGGTAGGCCTAAAGGTTACATATTTGATGAGGTCTATTACGTCGATGGTGCTAGAGATTTCTTGAAATTTGGCGTTGAAGTTGCGGGTAACAAACCTGAATTCATCGTTCACCCACCCGTTGGGAAATGGTTGATTGCAAGTGGTATCAAGATTTTCGGAGACAACGAATTCGGTTGGAGATTTGCCACTGCATTAGTTGGCACATTGTTAATTCTTCTCTTTGCGCGTTTGGTACATATTCTCTTCTTCTCGCCATTACTTACCGCGATGGCTGCAGCTCTTATGGCAATGGATGGATTATTGTTAGTCCATTCTCGGACAGCGTTGTTAGATTTGTTTTTAACGTTCTTTGTCCTGCTTGCGGTGTATTTATGGCACCGTCAAAGACATTGGTATGCCGCAATTGCAATTGGTTTAGCAATGGGTACTAAGTGGAGTGCTCTATATTTTTTGCTAGCGATGGCACTTGTTTCACTGTACAGAGTTTTTTCATCTTATTCCGGTCGAAAATTAATCCGCCCTTCACTGATTACGTTTGCGCAGTACGGTCTTCTTCCAATTGTTGTTTATGTAAGTACATGGAGTGGCTGGTTTATTAGTAAGCGTGGATGGGATCGGAGTTGGTCCTCAAATGTATTACTATCCTGGTGGCATTACCACGCCGAGATGTTGGGATTTCATACTGGCCTGACTGAAAAACATCCTTATCAAGCAAACCCTTGGAGTTGGATGATTATGGGGCGACCAACATCATTCTTCTATGAATCTCCGCAGGGATGTGAATCTAAGAACTGTGCGCAAGAGATTCTGGCAATAGGAACACCGATTCTCTGGTGGTTTGGCACAATCGCAGTTGCCGTCGTGATTGGTTATTGGATTCTTTCATTGTATCGACGAAGTACCGAAGCAGCATTAAATCTAACCGTTCTTGGAATCTTCGCGGGCTATCTTCCTTGGTTCTTTTTCCAGCAACGCACTGTATTTGCCTTCTATGCAATCATTTTTGAACCTTTCGTGCTATTAGCACTTATATACTGCGCCAAACTCATTCTAGATAGTGCAATGCAACCTCGTATGTCAATAGCACTAGTGACGACTGTAATGATTTTAATTTTCCTCAATTTTATTTATTTTTTACCACTTTTTACTGGAGAGATTATTAATTACGATGAGTGGTTGAAGCGAATGTGGTTTAGCTCTTGGATCTAACTACTCATTAGAGGCTCGAGACTGATTCAAACGTTGAACTGCCTCATCGGCAAGTTGTTGATCAAATATCTCATTGCGTGATGGAGCGGTCGCGGCCAAAGCTTCGCGCTCGAGACGCTCCTGCTCCTCACTCCATGCTCCTGGAGTAGTTAAATCGATTACTCGTTTTGGAACTATTGCCTTCGGAGCGCTTACATAAGTGGGGACAGGAACTTCAGCTGGTTGCCAAGCATTACGCATGCTCGCAGTTCCTTGAGGCAATATCACAACGCCTTTAAGTTCGCGCTCAGATAATGGGACCCAATGTTCTTGGGACGGCTTAGGTGTAACTACCCCAACAAGATTAGTTGCCGAGACTCCAGAAGTTCTTCTATGCAATTGCTGTATACGACGATGCTGAATTCGCTCAGCGACACTTTGCCGTCGAACGTTTGCAACATAAATCAAAATACCAGTTGCAGGAACAAGTGCATACAAGAAAGGCATCGTATTCATAAACCCACCCACAAGCGTTGATATTAGTGAAAAAGTTAGTAGAACAAAAATTATTCGTCTCTGCAGAAGTAACTGTGCAATTTTTGCTTCACGATCTAAATCAATATGGAGAAGTCCACCGCTTTGACTTGTGTGCGTTGAAGAATTCGCAACAACGGTCAGAGCAACTTTAAACCGCTCAACTGATTTACCAGAAAACTCGTTCCGGTCATGGATCCAACGGGGTGCAAAATATGCGACCCACATGCCAATGATCGCAATATAAATTAGTCCGGAAGCCATGATGTATAAAGATAAGGGTGAATCCCATATATTTCGGGGATTTAGGTACTACTTAATGGAGAGATTTTCCTTAACAAAACAGATATGGTCGCGCCAATTTCCATCGATATGCAAGTAGTTAGATCGATTTCCCTCGAAGATATAGCCAGCTTTCTCTGCCACCCTACGCGATGCGCCATTCTCTGGCCGAAGATTTATCTCAATACGATGGAGCTTCAACGCGTTAAATGCAAAATCAGTTAGTAAAACCACTGCCGCGCTCGTGTAACCCTTATTTGCATAGTTACGGTCAACCCAATAACCGATATGTCCACCACGCAATGCACCGTAAATAACCCCGCCTAGTGAGATTTGCCCTATCAAATTACTCTCTTTCCACATGGCAAATGAGAATGAACGACCATGACGGGCTTCTCTATTGTGAGTTCGAACCATTTCAAAGTACGAGGGAAGCGTGATAGCGGGCTCATCGGCTGTATCTGATGGATAAAGAAGTGGGATTGTCGCCTCCCAAGGCGAAAGCCATGCTCGATTCTCGGCGCGAACTGCATTCCATCTACTATGGTCTCGAAACCTAAGTGGCCGCAAGGAGATTTCATCTCCATTGAGAATGTGGGGCCAGCTCTGCTTCATCTCTTATTTATATATATCTTCGCTCAAGAATCACTACCGTAACCTCATCTCCAGCCAACAATGAAATCTCTTTTTCCCCAACTGCGATAAAAGCATTGGCATTTGAGAGTGTGGACAGCTCTTCCTGATCAATGAGCGGCATCACGGATTTTGCATCTTCAGATAGCACCGCACGGATATAGGAGCGCATTCCCGGAGCCGATTCAACTGCTTTTTCAAGCTTTGCCCTTACTGAGGGGCGATGAATAGTTGCCGCACCAAGCATGGTTCGAATCATTGGGCGAACAAAGAGTTCAAAGGAAATATAGGCTGCAATCGGATCCCCTGGCAGCGTTACGACAGGCGTCTTATCCGGGCCGATCTGCCCAAAGTTATGTCGCCCGCTTACTTCAACGGCCATATCAACAGTAGTTATGTCGCCCATTCTGGAGAGAGTGCGGGTAATAAGATCAAAAGACTCATCCTGTCTTTCACCGCTAATAATTATTAGATCCGCCCTAACTAATTGATCTTCAATGACGCCCTGAAGCTCGTCTTCATCATCTGGAATTGAATGAACTCGGTATGCAACTGCTCCAACCTCACGCACAGCCGTCGTCAGCAACCAAGAATTAACTTCGAACTCTTCTTCACCTACAAGGCTTTTCCCTGGTTCAACTAGATTTGGACCAGCTGAGAGAACTACAACTCGCGGATGGGGGCGAGTCGGTAGATGATCTCGCCCAATCGATGCTGCAAGACCGATTTGTGTCGATCGAATTCGACTACCGGCGCGCATGACTAAGCGCTCGCCCGCATAGATATCCTCAGAAAGTGTTGCCCCGTGAGCATCTAAAAGGGGCATATCAAAAGAATCCAGTGGGGTGCATATTGCAATGAGAGATGCAAGAAACCCATCTACTCGCGTGTGCTCTGTCATAATCACACCATACTTGTTAGGCCGACCTTTCTTTGGGATTTGGGCCTACAAATTACAGGGAGAGCTAGATGAATCAGAACACAGTAAAGAAAGAGCTCCGCGAAAGATTGCGACGCGAACGAAGACAAAAATTCATTCCATCAAGTTTTTCAACTATTTTGAATTCGCCAGAAATTCTTGCTGCCAAGACAGTGGCTTCATATTATTCATATGGCGAAGAACCAAGCACACATGAGATTAATAAGGCTCTGCTCAAAGCCGGTAAATGCTTACTTCTGCCTCGAGTAAATGGAGATCATCTAAATTGGATCGAATGGAATGGTGATGAGTCCTCGTTAAAAATTACAAAGAAACTCTCTGAACCCATAGGTGAACCGGTTCAGGATCTGAGCACTGTAGATGTGATGATCGTGCCTGCATTACATATAGACCACGAGGGATACCGGCTCGGCCAAGGTGGTGGTTACTACGATCGCGCTTTGGCTTATATACCCGGCTGGAAAATTGGCTTAGTCTATGCAGGAGAGTTAACCAGTGAGATTTTGCCACGGGAGGTGCATGACATCCCATTAAATGCGGCAGCTACTCCTTCAATCCTTGTGCGATTTAAAGGTTAACTTGACGGGAGATTGCGTGCCATAACAATTCGTTGAATTTGATTTGTGCCTTCGTATATCTGAGTTAACTTCGCATCCCGCATCATTCGTTCTACTGGATAGTCAGAAACGTATCCATAGCCACCTAAGATCTGAATTGCATCCTGCGTCACTTTCATAGCCATATCACTTGTAAAACACTTACTAGCGGCTGAGAAGAACCGTAAATCTCTTTCGTTATTCTCACTCTTAACTGCCGCAGCATATGTGAGCTGGCGGGCAGCTTCAACATTCATTGCCATGTCAGCTAACATAAATTGCACGCCTTGAAAATCGAAAATCTCTTTGCCAAACTGTTTGCGTTCATGAGAATATTTAGTGGCTACATCAAGTGCGCCTTGGGCTAAACCCAGTGCCTGTGCTGCAATCGTGATGCGTGTGTGATCTAAAGTATTCATTGCAAGTGTATATCCACCGCCAATCTCACTGATTCGACGATCATCACTTAGTTTTATACTGTCAAAATAGAGTTCACGTGTTGGTGATCCTCTAAAGCCCATTTTCTTTTCGGGAGCGCCAAAGGAGAGTCCCGGATCAGATTTCTCAACAATAAATGCGGTAATTCCCTTTGATCCCAGCGATGAATCTCCTTGGGCAATGACCGTATAAAAATCGGAAATTCCTGCATTAGATATCCATTTTTTACTTCCATTTAGAACCCAACCATCGCCATCACGTTCGACCCTTGTGCGTAGCGCTGATGCATCCGACCCTGCATCGGATTCTGATAAACAGTAAGAAAAACCCATTCCTGAGACTAACTGGGGAAGCCAGCGCCTTTTCTGCGCTTGGCTACCGCCCAAAATCAAAGGCAAAGAGCCCAGTTTATTCACGGCAGGAATGAGTGATGATGAACCGCATACTCGTGCAACCTCTTCAATAATAATTACTGTGGCAAGTGCATCTGCACCATCGCCTCCAAATTCAGTCGGAACATGCGCGGCGCTTAAGCCCGCTCTTTGAAGTGCATCAGCGGCCTCTTGCGGGTAGCGATGGTCTTCATCTACTGATTGTGCAAAGGGAGCAATCTCTTTATTTGATAGTGCGCGCACGCTTGCGCGTAGCTCCTTATATTCATGTGGGAGGTCAAATAAGTTTTCCATTAGGCATCATTCCTATCGCGCTCGGCTAGTTTTTGTAAATACTCATTGTAAACAGCGAGCTCGTCTGGTTGACCCATCGCAGCCGCTCTCGAGGTGTTTCGATCAATTCGTTTTGCTTCGCGCGAATCATCTTTGACCCAACTTATGAAGGTTGCCACGAGAGCCAAGAGAATTGGGATCTCACCCATAGCCCAACCAATAGATCCACCTAACTGTTGATCAGCTAAAAGATCTGTTAGCCATGGGGTTTTGAGCGAAGCAAAATAGCCTTGATCTATGAGCGTAGTAGATGACATTAGCGCTACCGAGAAAAATGCATGAATACTCATCGCCGCAAATACGATGACGATGCGCACAAGGTGCGGAATACGACGTGGATTGGGGTCGATGCCAATAATGACATGAAAGAAAAGAATTCCTGCGAGAATAAAGTGAATACTCATAAAGAGATGTCCCACATAACTCTGCATCATTCCGCCAAATAGCCCTGTGAAGTAAAGTGCAAATAGTGAGCCATCGAAAAAAGCTAAAGCGACAATTGGATTTGTGAAAAACATCGCCACTCTGGAGTGAAGTGCAGCAAGTAGAGTTCCACGTACGCCGCGTTCAGTGCTATTTCGACCTTGTGGCAGAGTTCGAAGTGCAAGAGTGATCGGTGCACCAAGGACGATACCGATCGGCGCAATCATTCCTAAAACCATGTGCGCAACCATGTGATATGAAAAAGCAAAGTGGGCATAGAGTCCAAGGCCGCCACTTGTTGCAAAATCGATTCCGGCAATACCGAGACCGAAGGCAATGCTACGCCCAACTGGCCAGTTATCGCCTCGACGTCTCATTACAAGTACGCCCTTGATATAGAGAGCCACCGCAGTAATCAGAACTCCAATCATCAACGCATCGGGTTCGTAACTGAAAAGAATTCGGCTCCATGTAGGAGGTGGCGGTGTACTAATCCCAGTAACAGCAACAGCCGAGTCGAACTCAGGAACTATTGGACGCACCAGAGGCTCATTTGTTGAAAGCCAAGCGCCCATTGCAACAATTGCAACCAAGATGATCGCCTCTACAAATATTAAACGTCCGAAACCCAGCCAATCAATGCGCTCGCGTAATGCGAGATTTGTGCGATGCATATAGCCAATAGAAATTAAAATTAATGTCACTACAATTTTGGTGATTACAACGTATGCATATGCCGAATTCCAAGCGCCTTGAAAATCTAAGCGCACCCATGCATTAACCGTTCCGCTTGCAACAACTGCGACAACTGACCATAAAGCTAATTCGCTGAACCGAGAAACAGCAATCGGTCGATCCTTCGGATCTAGCAAAGCAATGGCAATAACGCCACCCACCCACAAAGAGAGTGCTGCAACGTGGATTACTAACGCGCCGATCGCCAAACCATGAGAACCACTTGATTCAGAGTGACTCTGAAATACTGGAGCCACTAAGCCTATGATCGATAGAAATAAAACAAAGGCCGCGGTAAGAATACTTTTGATGCGATAGGCCGAAATTGCGACTACAAGCGCAATTATCAACTCAAAGAACAAGTACTGACCGAGCGTAATCTGAGTAATAAATGAGCGCAGCACATGTGGATCTAATGCAATTGAAATAGACTGATCAAGAATAGTTGCCAATGTAACAATGATTGTTCCAGCACTACCGAAGCTCCACACTATCGCCGAACTCCACAATAAACGTTTCAACTTGTGAGTTTGCGTAGAAAACCTTCCTTCAAAATCTAAAAGGAGAAAGGCCATTGCCAGAAGAGTTCCAATGGCCGTAAAACTACCAATAAGTGAAAGAAATTTAAAAAACGTTCCCAGTGCGGTCATCGGTCTCTAAAGAGCTTGCGAGCATAGAGTGAGAGTCCAATCAAAACAAAGAATGCAACTACTAAAATGGCAAAGATAAAAACATTTGTTCCCCAGCTGCTGCTCGCCGGAGTTTGTGGTTGCGTAGGAGTTGGCGTTGGATCAGTTGGGGAAATCACACTTGGGGCAGAGAAGTTAAATGTAAATGAGCCTTGAAGCGGAGCCTCACCTTCAGAGTAAAGTATGTAAGACACTCTATACATTCCTGATTCAGTTAAGGCTTTTAAACCGATCGATACATTAACGCCATCGAGTGCAATTGTTCCATCGTCCACACGCAGTCCAGATGGATCCGTCACCATCAATTCATTCGCATCTGGAATAAGTTCAGTCTTAGTTGTTAGGGTTACTGAGCTAGGTGGTGTAGTCAGAGTTGAACCACTGATGGGAAGTGTGCTGATTAGCGAATTTGCCGAGGCGTTCGCCACGCCACAATAAGAAAGCATGATCAGAAGCAGCGCCAGGCTCTTAATTCTCACCGAAATGCCTCATTTCTTAATCTCGATTCGACCCTATCGTGCCACTTCTTTAGACTTAGCATCTACCCCCACGAGGGGGTTACTTCTTGCAATTGGAGCGACCGTGCCCACATATCAATATGCGTGTAATGCCTGCTCTCATGAGTTCGAGGCGGTTCAATCTTTTTCTGATGATTCCTTGACCAAATGCCCTGTGTGCACCGGTGAGATTCGCAAGATTTATTCAGCTGTTGGAGTCGTTTTCAAGGGTTCCGGGTTCTATAAAACCGATTCGGTGAAAAAGAAAACTACGAGCGAGGTTTCTTCCCCAGCCCCAGTCGCGCCAGCTCCAGTCGCGCCAGCACCTAAGAGTGATTAATCTTCGTGGTGAGGCGGCTTATCTGATTTGATTTCCTCATCGCGCTTTGCCGCTTCAGCGGCAGCCTCAGGATCAATCTCATCCGTTGTTACGGTGGGGAAGATATTGCTCATAACGATTAGTCTAGACGAAGAAACCGGTGTCGTACATGTTTGAAAAACTTGGCAGTTTTATCGTTCGGCGACGAAAAAGTGTGCTAACTATTTTCTTACTTGGCACTCTTGCTGCAGGCGCTGTTGGGTCATTAGCTTTTGGAAAACTCGATAGCGGCGGTTATTCAGATCCACAGAGTGAGTCAGCCAAAGCGACCACATACATAATCGAGAAGTTTAAAGTTCAAGAGCCAATTATTACTCTGGTAGTGGATTCAAAAACCAATGTTGATGATGCCCAAGTTGCAGCAAGCGCATCGGCATTAGAAAAAGAGATTCGTAGCGTTAAGGGAATCTCAAAGACTTACTCATACTGGTCTACCGGTGGCGCTCCAACTATGCGCTCTACCGACGGCAAAGCCGGTTTCATTCTCGTTTATGCAGATTTAAAATTAGATGACTTCGATGGATTTAACTCGCTCGGAAAAGTGGTTCAAGAGAGATTTGATGGAGAATATAAAGAGCTACAGGTTTATGCCGGTGGTGGCGCAGTAATTACGCAAGCGATTAATCACCGTATTGAAAAGGATCTACTTCTGGCTGAATCCATCGCAATTCCATTTACATTTCTATTATTAATTTTCGTCTTTGGGGCTATGGTCGCATCGGCGATGCCCTTGTTTGTTGGCGTTACGGCGATTCTGGGTTCATTTTTGCTGATCTATCTCTTAACGCTTTTCACTAATGTAAGCGTTTTTGCCCTCAATCTCATTACTGGCTTGGGACTGGGATTAGGAATTGATTACGCCCTGTTGATGGTCAACCGATTTCGCGAAGAGCTTCACCATGGAAAATCCGTTGAAGAGTCGGTTATAACTACCGTTGCAACGGCCGGTAAAACGGTTTTTTACTCAGGATTAACCGTCTTTGTAACTATGGCATCGCTCTTGTTTTTCCCTCTTAACTTCTTGAAATCATTTGGTTATGCGGGAGTTGCAGTAATTTCACTTGCCGTTATTGGCGCAGTTATCGCCCTACCTGCACTTCTTGCAATTTTGGGAGAGAGAGTTGATAAGGGTGTCGTGCGTAGAAGTGCAATTACCCCGAAGGAAGATGGCAGGTGGGCACACACTGCACGGACAGTAATGCGACGCCCACTTCCCGTTGTGATTTCTTCGCTGACAATTCTTGGCATTATGACTCTGCCTGTTGCAAATATCGCCTTCGCCCAGATTGATTCACGAGTACTGCCCGCCTCTGATCGGGCAGCGATTTCTTCCCAGATAATTGAGAGCCGCTTTGATGGCCTGCTGGGAAGTCCCATCGAAGTTGTTGTACCTAATGGTGTTGGTCGTGAAACTGAAATCTCCGAGTTTCTCAATCAAGTAAAGACCGTCAATGGTGTAGTTCGAATTGGTGCCTTTGAAACATATGGCCAAGATATTCGCGTGCAGGTTATCTCTTCTGTTGCATCTCGAAGCACTGCATCTGAGCAGGTAATTCATGAGATTCGTGCCTTAGATAGACCAGTCGGGGTTCTCATTGGCGGGGCTGCCGCAGATTTCACTGATTCACAGGATGGAATTGCCGCCAAACTTCCATTCGCACTTGGTTGGATTGCTTTAACCGTTTTAATTCTTATCTTTATTTTCACTGGCTCGATAATTCTTCCAATAAAGGCGATAATCCTTAATGCGCTTTCTCTGTGCGCGACATTGGGTGCCATTACGTGGATCTTTATTGATGGTCATTTGAAATGGCTAGTTGGAGATTTCACTGTCACTGGAACCCTTGATACAGGTTCGGTTATTTTGGTCGCTGTTGTCGTCTTTGGTCTATCCATGGACTACGAACTCTTCTTACTATCACGCATCCGGGAAGAACACCTTTCAGGTAAAACAAATATTGAATCTGTAGCCGTTGGCTTACAACGCTCGGCGAGAATAATTACCGCCGCTGCACTTCTATTGGCTGTCGTCTTTGCAACTTTTATGATTAGTGGAGTCACGTCAATAAAGATGCTCGGATTTGGTGTAGCCCTTGCGGTTCTCCTTGATGCATCGCTAGTTCGGGCTCTATTAGTTCCTGCTCTCATGCGTTTATTTGGCGAACGTAACTGGTGGGCGCCGAAATGGATGCAACGCTTCACCTTAAAACACTGACACATGTGAGAAGGTGTCATAGTGAGATATGAGAATGTATTTGTTTTGAGCCCAGGAAGATCAGGTTCTAAATCTTTCGTAGAGGCGTGCAAACATTTATCGAACTACTCGGCTTCACATGAGTCACGGGGCGGCAAGCTTGGAGACGAGCGTTTTGCATATCCTCAGTTTCATATAGAGGCAGATAATCGACTGTGTTGGTTCCTCGGCCCATTGAGTGAGCGATTCAAGGAAAAAGAAGTCCTATACGTTCATTTGAAAAGAGATTACGAAGCAACCGTCGATAGCTTTCTTCATCGCTTGCGCAACAGCACTTATCGCTCTTCAATAATTGACGCCTTCGCGCATGGAGTTTTAATGAAACCTGGGGACTGGACGCCTGAGGAAGAAGTTGAAGTTGTCCGCCTTTATGTTTCTACGATTCATTCAAACATTGAGCTCTTCCTTGCCACACGAAATTCAATAGCAGTAGAGCTCGACGATGGAGGCAGTAGTTTTGATTTATTCCTTGATCAAATTTCCGCAGAAGGCGATCTCACCCTGACGCGGAATACATGGCAACAAATTCATAACGCCCGATAAATAATGTGCCCCCTCGGCCTCTTTATCAGGCAGAGCCCCTCTGATTCGTCAAGCAATAGGTTCAGGGTTTACCAAAATGGCTTGAACGATATACCGCTTCGGTGCATTGCCTATAAAATTAAATGGATAGCAAGTACTTAGAGTCAGTATCGCATCTTCATGTGGCACAATTACCGTTTTATCATTCGCTTTAACGATTCGGATTTTATAAGCCTCGTAAATGAATTCTCCATATTCTGTTGTCACTATTAGTAAATCTCTAATCTTAATATTGTCCAAATTTTTAAAAACCGTACCGCGGTGACCAGCTAATACCGAATTGTCACTTACCCCCGGCAATACGCTTCTCACATAGTGCCCTACGCCTCGCTTCAATTCTTTAGAACCAGTACCTTCTATTATTGGAAGATCACGCTTGAGTCGAGGAATTGAAAGTGTGCCTATAACTTCCCCAATTTTTGGTTGAGCTAGCACTATCTTTGCTTTTGTTTGCATAGAAAACTCCAACTTGGGCAAGTACTGCTCACCCAAATTGGAGTTCATCTTCAATATTTCGACCCCTGCGTAGCTAGCGGTTCCTAGTTCCACTGAAATGAATAATATAGAAATTAGAACAAACGCTAATCGAGATCGTCTCACTGTGATTGCGATTAATTACTTAGCTAAGAACGCGTGATTTACGAAGTCCAATTGCTCCGGCAGCGCTGAGTAGCAATCCTGCAGCTATTGCATTAAACCAAGGCGATGAAGTATTTGGCAGGGTGCCACCGTTCTCTGTCGTTGGATCATCTGTTGTTGGATTATCTCCACCATTTCCTGTTGTTGGAATCTCTATGGGCACATATGTTTCGTATGGGCCAAAGGGTCCAACATCTTCACTAGTTCTAGTAATAGTTATTACTTGTCCAGCTTCTATGAGGACGAAGCCAGCAACTATCCCTTCACCGCTCCAACTTCCCAAATAGCCATCTATAACTGGAGTACTTACCACATAACTTCCGGGCACAACTACGAATGTAACTCCAGCACCATCCACACCTGCAAATGGACTTCCCACTACATCCGCTCCCCAATGTTTCACATTGAAAATGAAATCACCTGGGAGTTTCGTTCCAGTGTTGTCATTAATAACTTTACTTACTACGTGAATAGTTCCCATTGTTTCTACGGAACCGACACTTGAACCCTTTGGTGTCGAGGCTCCATGCGAAGGTGCAAGTACAAACAAAGTTAGAAATGCAGTACCGATAATCGCTAAACTTTTCCTATATTTAATTGCCATTCTGATGCTCCGTTTTTCAAATAATTACAAAGTAGAAAATCTCCTCTGATTTTTTTATAATAGACTTGATTAGCTCTCACTTACTCGAAAATCAGGACAGAGAACATTAGAAATCCTTCTCGAATATTAGAGCGAAAACATTAGGAATCCTTCTAAAAGATTAGGGTGTAAACATTGGAAATCATTCTTAAAAAGATATGATCTAAAACTTTAGGGGCGCACATTAATTAAGATTTTCAGAAAGTTACACAAACGTTACAGATTGCACATACCAACTTAACTAAAGGCAGGATTCAAATTACAGTGGAGATGGGTGTCCTCGGCCGGAGTCGGACCGGCGACCTACCGCTTAGGAGGCGATTGCTCTATCCACTGAGCTACGAGGACCTGCTGGATATCGAGGGCAATCTTGTCATGAATTTATGAGCGAGTTAGACTCAAATAAATGGTTAAAAACTTTGATGTTGTAATAATCGGATCTGGCTTCGGTGGTTCGGTCTCAGCGCTGCGCCTACGTGAAAAGGGTTATAGCGTCGCCGTTCTTGAGGCCGGGCGGCGTTTTCGCGACCAGGATTTTCCGAAAACATCATGGCGCTTGCGTAAGTTTCTTTACGCCCCAGCTATTGGTTGTTATGGAATTCAACGCATTCACGTTCTTCCAGATGTTTTAATTCTGGCGGGTGCAGGAGTTGGTGGCGGCTCACTGGTTTACGCCAATACTTTGTACCAACCAGGTGATGCATATTTTAATGATGCACAGTGGGCATCAATCACCGATTGGAAGTCAGAGCTTGAGCCTTGGTATGACCAAGCACGACGAATGTTGGGAGTCATTGAAAATCCATATTTTTCACCTAGCGATCAAGCGATGAAAGAAGTCGCCGATGAAATGGGTGTTGGACACACCTTCAAAATGGCGCCGGTCGGAATCTACTTCGGTGAGGGTAAGGGCGTAGGTGCTAAGGATCCATTTTTCGGCGGCGTTGGACCCGACCGAAGCGGTTGTCAGCAGTGTGGCGCTTGTATGACAGGTTGTCACTTTAATGCAAAAAATACACTCCCTAAAAACTATTTGGGTCTAGCTGAATCTGCCGGTGCAATAGTTTTTCCAATGGTTACAGTTAAGTCTTTTACTCAAAACAGTGATGGAACATGGGAAATCCGTGCAGTTAAAACTAATGATCCATTTGCACGTTCTATCAAATATAAAGCCGATCAAGTTATCGTCGCTGCAGGTACATATAACACTCAGAAACTTCTGCATACAATGAAAAGTAAATATCTTCCACAGTTATCAAATCAACTAGGCCAACTTTCCCGCACTAATAGCGAGGCACTGACAGGGGCCATGATGCCGAAAATCGATATTGATTTCAGCACCGGAAGTGCAATTACATCGTCGTTTTTTCCGGATGAGCACACACACATCGAGCCGGTCAGATATGGCAAGGGCAGTAACTTCATGGGTCTAATGCAGACCATCATGACCGATGGATATAGTTCTAAAGGACGCCGAAAACATTGGCTCAAACAGTTCATGGCTAAACCTTCACTTCTTGGAAAGATTTTAAACGTTCGTCGTTGGAGCCAACGAACTGTCATCGCTCTGACAATGCAAAATGTTGATTCATCTGTGACCGTAAGCCGAAAACGTGGTCTGTTGGGCTGGCATTTAACCTCAAAAAATGATCCCTTGAAACCTAATGCAACCTATATTCCAGCGGCAAATGAGGTTGTGCGCCGTATTGCCAAAAGGCATAATGGAATTGCGGGTGGACACATTGGTGATCTGATTGATGCGCCATTTACTGCTCACTTTGTTGGTGGGTGCGTGATTGGAAGCGACACTGAACATGGTGTTATCGATCCTTATCACCGTGTTTATAACTATCCGACCTTGCATATCGTCGATGGTTCAACGATTACTGCTAACCTCGGAGTCAATCCCTCACTTACAATTACTGCACAGGCAGAGCGTGCGCTATCAATGTGGCCCAATAAAGGCGACGTCGATGGCCGACCGATGCAAGGTACAGAGTACAAACGTATATCCCCAATCGCGCCGAACCAACCATTTGTACCAGCCGGTGCAGTCGGCGAATTAAAAATTTCTTAGGAGAGCAATGAGATCATGGGCATTAGTTACAGGTGCAACCGCTGGAATCGGTGAGAGTTTTTCTCGTCTATTGGCTGCAAATAACTACAACTTAATACTGGTCGCACGTGACTTACCGCGTTTGCACGAACGGTCCACCACTCTGCAGAATGCGTATGGGATTGAATCAATCGTTCTTCAAGCTGATCTATCGACGAATGAAGGATGTGCTTTGGTAGAGCGTTACATTGCCGAGCATGATATCGACGTTCTAATAAACAATGCCGGCTTTGGTATTAAAAAGGCTTTCACGACAAGTGCACTTAATGACGAGCAAAGCCTTCTTGATGTCTTGGTACGTACGCCGATGCGACTCATGCATATTGCGCTGCCTAAAATGAGAGCTCGCGATAAGGGGATAATAATTAACGTCTCCTCGGTAGCAGGCTTTATTGCGGGCGGAACATACAGTGCATCAAAATCCTACTTAACAGTATTATCGGAATCTCTTAATACTGAATTAGTCGGCACCAAAGTTAAAATTACTGCCTTGTGTCCTGGATTTACACGTACGGAGTTTCATCAGCGTGGACGTATGTCCATGAAGGGTCTACCCGGTTTTATGTGGCTAAACGCCGATAATCTTGTTGCTAGAGCGTGGAGCGATACTCTTAAAGGTAAGGCGATATCAATTCCCGGTAGGCAGTACCAAATATTAACTTTTGTTATGCGATATGGCCCACGCTTTATTGTTCGAAAAATCGGCATGAAGGTTCGAGTAAAGCAGCGCCGCTAGGGCGATATCTTAAATTCACAGTGAATTCATAGATTAACCCTTGGTTTAACAGGGCTTTCTAAAGGGGCTTTGGCTAAGATGGCGCCATATCTAACGGAGGTTTTCAAATGCGTAAACTCATTTCAATTGGCGTTGCACTCTTTGTAGTAGCGGGAGTCATGACGGCCATCCCAGCCTCTGCGGCCACCATTTCAAACGGTGTTAAATGTACAAAGTTGAACCAAACAACAAAGGTTAGTGGCAGAAAATACAAGTGTGCAAAAAACCCTATGATCACAAATGCAAAAATGAAATGGCTATCAAATGATTGTCTAATCGCAGCAAATAATTTTGTAAAAGCTAAGAGAGATTCAGCTGCAATTTCCGAGAAATATGCCGCGCAGATTCCAGTTATAGATCTTGGAATTGCCAATGAGACCGCTAACAAAGCTGAAATTCAATTGAAACTGGATGAAGCTAATCTGCGCCTCACTGCTGCAAAAGCTCAATTAGTTACGACAAAAGCTGAATTGGCGGCTGCGACAACCGATGCAAATAAAAAGATTCTCACTACTGCTGTTGGATCGATTAATACTGCAGTGAGTTCATGGACCGCGGCAGTTCGTGCTTATACAAGTAAAATAAATAGTATTATCTCAAGTATTAGAAACCTTGAATCTGCGAAAACTATTGCGATGAGCCAGCCAACTCGCTTGGCAACATCAGTAGCTTCAATTAAGGAAACTGCTCAACTCCTTTGTACTAGGGGCCTATAAACCACTCAGTATTTTCTGGAGTAGCCCCACTACATGCTCGTGTAGTGGGGCTTTCCCTATTCATAATCGAAATATATGTACCTACCGTGAGTAGATGCGCACAATGTGGCTGCGGGCTGCGGCTCCTGCATTTCTGGGCTTACATCTAGCTCTGAACCTTTTCCCCTCTAAAAAGGGGGTGTGGAGCGAGATTTACCTTTATAACGTTGTCCCACTCTGTGCAATCGCCCTTGTGCTCACTGCGCCACGAATCAATGACCGCATTGCACAGCCACTTATTGCGATGGCTATTACTCTCTGGTTCGGTGGATCATTAATCTCTAGTTTCTCAATTAACCGCTCAATTTCGCCTTCTCTGCAACTTGTTGCAAATTTCGCTTATCTACTTTTTTATCCCTTAGCGATTTTAGGTCTTCCACGTCTATTATCTACAGGGCGAAAGTTTTCACTTCTCGAAATCTTTGATGGATCAATAATTGGACTTGGTTTGAGTACGCTTGGAGCGACACTATTTTTAAAGCCCGTTTTGCCTCACTTTGATGGACAACTCAGTGAAAGCCTCTTCGCTGTAATTTATCCAGTTGCCGATTTAATTTTAATTTCTCTTACTCTGGCTGCTGTTCTTGCACAGGGATTTTCTTATCGAGGTTGCATGCTTATCTTAGGTATTTCAATCTTTGCACTCACTGATTTTCTATTTCTAGGAATGCTTATTCGAGGTACTTATACTTTCAGTTCTCTGATCGATGACGGTTGGCTGGTGGGGATTACCCTAATCTCCTCGAGCTTCTGGTTTAGAGGAAGAGATTCTTTAGAAGAGCATGGCACGAGTCCAAGTTTGATTGCATTGTCAGTTTTTTTAAGTGCAACTCTCCTGGCATTAATAGCGCTTCGCCCGGGTATTTTCCCAAGCTTTGTGCTCTTTCCAGCAATAGCAACACTACTCTTAGCATTTATTCGTATGACCATTGCATTAAAAGCCGCTCGAAATATTAGTCATGAGCGAATTTTGGCACGTACCGATGAATTGACTGGATTACCCAATAGAAGAAAGTTAATTTCGGAGATTGAAATCTTTATGGATAAAACCGGCTCACTTTTGCTTCTGGATTTAGATGGGTTTAAGCCAGTTAATGATGCCTACGGTCACCTCACTGGTGACAAAGTGCTTCAGCAAGTGGCTCTTCGATTTAGCCGCTCTCTTCCGCATAGTGCACTCCTTGCACGGCTCGGGGGCGATGAGTTTGGTGTCTTGGTTGAAGGGAGCTATGAATCGGCAATGGATATCGCACTAGCGTTGCGAGCAACATTGAGTTATCCATTCTCAATTGACGATGAAAATATCCATATTGGAGTCAGCATTGGTGTGGCTGCAAACAATGGATCGGCGGATTTACTCCGTCGGGCCGATGATGCAATGTATCGAGCTAAGCGCGAGGGTCTTGGGGTTTGTCGGCTTTAATTTCCTTAAGCCTTGCTAGCGCCTCTAAGCGCTCAATGGCATGATCGACAATTCTCTGAGGATAACCATTGATATATCCATCGGTAGTTAGCCACGGCTCATGAATTTTATCGGCCGATAAATGGGCTAGTTCTGGGATATACCTGCGGATGTAATCGCCGTCGGCATCGAATCGTTTTCCCTGTTCAATGGGGTTAAATACTCGGTAATACGGTGAAGCATCGGTACCAGTACCCGCAGTCCATTGCCAACCGTGCGCATTTGATGCCACGTCAAAATCCACCAGATGTTCTTCGAAATAATCAGCGCCTAACTGCCACTCAAGATGCAAATCTTTAACAAGAAAGGAGGCAACGATCATCCGAGTTCGATTATGCATCCAACCTTCGCGAGTTAACTGACGCATAGCCGCATCTACAAATGGAAATCCTGTTAGCCCATTTTTCCACGCTTCAAATTTTGAATCAGGTTTGTCATATCGCATCTGCGCAAATCGAGGTGCATAGTACTCCTTGTTGGTTTTAGGATTATTAAAAAGAACATCGGCATAAAACTCACGCCAAGCAATCTCTTTTCTAAAAGTATCGTGTGCCTTGCTCTCACCGAGGTATGCCAACAATGTGCGAGGATGAATCTCTCCCCAGTTCAAGTGAGCACTTAACTTGCTAGTTCCATCGATAGCTGCCAAGTTGCGAACTTCATCGTAACTTTCTAATCCATTTTCTTGAAAGTATTTCCAACGCTCAAGAGCTGCTTTTTCACCTGCGGCGGTAATCGATACTCCATCGGGTAACGGCCAATCAGGAAAATTTCTGTCATTTTCATTTGGCATCACGCACTTAATATACTTAGGTGTTTCGGCGGGTTTTCGCCACCCATGGAGCGACCATGCTCGATAAAAAGGCGTATAGACCTTGTAAGGTGTCGCATCGCTTGGCTTTACAACACGCCCTGGTGCTACCGCATAAGTGCTTCCACTCCGTACCAAAGCAATGCCAGCGGCTTCAACTCGCAGGTCTCTCGCCGCTCCATAGGGTTCGTATTCAGCAGAAATATGTACGGAGTCGGCGTTATAGCGCTTCATTAGATCTTTTAGAACTTCGATCTGATCCCCGACTACCACATGCAATGAGTGTGCGAGTGAAGCATCTAAAGCCCGCAGAGATTGCCCTAGATATGCCAAGCGTTTGCCACCAGCGCCATCAATTAAATATTTATCGAGAATAAAGAGTGCAACAATTTCATCGGATTTTGAGATTGCTTCAAGAAGTGCTGGATTATCACCTATGCGAAGGTCACGACGAAACCACATAATGCTTCGTTTTGGTGTCTCCATAGGTAGATTTAACCATTATGAAAGAAAGTTAGCGCCAATTGCCCTACACCCCTGATTTAATCCGACGGGCCGATGATTCAATGTATCGAGATAAACGCGAATATTTAGGTGCTTTTTGAGCGCGCCGCCTCTACCGCAGCAACTTTGGAGGCGGCGGCAATTAACTCAATATCTTCATCGCTATGCGCACCTGAAACAAACCATGCCTCATAAGCCGATGGTGGAAGAGAAACACCCTGTGTGAGCATCGAATGAAAGAAGGCCACGAATTGCTTCACGTCTTGGTGTTGCGTGTCTTCAAATGAGTGAACTTCGTTAGGAGAAAAGAAAACTGAAAATAGATTCCCGCCTTTTTGTAATCTATGCGCCACGCCTTGCTCGGTCAAAGCCTCCGACACTACTTGACCAACTTCATGTGCTCGACGATTAAGCGTCGCATAAAGTTCATCATTACATAGCTCCAGAGTTGCAAGCCCTGCAGCTGTTGCTACCGGGTTACCACTGAGAGTTCCGGCCTGGTAAACAGCGCCCAGCGGTGCCAGCAAATCCATAACCTTGGCTGCGCCGGCCACTGCAGCAACTGGATATCCCCCACCAATCACTTTTCCATAAGTAAATAAATCGGGAGTCCATGCCTCCTCGCTTTGGACCAAGCTCCACAAACCTCCGGAAGATACTCGAAAGCCAGTCATAACTTCATCCAGAATAAATAAAGCACCATATCTTTTGCAGAGATTGCTAAGCAGCGCATTAAAACCTGGTAGCGGTGGAACGACCCCCATATTTGCTGGAATCGCTTCGGTGATTACTGCGGCAATTTCACTGCCACATTGCGCAAAAAGAGAAGTAATGGCATCCACATCGTTATAAGCAACTACCACCGTATCTTGCGCTGCTCCCGGTGTAACACCAGGTGAATTTGGAAGACCGAGAGTTAGAACCCCGGACCCCGCCTGCACAAGTAAGGCATCGGCGTGACCGTGATAACAGCCTATAAATTTTACGATTACATTTCTATTCGTTGCCGCTCGTGCCAGGCGGACCGCAGTCATTACCGCTTCGGTGCCCGATGAAACAAAACGTACTCGTTCAATTGCCATAACCCGTCGCTGCATCTCTTCAGCTAACAGCACTTCGTTTGGGCCGGGGGCGCCAAAAGAGGAGGATCTCGCGGCCGATTCACTTACTCGCCGCACTACTTCAGGGTGAGCATGTCCAACAATCATGGGACCCCAAGATCCCACCAGATCAACATATTCATTTCCATCGACATCGATTACGCGAGAACCACGCCCCTCAACGAAATAGCGCGGGGTTCCCCCGACTGAAGAGAAAGCTCGCACCGGTGAACTAACACCGCCCGGAATTATTTTTAATGCTCGCGCATGCCAATTCTCAGAGCGGATAATTGATTGTCCCGATGTCATGCAAGATTCCGCTTTAACATCGCAGCGGCCTCAATCGCCCAATACGTACAGATCACCGAAGCGCCAGCTCGTTTAACAGATCCAAGAACCTCAAGTATCGCCCGTTCGCGCTCCAGCGAACCCTGCGCCGCAGCGGCTTCAATCATTGCCATCTCTCCTGAAACTATATAACTAGCGGTCGGGACATCAACTGCCTGCGAAACTGCGTATAAAACATCGAGATAGGCAAGCGCCGGCTTAACCATCACGATGTCGGCGCCTTGCGAAACATCGAGTCGAACTTCGCGCATGGACTCTTTAATATTTCCTGGATCCTGTTGATAAGTATTTCGATTCCCTTGCAGTTGGGATTCGACTGCATCGCGAAATGGTCCATAGAAAGCCGATGCGAATTTTGCCGCATAGGCAAGAATCAGAACATCGCTACGCCCTATCGAATCTAGTGATTGGCGAACCACTCCAACTTGTCCATCCATCATGCCGCTTGTTCCAACCATGTGAGCGCCTGATTGCGCAAGTACTTTAGCCATCTCGCTATAAATTTTTAGAGTTGCATCATTTTCTACATTTCCATTTTGATCAAGTACGCCACAATGTCCGTGGCTTGTGAACTCATCCAGACACAAATCTGCCACAATCACCAACTCATCTCCGGCACGTGCACGAGCATCGCGTATCGCAGTTGAAAGTACGCCCTCTAGATTCAACGCTTCACTTCCAAATGGGTCGCGCTTTTCAGGAATACCGAAGACCATAACGCCACCGATACCTACATCTAGCGCACGATCGATTTCAGCTTTGTATGAATCTTTCGTATGTTGAAATACACCTGGCATTCCAGCAACTGGCTTTGGTGTTGTTAAGCCTTCTCGAATAAAGACCGGAAGAATTAGCGAGGCAGGTGCAATACTCGTCTCGCGCACCATTGCACGAAGTATCGCGCTGCTTCGAAGTCGGCGGGGGCGTTCAATCAGTTCCATGTTTTTACCTTATCGCTAATGAAAAATTAAAGAATGAATAGTGTCGGCTACAACCTCCGGGGTGGGCTGCGCCGAAATGGCATCGACCTGCAAACCGTGAGCTTGCACTGCAGCGGCCGTTGTGGCGCCGGCACACACTAACGGTGCTGGTGGGTGTGGAACAAAATGGGTCAAGGCATCCACCGCACTTGGCGATCGTAGGAGTACCGCACTGAATGCACCATCTCTCAGAAGATCGGCCGATGTCGGCTCTCTACGAACGCGCGAAGTTCTATAAACCTCGGCCGTGTGCACACTCCATCCAGAGCTCCGTAAAATTGCGGCCAAATTTGGCAGCGCGAGATTCCCGCCTGGTATTAAGGCATGCGATTGCCGATCGTGCGTAGCCAGTTCTTGCCCCAAAATCTCAGCCCTGGAATCGGAGGGCAGGAAAATTTCCGATGCCCCATAATCTCGCAGAACTTGCGCAGTGGCCCCACCTATAGCGGCAAACTTCAGATGTGCATGGCTTTTCAACTCCGCACGGAACTGCGCTTCCCCAACTAAATCTGCCCAATATCGAATGGAATTTCTCGAAGTGGCGACGACCCAAAGCCGTTGCTTCGAAGTACGCAAAAGCTCCATCAGTTTTAATCCCTCGCTGTGATCGCTAGCGGCAGTGATCTCCATATAGGGATCGACGTGGGAAGGGATTCCAAGTTTTTCCAGAGCGCTCGAATCGACTCCGTTATTCTCACTTCGAATCAATAGCACTGGCTTAACCACGAGTTGAACCAAAGCGTAAACCAAGTTTTGTTTTCATAATCTGCTCTGCCACAGAGAATCCGAGAGTTTGTGCAGATGATAGATCCAGTAGTTCTACCTCACTCTGGCTCGCAAAACTTCTTTCATGCTCATCGGCATCTGCTGCCGAAAGTTCGGCGACAAGGTGCAAGATTCCATTGCTATACGTTGCGAGCGCGCCGATAGCCGTAGCACATGTCGCTGAAATTCCAACAAGAACTGCCCGCTCGGCCGTTGTTGTAACTCTGGTGTGCCGATCTTCAAGCAACGCAAGCATCTGAATCAACTCCATATCATCGCTGCGACACTCAACTGCGAGTGCACCTTGCGCCGGAGCTGGCAATAATTGATCTAGAGTGAAGTACTCGGAAATTTTTTCCGCATATCCAAGGCGGTTTAGACCAGCCACAGCTAGGACTGCTGCATCAAACTCACCCCGCGCTACCTTTGCCAAGCGAGAATCCACATTACCGCGTATTGGATGGAGTTCAAGATCTGGGCGAAAGTGAGAAATTCGAGCCGCCCGCCGGGGAGATGAGGTTCCAATTTTAGCGCCCGCTGGTAGTTCTAAGAGAGTCAGATTATCTCTGGAGATCAGCGCATCTCGATGGTCCTCCCGCTTTGGAACCGCGGCGATCACAATTCCGGGTTCAGGTAAAGAAGGCAGATCCTTGTAAGAGTGAACAATTAAATCAACTTCGCCCGCTTTAAGCGCTGCCCTCAATGCCGTTACGAAGACACCAGGTCGCGCTAACTGCGTGAGCGATGTAGAAACGTCATCCCCCTCGGTACGAATAATTGATTCACGTATCTCTAAACCAGTACTGGAGTTCAATAGATTTGCTACGAGTCGAGCTTGTGTTGTTGCAAGAAGACTTCCCCGTGTTCCTAAAACAAGGTTTCGCTTAGACATCTTTCGTTATTTCAAGATCAATTCCAAAGAGCACTTGCAGTGCCTGTCGATAATCGTTCTGATCTCCCGAGCGAATAAGAGTACGTGCTCTAACAGATGGAGTGTGGAGCAAAGCATTTGTTACCCGCCGCAATGAGTGTTCAACTTGGGCTGCTATTTCATCTCCAGATTTCTCTCGTACACCTTGCACTTCCAGATCTATAAAAATACCTACGTGAGATCTCATAGCAGCTACGGCCGGATCCATCGATCGACCTAACTGCTCGTTATCAAATTCACGTACCGCTTGTTGCACTATCTCGTGGGCTTGGAAGATTTCCGCGCCATACTCCTGAGGAGCGTTTTCGCGGATGACTTCGAGATCAATGACGTCGACTTCGGCCATACCTTTTACTTCAGGCATAAGATTTGAGGTAAGCCCAACATCGATAATCGGAAGTATCTGCTTTCCGTTGCGAACTGCCTTTACTAAAGCAACCTCGATAACCGGATTTAAATTGTCACTGCATGCAACAACCAAGACCGCCTGCGCGATTGCTTTGGCAAGTCCATCGCCGGCTATCTCTTTAGTATTGTGAGATTGAGAAAATTGATGGGCCCGTCCACTGGAGGAATAAACAGATATGTCGTGGCAGCCCCGCCGTTGTAGTGCGGCAACTACGACTCGTGCATAAGCACCTGTTCCTAACACAACTACCGGTTTGCCCGCTATCTCGCCGTACCTATCTTGAACTATGGTAAGTCCAACATCTACGATCGATCGACCCGCTGCGCCCAGACCAGTTGAATGTGTCACGACCTTCGAATTTGCAAGGGCGCGTTGAAAGAGTTGTTCCAACAGTGGAGTGGTGCTCTTCTCTTTTTGAGCTAATTTAAATGAGTTGCGGACTTGGCCGGAGATTTCTGCCTCACCAATAATCATGGACTCGAGACCCGCGGAGACCGCAAAAAGATGCTGGACTACTTCCATGCCACTAGATACCTGCAGCGCCTGGTTAAGCTCAACTTCAGTTAAACCGGAGATTTCTCTGATCACTTCTATAACGTGATCGACAGCACCATGGAACTTTTCGGTATCAAAATAAACCTCAAAGCGATTACACGTGGAGATAAGAACTCCGCCATTTATTCCATGCTCGCTGCTTGAAGAGTTGAATAGGTGTTTACGTACGTCACTTGCTCTATGCTCAAGTATTTCGAGTTTAGCAAGTGAGAGATTGTGATGACTCGCACCAATTAATACCAATGCCACTCGCGAATAGTAACCCCAATTCAATGGCATGATGTTCCCGTGTCCTTACCATTGACCCATCCACTTATCTCTGGTCTGACCGCTGATTCCCATGTTATTAAGGCTTACCAGGGTATCCGCACGTCGCGCAAACCAGTCTGGATGATGCGTCAAGCGGGTCGATCTCTTCCTGAATATCGCTCCCTTCGGGCAGGGATTCCAATGCTGGAAGCCTGCCTGCGACCAGAAATTGCCGCTGAAATTACACTCCAACCAGTGCGCCGACATAAAGTCGATGCTGCAATATTCTTTAGTGACATTGTGATTCCACTGCGTTTGGCTGGCATAGATGTCGACATAGTTTCAGGAATTGGACCCGTACTCGAGCGGCCTGTTCGGACACAACAAGATCTAGACAATCTTCGCCAACTCGATATAGATGCACTGGTTCCAATTACTGAAGCGATCCAGATAGTTATTGCAGAGCTTGGTTCAACGCCATTGATCGGTTTTGGTGGAGCTCCTTTTACACTAGCTTCATATTTAATTGAAGGAGCTCCCTCCAAAGATCTACCAATTACTCGCGCGCTAATGAAAAATGATCCGCAACTCTGGCACGACATACTTTCTTGGGTCTCTCGAACAACAAGTACTTTCATACGTGCCCAAGTAATGGCAGGAGCAAGTGCACTTCAACTTTTTGACTCATGGGCTGGGAAACTCTCACTAGATGAGTATGTAGTTTTTGCAGCGCCTCACTCGAAATCCGTAATGGATTCACTTTCAGATCTGCCGGTAGCCCGGGTTCACTTTGGAACTAAGACTGGTTCAATGCTGACGCAGATGCGCGATGTCGGTGCGAGCGTTATGGGAATTGATTCAGAGACACCATTAGATGTAGCAAATGAAATTTTAGGTGGCACTGTGCCTCTGCAAGGAAATATTAATCCGGAAAAACTGAGTGGCTCATGGGATGAATTAAAACTTCATGTCACTGATGTCATGGAACGTGGCTCACTTGCACCGGCCCATGTAATCAATCTCGGACATGGAGTACCGCCAGATACGGATCCAGAAATTCTTACCCGAATGGTCGCCTTCATCCACGGAGATGGGGCTTAACAATGGCGCATGATCACAGCAATGTCGCAACGAGTTCAAAACCACGATTAGATTACGGACAGCGTCCCATGTTAGTTTTCTGGGAAACAACTCGTGCCTGCCAATTAGCGTGTAAACATTGCCGGGCTAGCGCTACTGCAGAAGCTCTTGCAGGCGAACTCACTAGCGCTGAGGGATTGGAACTGATAAATCAAGTTGCCGGCTTTGGGAGACCCTTTCCAATACTTGTTCTAACCGGTGGCGACTGTTTGTTGCGACTCGATATTTTCGCCCTTGTCGACCATGCAGTTAAATTAGGGGTACCGGTTGCTCTCTCTCCATCCGTCACACCATCGCTTACCCTCGAAATGATTGAGCGAATTCGAACCAGTGGAGTGAAAGCAGTCTCAATCTCCTTGGATGGTGCAAATGCACTGACGCATGAAACTGTCCGAGGCATTCCTGGACATTTTGAAAAAACAGTCGAAGCGATTCGCGCGCTAACTGCAGCTGGAATGACAGTTCAGGTCAACACCACGGTAATGCGATCCAATGTCGATGAACTTGTCGAAATTGCCAAGATCGTCGCAGATGCCGGCGCACAGATTTGGGAGGTTTTCTTTCTTGTTCAAATGGGTCGCGGAGTTTCGACCGAAGCCATTACGCCGCAAGAGCACGAAGACATCTGTCACTTCCTCTACGACGCATCGCAGTACGGTTTCATCATTCGCACGGTAGAAGCGCCATTCTTCCGGCGTATTGTCACTCGCAGACTTGCCGGGGATGAAGCTCCATCGAACGCCCTTTATGAAAGATTGTCGCAACAATTGATTTCATTAATGGGTCCAGCAACAATGCGAATGCGGGCGCACACAACCGCTACTCGCGATGGTAAGGGAATTGTCTTTGTCGCCTATGACGGTGAGATTTATCCAGCCGGATTTTTACCACAGCCGCTAGGAAATGTTCGCGACCATCCAATCGCCGAAATCTATCGAGATAACTTTTTGCTTCGCGAGATCAGATCTTCCAACTTCTCTGGTCGGTGTGGCTACTGCGAATACGCTGATCTATGCGGAGGCTCGCGTGCGCGCGCTTATGCCGCCACAGGTAATGCACTGGGTGAAGACCCCGCTTGCATCTATCAACCTGAGGGATCACCAATGGCACTTCTAAGCGACTAAAGATTTCTTTAGAGGTGCAAGAGTGCCGGGATTGCCTGATCAGGTAATCACTCGCAAGTGAAACACCCACTTATGCGTCGAGATCCCAGAGCAATCGATAGAAACGGATCTTCTGTATATTGGGATCAATTCCGTACGAGTCAGAGAAAAGAATTTCCCAGCCCGAGCCGTAATTCCACTGGGTGCTCCACGACGCAATCGCCAAGTCAGCCCAACGGTCTGCGATTCCGAGACTTGCCATGTCGACGTTACCTGCCCAACGCCCACCTTGGTCAATGAGTGTGTTTGGCGCGCAGGCATCTCCATGACAGACGACGAGTTCATTTGATGGTGGCGGGGAGTCCATCTCTTCTAAAATTGCTTCAGTACTGAGGCCGCGAAACTCTTCATGCCAGTGTGTTGGATGAGTCTCTCCTCTGACAATCCTTCCTCTTACCCTCGAGATTCGATCCTGGGCTGACCAAGAGAACGGGCACTCATCAACTGGAAGCACATCATGCATCGCGCGAAGACCAAGTCCTAATGCAGCAACTGCTAAAGCAGGATCCTTTTTCCATCTTTCACTCACTGCGTTCTCTGCCTCAATTCCTTCAGTCACAAGCCATGAGCCCAGATCGTCTCTGCCAAATTCAAGAACTTTCGGAACTGGGGTAAACGTGATCGCCCATTCCAGTTTGATTTGCTCCATCTCGAGATCAAGCCCACTGTTGGTCGGTGCCCACTTGATGAACGTATCTTTTACACCATCTCCTATTCGAAAAGTGAGGCCACCAAGATCATTTAGCCAAACGACTTCAATCGGCCTTTTTTCGGCGTAT
>JAUSFN010000038.1 GCA_030649935.1 Candidatus Planktophila sp.
GTGGCAGCGCCAGCAATGGGGATAAGAGTGCTCAAATGGCTGGTGTTTGTAAAGGGCTCCGCTCGCCTTTAACTCTCTGACTAAGGTTTTATCAGCATCCTTAAAAAACATTCCACCAACAACGCCAACTTCAGGCAAAAAACGACCATCTGGTGCGATTGGATTTATAACGGGTAACCCATAAGCACGGCACGTTGCTAAGTCGTCAGCCCCAAATGCCGGTGATTGATGGACTAATCCCGTGCCATCCTCGGTAGTGACGTATGTCGCTAGAACAACAAAGTGCGAACCTGGAATTTCAACATAATCAAAGGGGCGCTTGTATGTAATTCGTTCCAAATCTTTGCCGAGGAGCCTCTTAATTACTTTCTTATCGCCTTTCACACTTTCAGTCAACGCCTCGGCAACTACTAACACCTCGTTTTTTTCATCTACCGAAACTTCGAGAACCACGTAGTAGACATCTGGATTAACCGCAATTGCTGTGTTAGAAACTAAGGTCCAAGGTGTTGTCGTCCACACAAGTAGAGAAGCATTTAAATGAGCGAGCTCTCCCGAAGTAATAGGAAATCGAACGTATACCGATGGGTCAGTAATTGTTTCGTAACCCTGCGCTAATTCATGATCTGATAGGCCCGTTCCACAGCGCGGGCAGTATGGAGCAACTCGATGATCTTGTACCAGTAAACCTTTTTTCCAAATCTCCTTCAGCGACCACCACACACTTTCGATATATTGTGGTGACATCGTCCAGTATGCATGATCAAAATCTACCCAAAAGCCCATTCGATTCGTCATCTGACTAAATGCACCTACATGTCGTTGCACTGACTCTCGACACTTTTCATTAAAAGCTGCAACCCCAAATTTCTCAATATCACCTTTACCTGCAAAGCCAAGCTCTTTTTCAACGGCAATTTCTACTGGTAAGCCATGACAGTCCCATCCCGCCTTGCGCGTGACGTAACGGCCCTTCATAGTTTGAAAGCGCGGAAAGACATCTTTAAATACTCGAGCTTCAATGTGATGAGTTCCCGGCATTCCGTTAGCTGTCGGTGGACCTTCATAAAAACTCCACGGCAATTCACCGGCACGCGCCTCTACAGTTTTGTGGAAAATCTCGTTATCTGCCCAGAAAGTAAGAATCTCATGTTCAACTGCAGGCAAATTAACAGATGCAGAAATGGGGCGAAATGACATATGAACTTACCTCCGAGAAGAAAACCTGGAGGGACGAACTCTGCTATCGCAGATTTCGCGGTACCACCCGCCTTGCGCAACGCTCACGCCACTCTTTATCTAACTAGGGCCAGTTCTAGATGAGTTTTCACTCACTTCTTCCGGCAGGCTCGTGAGGTGATAGCCCCGTCAATGCCTCTCATGGGTTAGTTCCGCAAGTCTAGGCTATCCCTGAGCAAAAGATTGCTCGTGGCGCAATTGGTATACCTGGCGCAGACGGATTAAGGTTCGCGTCATGCCCAAGAAGCCTGTAAAGAAAACGGTTGCCACAAAGGCCGCTGCAGTTAAGAAACCCGTAAAAGCCGCCAAAAAGCCGGTAGCTACAAAGGCGGCAGCTAAAAAGGCGGCGGCACCAAAGAGCACTGTAAAAAGTATCCCTGTAAAAAAGGCGGGCAGTAAAGCATCAACTACAAAGACCACTCTTACCGTCGATGAAAAATCCCAAACAGTCTCAGTTTCAACAGTAAGTACTGCAGTTATTGCGCCGGTAATTGAACAACGTCGTCTAGTGATGCCACCCCCACCACGTCCAATAAAGAATGGAAAGAAGAGTGCGCCTCTAAAGCCGATTAGGAGCGCACCAACACCAGTGGTAGTCAGCGAATCTGAATCACCTTGGAGCGCGGCTGAACTTAAGGCCGTACGCACTGATATTGTCATTGAACTCGAGCGTTTGCGCAGAGAGTTAGCGATAGTCGAACTTGAAATGGATTCGCTCATTCAGGAGTCTGGTGAGGGCGCCGGCGACGATCAAGCCGATGCTGGTACCAAAACCTTCGAGCGCGAACATGAGATGTCTCTTGTTATTAATGCACGCGATATGGTTTTACAGACCGAGCGTGCATTAGATCGCATTGATTCGAAGCGCTATGGAAATTGCGAAGAGTGCGGAAATGCAATTGGAAAGGCTCGATTAAAAGTCTTCCCCCGTGCAACCCTCTGCATGCTCTGCAAGCAAAAGGAAGAACGGCGCTAATAGTGCAAAGGTGGCGAACACTTTTAAGTGTTGCCTGGTTAGTCTGGATTCTTGATTTAGCAACTAAGGCATGGGCGGTAAGCCAACTTGCTCACCGCGAGCCAATAAAGATTCTCGGCAGTTTTTTTCAACTCACATTTGTACGAAACTCCGGGGCTGCATTTTCAATTGCATCAAATGCGACTCTCTTGCTATCGCTTTTTGGCATTATCGTTGCCTTAGGAGTTATTTATTTCGCTCCGAAGATCACATCGAAAGGTTGGTCAGTAGTCTTAGGTTTAGTGTTAGGAGGAGTTCTAGGAAATCTCATGGATCGAATCTTTCGTGAACCCTCCTTCTTGCGTGGTCACGTTATCGATTGGATGCAATTTCCGCATTGGCCTATATTCAATATTGCCGACTCGGCGATCGTTCTTGCAGCTGCTTTGGCTATGATTTTAACTGCACGAAATATTTCACCGATTTCTACGAAGGAGTCAAGGCCATGAGTAATCGTGAATTACGCACTTTGGCCGTCCCAGAGGGTGTCGCTGGTGAACGAATCGACAGTGCCCTCACACGTGTTCTGGGTCTTTCGCGTACCTCGGTTGTAAAACTCCTTGAAGAAGGTGACATAACTACCGCAGGAAGGGCGATGCAGAAATCTGACAGAGTGAGCGAAGGTCAGGTTATCGATGTATTACTTCCGGCTCCGATTAACGCTCTGCCAATTCCACTGACTCCTATTGATGGCTTAGAAATTGTTTTTGAGGATGATGAAATTATTGTCATTAATAAACCTGTTGGCTGTGCCGCACACCCAAGTCCTGGCTGGACTGGGCCGACGGTTGTTGGCGCATTAAGTGCTGCAGGATACGTAATCTCAACAAGCGGCGCTGCAGAGCGCCAGGGAATCGTTCATAGATTAGATGTTGGAACTAGCGGTTTAATGATTGTTGCAAAGAGTGATCGCGCATTCACCGTGCTTAAAGATGCTTTTCGCACTCGAAGCGTTGAGAAAATCTATCATGCACTCATTCAAGGACACATGGATCCAACTACTGGAACAATTGATGCTCCCATTGATCGCCACCCAAAAGAAGATCACCGATTTGCCGTTGTTGGTACCGGGAAAGAATCGATTACCCACTATGAAGTAATTGAATTTTACCGGGCCGTCTCTCTGGTGAAAGTCGAATTGGAAACTGGTCGAACTCACCAAATTCGAGTTCATTTCTCGGCCCTGAACCACCCGTTGGTTGGAGATACAACGTACGGTGCCGATCCTGTTTTAGCCAAAAGCCTTGAAATGTCGCGACCATGGCTACATGCCAAAGAGTTGCGCTTTGTCCACCCAATCACTGGGGAAAAACTCAACTTCATTGCGCCTTACCCGGCCGATCTCACACACTCTTTAACCTTACTATCTGATGCCGTCCTACCTTAAGCAGTTATCACTAACATGACTAAAGATAATTTCGTCCACCTTCACGTTCATACCGAGTACTCGATGCTAGATGGAGCGGCACGAGTGGGAGATCTCATGGATGAAGTGGCACGTCAAGGTATGCCTGCAATTGCAATGACCGACCACGGAAATGTTTTCGGAGCTTTTGATTTTTATAGGGGTGCAAAGAAAACTGGCGTTAAACCAATCATTGGTATTGAAGCGTATGTAGCACCTGAATCTCGATTTGAGAAAAAGCGTGTCAACTGGGCAGATGGCGGCGAAGATGATGTTTCAGGTGGTGGTGCATATACACATATGACAATTCTGGCTGAAAATAATATTGGATTGGGGCACCTATTTAAGCTCTCATCTCTTGCCTCTCTTGAGGGTTACTACTACAAGCCTCGCATGGATCGAGAAATTTTAGCTAAATATTCAACGGGATTAATTGCAACGACAGGCTGTCCTGGCGGGGAAGTGCAAACCCGGTTGCGTATGGGGGCTTATAAAGAAGCTATAAAAGCAGCGAGTGATTACAGAGATATATTCGGGGCAGGTAATTTCTACCTTGAGATTATGGATCATGGAATTGAAATTGAGAGCCGCGTAAAATCCGATTTATTGAAATTAGGTAAAGATTTAGGTCTACCTTTGCTTGCCACTAATGATCTTCACTATACGTTGCAATCTGATGCCCCAGCACATGAGGCCCTTCTCTGTGTTCAATCTGGCTCCACTTTGGCCGATCCGAAGCGATTTAAATTTGATAACGATAGTTTTTACGTCAAGACTTCTGCGCAGATGCGCGAGCTCTTTAAAGAGATTCCTGAAAGTTGTGATAACACCTTACTTATCGCTGAGCGTTGCAATGTAACACTTCGTGAGGGCGAAAATCTCTTGCCAGCATTTGCAGTCCCGGCAGGCCACACCGAGGATTCATGGCTAAAGAGTGAGGCCGAACTTGGCCTTATTGTGCGAATGGGCGAGCGAGTAACGCCTGAGCACCACGCTCGCTTGAACTATGAACTTGGGGTCATGGAGAAGATGGGTTTTCCGGGATATTTTCTCGTAGTTGCTGATTTAGTTGCTCATGCAAAAAAAGTTGGAATTCGGGTGGGCCCTGGCCGAGGTTCTGCTCCCGGTTCGCTTGTTGCGTATGCACTTGGAATTACGGGTCTAGATCCTCTCGAACATGGACTCCTCTTTGAACGCTTTTTAAATCCAGAGAGAATCTCGATGCCAGATATTGATTTGGACTTTGATGAGCGTCGACGTAGCGAAATGATTCGTTATGCCACTACAAAATACGGCGAAGATCGAGTTGCTCAGATAATTACATATGGAACCATTAAATCGAAGCAAGCGATAAAGGATTCAACTCGCGTGCTCGGCTATCCATATGTTGTTGGAGAAAAACTTACTAAAGCTCTTCCACCATCGGTAATGGGTAAAGACATTTCTCTTAGTGGAGTTTTTGATCCAAAGAATGATCGTTACGGAGAAGCCGGGGAGTTTCGAACTCTGTATGAATCTGATTCCGACTCAAAACGTGTAGTAGACACTGCACGTGGCCTAGAGGGCTTGAAGCGCCAGTGGGGAGTTCATGCAGCGGGTGTAATTCTTTCACGGGAACCGCTACTAGATGTGATTCCAATCCATCGACGCGAGGCCGATGGCGCAATTATTACACAGTTCGACATGGGAGCGTGCGAGGCGACGGGACTTCTTAAAATGGACTTCCTGGGACTTCGAAATCTCTCAGTCCTAGATGACACCTTGATAAATATAAAAACAAATCAAGGAATTAAAGTCGTTCTTGAGGATTTAACTCTTGATGATAAAAAAACATATGAACTTTTGTCGCGAGGTGACACATTAGGTGTTTTCCAACTCGATGGTGGGCCAATGCGCGCTCTACTTCGTTCAATGTCTCCCGATTCTTTTCAAGATATTTCAGCGGTTATTGCTCTGTATCGTCCAGGACCAATGGGAGAAAATGCACATAATAACTACGCCGATAGAAAGAATTCTCGTAAGCCTGTTGAACCGATTCATCCAGAACTCGTAGATGCACTTTCAGAGATTCTTGGAGATACATATGGCCTTATCGTCTATCAAGAACAGGTGATGGCAATAGCTCAGAAAGTAGCTGGATTCTCGTTAGGCCGCGCAGATTTACTGAGAAAAGCTATGGGCAAGAAAGATAAAAATATTCTGGATAAAGAGTATGTTCCCTTTGAAGCTGGCATGAGAAAAAATGGATATTCAACTACAGCAATCAACCGGTTATGGGATGTATTGATTCCCTTCTCTGACTATGCATTTAATCGTGCGCACTCAGCAGGGTACGGGGTTGTGTCATATTGGACAGGTTACTTAAAAGCTAACTACCCAACTGAATATATGGCAGCGCTTCTAACAAGTGTGCGCGATGATAAAGATAAATCAGCGCTTTATCTGAGCGAATGTCGCCGCATGGGAATCAAAGTTCTGGAACCAGATATAAATGAGTCCGATGCTGAATACACGCCACGTGGAAGTGACATTAGATTTGGCTTGGCTGCAATACGTAATGTGGGTGAGGGAGTTGTTCATTCTATTAAGACTGCACGCGAGTCAAAAGGGCGATTTACTTCATTTGGTGATTTCCTCGGCAAGGTTGATGCGCAAGTGTGCAATAAGAAAACTATCGAATCTCTCATCAAAGCTGGAGCATTTGGCTCGATGGGAGTAACCAGAAAGGGTTTAATGGCGGTTTATCTTGAAGCCATCGATTCGGTAATCGAAGCAAAACGGGCTGAAGCGATTGGTCAGTTTGATTTATTTGGTGGAGAAAATATTAGCCATGTCGAATCTTTAGATCTGGAAATTCCAAAAGGAGAGTGGGATAAAACAATGCTCCTGAGCTATGAGCGCGAAATGCTTGGTCTCTATGTCTCGGACCATCCACTGTTAGGCGTTGAACATATTTTGCGCTCTAGTACCGATATGACTATCAGCGAACTTGTAGATGAAGGAGCACAAAGTGAATCCATAGTCACAATTGGCGGATTAATAACAAGTGTTACTAGAAAAGTTTCTAGACAGGGAGCATCTTGGGCTGTAGTTACGATTGAAGATCTTGAGGGTTCACTAGAGGTTTTGTTCTTTGCAAAGACATATAACCAGTACTCCATGTCGTTGATTGAGGATCGAATTGTTACAATTCGTGGCCGTGTTGATCGTCGCGATGATGCTCTCCGTTTTACTGCTTTAGAAATGGTGATACCAGATATTTCTACTGCCCCGCTCGGTCCGTTAGTAATTTCACTCCCTATGTCACAATGTACTCCACCAGTTGTCGAGCGAATTAAAGAGATTTTGCGTTCTCATCCTGGAAAGCGCGAAGTTCATCTCCATCTCAATGAGAATGGGGTTGATACATTTATGAAGATTGATGCCCTTGTTACTGCATCGCCAAGTTTGAGCGCAGATTTGAAATCGATTTTAGGACCAAACTGCCTGGTCTAAGCCGCAACAAATAACTTCTCTCCAAGATGATCTACTTGCCTATTATAATTAGACGATGATTCGCCTTGTGGATTTTAGAGGCCGAGCTCTGACAAAGGCCGGCTATCAAAGTGAACTGCCCCGCGCAGATTTAAATATTGCCGAAGCAATGCGATTAATCGCACCGATTCTTGAACGCGTTAAATTCGGTAGTGAAGGCGATTTAATTAAATTAGCCGAAGAGTTCGATGGAGTGGTTCCACCAAGTATTCGTGTTCCGCAGAGCGCATTAGATGCAGCGTTAAAGGCACTTGATCCAGAGGTACGTTCTGCCCTTGAGCGTTCAATTGCTCGAGTGAAGACGGTGCATAAAGATCAAGTGAGAAGTGAAAAGAAAACAGTCGTAGTTGATGGGGGAGAGGTCACCCAAAAATGGATCCCAGTTGATCGTGTTGGGCTATATGTTCCTGGGGGCCGCGCAGTTTATCCAAGCAGTGTAATGATGAATGTAATTCCCGCTCAAATTGCTCAAGTGCCATCAATTGCCGTCGCATCACCTCCGCAGAAAGAGTTTGGTGGTCTTCCGCATCCAACTATTTTGGCCACCTGCGCCCTTCTTGGTGTAACTGAAGTGTATGCAGTGGGTGGAGCGCAAGCTATTGCTCTCTTTGCATATGGCATGGAGGGAGTTTGCGAAAAGTGCGATCTTGTAACCGGTCCAGGCAACATTTATGTGGCGGCAGCAAAACGAGCATTACGAGGTGTTATTGGGATTGATTCTGAGGCTGGACCAACTGAAATCGCAATTATTGCAGATAAAAGTGCGATACCTGCCGATGTCGCCGCCGATTTAATAAGTCAAGCAGAACATGATGTCATCGCCGCTGCGATTCTAGTTACAGATAGTTCTGATTTAGCCGAAGCGGTAGCTCTCGAATTGAAAGTTCGTGTGGCAACTACAAAACACGCGGATCGAATACGTGAAGCACTTGCCGGTATTCAATCGGCAATTGTACTGGTTGATTCTATTGAACAGGGAATAGATGTAGTCAACGCCTATGCTGCAGAACATCTAGAGATTCACACTGTGAATGCTCGAGATGTTTCCACCACAATTAGAAATGCAGGTGCGGTTTTTGTTGGCCGCTATTCTCCCGTTTCTCTTGGGGACTACTCGGCCGGCTCTAACCATGTACTTCCAACTGGCGGTTGTGCATGTCATTCAAGTGGACTTTCAGTTCAGACTTTCTTACGAGGAGTGCATATTATTGAATACGGGGAGAGAGCTTTCCTTGAAATTCTTCCAACTGTTGTTACCTTAGCGGCTGCAGAAGATTTACCGGCCCATGGGCAGGCAATGACTGCCAGGTTAGAAAGCCTTTCATGATGTGGCCTGCTTGGCTTCCACTTCGCAGTGATTTAAAGCCTTTATCTCCATATGGAGCGCCTCAACTTCCTGCTCAGGCATCACTGAATACGAATGAGAATCCATATGCACCGTCAATTGCATTGCAGCAGGCAATTACAGCTGCAGTTGCAGAGGCGAGTAGTTCACTCAATCGTTATCCAGATCGTGATGCGATTGAAGTTCGCACCGCTCTTGCATCTTACATAAATGAGGAGAATAGAACGCAGTTTACGATAAACAATATTTGGGCAGCAAATGGAAGTAATGAGATTATTCAATCTCTTTTTTTGGCTTTCGGAGCCTCTTCTGCCCTTGGTTTTACACCGTCCTATTCCATGCACCCGCTAATTTCCAAAGTTTCAGATACACAATGGATTGATGGAAAACGAAATCACGATTTCTCGTTCAACATAGATTTCGCAATTCACGATGTTGCTCTCAATAAACCAAATTTGACCTTTATTACAACGCCAAATAATCCTACGGGTGAAGCTGTTGCATTACGCGAAATTGAAGCCCTTGCCGTTGTTGTCGGTGAGAATGGGGGGTTATTGGTTGTCGATGAGGCCTATGCTGAATTTTCAAGTGAAAGATCTGCAGTCAATTTAATTGAACAGTATCCACACGTAGTTGTAATTCGCACGATGAGTAAGGCTTTTGCTTTCGCTGGAGTCCGAGTTGGTTATCTGATAGCAAATCCGGCAGTAATTAATGCCATGTTGCTCGTGAGATTGCCGTATCACTTAAGCGCACTTACCCAGGCAGCGGCCAATGTGGCGCTGGATTTTCGCGTCGAGTCACTGGGCAATGTTGCTGAATTAATTAGTGCACGCGAAGATCTAGTGGCATCCTTGCACGCATTAGGTTTACGAACACTGCCAAGTGCGGCAAATTTCATCCTTTTTACTGGATTTGAAGCGAGCTCAGCTCAATTGTGGACTCAACTCCTCGAAAAAGGAGTTCTCATTAGAGATGTGGGATTATCCTCCTATCTTCGAGTGACGGTCGGCAATGATGCCGAAAACAAAGCATTTATTGAGGCCCTATCCGAACTTCTGTAGAAAGTGAGTGGACCATGCGAACTGCACGAATTGAACGAGAGACTAAAGAGTCTCATGTTTTAGTAGAACTTAATCTAGATGGGCAGGGCACCATTGACGTTTCTACCGGCGTCCTATTCTTCGATCATATGATGTCGCAGTTAGGCAAGCACTCTGGTTTTGACTTGACGGTAAAAACAACTGGAGATATCGATGTCGATTCACATCACAGTGTTGAAGATACATCCCTTGCATTTGGAGAAGCCCTGCGAACTGCACTCGGCGACAAAGCAGGTATTCGACGCTTTGGTGACTCAATGGTTCCACTGGATGAAGTTCTGGTTCAAGCTGCCGTTGATTTGTCGGGACGCCCATACTTAGTACATCGTCAACCAGAGATTGTTGAACTCATTGGAACTTTTGATACAACATTGGGCAAGCATATTTGGGAGTCAATTGTTGCAGAGGCACATATTGCCCTGCACATTCGAGTCCTTGAGGGCCGTAATGCTCATCATGTTTTCGAGGCTCAATTTAAAGCGGTAGCTCGAGCCTTAAGAGATGCCGTCTCACTCGATGGTCGCGTCGCGGGGATTCCCTCGACGAAGGGCTCTCTTTGATCGCAATTCTTGACTATGGATCAGGTAACTTGCGATCTGCAGAGCGTGCATTTGCAACAAGTGGACATGAAGTTCTTGTTACCTCCGATGCTCGAATTGCAAGAGAGGCAGATGGCTTAGTAGTCCCGGGCGTAGGTGCATTTGCCGCATGTATGAAAGGTTTGAACGCCATTGATGGTGCAAGCATAATTAATTCGCGAGTAAAAAATGAACGACCAACTCTTGGAATCTGTATTGGTATGCAGATACTTTTTGCAGCTGGGGCTGAACATTCCCAAACTCAACCACATCTAGGTGTTGGAATTTGGCCGGGAACTGTATCCGAGCTCTCTTCACCACTTCTTCCACATATGGGCTGGAACACCGTTGAACCCCCAACTGCCTCACTTCTCTTTTCGGGAATTTCCAATGAGTCTTTTTATTTTGTTCACTCATTTGCTGCGAAAACCCCGGTTGGAGAGATGCAGACATGGACTACGTATGGAGAGAGATTTTTATCTGCAGTAGAAGATGGATATATGAGCGCAACGCAGTTTCATCCTGAAAAATCGGGCGACGTTGGGCTGGCTCTTATTAAGAACTGGAGTAAATCTTTATGAAGCGCTTGGAGCTCCTGCCAGCTGTAGATGTTAAGGATGGTCGTGCAGTTCGATTAGTTCAAGGGGAGTTAGCACGTGAAAGCATTTATGGTGCACCCCTAGAAGTAGCACTTGATTTTCAAAAAGCCGGTGCAGAGTGGATCCATTTAGTTGATTTAGATGCTGCTTTCGGTCGAGGCGAAAACTCACTTCTTTTGGCGCAGGTTGTAGGAAGACTTGATATTAAAGTTGAACTATCAGGTGGAATTCGAGATGAAGAATCACTTGCGCGCGCAATTGCTACGGGATGTGCTCGAATTAATTTGGGCACTGCAGCCCTCGAGAACCCCAATTGGACGGCTAGTGTTATCTCTAGGTTTGGAGATTTAATTGCAGTTGGGCTAGATGTTCGGGGGCACATGTTAGCCGCGCGTGGATGGACGAGCGAGGGAGGAGATTTATTTGAAACTATTGCCCGCTTAGATGGGGATGGTTGCGCGCGCTATGTAGTAACCGATGTTACAAAGGATGGAACTCTGACTGGACCAAATATTGAATTGCTGAAGTCGGTATGCGCGGCAACGTCCAGACCGATTATTGCAAGTGGTGGAATCTCAAACCTTGGTGACATCGCCGAACTAGCAACTTTGGCCTCTCTTGGAGTAGAGGGAGCGATAGTTGGCAAAGCTTTATATGCAGGTGCTTTCACTGTACAAGAGGCTCTAGAGGTTGCAGGTTCGTGACGCTCTCAATTCGAATTATTCCCTGCCTAGATGTTACTGATGGACGTGTCGTAAAGGGAGTTAATTTTACAAATCTCATCGATGCCGGAGATCCAGTTGAATTGGCGGCCCTATATTACGCCGAAGGTGCCGACGAGCTAACTTTTTTAGACATCTCAGCAAGTAGCGCAGGGCGAGAAACAACTTTAGAAATTGTTCGACGAACTGCAGAGCAGAGCTTTATCCCTCTTACCGTTGGAGGCGGAGTCCGATCCGTAGACGATGTGAATCGACTTTTACGTGCGGGTGCGGACAAGATATCAATTAACACTTCCGCGATAGCAAGACCCGAACTCATTGCTGAAATTGCAGATCGATTTGGTTCGCAAGTATTGGTTTTATCTGTAGATGCCCGAAGAGCTCGGACAGAATCTGGTTTTGAGGTTACTACACATGGCGGCCGAGAAGGCACCGATATTGATGCTCTTGCATGGGTTGAAAAGGCGTGCGCCCTTGGAGTTGGTGAAATTCTACTTAACTCGATGGACGCTGATGGCACGAGGGCGGGTTATGACATTGGGATGATTACTGCAGTCCGTGCAGTATCCAAGGTTCCATTGATTGCAAGTGGCGGAGCAGGTGCACTCGAAGACTTTGCCGCTGCCTTAAATGCAGGGGCCGATGCGCTGCTTGCGGCGAGTGTTTTTCACTTTGGCAGCCATCGAATTAGGGATGTCAAGTCTTATCTGGCATCGCAGAATTATTCCGTACGCACCGTCCAGGTTTTGTAAGGCAGAATTACCTCATGACGGTATTAGATCCAGCGATTGAAGCACTACTTAAGGATCCATCGGCGCTTATTCCAACGATAGTTCAAGATTTTTTAAGCAATGAGATTCTCATGCTGGCCTATATGAACCGTGAGTCATTGGCAATCACATTAGAGAGTGGTATGGCAACTTTCTGGAGTCGCAGTAGGAAAGAGTTGTGGGTAAAAGGTGCTACTTCGGGAAATTTTCAAGAGGTTCATTCACTCTCTCTCGATTGCGATGGTGACGCACTTCTCATAAAAGTTACTCAAACTGGGGTGGCCTGTCATACGGGTAATGCAACATGTTTTCATACTCCACTTGATTTGAGTTTACAGTGAATCTAGAAGAGTTTCGAGCTTATGCAAAAGAATCAAATGTAATTCCCGTATCACGCCGGCTATTAGCCGATGGCGAAACGCCACTCGGTATATATCGAAAGCTAGCAAAAGATGCACCCAATACTTTTCTATTGGAGTCAGCCGAACATGGAGGAGCCTGGTCACGTTACTCATTCATCGGTGTACGTAGCGAAGCTGTTTTAAGCGAATCAGATGGTTTGGCCTATTGGCAGGGCAGTCCGCCAGCGGGAGCTCCCTCCGGAATCGATCCACTAGAAGCGCTGCGTTTAACGACTGCACACTTAAAGTCACCAAAAATTGAAGGTTTGCCCCCTTTAACTGGAGGTCTTGTTGGATTTATGGCATATGACGTCGTACGTAGGCTTGAAAAACTTCCAAATCTTTCACGCAAGGATCTTCCATTGCCGGAACTGAGTTTTATGTTAACCAGTGATTTAGCAGTTCTTGATCACAGTGATGGAACGATTACCTTGATTGCAAATGCGATTAATTGGGATGGCAGCGATGCGCGTATTGATGAAGCCTTTGCGGCCTGCAACGAACGTTTAGATCGAATGCAGCACGATTTGGCAACGGCTTTAGCTGGTGATGTGGCGAAAATTGAAATCCACGCGCAACCACACTTTGCCTCAACTATTGAGCCAGAGGATTTTAAATCAAAGATTTTAGAAGCTAAGGAAGAGATTGCGGCGGGGGAGGCATTTCAGATTGTTCTCTCACAACGTTTCTCGATTGAGTGCAGGGCAGATGCTTTAGATGTGTATCGCATGTTGCGATTGAACAATCCAAGTCCATATATGTATCTATTCCGATTTACCGATGGAATCGATGTAGTTGGATCGAGCCCCGAAGCGCTTATAAAGGTAAATGGACGTGATGCGATGATCCATCCGATAGCAGGAACTCGCAAACGTTCGGCCTCACCTGAAGAAGATCACCGTTTAGCTGAAGAGCTACTTGCTGACCCTAAAGAGCGTGCAGAGCACTTAATGTTGGTAGATTTAGGAAGAAATGATCTTGGCCGTGTTTGTCAGCCCGGTACCGTTGAAGTTATTGACTTCATGCACATTGAGCGTTATTCACATGTTATGCATATTGTTTCAACGGTTACGGGCGTTTTAGATTCGAAATCAACGGCCGTAGACGCCTTATTTTCAGTCTTTCCGGCAGGAACTCTCTCTGGAGCACCAAAACCGCGCGCCATGGAAATCATCGAAAGATTAGAGCCAACGCGTAGAGGACTTTACGGAGGAATAATTGGATATTTAGATTTCACTGGAAATATAGATACCTGCATTGCGATTCGTACCGCACTGATTCACAATGGGACAGCTTATGTACAGGCTGGAGCAGGAGTTGTTGCAGATTCGGATCCTGAATCTGAAAATCTCGAATGCTATAACAAGGCGGCTGCAGTTCTAAGAGCGATAGATTCCGCAAATAGATTACGTGATAACTAGTGGAACAATCTTTAGCAATTGGGCTAAGTATCGTTATTGTTTATACGATTACTATTTTAATTGGAAAGAAATTTCGAATTTCATCTAGATATGAAAGAGCTCCGCGCACTCAAGATCCTTGGAAGGCCCTTGATAAGGGAGTTGATCCAAGTGAAGAGACTAGTGAAGAGAGAAATATATGAGCGTTCTTGATTCAATTATTGAGGGCGTACGCGAAGATTTAGCATCTCGCCGAGTATCAATGGCGCAAATTTCCGAGGCGTTAGATAGCGCGCCGAAAGTTCGCGACCCGCTCGCCACGCTCTTGAAAAATGAAATCTCTTTGATCGCTGAAGTAAAGCGCTCTTCTCCAAGTAAGGGTCGGCTTGCATCGATTCTAGATCCTGCAACTTTAGCTGAGAAGTATGCGAGCGCTGGAGCAACAATGGTTAGCGTACTTACTGAACGTCGCCGCTTTGGTGGATCACTCGAAGATCTAGTCGCCGTGCGATCCAGAGTAGATATTCCCATTTTGCGAAAAGACTTTATGATCGATGAGTATCAATTTTTTGAGGCACGAGCCCATGGCGCCGATGTTGTACTGCTTATAGTCGCGGCGTTAGGAAGTAATCAATTTAAGG
>JAUSFN010000001.1 GCA_030649935.1 Candidatus Planktophila sp.
CTTTCGAGTACTGAAAAGCTCGCCAACGGTTGGATTAAATTTGCTTCCAGAAATCCGTGTTATTCCGCACTTCAACAAATTCTTTAAGTGGATTCCAGAGAGCGCCGCCAAGCTCTTACTTCACGTTCCCGATGATTCAATATCCTAAAGGGTTTACCTGATCAGCAGTTATTTAATGGAGAGCAAATTCACTTGTCCCAACCCAGTGATTAAGAGTTAGAGGGTAACCGCAGCTAGAAGATTTCTCGCGCTAGAGAGTTCATTAAAAGTTCGATTTCAAATCACTTATGACCTATGAATAGTTGAGTGCTAACCTAAGAGTTATGGCTCAAGAGCTCAATACAACTCGTCTGAGGTTGCGCAACTGGCAAGTGGAGGATTTGCCGCGTTGGATAGAAATGAATTCAGATCCAGTCACTTTAAAATATTTTGTTCGAACTGACACTAAAGAGGAGAGTGAAATATCTTTTGAAAGAAATAAGATCTTCCTGGAGCTTCACGAATTCGGACTTTGGGCAGTAGAGGAAAAAGAGAGCGAGAATTTCATGGGATTCATTGGGCTTTCAGATCGGTCCCTCGAGGGGATTTCATTTACCCCTTGCATAGAGATCGGCTGGAGATTGGATAAGGCATTTTGGGGCAGAGGGTATGCGACCGAAGGGGCTCGTGAAGTTCTAAAATTCGCTCAAGAAAACTTGAAAATTGACCAGATATATTCTTATACGGCGAGAATAAATACCCCTTCAATAAATGTAATGAAGAAGATTGGACTTATAGCCAGACCAGAGCTTGATTTTGACCATCCCAAAATAAGTGCGGGTCTGCCGATACGAAACCACGTGGTTTTTTCGACCTGAAAATCGCTGTGATTTCGCCATATCTGCTCTCAAAGGTAGAATATCCACGTGCGGCCGATGGATTGGCCTCAGTAACACCTAAATCGTTGGATAGAGGCAAGGCCTTCTAGTGGCTGGCTTCCTAAGGAAAGTAGTTTTCGTGGCAAAGACCCAAGCACACCTCAAAGACCTGCCAATAAAAAAGCGCGAGAACCTTCGTAACGTGGCGATTATTGCCCACGTAGATCACGGTAAAACGACTCTCGTAGATGCGATGCTCTGGCAGTCAGGTGCATTCGCGGCCTATAAGAAGCAGGGCGAAGGTCAAGAGCGCATGATGGATTCAATGGATCTAGAGCGCGAAAAGGGAATTACGATTCTTGCTAAAAACACCGCAGTTAAGCGCGGTGACACGATTGTTAACATTATTGACACTCCGGGCCACGCCGATTTCGGTGGCGAAGTTGAACGCGGACTTGAAATGGTTGATGGCGTTATCTTGTTAGTAGATGCTTCTGAAGGTCCCTTGCCACAGACCCGCTTTGTTTTAAGAAAAGCGTTGGAAAAGAACCTTCCAGTTATTTTGCTCATTAATAAAGTCGACCGCCACGATTCACGAATCGCTGAAGTTGTCGATGAGACGTACGAACTATTTTTAGATTTAGATGCCAATGAATCGCAGATTGAATTTCCAGTTGTGTATGCATCGGCAAAAGCTGGGCGTGCATCATTGACGCGTCCTGCCGATGGTGGAATGCCAGAGGAGGAAAACCTCGATGTTTTATTCGACACAATCTTTTCTGCAATTCCAGCGCCTATGTATCACGAAGGCGCACCGCTGCAAGCACATGTTACTAACCTTGACTCATCACCATTCCTTGGTCGCCTAGCTCTATGTCGTGTTCGCGAAGGTGTTATTAAAAAAGGGCAGAACGTTACATGGATTAAGACCGATGGCACCATGGAGCGCGTAAAGATTTCAGAGCTCCTCATTACTGAAGCTCTTGAACGTGTACCAACGCTTGAGGCTCACCCTGGCGACATTATCGCTGTAGCAGGAATTGAAACTATTACTCTTGGCGAAACATTGGCAGACAATGAAAATCCACATGCGCTTCCGTTAATCATCGTTGATGAGCCATCGATTTCGATGACAATCGGTATTAATACTTCTCCATTGGCTGGCAAAAGTGGGAAACTGCTTACTGCGCGCCAAGTTAAGAGCCGCCTTGATGCCGAGCTCGTTGGTAACGTTTCATTGCGTGTATTGACTACGGAGCGCCCAGATACTTGGGAAGTTCAGGGACGTGGGGAACTTCAGCTTGCAGTCCTTGTTGAAATCATGAAGCGCGAAGGCTTTGAATTGACCGTTGGTAAGCCACAGGTTGTTATTAAAAAGGTTGATGGCAAAGTACATGAACCGATGGAGCGTTTAACAATTGATGCACCTGAAGAATACCTTGGTGTTCTAACTCAGTTAATGGCGCTTCGCAAGGGCCGCATGGAACAAATGGTTAACCACGGCACTGGTTGGGTTCGTCTTGATTATCGCGTTCCATCTCGTGGACTTATTGGTTTCCGCACTGAGTTCTTAACTGAAACTCGCGGAACCGGTTTATTGCACCACGTCTTTGATGGTTATGAAGCTTGGCACGGCGATATCCGCACACGCGGAACTGGTTCGCTCGTATCAGATCGTATGGGAGTTGTTACATCGTATGCGTTGTACGGTACTCAAGATCGCGGAAGCATCTTCGTTGAACCCGGCGATGAGGTGTACGAAGGAATGGTTATTGGCGAAAACTCGCGAAGCGAAGATATGGATGTTAACTGTGTTCGCGAAAAGAAACTTACTAACATGCGAGCATCAGGCACCGATGAATCAGAGCGTTTAATTCCGCCTAAGAAGCTCAACATGGAAGGTGCGTTGGAGTTCTGCCGCGAAGATGAGTGCGTTGAAGTTACGCCGGCCGTTGTTCGAATCCGTAAGGTTGTCCTTGATGGCGACGAGCGCGCCCGCACAACTTCACGCGCCAAGAAGGCTAACCAAAACGTTTAAGTTTTTACTTAATCGCTTTCTTTAAAATCGTTGCAATACCGGCAACATCCATGTCGCCTTTTGCTATGTCGAGAATCATCTTTTCGGCCGTATCAATCGGCATAGATAGATCTCTGCCGTTCATGAGGCAGAAGATACGGCCAGAAGACCAGGCGATTCTCTTGTTTCCATCTATTAATGCATGGTTTCGGGCAAGAGAGTGAATGAGAGAAGCTACTTTTTCCTCAAAAGTAGGATAAGCATCTTCGCCATAAATGGTGGTCTGTGGCCGCATCGCCGCAGATTCAAGGAGACCTTCGTCCCGAATTCGAAAATCACCAATCAACGATTTTCCAATTTCAATTAGGTCATGTAAATCTAAGTAATCAATAGGGTCGCTCATTTAGACAGGCGGTCGAGAAGTTCGGCATCCTCAACTGATACTCGGGCAATTGCATCGGCCAGACGTTGTGGGCGGCGGGCGATATATGCATTAACGGCTGCAAGTGCAGCTTCCTGCATTGAAATGCCATCTTGTTCAGCTGCAGCGCGCAAACCAGCGGTTTGTTCGGGGGTAAGTCGTAAGTTCATAGCCATGGCACAATGGTACCAGAGTGGTACCACAGGTGACTGCATCTAGGGCGGAGAGAGAGGTTCTGTCATATTGGTCGGGCAAGATAACCACCGTGAATCGAAAGATTTCGGAATTAATTACGTTTTAACGGTTACAGCTATTACGGAATTGATTCAAAGGAATTCTTCTATGAGGTTTCCAACCCCTCTAGACTCAGGAATTTTTAAGGATTAAAGTCAAGCAATCAAAGAGAGGATTTAAATGAAACGTCTATCTCTGATCGTAATTTTTTTGTTGATTTCAGCAGTTTCACCTTTGCAACTTGCAAACGCTGCAATAAAGGATGGAAGTAAATGCTCACCTGCAGGTGCAAGTTTTAAACAAAATGGAATTAACTTTATCTGCACAAAAATATCTGGAAAAGTTGTGTGGAAAAAGAAATCGACAGTGCCAACCATCAAAGCTTCTACCGGAATACAAAGCAAATCATTCAACTTAGAAAGTGTTACTTTTTCCGATGATTTTGGATTGACAAGCGCATCGGGAAGAGTTAAAAATACCTCTGCAAAGGTAAAAAATGCTTTAATGACAATTACTATTTTCAATTCGGATGGCAAGTCTATTTATACGACTATGGTGGGTTCGGCACAGAATGTTAACCCTGGGGAAACGGTAACAGTTCAATTTATTGGCACTGGTTCTTTGCCATCAGGTACTTTTAAATATAGCTTTCAAGTAGATACGGAATTTTAAACCAACTAACCAACTAGGGAGAAACAATGCGAAAACTAAGACCGCTATCGTGGGTAATTATCATTACGAATATCTTGTTTGCCTGGTGGATTATCGGCGGAGTTGGAGGTGCCGTCAATGATAGTTGCACAGGAATGTCGGGAGATGAACTTTCTGCTTGTGAAGCAGGAACTGCTATCGGTGCCGGTCTTGGCACAATATTTATTCTATTCTTGTGGGTAATGGTCGACATTATTTTGCTTGTAATTTTTCTTGTCACCAATAAGAAGGGTCGAGAATGCCCAAGTTGTGGACGCAAGGTCAAGGTAGGTAAGACGGAGTGCGATAAATGCGGACACAGTTTTAAACAAGTGCAATAATTCTCAAAGGAGCATTGATTAGGTGATTTTCCTCATTAGGAGTCCTCAAATCATGCTTTAAAAGAAATCCCAAAATGTCAGCTACATACGATTGAATAGCGACCGTGAGTACACCGAAATTTAACCTGGTGCGACATGCCAAGAAAAGCGCTGAGTTGAAACTTTCATTGGAACAAAGCGGCGCGGTTACTCATCGCGGGTCACCATTGGTTGTGCAGGGTGGGCCGGGCACGGGCAAGACAACGGTATTAATTGAAGCTGCGCTCGCACGAACAAATGATGGACAAAACCCGGATTCAATTTTGCTGCTGACTTTTGGGCGAGAGCGTGCCTCCGAACTTCGCGATTCGATTGCTCTTCGAACAACAAAGACAATGTTCGAACCCTTAGCCCGAACATTTCATTCGTTAGCCTTTTCAATTTTAAAGATGAAGGCTGAAAAGAGCGATCCTGAACCGATTTTATTGAGTGGTCCTGAACAAGAAAGTTATATAAAGGAGTTGCTAAAAGGCGACATCGAGGATGGCTATAGAGAGTGGCCAGAGGATTTACATGCGGCCCTTACAACAAATGGATTTGCGCGCGAACTTCGCGATTTAATTCTGCGCGCATCAGAGCGAGGGATTGGTCCTGCACAGTTAGAAAAACTCGGAATATCAAAGGGCGAAAAATATTGGTTTGCTGCATCAAAGTTCTGGCAGCGATATTTGAATTCGATGGTGATGCGAGAAATTAGTGCAATTGATGCAAAGATGCGAATCGATCCTTCGGAGCTTGTTTCAAGGGCAACGCTGCATTTACACAATAACCCCGACGTGTTAGCAAAATTACGTGCGCGTTTCACCACCATTATGGTCGATGAGTTTCAAGAGAGTGATCCAGCCCAGCGAGCTTTACTTGCAACGCTAGTTGGCGCAGATGTAATTATCTGTACTGATGCCGATAGCGCCGTCGGACGCTTTCGTGGCGCCGATCCCGATGGCTTATCTGCGGCGTTAGATCCTTATCGCGCTAAGGAAATTGTTTTATCAACGGTTTACCGTAGCGCCCAAGAAATCTTCAGTGTCGGTCTCGAATTTGCACTAGAAATGCCCGGCTCCCATATCACCCGAAAACGCAGCTGTGGTAATGAAAATTCAGGTGCAGTGGCGGTGCACCGCTTTAGATCAGGGGCTGAAGAGGCGGCATTTATCGCCCATCAATTTCGTAGCGCACATCTGCGCGAAGGAATTTCTTACAGCGATATGGCAGTTATTCTGCGTAACCCTGGGCTCACGGCCTCTGCGCTTCGACGAGCATTTTCATATGTTGGAATTCCTGTAGCAAGTGAACTGCAAGCTTTGGCTGGAAATCCCGCCATCGCACCATTTCTCTTATTAGCCCGCGTTGCAATTAAAGCGCAGCCAATGAACTTAGATACCGCCGAGCGATTACTGATGAGCGAGTTCGGCGGGGCAGATTCAATCTCACTTCGTCGAATTCGTCGCGCCCTAATTGCCGCGCGTGCCGATGGAGATGAACGCTCGGGGACACAGTTGTTACTCGATGCAATCGATAAAGGTGAAATTTTTATAGAAGGCGCGGATTCAGTTATTCGTGTTCATACGTTATTAGAAAAAACCCGTGCCGCTGCTCGAAATAAATCCGCCCTGGCCGATGATTTGTTGTGGGCGATTTGGGATAACGCCATGACAAGTGATGGTCAAAAACTTAGCGATGCTTGGCGTACTCAATCACTTCGACCCGGAGTTCGGGGTGCCGCCGCCGATCGCGACTTAGATGCCATGATGCAGTTATTTGAATCCGCTGCCAGATACTCAGAGCGTTTTCCATCATCGGGTCCAGCCGCCTTTATCGCCGAAATTGCAACCGAGGATATTGCAGGCGATGTTATTACCGCCAAGGGTGTACGCCCGGATTTTGTAGAGATTCTCACTGTACATAGTGCGAAAGGACGTGAGTGGGATGTAGTTGCGATAGCGGGGCTTCAAGAAGGAACATGGCCTAATTTAAAGCAGCGCTCATCGTTATTAGGTGCCGAGCGGTTAGTTGAACGCCAACGCAACCCCGATACTCCACGTGATCAGTTAGATATCATCGCGGCTAATGGACTTATGCAAGACGAAGAGCGCTTGTTCCATGTCGCTCTAACCCGCGCCAAAGGCTCACTTTTCATCACTGCAGTGCAACGCGATGATGAAGAGCCCTCACAGTTCTTTGAGGCGATCGAGGTTTTGGTCAATACAAACGATCTCGATGAGCCAGTCATAACCGAAGTTCCCCGCCCAATAACTGTGCCTGCGCTGGTTGCAGAACTTCGAAGTCAATTACATGGCGAAAATGCACATACTGCTGCAGCGATACTTAAAGCTATGAGCGAAAATGGAGTTTATCTAGCCGATCCTCAATCGTGGATTGGGTCACTGCCTTTGAGTACCGATGCACCAGTTATTGATGCCGACAAAGAAGTTGTTGTATCGCCCAGTGGCGCTGAATCTTTTGAAGAGTGCGGAGTCAAGTGGTTTTTACAAAACAGTGGCGGCGTTGATGGAGATAGCACAGCCCAAGTTCTGGGCTCTGCGATTCACGCATTTGCCGCAAAAATGGTTCAAGCGCCAAGTACGACTAAAGAAGAATTAATTGCGACTCTACAAAGCTCATGGAAACTTATCGATCCAGATTCTGGATGGGTGAGTGCTTCCCATTTAGAAAACGCGGTTACGATGCTCGAAAAATTCGTTGACTACCATGTCAACACTACTCGCACAGTAGTCGATGCTGAAATGCGCTTTGATGTGAAATTGGGTCGTGCTCGAATTGTAGGAAGTGTTGACCGATTAGAAGTCGAAGCCGATGGCTCATTATTTATTGTTGACTTCAAAACAGGTGGCAGTGCAATTAGTGTTAAAGATGCAAAAGAGAATCTTCAGTTAGCTAGTTACCAACTCGGAATCGCAGAAGGTGGATTTACTCAAGGCAATGTCAGTGCAGGTGCCGAGCTTGTTTATTTAGGTACAAGCACTGTGGGAGCAACAATTCGATCTCAACATGGTATTGAAGTCGATGAGATTAAAAATAAACTCAATGAAATCGGCGAAGGTGTGGGCGCTGCTACCTTCTTTGCAACGGTCAATAAGCGCTGTAAAGGCTGCCCTGTGCGTAAGTCCTGCCCGGTCCAAAGCGATGGTCGGACGGTGATTTCATGAGCTTGAATGCTAAATACTCACCAGAGGAGATCATTGCCAAACTTCAGGCACATCCTAAGTTTGGCGCAACGATATCCCCAATCACTAAGTATCAATCGGCGATTATTAGTAGCGATCTTGAGCCATCCGTTGTAATTGCTGGGGCTGGCTCAGGCAAAACGGAGACAATGAGCAATCGCGTTCTCTACTTAGTTGCTAATGGTTTTGTAAAACCCGATCAGATTTTAGGTTTAACTTTTACACGAAAAGCTGCTGGAGAACTATCGGTACGAATACGCAAACGGATACGCCAACTTGCAACGTTGCCTGAGTTCAATCACATTACATCATCGGTAACTTCGGTGACAACTTATCACTCCTATGCAGGCAAACTTCTCAGCGAACATGCGATTAGATATGGAATCGATGCCGATGCCGAACCATTAGGCGAGGCAGCGCTTTGGCAGATTGCCTCCGATGTTGTGCGTAACTGGTCCGATGATACGTATCGAAACCAAAGCGCTGTGAGCACAGTTATTAAAGATCTATTGGGACTTTCAAAGTTAATGCTCGAGCATCAAGTCAAAGCTGAAAATATTGCGGCAATTGGCGATGAGATTGTGCGGGAGTTGGCACCACTAACCGGTGCACGCAATGAAGAGGTCCGAGCAGTCGAACGTGCAATGCTTCAACGGAACTCACTTTTGCCTATGGTTGATGCTTTCATGCAACGACGCAAGGCGGCAGGTGAATTCTCATTCGATGATCAAATGTCATTAGCCGCCGATATCGCAGAAAACTTTACCGATGTTGGTGTATTAGAGCGTGGAAAGTATCACGTGGTTTTACTCGATGAATATCAAGATACATCGCAATCTCAGGTGCGCATGCTCTCATCTCTATACGGTGGCGGGCATCCCGTAATGGCTGTGGGGGACCCATCGCAGGCTATTTATACTTGGCGTGGTGCATCGGCGGGCACGATGGCATCTTTTACTAAGTATTTTTCTAAGAATCCTGATCAATGTGGAGCTGCACAATTTACACTCCCAACGACATTTAGAAATGATGTAATGATTTTAGCTGCAGCCAATCGCATTAGTGATGAAATTAAGTTGGCGGGTGGCCAAAGCGTCGTTGAATTGGAAGCAAGATCTAATGCTGGCAAAGGCGAAATCGCCTATGGAATCTTTGAAACTATCGATGCTGAAGCTGTGGCAGTTGCTGAATACATAAAAGAAAATTGGAGCCCAGCACTTGGCAAAAGCACTGCAGTTTTAGTTCGAAAGCGGGCACAGATTACGGCGATTGAAAGCGCACTATGCGAACTGGGCTTACCTGTTGAAGTTATAGGCATCGGTGGATTGATTCATGTGCCCGAAGTCGCAGATGTCGTATCGATGCTCAAAATTATTACTAACCCCGATTCAGGATCGTCATTGATGCGACATTTAACTGGCCCACGTATTAACTTAGGTCCGCGTGATATTGCAGCACTCGGGTCATTTTCTCGCGAACGCGCAAGGGAGATGCACGCTGATTCGAAGAGTTTTATTAAAAAAATCGCAGCTGGTAATCCCGATCAGTTGGAGGCCGATGATCAATTTGCGGGCTCGATTATCGATGCATTAGATGAGATACATAACGCGAAAAAGAATAGTTTTAGTGAAATCGGATTTCAACGTCTTGAGGTTTTTGCTGGCGATCTACGTCGATTGCGCTCTCGCGCTGGTGGGCAGATTAGCGATTTGATTAGTGAGGTTGAAAACTATTTAACTCTGGAGAGTGAGATAACTCTGCGCGATGGATCGCAAGCAGGCCGCCGGCATTTGGATCGCTTCTTAGATGAAGCGGCAAAGTTTGAACGAAGTGGCGGCACGGTAAGTGCATTTTTAGAGTGGTTAGATGTTGCCGCAGATGCCGAAGGCGGGTTGAAGGCAGGTGCCCCTGAAGTTCGCAGTGATGTAGTACAGATTTTGACTATACATATGGCAAAGGGCGCCGAATGGGACGTTGTTGCCGTACCAGGTCTGGCTGAAGGAACTTTCCCTGGAAATAATTCAAGTGATCCCGACAACTGGTTGAAAAACGAGAAACACATTCCCTTTGCACTTCGTGGGGATGCAGAGGAGTTGCCAGTTTTTTCCTTAGATGGAGTTACGAAAAATAGTGATGCTGCAAAAGTGATAAAAGAGTTTGGTCGGCGTTGCGTTGAAAATATTAAGATGCGCGAAGAGATGCGCCTAGCCTACGTTGCAGTGACCCGCGCTAAATCGCATTTAATCTGCACAACATCGCGTTGGCGAGATGGAAGCAAGCCTGTCGAGCCAAGTGAAATTTTCTACCTCATCGCTGAGGCTGCAAGTGGACTCGGAGGTCGCATGCTCTCTGATGCGCCAGCACCCGAAGTTGGTGCTGAGAATCCAAGCATTGAAAATCCAATTACTGGGCAGTGGCCTTTTGATCCACTTGGTAATCGGCGAACCGCTTTTAACACAGCGGCTGAATTAGTCAATACAAGCCCGGCTCATACTTTGGGCGAAATCAATGACCTTGAAATTACTTCATGGATTAACGATGCCCAAGCTCTCATTACCGAAATCCAACACCGCTCACATAGTTTAATACACGTTCCGCTACCGCCAAGGCTTTCAACATCGACACTGGTCGCACTTCATAAAGATCCACAAGAACTGGCGCTAAATATTCGTCGACCAATGCCGCGCGGTCAGGATCAATATTCGCGTCGCGGTACTGCCTTTCACTTATGGGTAGAGCGCCAATTCACCGATGCCGACACATTATTTGGAGATGAGTATTTAGACTACTTAGATCCACTCGATGAAGATTCAAAGCTGGAGGATTTAAAGAGAGCTTGGCTATCGAGCGAGTTTGCTCATCGGACGCCAGTGCGCGTTGAGGTTCCATTTGAAACCACTATCGCTGGCGTATTGATACGGGGTCGAATCGATGCCGTTTATGCAACGCCTACTGGCTTTGAGGTTGTGGATTGGAAGACTGGATCGACGATGCTCGGAGATTCGGCGGCAGTTCAGCTAGCGATGTATCGCCTAGCGTGGGCCAAACTTTCACGCACCGATGTATCTACGGTTAGTGCGGCTTTTCACTATGTACCTACTTCGGTTACCCACCGACTCGCTGATTTATTAGATGAATCTGCATTGATTGCCCTCATCCAATCGATCGATGCACAATAACAATCGGTGAATCTAGTGAACGTCAACCTCTATCTGTAGTGGCAAATGATCACTCATTCCCGAGTGCGGATATTGAATGTGTCGTACATCGGATGGTTTTAATGTTTGAGAGAGAAAGTAATCAATCTGAACTTTTGGATACCAACTTGGAAAAGTACGTTGTGATGCAAGTGAGCGCCATTTAAATCCTCGGACAAAGATTGCAAATGGAATATTTAGATCGCCCATAATAATAATCTTGGATTTGTCGGTGACACCTAAAGTATTGGCCCAGTGCTTAATCTTCATTAATTGAAAAAAATTAAAGAAAGGAACAAACGAGAGATGAGCATTAATTACTAACCAGCCATTATCTAAAACTGCACCGAGTGCACTGCGTGGATGATCACGGACGTAAAAGCGCTTCATCTTTCCATCAACTGGAAATGTCATCGGCACACCAATTGGTGAGCCTTTTAAATCTAATCGGTGCCATGACATCACTGGAACTTTAGAAACTATTCCGATTCCATAACCAGGCAATGCGCCTTCGCTCTTTTCTGTAGCAACTTTCTCATCACCCTCATTAGGGTTGCGCCAATCTTCATCGGGTGAACCCATGAGCGATGGCGCAAATGCCCAGTGCGCGGCATTCATCATCGTGGCAATATCGCCCACTTGATTGTGGTTTCCAGAGCGCGACAAAAAGTAGTCGACCTCTTGTAGCCCAATCACATCGCTTTTTAAGCGGTCGATTTGGGCGCTTAATAAAGCTGCGTTGTCTGCCTCTTCATCTGGAGGCATCGCCAGTCCATGAAGCAGATTCCACGAAGTTATGCGCATGGGGCGATGCTAGTAGTCTGACTCCTCCATGAGCGCACGTAACCAATCACTCTCACCCATCGATCGCTCGAGCGAACTGCGTATCGATTCGGCTCAATTAGCCCTGCTCTGGCAATCTGCACAGATTCTGCCTCTGATTGAAGGTCATATTGGCGCTGATGAGGAGCAACTCAGATTTCTAACTGCCGAAAGTGTGGAAACCCTATTGGTCTCTTTTGAAATTGGCGAACGATATTTCTTAGGTTTGGCTCGCGATGGCGGTCAAGCGTTTTTTGCATGGCGCACATCCTGGATCAATGAGCCAGTTAATGAGGACATTAAATTTGAGGGCTTTAAAACTTTGCGTGAAGTCGGCGGAAGTTTGAGCGAGGTAGATTTAACTTTGGCAATGCATGCAGTGGGTTTAGGAAATTGGCATGCAAAGCATCCTCGATGTTCGCAGTGCGGGGCTGAAACGATAAGTGATTTAGGTGGAAGTGTGAGGGTTTGTTCAGTCGATTCGTCGCAACATTATCCACGGACTGACCCAGCGGTTATTGTCCTGGTTAAAGATGCCGCAGATCGAATCTTGCTCGGACATCAAAGCATTTGGCCTGAAAAACGTTTTTCAACTTTTGCCGGCTTTGTTGAACCTGGCGAATCTTTTGAAGAGTGTGTATCACGTGAAGTCTTTGAAGAGGCCGGTGTTTACTGCAACGATATTAATTATTTAGCATCTCAAGCGTGGCCATTTCCGGCTTCAATCATGATCGCATTTGAAGCAATTACCGATCATCCAGATACCGCCAAGGCCGATGGAGTTGAAATTACCGAGATAGCTTGGTTTAGTCGAAATGAAATGAAAAGCGCTATCGCATCTGGTGCATTGCTTCTACCGCCAACAATTTCAGTTGCGCGTAAGATGATTACGGGTTGGTACACCGCCGCTCCTGGCTATGAAGTTGCGGACTTAAAAAGCACCGAGGCGTGGAGACCGTGAGCAACGATCTTCGTGCCGAAGAGATTCTTGAAGCTCTAGATAACGAGCAGCGCGCCGTTGCTCTGGCATCAAGCGGACCTGTATGTGTAATCGCGGGGGCGGGAACTGGCAAAACACGGGCGATTACACATCGCATTGCCTACGCCGCAGCTATAGGAGTAATGGATCCACATAAGGTTTTAGCCCTGACATTTACCGCACGTGCAGCCGGCGAAATGCGTATGCGCCTTCGTTCACTAGGCGTTCCGGCGGTGGCCGCCCGCACTATTCATGCAGCAGCCTTAAAACAGGTTACTTTTTTTTGGCCGCAAGTCTTTGGTGGTCGTACCCCGGACTTGATTACAACTAAAACAAGTTTTATCACCGAGGCGATTAAGCGAGCTGAATTAACAAGCGAACTTTCCATTACTTCGCGCGATTTAATCCGCGATATCGCATCGGAAATCGAGTGGGCCAAGGTTTCACAAGTTGCACCTGCTGATTATTTATCTGAACTTGGTAAACGCCCAGTAAGGCCACGTATTAACGCCGAACAAGTAGCAAAGGTTTATACGGCGTATGAATCGGTTAAGCAGCAAGAGCGCGCAATGGATTTTGAAGATGTGCTGCTGTTAACAACTGCGATGATAGAACAAGAGCGCGAAGTTCGCGAACGCATTCAAGATCAATACCGTTTCTTTACAGTAGATGAGTATCAGGATATTTCTCCACTTCAGCAACGACTCATTAATGCATGGCTTGGTCCGCGCCAAGAAATCTGTGTCGTTGGCGATCCTGCACAGACTATTTACTCTTTTGCCGGTGCAACCCCGGTTTTTCTCAACTCATTCACTAATCGTTTTCCTGAGGCTGAAGTTGTGCGCTTAACTACTGGCTATCGCTCAACGCCTGAAATCACTTTCATGGCCAATAGCATTTTGCGCAAATCACAAATGGGCCAAGAGTTAGTGGCACTCAATGACCACGGAGAAAAACCTTCGGTGGATGCTTTCAAAGATGATAGTTCTGAAATCGCAGGTATTGTTGACTGGATTAAAGGGTTATTGAGCCAAGGAACACCAGCGCAAGAGATTGCAGTGCTTGCTCGAACTAATAGCCAACTCAATTCCATCGAGCGCGCAATGAATACTGCAAAGCTGCCGTATCAAATTAGAAACAGTGAGAGATTTTTTGACCGTTCAGACGTGCGAGAGTTCTTAAAGTTAGTGCGAAACGCCTCCGTGATACCAACCCAAGGTGTTTCCTGGTTAGACGAGCTACGCACATTGGCACAGCCTTTCTTAACTGGTGCTCACATCGATGGAATCGCAGCCCTGCTGCATCTAGCACGTGAATTAGATGGCGATAATGGTTTTACTCCAAAAAATCTTCGCACATATTTGCGTGAACTCGAAGATCGCGTTCAACAAAATAATCCACCAACAATGCCGGTAACTACCCTTGCAACCCTGCACGCAGCAAAAGGTCTTGAATGGGAGCGAGTATTTTTGATGGGGGTTAGTGAAGGCTTATTACCCCTCGAAAACTCATCGACCACTAATGATCAGGCTTCTATCGATGAGGAGCGGCGCCTGTTTTACGTGGGAATCACGCGTGCCAAGGTCGATTTACACCTGAGCTATAGCGGAAAGCCTTCGCGTTTTCTTATTGAGGCAGGGCTTATCTCCTAGCTTTTTTGGCAGATTTCGGAGAATTCGCGAAATCGGTTTAATTAAGTTGCGAATTCATCGACGCATGCTTTACTCTTGCTACTCCTACATTTCTTGGCGAAATGAGGGTGGATGGAAAGGGAGAAACGAATATGTCTAACGCATCATTCGTAACAGCAAGCGCTTCGCGTTCTGCTGCACTCACTTCTGTCCACACAACCAATAATCGCGGCTCTTGGCATACCTCAAAGCCTGCATTTTACGCAGCGTTTTATGCCGGATACGAAGCCACTTGGGGTTCTACTCGATAACATCGAAAAAGAACTAGAAGCCAAGGGCCTCGAATCCACACAGGATTCGGGCCCTTTTTCATTACCCGAATACATCTAACTAAAAACAATCAAGAACTAACTAGGAAGAACCGGAGCACTACCTAACAGTAAAACGTTAGCCAACAGAGAGACCAGAAACTACAAAAGACCAGAAACTACGAGAGAGAAGAGGTGAGGACGATGAGCGTTCTCTTCAGCGAACTATTAGTACCAGGCTGGGCAGAGGAGAAGATCGGTTTGGATGCCGTAACCGGCACTCATAACGATGGCTCATCATTTAATTTGCCCTGCCACACTGCAGATCCTGAGATGTACTTCTCCGAAGATGAGTTAGCTGTTGCAGAGGCTAAGTCGCTCTGTGGTGGGTGTCCCGTGCGCACTCAGTGTTTAGAGGGTGCGCTATCGCGCAAAGAGCCAGCTGGTGTATGGGGTGGAGAGTTATTTGGAGATGGTCGTGTTATTGCACGCAAACGCAAAGCAGGTCGCCCAACAGCGATCGAAGTTGCAGCGCGCGATGTAAACGCACCAATAACAAGTATTACTACTTCGTTAGAGATCTCTTCTCCTGTTTCTAGCCAAGCGATAAGCGAAGAGAGTGCGGCTTAATTTGGCGTCATCGTGCGTTACTAACGGAGAATTTCATATAGTCCAGCGCTAATATGTCCCTAGTTTCTCCGTGAGGTCAACAACAAAATCGGGGGTTGCCCATGCAGGAGTTCACAGATTTTCTAGCTAAGCAACCACCTTTCGACGCCCTGCCCACAGATGACATCGAGCGCTTAGCGAGCAAAGTTGAAGTCGAATACTTCGGCCTTGGAACGGTTATTGTCACCGCCGGATCAGAGCCTCTAGATCATATTTATATGGTTAGAACAGGATCGGTAGAGGTATTAGATCGCGGAAATCTTGTAGATCTACTTGGACCGGGCGATGCTTTCGGACATATTTCTCTCTTGACTGGCTTACCACCACAGTTTTCTGTTCGTGCCGCCGAGGATACATTGTGTTATCGCCTACCAGATCCACGTTCAATCGTTCAAGATGCTTCTGCTTTAGCGTTTAATCATTTTGGCACTTTGGTAACTCGTCATCGCCTCACGGCCAGTGCTCTTATGTCAGATGCCCAATCAAATGTGGTTCGTTACATGCGCACGATTATTTGGTGTGATGCTTCAGCATCCGTGCGTGAAGTTGCCAAAGATATTACTGATTCCGACCAATCGTGTGCGTTGATTCGTTCCGGAGATGAATTAGGTCTGGTAACAGATCGCGACTTTCGTAGTCGTGTAGGAGTTGGCGAGGTGAGTATTGATGCGCCAGTGCGCGCGATTATGAGTACGCCGATAATAACGGTGCCAAAAACCACCACGCTCGCTGCAGCATTTTTACTCATGGTTGAAGCAGGCGTGCATCACCTGGTAGTAATTGATGAGTACGAGAAACCGATTGGCATTGTGCGGGCGATGGACTTAGCCTCCGTTGAGCTTCGGAATCCCCTATTAATTCGCGGGGCAATCGAATCTGCTCATAACATCGAAGAACTTTCTAGCGCATCTCGTCTTTTATTGCCATCATTAGTTGAATTGCATGACTCGGGGATTCCTGCGCTACATGTTGGCGGGTTAATGTCCGCCATCGTCGGAGCAATTCTCGTTCGACTTCTCAAACTCTCTGACTCAATCGAATCTCCAGTAGCCCACTCTTGGCTCATGCTTGGATCAATGGCACGCGGAGAGCCGTTACCAATTTCTGATGTCGACACGGCAATTGTTTGGGCCGATCTTGCTGATTCAATTGACCCGGCAGAGGAGATTCAAAGAAATGCCAAGCAGATTCTTGATCAGATGGAGCTATGCGGGCTCCACCGCTGCCCCAATGGAGCCAATGCAGATAATCTACTTTTTACCCGTTCTAAATCCTCTTGGATTGAAGTATCAAGCGGTTGGTTAACCGACCCGACAAGAGCCGGGGCGCTACTTTTGTCATCCATAGCAGCAGATAGCCAACCGCTCACACAATTGGCATTAGGTCGCACAATTACCGACACGATTCGGGCCACAACGCGCAGCAATGAATTTTTAGGAGCGTTGCTGCGTTTTACCTTGGCGAAGAAACCGCCGATTGGGTTTGTCCGCGGATTTGTTGTAGATCAATCGGGGGAACATCGCGGCGATTTAGATTTGAAGGCGGGTGGATTAACTCCGATCTGTGCGCTTGCTCGTTGGCTTGCCATTGCACAAGGTGACGTTCGAGGTAGCACTATTGATCGATTGAAGCGAGCGGCTTCGGCCGGATTATTGAGAGATGAAGAGGCCGACATTCTTATAAATGCATTTAAAGATATTTATCAATTGGTCTTTGAGGCCGAAATTGCTGCAATTCGTGGAGGGAGAGAAGGCTCAAGTTGGATATCTCCTCAAAATCTTGATTCACTTACGCGTCGACATCTGCGTGAATCTTTTCGAGCCGTATCGGCTATCCAAACTCGCTTTCACAATGAGTGGGAAACGAGGTTAGGTTGATTCGCCGCAGCAAGTTTGCTCGTTTTACTCGAGCAGAATTGAATTCCGATTGGCGAAACATTGATTACAGTGCACTTGATGTCGAGACTACTGGCCTTGCTTTAAAAGAAGATGAGATTATCTCTATCGGCGTGGCACACATTCAAGCAGGGAGAATTAAAACAGAAAATAATTTTTACCGTGAGATTCGACCAAAACGGCTCCCATCTCCCGAATCAATTCGAATACATAATTTGCGTGGGATTGACCTAGAAGAGACTGCTCCAATTGAATCCGTAATACCCGATTTTGTTGCTCAAGTAGATGGGAAAATACTCATCGCCCATGCGGCTTGGGTTGAGTATGCTTTTTTAAATCGACACCTCCACAGAACTAATGTGAGCTTTTCAAAGCAGGTGATTGACACTGCGGCGCTGGCGCGAGCTGCTGGTTATGCCGCCGATGTAAATGGAAGTGAACCTTCTCTCGAATTTCTTGCCCGCCGGATACATCTACCGGTCTATGCCCCGCATAATGCACTCGGTGATGCGCTCACTACCGCGGTTGTATTCCTTGCTCTAGCAACAGAACTTGAACGAGAGCAGTTAGCTAAAGGTGCGTCAGGACTCACTTTGCGAAAGCTACTAGAGATTTCCGCGAAAAATGCTAAGAGGTAATCAGTTGGGCCGGAGTGCAGAGGGTCAAAGTGCGTAGCTAAAAGTACACATTAATTAGCCAAGAGATTCAAATTAATTAATTAGCAAAAAGGTTCAGATTTGTAAGCGATGGCCATAGTGCGAACAGGATTGAGATCGGCAAAATAAGGAAAACAACTGGAACCATCATTGAGATTTCGGCTTTGCCTGCCGCGTTCATAATGATATTTCGTTGATTGGCACGTGCCTCAACGGCATGTCTCGATAAGACCTCAATTAGTGGGGCTCCACGTAGAGTTGCTGTCACAATTGCATCAATAAATCTACGGATCATGACTGACTTCACGCGACGACCCATCGCATCAAGACTTAAGTGCAGCGGTTCGCCAGAGCGCACGGCCACAATGACAGTTGCAAACTCGTGCGAGAGTTCGCCATCGGCCGATTCAGCAATTCTATGCATTGCGCTCATAGGTGTTTCTCCGGCGGCGATGGCAAGAGTTAGCATCTCTACAATTGCTGGAAATTCAGCCTCAATTCTTTGGCGACGCTTTTTCACCTGGCCTGTGAGCTCTCTATCGATTAAAACAAAGTGCACCAGAGAAGTTAATGTGGCCAAAAAAACGGCCGTGAAAATTGTATGGTTCGAGATTAGTAATAGCGCCATCACTAATGTTGCACTAGCTGCGCAGAAACCTACTTGTCGAATACGAAAATTCTGATAATCCAGTTCACTGCACTTACCCAGTTCCTCTAAACGCAAATGAATGCCACGTTTATCCTGGATTTTATTTGCTGTCACTTTAGCGCGGCGCTCTAATTCTTTAAATGGATCACCCTGAGAGTCGAAAATAAATAGCAAACCACCGGGAACTGCAAAGAGCATTGATATGAAAAGGGTTGTGAACATTACCGAACTCCAAGCTTTGTACCAGTAAATACTCGAGGAGTTTGGGGCAATCTACCTAAACGATTCATCCACAGATATGCAATTGCGGTCATGAATAATCCAGCTACTAAAATGGCGCTACCAGCCGGAGTGGAATATGCGGCAGCTGTAGTCGGTTGTGTCGATAGAAGAAGCAAAAGTATCCACGGAGCTGCAGCAGAGAGATGCGCCGAATTCTTAATCCAGCCATGCTTAACTTCAATTTCTCGGCGCAAAGCTAAATCTTGTCGAAGAAAATCCCCTAAAGTTCGAAGTATTGCAAGAAGTTCGCTGCCTCCGAGTGATTTAGAAACTAAGAGAGCTTCAAAGATTTGATCGCTTCCATGGTGATGAAATAACTCCTTTAACTCATGAATAGCCTCACTAATGTCACCATGGCGATAGAGAGAAGTACGAAATTCAGTAAAAGCGGGCCGGAGTATTTCCGGTCCTCGCACTGAGAGTCCGGCAAGAGATTCAGTTAAAGATAAGCCAGACTGAATACCCGACATGAGGTGATCTATAACTTCAGGCCAGGCGGCTATCAATGCTGATTCGTTATGCATGTTTTTGCTTCGCAATTTCGTAAATGTAATCCCTGCAACGAGTATCCCGAAAGCCAAGGAGATAGTAAGAGCACCAGTGATGAGGAAAATGATCGCGATTGTCACACAGGAAACTGCAGTGGTGCGAAGTTTAATTTTCAATGACGCCACCAGTCACTCAGAGGTGCACCTATCGCTGAGAATTTGTCGGCATGGGGCAAAGTGCCAATTCCGCGATCATAGTCATTGCCATTCCAAAGCCATAGCGTCTCAATCTCAGCGCGATCATTTTCATATCTTCCGGTGAGGGCAGAAATCTCTTGAATTCTGCGCATTCCACCTTGATCTAGAGATACATGAACAATTAAATCAAATGCCGAGGCGACTGTAGGTGCGATGAATTTGTGTGAAATATTTTCACCTGCCAACAGGGGAAGAGTTTGGAGTTTTATAATCGCATCACGCGGAGAGTTTGCATGAAGCGTACCCATTCCTGGAAGGCCTGAGTTAAGTGCAATGAGGAGATCTAGAGCTTCGGCTTCACGGACTTCTCCAACAATGATGCGAGAGGGCCGCATTCGTAAGGACTCCTTTATCAAGCGTCGGAGCGGTATTTCCCCCTCACCCTGCAGATTCGCACTTCGAGTTTGAAGTGCAACGACATCAGGAAGTTGAGGACTGAGTTCAAATACCTCTTCAATTGTCACCACACGTTCGCTTCGCGGAATTGCACCGGCTAATGCATTGAGCATCGTAGTTTTACCAGACTGCGTACCTCCGCTTACTAATATATTAAGTCCAGCTCGGACCGAGTTTTTCAGCGAAGTTGCCATGAAGACAGACATCACTCCACGCTCTACGAGATCGTCGATACCAAGGTTGCGCATCAAATGCTTCCGAATATTTACCGCCCAATGTTGTGCCGTAATTTCGGGAATAGCAACATGCAACCGTGAACCATCGGGCAGGCGGGCATCTACGAATGGATGCGAAAGATCAAGGCGACGGCCACTCCACATCAGCGCACGTTCGACGATATTTCGTACATCTTCGCTAGTTAACAAGAGATTTGTTAATTCACTCTTTCCCGCACGTGCAATAAAAATCCGCTCTGGAGAGTTAATCCAAATCTCCTCAACCGTGGGGTCGCTCATAAAAGGTGCGATAGCTCCAAAAGTAATATCTATATCTAGGTCCATGTGGGAAATCTAAGTCGAGCATGGAGCGTTATTGAAAGAGGTTGATTAATGCGTGGATAAAGGCGCCTCATCTAGCCGGTTGAGTAGTTGTAGTCCAGATTCCCCGCGTAGCGAGGTCACCATGGATATCGAAATATGCAAACTCTCTTTGAGGGAGAGCGCTGAGGCTGAATGCAGGCGAGATATCAACTGCCGCGCAGCAAGCTCTCCATCAGCTATGAGCGCAACACACTCATTAATTCCTAGCCGACCAATGCAATCTTCACTTCTGGTCAAAGTGCGAAGTTCATAGGAGAATTTCAAAATATCTTCAGCGCTAACTGATGCAGAGTTTTCACTTAGTTCGCGACGCATGAAAATAATTTTTACGGCGCTAAAACTCCTCTCACTCCGCGAAGAGAGTGTGACCTGCCTTCGCAGGAGTTCGTAAAAAAGGGCAGGTGCGGCTAAATGGGTCTGCGAATCACGAATTCCATCGTGAGAGAAAAGTGAGTTGTAATTGGGTAAATGAGTTAATCTCTCCTCCATGGCACAGGATCCTTCCAAAGCAGCTAAGGCCCGCGCAGTAGTGGCATCCCTATTGATTGTCGAAGCAATTTTGATTGGCGCTGTAGGTGTGTGGTTGATTGTTCTGGCAATCAAGGCCGATAAATTTGAACTTTCACCCCTTTTGGGTGAACTACTTTTTGTCGCTCTAGGAAGTGCCGGCTTAGCGGCATCGGCAGTTGGATATCGCCGGGGAAAGTACTTCGGTCGTTCTCCCGCCGTTCTTGCTAATTTGATCGCGCTTGGGGTGGTCTCTTATCAGGTGCAGGCAGGGCTGTGGTTTGTGGCAATTCCATTGGCCGCACTTGCACTGGCTACCGTAGTGGCAGCCCTTCGCGCAATTCCCGAGTAGCCATTGCCAGAGTTCTCTGTAAATTTCCGCGCATTGTGGCCATTCTCGCTGTGTGGAGTGAAATTTCGAGTTCATAGCACGTACGCACTGCCTATAGGCTTGCGCCTTATCCACGCCAAGAAGGGGTTCGCCAGTGTCGGCACAGGATTTTGGGGCAAATGATTGGCTCGTAGATGAAATGTACGAGAAGTATGTAGCCGACCCAACTTCCGTTGACCCGACGTGGGTTGAGTACTTTAAGGTAAATAAACCCGGCAGCTCGGGGGTTTCAAACTCGCCTGCATCAACTCAACCCTCTCCTACTCTCTCAAAACCTGTTCCTCCAATACCGAAGTCAGCGCAGATTCCAACCCAACAGGTTCCAGTACAACAACCAATTGTTAGAGATACCGCTTCACCTCAACCGACTCCGGCAGATCCAGTTGTTAAAGCAGCTCCGGTATTAGCCACGCCAAGTGCATCGACACTTACACCTATTCGCGGAGTTTCGGCACGTGTTGTTCAAAGTATGGAAGCTTCACTCACAGTCCCAACTGCCACATCAGTTCGTGCAATTGCCGCTAAGTTAATGATTGACAACAGAATTGTGATCAATAACCACCTTAAGCGTGCACGCGGCGGGAAAACATCTTTTACTCACATAATCGCATACGCAATGATTAAGGCAGTTCGAGCGATGCCCGAGATGAATGCATTCTTTGGAGAGCTAGATGGAAAGCCGGCCGTTGGCCATCCTGAACACATCAATTTAGGTATTGCTATCGATTTAGCAAAGGCCGACGGTTCACGCCAATTATTAGTGCCATCGGTTAAGGGATGCGAGGCCATGGATTTTGCCCAGTTCTGGCGTGCATATGAGAGCGTCATTAAAAAGGCACGTGGTGGAACTTTAACCGTTGAGGACTTTGCCGGGACTACCGTATCGATAACAAATCCCGGAACTCTCGGCACCGTGCATTCTGTACCACGTTTAGTGCAAGGGCAGGGATTAATTCTTGGGGTAGGAGCACTTGATTACCCCGCTGAGTTCCATGGAACTAGTGATGAAATGCTTGCCCGAATGGCTATAAGCAAGGTTGTAACTCTTACAAGTACCTACGATCACAGAGTTATCCAAGGCGCACAATCCGGTGACTTCCTGCGAAGAATGAATGAGCTTTTATTAGGTGCCGATGGATTCTACGATGAAATCTTTGCATCACTGCGTATCCCTTATGAGCCGATTCGATGGGCAAAGGATTTTGAGTTTAGTAAAGATGAACAGATTAATAAAACTGCGCGAATTCAGCAGTTGATTCACGCTTACCGCACATTTGGTCACTTAATGGCCGATATTGACCCCTTGGAATATAAGCAACGCTCACACCCTGATTTGGATGTTGTTACACATGGTTTGACGCTGTGGGATCTTGACCGTGAGTTTGCAACTGGTGGCTTTGGTGGAAAAACCTTTATGTCACTTCGCAAGATTCTAGGCTTATTGCGAGACTCTTACTGTCGAACTGTCGGCGTCGAGTATATGTATATTGAAAATCGAGAAGAGAGACAGTGGATTCAAATGCATGTAGAAGTTGGTGCGCAAAGATTTGCACCAGAGGAGCATCTACGAATTCTTCATAAACTCAATGGCGCGGAAGCCTTTGAAACATTCTTGCAGACTAAGTTTGTTGGGCAAAAGCGTTTCTCACTTGAAGGTGGCGAGTCAGTCATTCCATTGCTAGATGCCGTTCTCTCTAGCGCTGCCGATCAGGGATTAGATGAGGTTTGTATTGGAATGCCGCACCGCGGGCGCCTCAATGTTTTAGCTAATATCGCCGGAAAATCACATGGACAGATATTTCAAGAGTTCCAGGGACACTATGCAGAGAATCAAGTACAAGGCTCGGGTGATGTTAAGTACCATTTAGGCACTGAAGGGGTCTTTACTTCCCACTCTGGTGCCACAACAAAGATTTATTTAGCAGCTAATCCATCTCATTTAGAGGCAGTGAATCCAGTTTTAGAGGGCATTGTTCGTGCTAAACAAGATGTATTGAATATCAAGAAAGCTTACTCAGTACTTCCGGTTTTGCTCCATGGAGATGCATCGTTTGCGGGGCAAGGCGTGAACGCTGAAGTCCTTCAAATGTCTCAGTTAGCGGGTTATCGCACTGGCGGAACAATTCATATCGTCGTTAATAACCAAGTAGGCTTTACCACTTCACCGCATGCCTCGCGTACTGCTACGTACTCAACCGATTTCGCTAAAATTATCCAAGCCCCAGTGTTTCATGTGAATGGAGATGATCCTGAGGCCTGCGTTCGTATCGCGCGTTTAGCTTTTGAATACCGACAAGAGTTTAATAAAGATGTAGTAATCGACATGGTTTGCTATCGTCGCCGCGGTCACAACGAAGGTGATGAGCCAAGTTTTACGCAGCCACTTATGTACAAGATGATCGATGCTAAACGCTCTACTCGTACTCTCTATATCGAAGCACTTATTGGTCGCGGGGATATCTCACTTGATGAGGCAGAAGAAGTCGCACGTGATTACCAGAGTCAGCTGGAGGCGGTGTATGCCGCCGTTAATAATTTGCAAACAGAATCTGATCCGAACTTTAAAGCACCGGTTGCACCCGATGCTGACGAAATTATAACTTCAATCAGCGAAGCTTTAGCGCGAGAAATTGCTGCGACGCAGTCGGCAGTTCCTGAAGGCTTCCATGTTCATCCAAAGTTATTACCACAATTAGCAAAGCGCGTTGAGTCACTCAATGACTCCTCAATTGATTGGTCGACCGGTGAAATGCTCGCCTTCGGCTCTCTTCTGAAAGAAGATCGCCCAATTCGCCTTGCAGGCCAAGATGCACGACGCGGAACTTTTAGTAATCGTCATGCAGTTATTATCGATAGAGAAAACGGAAACGAGTGGACTCCTCTTCGCGCGCTCAATAGTGATGAGAACCATTTCTTTGTGATCGATTCACTTCTCAGCGAATATGCTGCGATGGGCTTTGAGTATGGTTACAGCCTCGAGCGCGAGGATGCATTGGTTCTCTGGGAGGGTCAATTTGGTGATTTTGCCAACGGCGCTCAAACAATTATCGATGAGTTTATATCCTCAGCCTTACAGAAATGGGGAGAGCGTTCATCGCTAGTTCTATTGCTCCCACATGGATATGAGGGCCAAGGTCCTGACCACTCCTCAGCACGGATTGAGCGATATCTACAACTGTGTGCCGAGCAAAATATGACCGTGGCCCAACCTTCTACACCAGCTTCCTACTTTCACTTATTACGTTGGCACGTCAAGAACCCAGCTCGTCGACCATTAATTATCTTCACACCGAAATCTATGTTGCGACTTCGCGCCGCGGCGTCATCTCTCTCTGATTTTACAAGCGGACATTTCAGACCGGTTATTTCAGATGATTCAGTAAACAATGCATCGCGACTTATATTTTGTTCAGGAAGGATTTATCACGACCTCGTCGCAGAGCGTGCGAAAACAGGTGAAACATCAACTGCGATCGTTCGTTTAGAACTTCTTTATCCACTTCCAATTGAGGAAATGGTTGCAGAAGCTAATAAACATCCCAATGCAAATTTACTCTGGGTGCAAGACGAGCCGGCAAACCAAGGTCCTTGGTCGCACATTGCACTTCGAACATCTGAGCAACATGGGGGTCGCGGTTTTGGTTCTAGAATCTTGCGTCGTGTATCTCGCCGCGCAACTGCATCTCCGGCAACTGGAAATCACCACTTGCACGAGGATGAGCAAAAAGCCTTAATGCTCGAAGCTTTTACGCGTTAACTGGTGTATCTGTTGAATCAAGAACCAATTAGTTGCAATGTGCCTCATTTCGATAAACATTATTGGTAAGTTTCTAGTAACTCATTTCTTTTTCCGGTACCTGAACAAAACGCGCCCGACCACTTCATGTGGAGTTATCCAACCCCACGTGCGCGAATCGCTGCTTTCATCACTGTCGCCCTCGACCCAATAATTGCCAGCATGAGCCTTTTGAATTCGCTTTATAAGAAAAACACCGGGACGTTCTTCACGTTCAATCACAGCGATGCTTCCTAGAGGCGCACGAAGAGGTGGCTCTGGTAGCCAGAGCACAAGTAAGTGGTCACCATTGTTATAGGTAGGTGCCATTGAGCTGCCTTCCACCTTGACCGTGCCAAATTTGCTCACGAGATGTAGTCTGTCACTTGTAAGGTTTACTCGCGATAATTTTTAAGGGAGAGATGCAATGTTTGCACCAAAAATAACCGTCTACGCACACTGCGATCTTCCATGCGGTGTCTACGATCCAGCCCAAGCAAAAATTGAGGCATTATCCGTAAAAGCATGCATGGAAAAGTACGCAGCAAATACCGATGCCGACTTCCGCTCACGATCTGTAGCAATCAAGGAAGAGCGCTCTCATCAAGTCAAAGAACACCTATGGGTGTTGTGGACTGATTACTTCAAGGCACCTCACTTTGAGGCATACCCACAGTTACATTCCCTCTTTAATGAGGCAACTAAACTTGCCGGTGCTGCAGGAACAAAGGGGACGCAAGATGTTGCAGTGGCAGATACATTAATTGCAAAGATCGATGAAATTGCCGAGATTTTCTGGGCTACTAAGAAGGCGTAGAAATCTAACTAAACTGATCTAACTTAACTGATCTTAGTTAACTGATCTAACTTAACTAATAAGTGATTGAGCGGCGGTGCGCGCGAGGAAAGATACTCGCTCGACCGTCGCTCTTTTTATAATTGCCGCTGCAACTTGTCGCTCACCCTCATAGAGCTCGCACTCAAAAGTTAACTCTCGATTTTCAACTTCAATACAGCGAGACGTGGCACGAAGCTCGGCACCAATCTCTGCTGGACTCAAAGAGATGAGTTCAATGCTGATTGCTACCGTTGTTTCACCTGGCTCTAAATACTCATCCAGTGAAATCACGATTGCGTGCTCCATCAGATTGATAAGATGTGACTGAGAAACCACCGGTATATCTCCAACTCCTAGCGCAACACAAGTATCACCTGGGCGCACTGCCATTACGGAAAAGCCCACAGCTCCAAGAATTTCCTCGGCCGGTTTCATCGATTAAATGTCGCGTTCGTCCGGGTAGTCAGTTTGATAGCGAAACTCTTCAGTGTGCTCGATAGTAATTTCACGGTGTTCGATCGTTCCAAATTCGTCGATTTCTATTGAAATCTCGGTCGTCGTGAACTCCGTTAAAACATCAGTAGTAAATGCTCCGGCCATCTGAGTGTGAATCTGTTGAAATATCGAATCATGAAGATCTTCCGGTGCGGTTTCGCAGCATGTTCTGCGTAATACATCTTGAATTAGACTGTGCATTTTCTTTTCATGAGCTAATTCAGCGCTGCAGTTAGGGCACTCAGAGAGATGAATTTCAATAGTGTGCACCATTGGCTGGTCGGTATTTCCTTCAAGTAAGAGAACAAAAGAGTTGAGAATTTGATTACATGGAACTACTTCAAATTGGTTCATGGAGTTTCCTCCCGATTCGGCTCCAGTGCTTCAGGTGATTTGCTCGTTTTGACAGAGTAACCAAGATCCTTTGCATACTCAGTTAACCGTTCGCGAAGTTGTTTTCTTCCCCGGTGGAGTCTTGACATGACGGTTCCGGCGGGTACACCCACAATTTCTGCAATCTCTTTATATGAAAAACCTTCTACATCGGCTAAATAGACAGCAATTCGAAACTCCTCAGGGATTTCAATGAGCGCTCGTTTGATATCACTATCGGGAAGATTTTCAAGTGCTTCAACTTCAGCTGATTTTCCTAAGTTACTGGAGTGCGATGCGGCATCGGCTAACTGCCAATCTTCAATCTCTCCTCCAGAAATCTGAGGGCGACGCTGATCTTTACGGTAGGTATTAATAAAAGTCGTAGTTAAGACACGGTAGAGCCAAGCTTTTAAGTTTGTACCAGGTTCAAATTGGTGGAATGAGGCAAAGGCCTTGAGGTAGGTATCTTGGACTAAATCTTTAGCATCATGCGGATTTTTTGTGTAGCGAAGCGCTGCGGCATATAACTGGTTAGTAAAGACAAGGGCGTCACGTTCAAAGCGGATGGCACGATCCGCCGAGCTCTCTTTTACTAAATCAGTTGATGTCATCGCAGCAAAAGGCTATCGCTAAAAGAGGGTTTCTGGCTCTCCTAATTCGATGCCAGCCGTAAGTTCTTGCGTATTTTGTGCAACTGAATTGACGGCGCTAGATACGGGGTGGGCCACAACGATTGCCGCGGGGGATTCGACGATCATTAGCTCCTTGAGATTTTCAATAGAATTATTTCTCGGGTCAAGCCATTGGTTCCAACGTTCATGAGGCATGAAGACGGGCATCCTACTGTGAATTTCAGCCAACTCACCTTGTGCCTCTTGCGTAATAATTGAAGCGCTTTGAATTAAGTCGCCGCTAGGTGCTCTCCAACTACTCCAAATTCCAGCCAGGGGTAACTGTTTCCCATTTCGCGAAGTGATAAAGAAGGGCTGCTTTGGTGCAAACTTCCCCAAGGCAGTTGCCCATTCGTAGTAGCCCTCGGCGGGGATTAAACATCGAGTTGATCTAAATGCAGATCGAAAAGTTGGCTTTTCGTGAATCGATTCGCTGCGTGCATTTATAGCGCGCGATTGTGAGGTTTTTGCCTCATTGATTCCGGTGAGCCACGGTGCAATCAACCCCCACGAAACTGTGGCCAATGCATTTTTGGTGAAATCACTGGAATCAGCGCGAACTATATAAATGGGATTTGTCGGTGCAATATTCCAATTCGCTGGCAGGGATTGTTGTGGGGAGCTACCAGTAACTTCAAACTGCTCCATAAGTTCACGCATATCAGCAGACTGCGCATATCTACCACACATATGGAAAGGATAGACTTAATCAATGAATCTTAACGACGCCCACTGGCCCGCGATATTTCGCGGAACAAAACCAGTAGATATTTCTGTCGTTATTCCAGGATCTAAATCCGTTACAAATCGCGCCTTAATCCTGGCGGCCCAAGCCAATAGCCCATCGACATTGCGACGTCCTCTGGTCTCTCGAGACAGCGAGCTCATGGTTCAAGGCTTACAAGCTCTGGGGATTGGAATCGTCGAGCAGGATGGGATTGTAAATGGATTACCTGAGTATCAGTTAACCCTTACTCCCGCAGCGATGAGCGGTCCAGCCAGAATTGACGTTGGAAATGCCGGAACAGTAATGCGTTTTTTACCACCGCTTGCAGCTCTAGCAACTGGTGAAATCTCCTTTGACGGTGATTCACGCTCTCATGAACGACCACTTGCTCCACTCATTAAAGCCCTTGAACACATCGGTGTTTCAATTGAGCACGAGGGCCGATATGGCTTGCCACTTACACTCCACGGCACAGGCGCAGTCCGCGGCGGGGAAGTCACGATTGATGCAAGTGCATCTAGTCAGTTCCTATCTGCATTGTTATTAGTTGCTCCGAGTTTTACCGATGGAATTACCGTGACACATAAGGGTGACAAACTTCCGTCGATGCCGCATATCGAAATGAGCGTTGCTATGTTACGTGGATTTGGTGCAACGGTTGTTGTTAATGAAGATGCTAATAGTTGGAGAGTTTTGCCTGGCGCACTCCATGGCTGTGAGTTAGTAGTAGAACCCGATCTTTCAAATGCCGCGCCATTTCTTTCAATTGCCATGCTCTGTGGTGGAAGCATCACAATTGCAGATTGGCCAGAAGAGACAACACAACCTGGAGATCAATTACGCTCAATTCTTTCTCGAATGGGCGCGCAGATTTCGATGAATGATGCGGGTTTAACGCTGACAGGCACAGGAATTATTCATGGAATCGATATTGACTTGCATGACGTTGGTGAACTCACACCATCAATCGCAGCCCTTGCTGTTTTCGCAGATTCTCCGTCGCATCTTCGCGGAATTGGCCATTTACGTTCGCATGAAACCGATCGTTTAAGTGCATTAACACGTGAAATAAATTCTTTAGGCGGAAATGTTGAGGAACATAAAGACTCTCTTCATATAACCCCTGCGCCATTGCATGGCGGTGTTTTTCATACCTATGATGATCATCGATTAGCAACGGCGGGGGCTGTGATTGGATTAGTTGTCCCCGGAATAGAAGTCGAGAATATTGCCACTACTGGTAAAACTCTCCCAGATTTTCCTGGTCTCTGGAAATCACTTCTTGATTGAGATTGTGAATAAGTAAGCGATGGTTCCACGCGAATACGATGAGTCCGATGCTCGCATTAGAGCAGCGCGCAGTAGCCGTCCGCGCAGTAAAGATCGTCCACAGCACAACGATGCAATATCAGCCTTGGTTACTACCGTTGATAGAGGTCGACAGACATGCATCACCGATAATGGTGTAGTTATTACCGCGATGCGTGCCCGAGAACTCGGTCCAAAGTCCGTGGTAGTCGGTGATGTTGTTTCTATTGTTGGTGACGTTAGTGGTAAGCAAGGAAGCTTGGCACGCATTGTTGGCGTTCAAGAGAGGCGTAACTCACTTAGTCGCACCGTTGATGATTCAGCTCAAGTAGAGCGAACAATTGTTGCAAATATTGATCAACTTGTAATCGTAGTCGCCGCTACTAACCCCGAACCACGCCGAGGATTAATCGATCGTTTCTTGGTTTCAGCTTTTACTGAGGGGATTTCACCTAAGTTAGTAGTTACTAAGACTGATCTTGGCACTGTTCCAGAGTTTTTATCGGAGTATTCAAAGTTGGGTGTTGAAATTCTGCATATGGCCTTAAAAAGTGAGTCAAGTGAAAGTGATTTAAAAGCCTTACACTCAATGCTCGAAGGAAAAATCTCTGTTTTAGTTGGCCATTCAGGTGTTGGAAAGTCGACTCTAATAAATGCATTAGTACCTAAAGCTGATCGTTTAACTGGAGATGTAAATGCCGCTACTGGTCGCGGTCGACATACCTCATCTAGCGCCATCGCTCTTCCACTTGCCGATAGCGATGGATGGATAATCGATACCCCGGGAATCCGAGCCTTTGGTCTTTCGCATATTGATACACATCGCATAGTCGATGCTTTTACCGATTTATCAGAAGTTGCTGCAAATTGTCTTTCAAACTGCTCGCATTCAGAGAGTTCTTGCTCACTCGATGCGTGGGCCGCCCCTAATGGCGTCGTGGATCTCGAGCGAACTGCACGTTTAGCAAGCCTGCGCTCATTACTGGCAGTAAAAGAGCAACCGATTGAGAGTATTGAGGATTAGGATTCAAGCATTATGGTTATGAATTCAGAGCAATACGTCGATGATTTAGCTCTGGCCCATCTGCTCGCAGACATCGCAGACTCGATTGCGATTGAGAGATATCAAGCTTTGGATTTAGTGATCACAACAAAGCCAGATAACACACCTGTTACCGATGCTGACCGCGCCGTAGAAACTGCGATTCGACAAGCAATTGCTACACATCGCCCTGATGATGGACTGCTAGGTGAAGAGTTCGGTAGTGATTTCACCGGAGCAAAGCGCTTTTGGGTAATCGATCCCATCGACGGCACTCAAAACTTTATGCGAGGTGTACCCACATGGGCATGCCTAATTGCATTAGTTGAAGTTGCAGATGATGGAAGTCAAAGAGTGGTTGTTGGAGTAGCAAGCGCACCGGCCTTATCGCGTAGGTGGTTTGCTTCACAAGGAAAGGGATCATTTGTCACATTCAACGGAAATACCAAAAAGAATTCAGTCTCACGCGTGGCATCTTTAACAGATGCATCAATTGCATACTCGGATTTCAAACACTTCGAAGATCGACTTGAAGCATTTCAAAAGATGCTTGCTGCCGCTTGGCGAACTCGAGGCATGGGTGATTTCTGGTCGCATATGCTAGTCGCAGAAGGTGCAGTTGATGTGGCGATCGAACCTAGCTTGGCTGTATGGGACATGGCCGCTTTGGACATAATAGTTCGCGAAGCTGGCGGGGCATTTACGAATGTGAGTGGTAAATCAGGTCCATTCGGGGGTAGTGGAGTGTCAACTAACGGAATCCTACATAATGCAGTCATTAATGGAATAAATCCGAGCAAATAAGTGCTGTACCTAATGAAAGAGTTTCAGAGGGTTTGGCGGAGAGAAGTGAATCTATGAGTACAGTGTTAGAGCCAACAACTTTATCGATCGACGGTATGACCTGTTCATCATGCGTGAATACAGTCGAGAAGGCGCTCAATGCTGTAGAAGGCGTGAGTGCGACTATTAATTTTGCTACTGAGACCGCACACATCTTGGCTCCGGCCGATATGGACATGAAAGAGCTCATTAGAACCGTTGAGAAAGCTGGATATAAGGCAGCGCTCTTACAAGATGGTCAATCAATAACGTTGCACAGTAAAAAATCGGCGCGTGCTCTATTTTTTGCCTTTATTTTTGCAGTTCCTGCCGTTGCGATCTCAATGGTTATGAGTTGGCACCACCAAATTGATATGTGGGTCCTTGATTCTCTCGACTACTTTGGCCTACCTCATCCGCTGTATTCAGCAACGGCGTGGGTGGTTATTGCTTTAAGCACGCCCGTAGTCCTGTTTGTTGCATGGCCGATTCACCGAGCCGCACTTCGCAATTTGAAACATCCGACTATGGATAATTTGATGTCACTCGGTTCACTGTCGGCCTTTGCCTGGTCAATTTATGCAAACTCAACTGGCGAAGGCGATGTATATACCGAAGTTGCTGCAGGAGTTCTCTTCTTCGTAATTCTCGGCCGCTACTTAGAAACGCGCGCCAAGTCGCGCGCAGGTGCAGCACTCTCCTCACTTCTAGCCCTTGGTAGTAAAGAGGTAACGATAATTCGAGAAGGATTGCCTGTAATTATTCCAATTGATGAACTCGAAATCGGTGATGAGTTCGAAGCACTTCCGGGGGCACGCATTGCAACGGATGGAATTGTCATTAAAGGTGAAAGTGCAGTCGACAACTCAATGCTTACAGGTGAATCGAAACCAGTGGATGTTCGTCCTGGCTCTTTAGTCGTCGGAGCCTCTGTAAATCACAATGGACGCTTAATCATACGAGCAACAAGAATTGGCAGCGATACCGAGCTAGCGCGCATCACGGCAATGGTAATCAGTGCTCAAGGCACAAAGGCTCCTATTCAACGCCTAGCCGATCGAATCAGTGCAGTATTCGTTCCAATTGTGACATTAATGTCAATCGGAACATTTCTTGGTTGGTATTACACCGATCACTCACTTACTCGCTCCCTCTCTGTAGCAATCACTGTTTTAGTCATCGCCTGCCCATGCGCACTTGGTTTAGCCACTCCTGTCGCCCTTCTTGTTGCATCTGGTCGCGGGGCGCAGCGCGGAATAGTTTTACGTGAACCACGAGTTTTAGAGGTTGCTCGTATAGTGGACACTGTTGTATTTGATAAGACTGGAACTCTGACGCAGGGGGTAATGAATCTCCAAGAGGTTACGGTCTCTACTACTGCAGGTGCCGTACTGGGAAGCTCTTTTTCTGCACTAATGAGCGAGGAAGCAATTCTCTCGTCGGCTTTAGCTATTGAAACTCAGAACTCTCACCCAGTCGCCCTGGCAATTGTGCGATATGCACTTGGGAAAGGCGCGCGCTCCTACGAGGTTAGTGAGTTTGCCGTAACGCCAGGTTCTGGTGCTGCCGGTCGAGTACACATCGGAGATCACTCTCCGGTTGTACTCATTGGTTCACCCGCTGCCGTTGCACATAGCAGCACTGATTTTCACCCCGAAATAAAATTAGCTATCGCGCGAGGACAAGAGGCTGGACTTACAGTTTCAGTTCTTGCTTGGGACGGTGTTGCTTTAGCGGTATTTACCGTGGGCGATCAATTAAAAGAAGATGCCGCAGCAACGGTTACGGCTCTGCGCGAAATGGGAATAACACCCTGGCTCGTGACTGGGGACAGCGCACAAGTCGCCGCTTCAGTTGCAACAACTGTAGGAATTGATAGCGCCCACGTTGTTTCTTCGGCACTGCCTGAAACGAAGCATGAAATAGTTGAGCGGTTTAAATCAGAGGGACGTTGCGTTTTAATGATCGGCGATGGCATCAACGATGCTGCAGCGCTAACGGCCGCTAATTTATCAATGGCAATGGGAACAGGCACTGATACTGCGATTTCATCGGCCGATATAACTCTTATGAACTCTGGCCTGGGCAGTGTTATTGACGCACTTAAGTTAGCTAAGAAGACGTTAAGGATCATCCATTTGAATATGGGCTGGGCTTTAATCTATAACGTGATTGGCCTGCCAATAGCCGCGCTCGGTTTACTTCGACCAATTTACGCCGCTGGCGCTATGGCTTTGTCTTCTCTCTTTGTAGTAACAAACTCACTTCGAATTAAATAATTATTTAAGTATCACGTTCTTTGTGTCTTGTGCAACGAGTGATCCATCTTTTGCTGAATACTCCATTGCAAAAAATTGATAGGTGCCTGGTTTGAGATTTTCAATTGAGACGCTCCAGGGTTTCCACGCTGGTGCCGCCTCTAACGCCGTTGTTGACCCCTGTTGTATTAAAACTCCATCTTTGAATACTTTCCAAACGACGTTAGCCTCAAAAGTCGAAGCCATTCCATTAAGTGTGAATCCCTTAGCGGCAACGCTCTGATTCTCAGCCGGTGAGGTAATCCAAATCGGTGCAAGTACTTCGTATGTGAGGCCTCGCGAGAAAGGTTGAGTTGCATCCATGTGACCTGCAAGGGATTCTATTTTCTTTCCATCGACTGTGAGCGAAATTTTCTTAACTGTCGTGTCCGCGGCTGTTGCTGTCCAGATCAATTGAGCAATGGCTAATGATTCTGCTTCGCTTCCAAGATTGAGTTTAGGGAAGGACAGATCAACTATTGCTAAATCGCCACTTATGGTTACGGAATTTATAGTCGTGCCTAAAGGCCAGAGTGAGACATAATCAGAATCAGTGGGTTGTTGTGAAACAAGTTGTCGCAAGGCGGCAGTAATCGCATCTGGGGCCGGATTAGCTCTTACAAACTCACGGTAAAGACGGAACCCTCTGGAAGTATCGGCTACCCAATACTGAGCCAATGCCTTTGTACTTATTGTTGAAGATGCTGAAGGAGTTGGAGTGAAATCATTAGATGGCATTGAAGACTGACCACATCCGCTAAGGCCAAGTGAGATTATGACCCCAGCAATTGCAGCTAACATTAAAACTCTTCGATTCTTCATAATCCCATTCTCCCTCTTACTGCGGCTTTTAGGTCAAGAGATTGTAGGGAGATCTCTCATCGCCCAACGAGCAACAAAAAAGCGCTCACTACCTGGCACGATAAAACGCGCTTAATGCACTGGAAAGAGAAAATCTCGCAAGTGGAGAAGCGGAGAAATTTTACAAAACACAAATTTCGTAGCAATCCACTGCGAGATTTTCGATCTCTTCGATTTAGTAGCGGGGGCAGGATTTGAACCTACGACCTCTGGGTTATGAGCCCAGCGAGCTACCGAGCTGCTCCACCCCGCGTCGGTATCGGCAATCTTAGGCGTTGAATAGGTAAAGACCAAATCCATGAATCAATACCCATGGAAATGCTCTTTATCTCGCACTCTTTTTAGAAGATATTTGGCTTTAGTTGATATTTAAACCATCACTTTTTTATTTCTTTACTTGTGCAGCGATTGCAGCAGCGATTGCAGATTTCAATCGATCCTGTGCTCGTCCATATGCAGCGAAGTCACCAATTGCAAGGGCCGCTTGTCCATCTGCCAATGCTTGCTTGGCAGATGCAAGTGCACTAGCCAAAGTGTCATTGGTTGTTCCACTCGTCGTCGGTGTTCCTCCTGAGGAAGTTGTACCGGAGTTACCACCGAATACTTGATCAAGTGCTCCCTTTAAAGTGTCGTCATATCCGATTTGATCTCCGAAGGAGACAAGTACTTTTTGGAGTAATGGATACGCCGCCGAGTTTGCGGTAGCGCGAACGTAAACCGGTTGTACGTACAGTAATCCTCCACCAACTGGAAGCGTGAGCAGGTTACCTAGAACTACATCAGAGCCGCCTCGACGAAGTAGCGAGAGGGAGTTTGCAACTTCAGGCTTAGCTTCAAAATTAGATGCCACTTGTGAAGGGCCTGCGATGTTTGTGCTGCGTGGAAGTTGCAGAACTGTAATTTTGCCATAATCAGGACCCGCATCAGAGTTCACTGCAGCAAATGCTGACAAGTTCTCACGACCACCACGAGGAACAAATGGAGTAGTAAGTGCAAACTCCGGCTTTGTATCCCCTGGCATCTGCAGAGTTAAGTAATAAGGAGGCTGGGCTCCTGCATTTGCTCCGAAAGTCGAAGGGTCGCGAGGTACGCGCCAGAAATCCTGGCCACCATAAAAGGCTGCAGCTGTTTTCACGTGATACTCAGAGAGAATTTCGCGTTGAACACGGAAAATATCCTCTGGATATCGAATGTGTGAGAGTAACTCCTTTGAAATCTTTGATTTTGCCTGAACGGTACCCGGGAAGGCTTTGCTCCACGTGGCTAAAACAGGGTCTTTTTCATCCCACTGATACAAAGTGACAGTGCCATCATATGCATCCACAGTTGCCTTTACTGAGTTGCGAATGTAGTTAACTCCTGTATTTCTTTGGGCAGTTACAGAGGATGAAGTTGCAGTGAGAACATCATTTGTCGCAGCTGAAAGTGAAATCTGCTTTGAATAAGGATAGCCAGCACTTGTTGTGTAGCCATCAATAATCCATATTACTTTGCCACCAATTATCGCTGGATATGGATCTCCATCGAGTGTTAGCCATGGTGCAACTTTTGCAACTCTCTCACGAGGGTTACGCTCGAATAGGATTTTTGAATCCTTATTAATAAGCGATGACAGTAAGAGTTTTTGCTCTTGGTACTTAAACGCGAAGACCAATTTATTAATCAGCGACCCAACTGGAACTCCACCGGTACCTGTGTAGGTATAGTTCTTTTGTCCATTAGCAGAAGAGTCATCTGGATAATCAAACTCAACAGGTGAGTCGGTTTTAATGCCACCAATAATTGAATAATCAGGAACGTTTTCACCAAAATAAATTCGTGGCTGAAAATCGCCTAGACCCTTAGTTGGTGGCAGATCGCCAACTGCAAAGGAAGGCTTTCCATCGGCATCACGTGCATTTGCATACGCTGCAACAAATCCAAATCCGTGAGTATAGACAAGGTGATCATTGATCCAATTTCGAGATGGGTTACCAGCGATATTTAACTCACGAACGGCGACAACAACGTCGCGTTTTACCCCATCAATTGTGTATCGATCAAAATCGAGAGATTCAGGGAAGGCATAGTAAGGCTTAATCTGTTGGAGTTGACGGAAAGTTGCAGAAAGGACATTTGGATCCATTAAGCGAATATTTGCAATCGTTGCTGCATCATCTGCAAGTTGTCCAGCCGAAGCCGTAAGAGTTGCCTGATAATCATTAACCTGTACACCATCTAGTCCATAGGCAGTGCGAGTCGCATCAATATTGCGCTGAATATATGGGGCTTCTTTAGATGACTCACTCGGTTTTACCTGGAATTGTTGAATTGCACCTGGGTAGATTCCTGCGATTAAAACCGAAGAGACAACCAGAAGGGCTGTACCGGCTGCCGGTAGAACCCATGAGCGACGCACTATATTTGCAAAAAATAGTAGTGCGCAAACAACTGCAATTGCCGCCAAAATAGCTTTAGCGGGTAGGAGGGCATTTACATCGGTATAGGTGAGCCCTGTGATGAGTTTGCTCTCTTTAAGTGCCAGCGCGTAGCGATCGAACCAGTAAGCCACTGCCTTTAATAAAACAACTCCTCCGAGTAATACTGAGAGTTGAACGCGTGCAGCAACTGTTGTGCGATCCTCTTGTACTTGTAAACGAATTCCTCCATATAAGTAATGAACAATTGCTGCGGCGATAATGGCAAGGATTAATGTTGAAATACCCCATCCAATTAAAGTTTGCCAAAAAGGTAAACGGAATGCGAAGAAGGAAATATCCATATTGAACTGCGCATCGGTGACTCCAAACGGAGTCGAATTCTTAAATAGTAGCCAAGTCGACCAGACCAACGAACCGGATGTGCCAGCAAAGTAGAAGAGAGCAAGTCCCAAACCAATAACAACCCAGCGTTTAATCGGTTCAATTTGCGCGCGATAACGTTCGAGATTATCGGCCTCAACGGTCATTGGTACATAAAGTGGGCGCTTTTTGTAGGCGATCACAATATTTAAAAGTATGAGCGTTGCAGTAACTAATCCAGCGACTACAAAGAGCACAACTTTGGTCATTAATACGGTTGACCACACGGTTGTGAAGTTCACTGATTTAAACCAGAGCCAATCTGCATAGAAACCGCTCATGGAAACAAGGCCGAAACCAATAGCAACCACGATCGCGATTGTTATTTGAAGAGGGCCAAGTCGACGTTTGAAATTGAATTGGGGGGCTGCATTACTCATCATGGGATAACGCTAGCGCACCAACAGGGAAGCAACTTTCCAGAATTGAAGGCGAATTAACGTCTTGCGCCAGGCCAGTGTGCCTAGTAGAGAGGCGAGAGGGCGAAAATCAGGCCTGCCTACTCCTTAGAGGTTAATGCCTTTAGGGCATCATCAAGGGTGGCGACGATCACGACTTTCATGCCTTTGGGGACGCTAGTGATCTCGTCGCGATTTCCAAAAGGAGCTAGAAATAACGTAGCACCTGCTTTATAAGCGGAGTGGATTTTTTCATTAATACCACCTATAGGGCCAACTTTTCCATCGATTGAGATCGTGCCGGATCCTGAAATATGGCGACCACGCAAAATATCTGTGGGTGTAAGTAACTCAATCACGCCAAGTGCAAAAATCATTCCCCCACTTGGTCCTCCCGTGCGCTTCACATCAAAATTAATATTCTCTTCAATGAGTTGATCCGAGGTGACCTCGAAATCTGGATGGCGCGAAAGATAACGCAATCCCGCACCTATCGCTTTACTCTGTGAACGAACCATGTCGGCATCGGCGGCCTTTTTCTCAGATTCAGTAGTTGCACCGGGTGGGTAAATCGCGGCGCGAGGGTAAACCGCCTCATCACTTCGAATCCATGCATAAAGTACTTCTGGACCGACTATCCAGTTATTAGGGTTAGTTACCCGAACCGACATTAAATCTAACCGTCCAGTGGCTGGATAAGATTTTTGATTTTTAACTGTAATAATTTTTTCGAAGATATTTTGAGCGTTGCCCGGCATGACAATCACAAAGGGAAGTGGAGCAATAAGGGCTAAGGTAAAGAAGATTCCAAGAATCGCAGTTGCAAAACGGGGAAGCGGTGAGAAGCGCACTTGAAAAGTTAATTAAGCGCGAGGCTTAGGGCCGGGTTCTATGACCTCGGGCTGAGTGGGATTAGCAGCTGCCTCAACGTCTCGAGCCTGAGATTGGCGCAAAGACTCTTGAAAACGCTGAAACTGTCCAACAGATCTTTGTGTCGCCTGCTGATACTTACTTTGAAATTTGGAGATCCAGAGAACGTAGGCAAGTGCTCCCGTAAGTCCAATTGCGGGAACTATCCACCAAATTAAGGCTGTAGCTGCGCTCGACATAGGGTCAGCCTACCCTGCCTTTCCAGCGCTCGCCCTCTTTCCCTTACGCACACGATTGCTCCATGCCTTTCAACGATGCCATGGCCAGAGAGTGTGAGCTTTGAACTTTCTGTGAGCCTACTCGAATATCTTTAGAGAATTAGCGGGAAGAAAAGGGAGCCCAATTAGGTTATATGGCTGAGAGGATTACCACATGACGCCATTTGGTTTTACACCTGACAGTTCCGATGATGCCGACAATAAAAAAGGCGACGGTTCTGTTGATTTTGCTGCAATGATGGCGCAGATACAAAGTCAGATTCAAGAACAGTTTTCAAAGCTTGGAATGAGTGGTCCGGGTTTTGCGCCATCAAGTGAGGTACTACCCAAAAATATTGTTAGAGATACAGCAAAAAAATTTGTAACGGCTAAGGGTTCAGCACCAGTTGGAGCTAACGACGTGGCTGAGATTTCAGAGGCTTTTTCAATCGCGGAATTGTGGCTCAATGAGGCGACATTTTTTTCGCAAACAAATGTTTCTGCTAACTCAACTCTTGCTAGAACTGATTGGGTCGATTCAACTCTATCTGGCTGGCAGAGTTCGGTAGAACCACTCGCCCTTGGTTTAACATCTGCAATCTCCGAACTACTTAAAGATTCCGCTAATCAAGAGGGTTCAGGTTTACCGGAAGAGGAGATAGCGATTCCAGTCGGAATGATTGCAACGTTACTTCGTTCATTCATCGGCTCTCTTATGGCAACACAATTGGGTCAATCAATTGGCGGATTAGCGGGTACTTCCACTGGAATTCATGATGTTGGATTACCGTTGGTAGATCCTGTTTACCCTGCGCTCGTTTCTCAAAATATTGATGAATGGGCCCAGGAGTTAGATATTCCGATCGATGAAGTTCGAATATTTCATGCGCTTCGAGAAAGTGCTGGTGCCCGTTTATTTTCACATAACCCATGGCTAATTTCATATATTCGAACCGCCATCACGGATTATGCAAAGGGTATACACATAGATATTGAGGCTATCCAACGCCAGGCGCAAGAGGCTTTCGATGCCTCAAGTAATGGTGGGAGTGAGTTCGATCCAACTAATCCCGAAACTTTCCAGATGGCGCTCAATGAAGGAATCTTTACACCTGAAGAGACTCCAGCTCAACGTGATGCTCTAACAAAGTTGGAAACAGTGCTTGCGCTCGTAGATGGATGGAACGAAGCAGTCGTTGCAGCTGCAGCAGGTGATCGCTTGCCAAATATTTCAGCTTTACAGGAAACGTTGCGTCGACGGCGTGCAACATCGGCACCGACACAACAACTCTTCTCAAATCTCTTTGGACTTCAAGTTTCACCGCGACTGGCGCGCGAGGCTGCAACTTTTTGGCGTTCAGTCACTGTATTACGTGATCTGCAATCACGGGACCAAATTTGGAGTGGAATTTTGCCAAGTGCGGCCGATCTATTAACTCCAGAAAACTATTTATCAAGTATTGAGATTCCCGACGACCTGTCCTCGCTTTAGACGACCTGTCCTCGCTTTAGTTTTTTGAAGTGGTTCGCGTTTTCGAAACTTCATTTGCGTTTTCAAAAATGGCCTTGCACATTGAATTAATGAAACTCCGCTCGTGAATTTCTCATATGTGTTTTTTCACCTTTGTTTTAACCACACCTTTGTTTTAACTACACATTTCTTTTAACTACACATTTCTCTTAACTACATGTTCTTATTACTAAGCTTATGTGTCTGGCTTTATTCTTCTCTTGCTCCAGAGAGTGAGTAATTAGTTTGAGCTAAAACGCGGCGAATAAAACGACCCCTTTGATAATGAAGTTATTTAGAACCTGCGCTGCTCGAACTTCAACAATGAAGAGCGAACTCCCCGGGCGCTCATTCTTTATCAGCCTTCCCCTTGCTGATATAGAACAGTTATCCGAGGAGTTCGTAGTTGTAAAGTAAACAAAATCGGCCTGAGAATCAACTGAACAAAACGTTGACAAAGCAGTTTTTAATCGTGTAGGCGTTTACCTTTGGCGCAGGCTTGTCTAGAAAATTAATATCTCTCAACACGTAGTTGAGTTTTCTCATCTTTTGGCTAGCGAGGGATACCTTCACTCCATGAGTCTTGATAGTTTTTTGGATGATCTAGAGCCCGATTCCGTCGAGGATTTAGATCGCGATGCCACTTTGCCCGGAATAAACGAGGGCGAGATTGTGGTGATTCGCTCAGCGCGCAGGAAAAAGAACATTTCTGCCTACCGAGCGGGTGGCCGAATTGTGGTTTCTATTCCCGCCCGCATGAGTCGGGCCGATGAACGGGCGATGGTCCCGGAAATGGTGGCCAAAATCCGTGCCCAAGAGGCGGCAATCACTATGAGCGAGAGCGCTCTTGCAGATCGAATCGACCAACTTTTGCGAAAGTTCGCCCCTGAAATCACGATTCGCCCCTCAGATGTGAGCTGGCGAGCGATGCGTGAGCGCTGGGGCTCCTGTACCAGCGTAGACCGGAGGATTCGTATCTCTGACCGCCTCAAAGGCGCCCCGGCCCATGCCCTCGACTATGTTCTCTTTCACGAGGCGATTCACTTAGAGATTAGCGATCACAGCTTTGGATTTAAAGCGATCTTAGGGAGGTTTCCCTATACCGACGTTGCAACTGCATATTTAGATGGCTATGAGGCGGCCGAAACGGCGCTTGCCTTACCGGAGGAGCTGAAGAAACTTCTAAAAAAATAAGCCCAGATAGGCGTAATTACGAGCACTCAAGGGTATCGTCATGCTTAATAACGCCTGCCCCGTACGGGGAGCACCCTCTGGGTTGCAAGCGTGGAGTGGAGGAAGAGAATGGCAGAGACGTATAAAGGAACTGCTTACTGCGTGAAGTGCAAAGAAAAGCATGACTTCGAAGGAACCATTAGCGTGAGTGACTCAGGTCGCCGAACAGCTAAAGGTGTCTGCCCAGTCTGTGGCACCAAGATCAGCACTTTCCTTAAAAAAGCCTAGTAATTAAATTTCGCTCACCTCGAGCCGCACGTGCGGTGTGCTGAGCGTCTAGCAGTAGAGAAAGCCCCGACTCAGATGTGAGTTGGGGTTTTTTCTTGTCGCACTCACGATGACGCGCTAAGCGATAAGAAATTAACTCCGCGTAGTCAATGCGCGATGTAGCCCACAGTAAATGAAGGAAGATATTTCGACGGCTACCTTCTGGCGCACCCTTGTCACTATGGTAACTACAGAGACTGACACCCAAACTCCCGAGAAAATTTCAGCACATCACAATTCATATCCCCGCCTTAAAAATGGCGTTTATATTAGTCGGGTAGCAACACCAGAAGAAGAGTCGATGCACGTTGCAACATCACACCACGCAATCGAAATCTTTCATGGTGGGGCACGGGCAATTATCTCTCAACTCAACGGACTTCAAACTCCTGAAGAGATTAGTACCGTTCTTTCAGCGCCAATTGAGGTGATTGATCGAATCCTCACCGAACTCAAAGATGCAAACTTCATCGACACAGTTCGAAATAAAATAACCTTACACAATCGTTTTCAGTCGGCCATTGCATCCCGCTTGGCGAATACTCAGGATCAAAGTTTGGATGCAGCATTTAGCCAGTTGCAAAAAAGATTAGCCCCTGAACTCAGTCAAGCAACATGGATAGTTGGAGTCAATGACGGCGGCGTAGAATTGTTATCCAATCGCCAAAACTTTGGAATTGAAATATTCGGAAGCTCGCGTACCGCGACACTCATTTGTTCAATTTTGTTGGCAAGTGGTGTGACAAATACGCGAATGGCTCTTACGTCAACACAACAACATCCAACTGTTAGTGATAGCGATTTAGGCACGGGAGCGCTCCGCACGAGCGATATCGGTTTGAATTTTCGAAGCCGTCTCGAAGAGTTATCCCGTGAGTGGTCATTATTTCCAGTAGCATCTCACCGTGGCTCCATCCATAAACAAATGGTCGAGTTAATCCCTGAACACAATCTTCGAATTATTGTCGGAAACTACGAACCTGAGCTGATTGAACATTTAACTCACGACAACCAGGATCACCTTTTTGTCGGAAAAATAGCTGGCGGAGTTGCAACATGCGGACCGCTTGTAAAGCCAGGCAAGACTCCCTGTATACATTGTTTGACGCTTGGAACGCAGGAAAGAAGCGGTAGATTTCAAAGAGAGTTAATGGCAACTCAAGGAACAAGTGATGAACTACCCATTGCAATTGCCCACCAGTTAGCTGCAATTGCCGCACATACTGCGCTGCGTTTCATCGATACAGGGGCATCATCATTGATTGGTGCGCAGATTCAGGTGAATTACCTTGAGCCTTTAACTCCGAAGCTGAACAGTTTTTCACGACATCCGCGATGTGAATGTGTGTGGAGGCAGGCGAATTCGGAGTTTTCCGACGAAGCAATGGTTCTTGGTTTTGCAGATATACACAATGCCGAACTGCTTCACATTTCGCATGGGCAAAAAGTAGAAGACTTACACGAAATTTCACTAAAACTCTAGGAGGAGCAATGAACGGATTACATACAAAACTTGTAAAGGTTGAGATATCCCTACAAGAAGGATTGACACGTGCACATAGACATTTCCATGCTCGTCTGCGCGATGAACGCGGGGATGTTCCCGGATGGGTGCTCGTAGTATTAATGACCACCGGACTAGTGACCGCAATCTGGACAATTGCAGCACCTCGCTTAAGTGCGATATTAAAAAATTCACTTGATGCAATGAATGGAATTCGCTAAAGCTGTTAACATGCGCAATTTTTTAAAACAGTTAGAGAATTTCATGCGACGAAAAACTTCAGGTGCTAAAGCTCTTCTATGTCTCGAGGATGGAAATGTTGAAAGTTCTTTGGTTTTAATCCCATTACTAATTCTTTTTCTAATGTGTATGCAGCTGATAATTGCCACAAACTTGCGTAATGGTGATTTTGCCATCGCGCAGGGCGATGCATCTCGGCGTGCAATATCCGGCGAGATTTATTCAACAGATAAAGTAATTGAACTCAACTCACCTGATCCATTTGCACACATCAGAGTGCTAATTTCGCACAGGCGAACAGGATTGCCGCATTTGGTTCCAGGACTGATCGCTTTAATGGGTGGCGCACCAACAACCGATGTAAGGGGTGCAGCGATAATGGAGCCAATAAATGAATAAATATTGGAGGCTCGCTTATCCAAAACACGCTCTTACTTCCACAACTCATCTTCGACTTTTTAAAAGAAGATTCATAATTGATGAAAAGGGTAGTGCGATTGTTGAGTTCGTTATTCTTGCGATCCCTCTCTTTATCCCAATTTTCATCTATCTGGCAAGTTTCGCCTCATTGAGCGGTAACGAGGCGATTGTTCGAACGTTGGCGCGTGAGGCTTTGCGTGCTTATGTAGTTAGCGAAAACGATCACGCCGGACGAGAAGTTTCGGCACAAGCGCTTGCTGTAATTGCAGACCACTTAGGGTTAACAGATGGTGAGATTGACACACTTTCTGCCCGTTACGAGTGTTCTAAGAATCCATGTCTGTCAGCTAATGGGCGCATTAGATTAACGATTTCATTTATTGATTCACGGTCACGTCGGACCATAGAGGCATCTGCTCAGGAGCACATAAGCCCATGGATGTAGAGAATGTAAGCAATTCAGGCAATGCAAACAAGCGAAGTTTGAGAAATCTTTTAAAAAGTGAGCGCGGTTCGTTGAGCGTTGTAATTATTGGGTTATTTTTCATCACTATTGCATGCTTAGTAGTAATGAGCAATGTAGCGACCCTACTGATTGCAAAGCGTTCTCTCGCGCAAGCTACTGAGGCTGCTGCCCAACGCGGAGTTCATTCTCTAAATAAGTCCGCTTATTACACAGGCAAGGGAACAATGTTTACGGCTCCTCTCGCGATGATTACAGGACGTGAACACTCTCCGATACCTATTGATTGCAATCGAGCCATTCTCGATGTAGTTCTTGAACTGCGTAATTGGAGTAATGACGATGGCTCCATGAAACGACATGAGCTTCAGGGGATAGTTTTAACTAACATGGAGTGTGATGGATCATCACTCGAGATTTCTACTTACTCTGAAGTGAAATTTCCCTTTAAGGTTCCCTTTCTCAACATGGATTCTGCGGTTCTAACCTCGACCGTTGGAACTACTAATCAAGTTCAAGAGGGATTCTATCTCTTCGGAGTTCGCCTGCACTGATGTGTTCGCCTGCACTGATTAGATTCAACGTTCACTCGAATTGCTACGGAGTTGGGTCTCTAATTTAACTGTTTTCATATTGTGAGGGGTACTCCGCTATTCTTCGTTAATGGCCGCGCGTGAATATGGATTAGAAATCAACGTTATTGACGCGACCCTGGTTTCAATAGAGAAGGTATTAGACCTTCCCAAACTGCGAGAACAGGCAGTTATTTTGGAAAACGAGGCAGGAGTTCCCCATCTTTGGGATGACCCAGAGAATGCTCAAAAAATTACTAGCCGTTTATCACGAGTACAAGCCGAGATAAACAAGTTAACTGGACTTCGCAGGCGAGTTGAAGACTTACCTATTCTCTTTGAATTGGCCGCGAGTGAGCCTGAAGGAAGTGGCACTGAAGACGCTGAGCGTGAATTGGATTCAGTAAAAAAAGCAATTGGTGAGTTAGAGATTCAAACCCTGCTCAATGGAGAATATGACGAGAGAGATGCATTGATAACAATTCGATCAGAGGCTGGTGGAGTTGAGGCCGCTGATTGGGCGGAAATGATTATGCGAATGTATTTGCGTTATTGCGAGCGCCACAACTTTAAAGTAGATGTCTTGGAAACATCATATGCAGAAGAGGCCGGAATTAAGTCAACAACTTTTCGCGTTACAGCCCCTTATGCATATGGAACCTTGTCAGTAGAGCAAGGAACTCACCGATTAGTTCGCATTTCTCCATTTGATAGTCAAAGTCGACGCCACACATCCTTTGCAGGCGTTGAAGTTGTTCCAGTAGTAGAGCAGAGTGATCACGTTGAAATTGACGAGAAGGAAGTTCGCACCGATGTGTATCGCTCCTCTGGTCCGGGAGGGCAAGGCGTTAATACGACTGACTCTGCGGTTCGATTAACGCATATTCCTACTGGGATTGTTGTCTCATGTCAGAACGAGCGTTCGCAGATTCAAAATAAGGCAACGGCAATGGCGGTTTTGCAATCTAAGTTATTGGAACGCCGCCGGCAAGAAGAGCAAGAAAAGATGAATGCATTAAAAGGTGATAACTCCGGTTCATGGGGAAATCAAATGCGTTCATACGTTCTTGCGCCTTATCAAATGGTTAAGGATTTACGTACGGATCATGAGACAGGAAATACGTCGGCGGTTTTAAATGGCGAGATAGATGATTTCATTGAAGCGGGCATTCGCTGGCGCCGCTCAAACTAAAACGAACGGCTAGTTGATTTCATTGAAGCGGGCATTTGCTGTTGCCGCTCAAACTGAAACGCGTGAATAAATTGATTAGCTGGGCATAGGTGTGGAATAAATAAAAGTTGAGAAAGTCCAGAAATACAAACCTTCGAATAGGAGATGGTTCAGCGCGGGAGTGGGAAATTACGGTCAACATCAGGCAAATCACAGATTTTCTGGGCCTGTTTCGGTGCTAGATGCGCGGAATCCGAAGCTTTTTCCATAAACTATGGGCAGGCCGAAATCGGATTCCCCGATATCCGACTCGCATATGCAATGGGAGATTTTAATGATTCGCTTTGAAAACGTTACGAAGATCTATCCGGGCCAAGAGCGAGCCGCATTGGAATCAGTCAGTCTCGAGATCGTAAAGGGTGAGTTTGTATTCCTAGTCGGATTATCAGGTTCAGGAAAGTCAACCTTCCTTCGTTTAATTCTGCGCGAAGATCGACCTACCTCAGGAACAATTCATGTGGCGGGTAAAGATCTTAGAACTCTAGCCAATCATAAAGTTCCAGATTTGCGCCGTCAGGTTGGAACCGTCTTTCAAGATTTTCGTCTTCTACCAAATAAATCGATTACTGAAAATGTTGCCTTTGCTCTGCATGTTTTGGGATATTCACAAAAGGAGATTAATCGTGAAGTTCCTGAGGTTTTGGAGCTTGTTGGCCTTGAAGATAAGGGCGATCGCTTGCCCTCAGAGATTTCAGGTGGAGAGCAACAACGTGTGGCGATTGCCCGCGCATATGTAAGCCGCCCACCAATTTTAATTGCTGATGAGCCAACTGGAAACTTAGATCCTGCAACCAGTGTTGGAATTATGAAGTTGCTTGATCGAATTAATCGCGAGGGAACCACTGTCTTGATGGCTACTCATGATTCGGGCATCGTTGACCAGATGCGAAAGCGAGTCATCGAGCTAGACCTAGGCCATGTAATCCGTGATCAGGTACGTGGTGTTTATGGTTATACGGGATAAGAAGTTACTTGTGATTACATCATCTAGGAGTAAGGGTAAAACATGCGTACACGGTTTCTCGTAAGCGAAGTAGGTATTGGGCTGCGTCGAAATGTGACAATGACCTTTGCTGTAATCGTCACGACCGCCATATCGCTTTCGTTACTTGGAATCGGCCTTCTTGCAAACGCTCAGGTAGGGGCGATGAAAGATTATTGGTACGACAAAATTGAAGTCTCTATTTTCTTATGTAGCTCACTCTCAGAGTCACCATCGTGTTCTGGCGGTATTGTCACATCAGGACAGCGCCTTGAAATTCAACAAGAAATTCAAGATATGCCCTCGGTTGAGAGCGTTTTCTATGAGTCACAGTCACAAGCATTCGCTCGCTTTCAAGAGCGCTTCAAAGGATCAGCGATTGCCCAAAATGTGACAGTCGATCAGCTTCCAGAATCATTTCGCGTGAAGTTAAAGGATCCAACGCAATTTGCCGTGATCGTCAGTGCTTTTACCGGCCGACCAGGGGTAGATGTTGTACAAGACCAAAGAAGTATTTTGGAAAAATTCTTTAAACTCTTAGAAGTACTTCGCAACGGTGCCCTACTCGTTGGTTTAGCATCAGTACTTACTGCGGCGATGTTAATTAGCAATACTCTTCGAATCGCTGCGTTCAACCGTCGCCGTGAAACTGGAGTAATGAAACTGGTCGGCGCCTCCTCGTGGTCGATTCAACTCCCATTTCTTTTAGAGGGCATTATTTCAGCGATTATCGGTTGGGGATTGGCAACGGGATTATTGGCGGCTTTGAAAAGCGTTGTTGATACAAAAGTTGCACCTCTTCTGACATTTACTAAGTTCTTTAGTTGGAATGAAGTCTGGGTGGCATCCGGGTATCTCTTAGGAACCGGATTATTAGTCTCGACCGTTGCATCTGTGATTACCCTGCGCCGCTACCTGAAGGTTTAAACACCTCGCTCTTAATGAGAGAATACGCCGGGAAGATTAGACGAGAAGTCTCGTTTTAAATAGAGGGCGGTGATGCGGTAATGGTGAAAGAGGTCGGCCGCAAGGTCATTGCCCAAAACAAAAAGGCGCGCCACGATTATTCAATCGAGGATGTTTTTGAGTTCGGGTTAGTGCTCATGGGCACAGAGGTTAAATCCCTGCGCCTGGGGAGGGCTTCCCTCATAGACGGCTTCGCCATGGTCAATGACGGAGAGTTATGGCTCAGCGGAGTTCATATTCCTGAGTACACCGAGGGTACGTGGACCAACCACACTCCACGACGCGATCGCAAACTTTTGCTCCATAAATCCGAAATGACAAAGTTAATTGCAAAGCTCAAAGATTCGGGGACAACGCTGGTTCCACTCTCACTCTATTTTAAAGATGGGAAAGCTAAGGTGGAAATCGCTGTTGCCCGTGGAAAGAAGTCCCACGATAAGCGTGAGGCGATAAAGGCGCGCGAGGCCGATCGAGAAGTTGCTCGCGTTGTGTCGCGGGGAAATTCTGGAAAGAGCGGTAAGGCTTCTAAGCGCTACGAGGATTAATTCTTCGTATTTCAAGAGAAGTAGCGCTTAGCGGGAGGCAACGATTTTTAGCCAGGCTGTATTTCGAAATCCATGAGAATGAAAAATGATCGATAGTTAGATCGCGTTTAATTGAGACAAAGATAGGATTTCTCCATACTCCTGGCTGCAAATCTCGCCTCAACCTAATCCCGAGTGCGCATCGTTAAATAACTCTGTGTAACTAAGCGTAATGTTTGAGGATTATGAAACCTTGCGATCATGACCTACAATTTATGCACCGCCGCTTCGATACCTCAATTTTTGAGGTGATGTTGCGACGACAAGCAGTAGTTGACAATTAAATAGAGGATAAGAAATACGTTTCTTTTTCTCCAAGTCATATGTGTGAAAGCACAATAAATCTTGGGGGTGAACGGTCTCGACTTTGGATGTTGAGGCAGGGGAAGCGGGCCGAGGAAGCCGGAATGATCTCGTAAACCAATAATCCGTGCAAAAAATAACTGCTGACACTAATCAGCAAGCTTTCACACTCGCTGCATAAGCTAGTTTGAAGCCGTTAGCCCAGATGCCGCTCTCGGTCTGGAATCTAGCGTCGATAGAGGGCTTTTCATTGCATAGGTGTTACGAACTATGTGAGAGAACAGTTTCGTAACTGAGTTCGTCGAAGAGTTGTGTGGCAAAACTTCGGGACTGAGAAAGCGCTAATCACACTACGCCCGTAGAAGCCCTGTTTTTGCACCGAAGGACCCGGGTTCGATTCCCGGCACCTCCACAACGGGGGGCTAGTGGAATTCCAGGAAATACCTAGTGGAATTCATAGCTCCTTGATTGCTTTTTAACATAAAAACCCCGTACTTTCCATCAATTGGATAGTCCGGGGTTTTTTTACATTGCACGCAAGTTGGGAGTTTTTGGAAGCAGCAGCACTCTCATTCCCACTTATTGCTCGATAGTGGGTTTACACTGCCATGCATGTCCCTAATGCAGCAAAGGCGAACTCGTTTGCCTGGTTATTCTTGTTGCGATTGCGAACACTAACTCACTCCGCTCTTCGTTAAGCCAATCAATTCCCACTCTTTCGGAGGAGTTCACATGTCCAAAAATTTTAGGGTTAATTCTTATCTGACATTAGCAATGTTGTTTTGGGGTCTCGGAACGGTTCTCACGAAATCCGCCTTGAATAACTTTGATTCTTTGACCCTGCTTCCAATCCAATTAGCGTCCAGCTCAATATTTCTAGGCCTATTGCTTTTTTTCTTACGTGAAAAAGAGTTGTCGGTCTCATCTCGTGGATCTTATTTAAAACTTGCTCTTTTGGGAGTTTTAAACCCGGGGATTGCGTATGCGTTGGGTTTGAGTGGACTGGCGCAGATACCAGCATCCATCTCGGTAGTCATCTGGGCAACGGAGCCGTTATTGATTACGGTTTTGGCCTACTTATTCATTCGAGGAACGGTGAAGCGAGAAACCATCCTCGCAATATTTCTGGCTACCTCTGGCGTTTTATTGATAATAGGAAAACCGTCAGGTCAAAGCGAAATCTTTGGAATCCTCTTAACGTTTTTATCGGTTGGGGCATGTGCCGGATATTCGATACTTCTGAGTCTCATGAAACTTAAAGATGGCTCTCTCTTTATCGTTTTCATCCAACAATTGATTGCATTGATATTTGCGCTATTTCTCATGTTTGTGAAGTTTGTACATAGCGGCTTGCCTCCTATGAACATTTCTGAGTGGAGAATATTCGAAGCCGCAGTAGCAGGCATTGCTTACTACGGAATCGCTTTCTGGCTATATGTTTCTGGACTTCGCAGGACTTCTGCATTGAAGGCAGGAACGTTTCTTACATTGATTCCCGTCTTTGGACTATTTTTCAGCGTTCTACTTTTGAAGGAGCACATTAATCAACGTCAAATTCTCGGATCCTTGATTGTCATTGCGGCAGTGGTTTCATTGTCGCTTTATGAGCGACGCGGTCGCACTTCCGACTGACATGGCGACACTTCTCTAGTTGTGTGAAATATTGGGAATTTCCCTGTGATTAGGGTTCTAATCAATACACAATAAGAGCCCGATTTACGGCTAAATATCGATTTCCACTAGCCCCCCACAACGAACGAAGCAATTGAAAGTACTCGCATTTTCAAATAGTCGCGCGAGGCGCAGTGGATCAGCGTCTTGGCACAAAACCTCCACAACTCATGATGAACACTTTTGCCACCCCTTATGGGAAGGTGAGTTCATACTTACCGCTGAAATTTCAGTTAGAACTTTCAGTCTGAGAGCTTTCAGCGATTTTAAGAAAGAAACTTATTGAAAGAGTTGCAATCACAGTGGCGAGAACGCCGCCCACATACATGGGCAGGCGCAGGTCAAAGTTAGCCAAGACACCACCTAAGAGTGAACCGAAGGGCATCAATCCCCACACCAAAGTTCGACGGGTTCCATGAATGCGACCATAGAGTTCATTCGGAATTACACTTTGATACGTAGACATCAGCAAAATATTCCACTGAGTAATCGCAAATCCGACAAATGTTGCAAGGGCCACAAAAACATAGATATTTGGCGAGAAACCTTGAAGAAGCAATGAGACTGAACTCGAAACTATCCCAAATGTCATTAATTTATTTCGACCAAACTTACTGGACAGCCGTGGCGCAGCAAATGCTCCTACAATCGATCCAACTCCTTGAATCGCCAGAATAACTCCGAACAATCTTTCCGGCAACTCCAACTCTTTGATGATGAAGAGAACCATCGTTGCAGTTCCCATGGAATAACAGAGACCAATGATCGCCGTCGTTAGCACCAATCGTCGCAATTCCTTCTGATTGAACAAGTATAAAATACCAAACTTCATATCTGCGATGAAATGGCTTGGCGCTTTTTCTGCAACTTCCACTCGAACATCTTGTAGATACTTAATTGGAATTGACAGTGCCAATAATGCAGATATAGCAAAACCGATGCTGTTAAAGAAGAATGGCAGATAGATTGCTAAAGCGTAAATAAAGCCACTTATTGGAGCTCCAATGAAGCCTTGGATCACTGTCTCTGATATTTGGAGCTTTGAATTACCTTTCTCAAAATCTTTCTCCTCCAAAATTTGTGGAATTAGAGATTGAGCGGTTGTATCGGCGGCAACCTCACAGACTCCGACAATAAAAGCCGTTGCTAATAGCCAGAAGATAGTTACAAGGTCCGTTGCAATTAGCAGAGTTAAAACACCAACTACTCCGCTACGGATCGCATTTGCTCCAGCCAAGATATATCGTCGATCTACGCGATCTACCAATGCACCAATAGGTATTGCAAAAAGCAGCCAAGGCAGCATAACCATTGCTCCAATTGAGGAGATCAAGACGGGGCTATCTGTTAAGGAAATTGCAAGCAGAGGTACCGCCGCGAGCATGACTCCATCGGAAAGGTTTGAAACGATGCTGGATGCCCACATTCGATTAAATGCGGAATTCATAGCTCCGACTTTACAGCGCTGGCCAATCTTTGCCAATTATTTCGCAAGTATAAAGATACTTAGCGGGAAGCGATGTGGAAATATCTGACCTTACTATTCTTTGAGTTATTAGTCTTGAACTCCATACTTGCGAATCAACTTATTTATTAAGCCAGCTATCCATCTCTGCAACTTTCAATTTCTTAATGATTGTCTTGTCACTGCATTGAATGACTTGTGAGCCAATCATCAAGTCATGAAGCGTTTTTTGACTACTTGTGAAAATAAATGATGCATCAATTATGTAATTGACCATAAATAAGAAGCCACCAAGAATCCAATGCATAAGACCCTTGATGAGAACTTCGCGAACCACCATCTTTTTCCAGCCGAAAACTTCACCGGATTGTGAATCGACTATGACTTGACCCATTAGATAGTGGCCTGGCGTCGTGCCTTTTTCGGCAAGAGTGATAAACCAGATAATCCAGACAATACCTAAACCAAATCCAAATATCGCGGCGTCAATCAAAAATGCAATTAAGCGCGATTGGGGGGTTGCCAGCTGACCATATTTTTCTACTCTGGAATTTTTTGCAGAGCCTCGATCGAAGAGGCTTGTGTGAACCTCCGACCTTGGAGATTGCGAATTCGTGGTTCTTGGCTCTGACTTTGAGAAAACTGAGGCTGTCTTTACGGGTGTTTCTTCGTCATCTCTAATGATTTTTCTATTCATTTCCGCAGGTTAGTTAGTTTTTCGGCGTTAAATTCAGTGAGTGGAACGCTGTGGATATCTAGATATGTGCCTGCCCACCCGAGCCTGCCCACCCGAGCCTGCCCACCTATACCTACCAAATTTCAATTGTGGGCCTCCGCTGTAAGGCGAGGTTAAATATCGATTTGCGCATAGTTGAAATTTCAACTATAGTAGTTGAATATTCAACTACTCCTTGTGGGGTATTTGGATTAGTCCATATTCGATATCTACTAACGCCTTCCAGAGGGAGCAAATCTAATGACAACTTCAGCTATTTCATCGTTAACCGGAACATACACAATCGATGCCAGCCATAGCCAGATTGGCTTCACCGCCCGTCATCTCATGGTGACAAAGGTGCGCGGCGCATTCAACGAGTTTTCAGGCGGAGGAGTCATCGATTTCGAAACTCCAGCTAACTCAAAGGTCGAACTCAAAATTCAGGCATCAAGTATTGATACTCGCAACGCAGACCGCGACGCTCACCTTAAGGGTAACGACTTCTTCGACATGGTGCAGTTCCCAGAGATTTCATTTGTTTCAACATCAGCGGTAAAGAACGGTGATGCCTATGCAGTAACCGGCGATCTCACAATCAAAGGAGTTACTAAGCCTGTAACGGTTGAGTTTGATTTCACTGGAACAGCTGTTGATCCATGGGGCAACACACGTATTGGTTTTGAAGGTAAGACAACTATTGATCGCACCGAATGGGGCGTTAACTGGAATACAGCTCTTGAAGCTGGCGGAGTTCTTGTGAGCGAAAAGATCAATCTTGAGTTTGAACTTTCAGCTATCCGTAGTGCGGATGTCGCTTAATTCAAGGGGCGTATGTGGGAAGCAATTACTCCCGCTGAGAAAAATCTCCTGAAACACTTAGATAGTAAATGTTGGACTGCTAATCATAGGTTCTTAATTTAGAGAATCGATTGACTGGCAGTCCAACTTTCATTGCAAGCCTCATTATCCATAATTGCCGCACCACTTGCTTTCGGAGAAATTAGTCTTGTCCGCCAGGACCATGACCATCCTTGCCTGTAGAGCCTCCGTTGCGAGGCCACTTTAATATCGGTCCAAATCGTGATTTCGAATCTCCAGCAGGTGCATCAGTATCTAAACCTTTGGACGAACTTCCTTTGAATCCCAATTTTGCCAACAGTGGAGCGAGAACTTTAACGTCAGGAAAATATTCGCGGCGCATTGCTATGTAGCCCATGACTAATCCAAATAAACCAATGAGATGAACGAGGAATGGAAGATCTGGGTTGGAGAAAAACATCAAACCAACCCACATCGACATAGCAACAAAAAAGCCATGAAGAATTTTCCTTATTACATTCACAATGAGAGATTTTGCTCTGACCGCAGAAAGAGCTATTGCGATTGGTCCAGCGAGAAAGGCAATAAGGAATAAGATCGCAACAACTATCGCCAAACTCTCCATTTTTCTCCCCTATATTTATGATTCGCTGGAATTTAACTGTACTTGAGGTTCAAATCTCTTGCCACTCATCACGAAGTGCGGAAAAGAGAGCCATATCGATTTGGGAGCCATCGTATCGCCGTGATTTCTTACGTAAAATACCTTCAAGACCATACCCGGCTGCCAGGAGTAGTTTCTTAGAAGCTAGATTCTCAACATCAACTAAAGCTTCGATTCGTTCAAAGCCCATCGATTCAAATCCAAAATTCGTCAACATTCGCGCAGCAGTTGTGCCAGTGCCTTTTCCGCGAGCATCAGATCTAATCCAGTAGCCGAGCTCTGCAACTAAATCGGGAAGATCCATGCTGTGGAAAGAGATGACGCCGGCGAACTTTCTATCGCCTCCATTACCGAATTCAATTGCAAAGGCAAGCTCTGTTTTTTCGGCTAGTGATTTAGGAGTTTTTTCGCGGACGAAGAACTCTGCATGGGCCATGGTGTAATCACGTGGCACTCGAGTGAATTTGGGGATTACTGGATCTTGGCAACTTGTGTAAATCTCTGGAATGTCACTCTCATTAAGTGGTCGCAGAGTTATTAATCCATGAGTAAGCGTTGGAACTTCAGATGGCCACCAGATCATTGCGAAAGTATGGCAGTTACATGGTCGTTACCCTTAAATGGTTTCATTTATCGGGCGCGCGGGTACAAAGTATTTTTTGCCAACAGGGGATGTCCACTCGCACGAGCCATCTGAATTGCTTACCAGTGCCCAGCGACCGTGTGTTTTTAATCGATGATGCCGACGACACAAGAGCCCCAGGTTCTCGGGTTTAGTTTCACCACCTGTCTCCCAGCTTTGCGCATGATTAATATCGCTCTTGGACGCAGGTTGGCGACAACCAGGGAAGCGACAAGTACGATCGCGGGCAAGAAGAAAATCTACGAGCGCTTGCGGCGGTTCATATTTCTCGCGTCCATAATCTAAAAGATTTCCTGTCTGCGGATCGGTAATAAATCTCTTCCATGTTGCATCAGATGCTAATTCACGTGCAACCGATGCTGGAATTGCACCGTAACCCGAGAGTTGGCCTGGATTTTCCGCCAAACCAAGAAGCGTTGGAAGATCTATCGTTACATTGACCGTTACTGGACGACGATGGGGGCGAACTTCATCGACATTATTAGCTAAAGCTTGCGAAAGAATTGCAGTAAGTGCATCGGCACGCTTATTATCGGCAGAGAGTAATGACCATGTTTCGGTTGCGCTCTGTGCGCCGGTTGCAGGTATACCTTCATGTGTGTCGCTCATGATGTTAGTGCTCTTTGCATCGGAATCAATCACAGTGTTACAGCTCATTGAATCGGAATCAACATGAGTCGATGTGTTTGCTGCATATTCGTTCCGCTTCTTCTCATCAATCTCGTTCATCTTCAATATGTAGCTCTCAATAGATTTCATGACCATCTGTGCATCCTGTGCTGGAAGGATAGCCACCACAGTGGCCATGCCATCGGAATCGTTATAACAACTAACTCGACGCGATTCACGGGCACGATCAACAACCTGTTCAAACTCGGCAGGTGCTAAGGCAGCGATAGTAGTTCGAACTTTGTTGGCAACCTGTCCCGGAGTGTGAAATTCAGCGTGAGCTAATGCCTTTTCCTCTATCTGGTAAATCGCAAACTCACTTATGCCATTTCTAATAGCAGCAGCTGTTTCCTTAGCAATGACCGTGGCATGCGAGGCGGAGATTTCGCCCATTGCAAGTGCTGAACATGTATTTGGAAGATGATTGATTAAAGTGCGTGCCACATCAATTCGCATCTGCGCTGTATTTCCAGATAATCGCAAGGCCGCTGCGACTTCTTCCCGTTCAGCCTCATCAATCCCATCCCATGTCTTTTCGGGAGTTGATGGATCGTTGCCAGCCACTGCGACAATCGCCCTTTGCATCACCGCCTGTAACCAAGCACTTTGGCGCTCAAGTGCAGTTAAGAAATCGATACGTCCACTTTGATTCAACTCATTGGGATCAATGGCAACTAATCCGGTAAGAGTTTGAATACCTGGATATGCAGTGAGTAAGGCAACTACGCGGGCGTTGAGATCGGTATCGGTACCGCGGGCTGCTACAGAAGCGTTTCGTACAGAATCGTTTCGTACAGAATCATTTGTGCGCGATTCGTAATTCGCATTCTGAACCACTGTACTTGTCATAGGTAGGACTCTCTACCGAGCCGCTGACATTTATAAAAAGTTATTAACAGGAAGCTTCAACTTTTCACTTCCGATGCTGCTTGTTAGCCCTCTTGCATCGTGGTAGGCGCTCCGTGAACTTTAAGAACATCGGATGCATTACTCAGATCGGTTTCTGGGGTAGAAATTGAGCTCTGTTTTGATCCCTCACCACTGCGATTCAAAGGCTTCTTTGCATCATCTCTATACATGGCTGGAACCGTACCCAGTAAACCCTTTTGGAAATCTTCAAAAGCTTGGAGAACTTCACGCTTGGTATTCATGACAAATGGCCCCATCCATGCGACGGGTTCATTAATGGGTGCTCCACCTAAAATAAATAACTCCAACGCAGGAGAGCGGCTCTCTTGCGAATCGGCGGCCCGCACAACAATCGTGTCACCTTCACCAAAGACCGTGGATTGACCAGTGTGTACAGGGCGATGTTCATCACCTACATAACCAAAACCTGCAGCAACGTAGACCAGTGCGTTGTAATCCTTACGCCACGGAAGACGAAGTTCTGCACCGGCCGCAACCGTTGCGTGGATTACAGTAATTGGAGTCTGCGTTGTTCCAGGACCAGAGTGTCCATCGACATCTCCTGCGATAACGCGAATCAACGCACCACCATCGGCCGAAGATAAAAGCGCAACATCTTTAGCGCGTACATCTTGATAAGCAGGTGGAGACCATTTCTTGGCAGCAGGTAAGTTGACCCACAATTGAAATCCGTGAAATAAACCACCGCTCATCACTAAACTCTCAGGCGGAGTTTCAATATGTAAAATTCCGGCACCGGCGGTCATCCATTGTGTATCGCCATTTGAAATTCTTCCGCCTCCACCATTGTTATCTTTGTGATCAAAGATTCCATCAATTATGTATGTAACGGTTTCAAAGCCGCGGTGTGGATGCCATGGAGTTCCCTTTGGTTCACCCGGGGCGTATTCAACTTCACCCATCTGATCCATCATGATGAAGGGATCGAGTTCGGACATATCTATTCCAGCAAATGTTCTACGAACCGGAAAGCCTTCACCCTCATACCCCTGCGGCGCGGTAGTAACGTTTTTAACCGATCGGGCACGGGCTCCAGGAAGTTCACTCACACGTGGCAAAACAGTTATATCGGCAACGGTTATAGCGGGCATATTCTCTCTCCTTTGTTACCCCCAATAGTAGTTGAACTTTCAACTACATGCAACCCGCACCAAACCCAAAGGACCGACTACGTCGATTTTCACAGTTAAGAGTTCGTAGAAATCCTATCTTTGTCTGAAGTAGACGATTGCGCTGAATTTTGCCTCACTATCAAGGCCCTGGGATTTCGAAGAAGGAGTCAACAAGAAAATCGAGAGTTCGGCAGTTTCCCCGACAATATCCACTATTTGCCTTACAGCACATACCCTTGGAAAATGCTAAGAATCCAATGCATCACCATTGATTGCCACAATCCGACGGTCCTCGCGCAGTTCTGGGCACAAGCACTCGGCTGGAAGATGGATGAAAACCCCACGGAGAATGAGGCCTATATTGAAAGCAAACTAGGACCAACTAACACCGATGGCTACCCAGATATTCTCTTTATTAAAACGCCTGATCAGAAAAGTACCAAGAACAGAGTGCACTTAGATCTTCGCCCGACAAATCAATTGGAAGAAGTGGAACGTCTTGAAAAAATCGGTGCCACACGAATTGAAATAGGGCAGTCTAGTTATAGCGAAACAACATGGATAGTTATGGCAGATCCCGAGGGAAATGAATTTTGCATACTTAAAGCTCTTGGTTAAAGAGCTTTAAGCGCAGAGACAACCTTTGTTAATGAGGCTTTGGCATCACCGAACAGGAGCATGGTCTTAGGATCATACAGAAGTTCGTTTTCGATTCCAGCAAAACCTGGACGCATCGAACGCTTTAAGAAGATGACATTAGCCGCGTTAGCAACGTGCAGAATTGGCATTCCATAGATTGGACATCCTGGAGTATTTTCAGCGGCAGGATTAACAACGTCATTTGCACCAATAACAATTGCTACATCGGTCTGGCTAAAGGTTGGATTAATCTCGTCCATCTCCTCTAACTGATCGTATGGAACATTTGCCTCTGCCAACAACACATTCATATGTCCAGGCATGCGACCAGCAACGGGGTGAATTCCATATGCAACATCTATCCCTTTGGACATCATTAAGTCCGCTAATTCGCGCACGGTATGTTGTGCTTGTGCAACGGCTAAACCAAAGCCCGGCACAATTACCACGCGACGTGCATAGTTAAGCAGAATTGCAACGTCATCAGGTGAACCAGATCTTACTGGGCGCACTTCAGCTGAATCTGATTCAGCTTGCGGTTTCGCGGTGAAAGCGCCGAAGAGAGTTCCAAATAATGAACGTCCCATAGCCTCGGCCATTAAGCGCGTCAAGATAGTTCCAGAGGCACCGACGAGAGTTCCGGCGATGATTAAGAGAACTGAATCAAGAACATAACCACTTGCTGCCACAGTCAAACCAGTGAATGCATTTAATAGCGAGATGACGATAGGTACATCTGCGCCTCCAACTGGAAGCACAAAGAGCACACCAAAGAGAAGTGATAAGCCGGCAAGGACAAGCAGAGGTGTAGTTCCTAGGGCTGACACAACCCAACCACCAACTCCAATTACGCTGACTAAGGTAGCGGCGATTATGAATCGGCCAGCAGGAAAGATCACTGGTCGAGTTGTCATAAGCTCCTGCAACTTCATGAAGGTAATAATCGAGCCGCTAAAAGATACACAACCGACGATTACGGTAAAAACGGTGAAAATAACTTCAGCCGTTGTCGCTTCATCGCCTAGGCGAAGGTATTCAACAATTGCGACAAGAGCGGCCGCTCCGCCACCTACACCATTAAATAGCGCAACGAGCTGAGGCATCTGCGTCATCTGCACTTTACGTGCTGCAGGTATACCGACGGCGAGTCCAACAAATATCGCTCCGAGAATCCAGCCCAGATTATTTAATGGAAGTGAAGATCCAGGTGCTGCATAAAAGAAGACAACAAGCGTTGCTAGCGTTGCACCAAAGGCACCGATTAAGTTTCCACGACGCGCAGTTTTTGGATGTGAAAGGCCTTTAAGGGCCAAGATGAATGCAACCCCTGCAGCTAGGCCTACGAGGTCATACAGTGTGCGGCTCATTTTTTCTTTCCCTTGAACATTTCAAGCATTCGATCAGTAACGACAAATCCACCAACCATGTTGATGGTAGCTAAGACGATCGCTGCAACTGCAAGACCGAGTTCAAGATTGGTTGAACTGTGATCGGCCACAATAATCGCACCGACCAAGATAACGCCGTGGATTGCATTAGCACCTGACATTAGTGGTGTATGAAGTGTGGATGAAACTTTGGATACAACTTCAAAGCCAACGAAAACGGCTAAAACGAAGATAGAAAGGATTGCTATCGGCTCCATTTATTTACCTCCTTCATTTCTACGAGACCCACCATGCGTAACGGCCGCCCCATTGATAATTTCATCCTCGAAGTTGAGTGCGAATGCGACTTTTTCATCATCCTTGGCTGGAGTAGTGAAGAGAGTCAGAAGATTTACTACGTTGCGCGAGTATAAGAATGATGCGTGGAAAGGAAGCTGACTTGGAACATCTTTTCCGCCCCAGATTCGAACTCCACCTGATGTTGTAATTATTTCGCCAGGCTTTGATCCCTCAACATTTCCGCCAGTTTCAGCGGCTAAGTCGATGATAATTGTTCCGGGTGCCATTGAATCGACCATGGCCTTTGTCATCAAACGCGGTGCTTGGCGACCAGGTACGGCGGCGGTAGTAATCACAACATGGGATTTGGCAATGAATGGTGTGAGAAGTGCTTGTTGTTGTGCCGCACGATCTTCAGTCATTTCGCGCGCATAACCACCAGTGCCTTCTAAAGCTTCGAGTTCAAGTTCGATAAATGTTGCACCCATCGAACGAACCTCATCGGCAGATGCTGGACGAACATCGTATGCAGATACAACGGCTCCTAAGCGACGTGCAGTTGCGATAGCTTGCAAACCTGCAACTCCTGCGCCAAGAACCAATACCTGTGCCGGAGTAACCGTTCCTGCAGCAGTCATGAGCATTGGGAAAAATCGAGGCGATAGTTCGGCCCCCACTAACGCTGCACGATATCCGGCGCATAAAGCCTGAGACGAGAGTGCATCCATTGATTGAGCACGCGAAATTCGCGGAACAAGTTCAAGAGAGAATGCAGTAACACCTGCAGCTGCTGCTGCATCGATTGAATCAACTGCAGTAACCGGTGACATAAAACTTATAGTTATTGCACCTTTCTTCAACGTTGCAATCTGAGTTGGTGTTAATGGTTGTACAGAGAGAACGGCATCAGCGGTGCTGAGAACCTCACCGTTCGAGATCGTTGCACCAGCGTTGACATAGTCAGCATCTGTTGCTTGCGAAAGTACTCCGGCACCAGATTCGATAACTACATCGAAACCTAGTCGAGTTAATTTATTGATAATGTCGGGAACTAGCGCCACGCGCTTTTCTCCCTCATGAATTTCTTTAGCTACGGCTATAAGCATGCGGGAAATACTACTGGCTCGAGCCTTTCAGGTCACATCTGACAAGGTGATACAGCAATGATTGAATGGTGGTCCTACGGTGATATGCCTCGCGCCAAATTAGTGATTTTGTTCCGTCAATCACAGAGGCTTCGACCTCTTCGCCACGATGCGCAGGTAAACAGTGCATGAACACAGAATCTTTTTGTGTGAGTGACATTAAGTTTTCTGTAACTGCAAATGGTGAGAGTGCTAGCACTTTCGCATCGCGTTCATCTTCGGAATCGCCCATGGACATCCATACATCGGTATACAAAACGCTTGCATCTTTTGCCGCTGCCTCTGGATCATGAAGTACTTCAATCTTTCCGCCACTTTGCTTAGCAATATTTTGTGCGATTTCAACAACAACAGGATCAGGTGACCAATGACCGGTTGGAGTAGCCGCAACTACATGTGCGCCCATTATTGCGCCCATAATTAACCAAGCATTCGACATATTGTTTCCATCACCTAAGTAAACAAATTTGCGTCCAGTAATATCTTTCCCAAAACGTTCGCGAATAGTTAACCAATCTGCAAGAAGTTGTGTTGGGTGATCATCATCAGTTAACGCGTTAATAACTGGAATCGATGCATGAGCGCCTAGTTCATTTACATCTGCCTGAGCGAAGGTTCGAATTATCAAAGCACTGCAGTAACTGCTAATAATCTTTGCCGTATCGGCAATACTTTCACCGCGACCTAGTTGCAACTCATCACCGCGGATGAATATCGGGGTTCCTCCAAGATGGGCCACCGCCGTTTCTGAGGAGAGTCGGGTCCGAGTAGAAGGTTTGGTCATGTAAATCGCAACGCTCTTATTGGCTAGAGCAGTGTTAGAGCGCAAGGGATTAGTTGCAAAATCAGCTGCCGTTTCCAGCAAGAGCTCTATATCTTCTCGACTCAGATCCTGGGTGCGCAGTAAGTCCTTCATTTGCGAATTCTACCCGTAGTTTCTCAGGCGCTGAAGGTATTCTAATCCACCTTATGGGAATCTTCAGAAAAGGCGCAATCGAGAACGAGTCAGATACCGCTCTCTTAACCAGACCTGTCCTAGAAGAAGATGATGGCGGGCATGATCGCTTTGCCCATTATGTAAAGAAGGACAAGATAGTTGAGTCAGCGGTAACAGGTAAATCGGTTCGTGCACTGTGTGGGAAGAAATGGACGCCATCCCGAGATCCTGAAAAGTATCCGATCTGCCCAACGTGTAAAGAAATCTATGCAGGCCTGAAGCAAGCACCAGAAGATAAATAGCGATGCACAGTAAGTTTCGCATCGCCACTGTATTGTTGCTGTGCACGATGTTTTCTTTCGCGCTCACCTCTAGCGCAGTGGAAAACCAACCTCGCACAATTGTCAGTGGGTGGATTCCTTACTATTCAGTCAAAACTGTTCTACCTTTTATAAAGAAATTACCAACCTCAAATCCTCCAGTTGCAGGTGCACCAGTTACTTGCGAACCAAGTGAGTACACCCCTCAAGATATCGCTGCATTAAATGCCTCCTATTTGTTTACAAACAAAGACTTAATGAAAGAGGTAATGCCCTTTTGGTTCTCTTTAAAGTCGCCGACATTCATTCGTAATGACTACTTAACTGGCAATCCATCGTGGCCGATGGCTGACACGCTTTGTTTAATGCGTAAAACTGGTTTGAAGATTATTCCAACCATAACAGATGGCACCAACAAGTTAGTTTTAAGTGGATATTTAGCTAATCCTCAAATCCGAACAACGATAGTTAATACAATTGTAGATTTAGTCAATAAGAATGGGTTTGATGGAATTGATTTAGATTTTGAAGGTTTTGCCTTTGTGGATCCCAACACAACGTGGGCTAAAACTGCGCCGCTTTGGGTGAGCTTCATTAAAGAATTAAGTGTTCAACTCCACGCAGCGCAGAAACTCCTTTCTGTTTCTACGCCTTATGTATTTAATCCAATTGAAAAACAAAAGGGATACACGGTTTATGCTTGGGCGGAAATCGCCTCGAGTATCGATCGTTTAAGAATCATGACGTATGACTATTCAGTTGCCAGACCTGGGCCAATCGGGCCTATAGCGTGGACTGAAAAAACTTTGAAGTATGCGATAAGTATTATGCCGGCCTCAAAGGTCTTTATTGGCTTACCCGGATATGGTCGAGATTGGATTACATCGATTGTAGGAACATGTCCTACAAATGCACCTGTAGGATTAAAAGTTGGGTCAAGAGCTGCAACTTTCAAAATGAATTATGCAAACACTAAAGCGGCAATCGATAAAGCAATTCCTGTCTTTGATGTGAAAAATAGTGAAGTAACGTATTCCTATGTTCAGACATTTAATGGATTAACTTCCAAAGGGGCCGCGACTTCTTGCGCGGTATCACGCACAGTTTGGTATCAAAATGATCGCAGTTATACCGAACGAATGAACTTAGTCGCCAAGTATCAACTAGGTGGAGCTGCTTTATGGACCCTTGGCATGGAGGATCCAACTGCTACTACCGCAATGCGAAATGTCGCGCTTGCTATTGCACCTGCCGCTGTCAAAAACTCTTTAACTATTGAAAACGTTGAGTCGAAGACGGTGAATTATGGCGATATATTCACTCTCAAAGGAGTCCTAACTCTTAAAGACAATTTACCGATAGCTGGGCTTGAAGTAAGTATTGAAATGAAGCGTGAAGCTGAAACGGCATGGACAACAATTGCAGCGTTGACTACTGCAGAAGATGGTTCTATTTCCACACCTATAACCATTGGACGAAGCGCCGCTTTTCGCTTGACTACAACTGGTACCTGGGAGCGTGCAGAATCAACTAGCAATGAAGAGTTTGTCATAGTGCGCCCAAAACTAATTCTCGAGCGTCCCTCAACAGTTCAACATGGCAGACCGATCCACATAACAGGCAAGATATTGCCTCTCACAACTGGAGCTGCCGTGATGCTTCAACGAAAAACTGCTGGAAAGTGGCAAAATATCGGTGTGAGCACTGTGACTGATTCAAATGGAGAGTTCAATTTAGAGACTACCGAAGTAACACGAGGAATTGTGGTTTTGAGAGTCCAGATTATTAACGGAGAACAGGAGATTATTTCTCCAGAGTTGTCAATTGTGGTGCGATAATTATGGTGAAGATCGATGAAGCCCCTGCAACAGAAATTAAAGAGGATTTAGAGGAAGCGATAAATGCCGCCTTTATTAGTGATAAACCCTGGGTCACAATCGTTTGGGATGATCCAGTAAATCTCATGTCGTATGTCACGTATGTGTTAATGAAGCTTTTCAATTTTACACGTGAGAAAGCCCACGTATTGATGATGCAAGTGCATACTCAAGGTAAAGCGGTCGTGTCGACTGGCAGTCGCGAAGAAATGGAGCGCGATGTATCGCAGTTACATGAGTATGGACTCTGGGCAACGCTTCAACGCTCAGACCAAGAATTATGAGCAAGAAATCGAATAGCGATAATCCTGGGTTTACTCGCCACGGTAAGAATGACTATGTAGCGAATTTTTCACCCTCAGAAAAAGAAGTTCTAATAAACCTTGTGCAGCAGATAATTGAACTTTTGGGCGAGCGTGCGGACAATCACAGCGAAGATCCTTTAGCTGCAATGGTTGGGATTACCAGCCATGATTCGCCACCTGAGGACGAGGTTCTGCTGCGGTTATTACCAAATGCCTATTCCGATCAAGTTGAAGCCGCTGAGTTTCGTAGGTACACCGAATTAACTTTGCGTGCTAAGAAATCTGTTAATGCCGTGTCGATGCATACAGATTTGATGAACTCGACGGATGGCTGCATTGATATTGATCATCAAGGTGCAAATGCTTGGCTTGGTGCAATGAATGATATTCGTCTGGCATTGGGCGTGAGATTAAAAGTTGTGAGCAACACTTATGAGGAGCTAGAGATTTTGGCACCCGATGATCCAATGCGTGGCGTTTACGCGGTCTATAGCTGGTTAGGGTGGCTTCAAGAGAGTTTAATTCAAGCATTGATGGATGATGCCCTCTGACCCAGTATTCCGCGCGGTAGGATTTACGATATGAGCAACGCGCCAATTGGAATCTTTGATTCTGGAGTAGGCGGACTTACAGTTGCTAGGTCGATCTTAGATCAGCTCCCAAATGAATCCACACTATATATAGGTGATACAGCCCGTGGCCCATATGGACCTCGACCACTTGCTGAAGTGCGTGAGTTTGCACTCGAGAGCTTAGATTTTCTAGTCGCGCAAGGCGTAAAAGCCATTGTCATTGCCTGCAATACCGCGAGCGCTGCGATGCTTCGCGATGCACGCGAACGCTACTCAATTCCTGTTCTTGAAGTAATCCAACCAGCTGCTCGTCGAGCGGTATCTGCAACTCGAACTGGAAAAATTGGTGTAATCGGTACTCGCGCAACTATCGACTCAGCGGCGTATTTAGATGCTTTCGCTGCAGCACCGCAATTGGATATTACGTCTATTTCTTGCCCGCTGTTTGTCGAATATGTTGAAAGAGGCGAAACATCAGGGGAGTCGATCACTGAAATTGCCAGAGAGTATTTAGCACCTTTCATCGATGCAAAAATCGATACTTTGGTCTTAGGGTGCACTCACTACCCGCTTTTAACTGGCGTAATTTCTTACGTCATGGGTGATGACGTGACACTTGTTTCGAGCGCCGAAGAAACGGCTAAGGATTTGTACAGAACTTTGGTAGAAAAAAGCCTTTTGCGTATCCAGCAAGAAGTGCCACCTACACATAGATTCTTGGCAACTGGCGATGCGAAAGCATTTGAGAGTTTAGCTCGTCGTTTTCTCGGCCCTGAAGTAACAAAAGTGGAACATCAAGAACTTTAGCCATTCACAACTGCGTTCGATTTAACAAAGCAATAGGAGTACTACATGGCAAGAAATGATGGAAGAGAAGTTAGCGCTTTGCGTGATATTAAATTTACTCGTGGTTGGTTGGACCATGCCGAAGGCTCAGTACTCGTTGAGTTCGGTAAGACTCGAGTTTTGTGTGTTGCTTCTTTTTCCCCGGGAGTGCCACGTTGGTTAAAGGAGAGTGGAACTGGATGGGTTACGTCAGAGTATGCAATGTTGCCACGTGCAACACATACTCGCTCTGATCGCGAAAGCGTAAAGGGAAAACTTGGTGGGCGAACTCAGGAGATTTCTCGTTTAGTCGGACGCTCATTACGTGCAATCGTTAATACAAAGGAGCTTGGTGAAAACACAATAGTAATTGACTGCGATGTACTTCAAGCCGACGGCGGAACGCGCACTGCCGCTATAACCGGCGCGTACGTTGCACTAGCCGATGCAATCACTTGGGCTAAAAGCCAGGGACACATAAAAGTAACAGCTAACCCATTAAGCGATTCAGTTGCAGCGGTGAGCGTTGGAATTATCGATGGTGTTCCGATGCTAGATCTTTGCTATGAAGAGGATGTTCGTGCTGGAACTGACATGAATGTCGTTGTTGCCGGTGATGGTCGCTTTATCGAAGTTCAGGGAACTGCCGAGGGGGAGCCCTTCGATCGAGAACTACTCAATCAACTCCTAGATCTTGCGGTCAATGGATGTAAAGAGTTAAGCGAACTCCAAAAAGCCGTGCTCTCTCAGTAGTTGGTTGTCGACTCAACAATGAAGAGAGTTTGAATTAGTGTCTAAAAAACTTGTCATAGCTACCCGCAATACTGGAAAGATTGTTGAGTTTCGTCGCATTCTCGATGCGTTTTCAGTAGGCGCGATAGAGTTGATAGGGATTGACCAATTTCCAGATTTAGTCGATGTGGAAGAGGTTGGCTCAACTTTTGAAGAGAATGCACTGTTAAAGGCGAGATACACAGCCACAATGACTGGCCTTCCAGCTATTTCCGATGACTCAGGTCTATGTGTTGATGCACTCGGGGGTTGGCCAGGAATCTTTTCAGCGCGATGGGCCGGTCAACATGGAAACGATGAGGCAAACTGTGTGAAAGTTTTAGAGGAATTAAAAGGGGTTGGAGATGAAAACCGGGGTGCTCATTTTATTTGTATTGCCGCCCTTGTCATGCCCGATGGTCGTGAAAAGGTAGCAGAAGGGCGTTTTGATGGAACAATCCTGCATCGCGCCATTGGAGATCAAGGTTTTGGCTACGACCCAATTTTTCAACCCCTTGGTATGTCAATTTCGTCGGCACAGTTGAGCGCCGAGGAAAAGGATGCGGTTAGCCACCGAGGAAAATCACTCCGCGCAATCACTCCGCATGTAATAGAAATGCTCGGTGGGCTGAGGTAACCTTGCCTCATAGGCGCGCGTTATTTGCGAGCGCATCGCTATCCGAGGAGTTACCGTGGCCGTAAAAAAGAAGAGTGCAGCGAAGAAAACTGCTAAGAAGGCAGCCGCTAAACGAGTAGTTAAAAAAACTGCCAAGAAAAGCGTTGCCAAAAAATCAGTTGCTAAGAAAAAGCTTGCTAAAAAAGCTCCTGCCAAGCGTGTAGCGAAAAAGTCCGTGGCAAAAAAGTCCGTGGCAAAAAAGTCCGTAGCGAAGAAAGCTCCTGCCAAGCGTGTAGCGAAAAAAACCGTAGCGAAGAAGTCCGTGGCAAAGAAAACTCCTGCCAAGCGTGCAGTCACAAAGCGTGCGGCGAATCCAGTAACTCAACGTGTAAGCGTTTCAACTACACCAATGCCACCGAAGCCAACTCCTGTTGAGACAAAGCCGGTAGCACAAAACCCAGTAATGCAAAAGCCGGTAGCAACTCCTAAGCAAACCACTTCAAGTCGAGTAGCTTTCCTAGTTATTGCAGGAATCGTTATTCTCGCAGCAATCGTATGGTCAAAATCTGGTACCGATGGAGATGGAGCTGCAAAACCTTCCCCTTCAATTACTGAGTCTGCAGAGCCAACTGAATCGGCAACTCCAGAGCCAACTGAATCGGCGGTAGCAGTTGTTGCAGTTGAGGCACCATCGAAGTTCGTAGCACTTAAGAGTGGCGATGGATTAAAACTACGATGGGTTGCACCATCGGCAGTAGATGGCTTAACTGGGTACAACGTTGAGGTGCGACCAAACGGTGCTGGTGACTGGATGATAATTGCAACCGTTCCAATGGATCAACTAACGCAAAATGTTACAAAGAGTTCAGATACCGGATGGACACAGTTCCGAGTCTCTTCTGTGTACTCGGATGGACAAATTGCTTCTTCTGCAATCTTTGGAATTCCGGGGGAGTTTAAGTAAGAGTTTAGTTAAGTAATCCCCAACGTTATGTGCGTTGGGGGATATTTTTCACTTTAATTTTAGAGTTGCGCCGCTATCGCATCAACATATGCGCGAACTCCTGATTGAACCAGATGTACACCATCGGGCGCGAAGTATTCAGGGTGTCCCTGTGAAATTGCACTCCAGTCAATCAGGATCGCACCGTATTTTTCGGCATACTGGGCTATCAGAAGATTATTCTCATCACGCCAACTACGTGGAACTGCCGAGTTGACAACAATTATTTTAGGCTGATCTTTAACTTCTTCAAAAATTTCGGCAACTTGGGCTTGAGTTAATTTATTGTTATTTCCTAGGTTAAAGACAACTGTTGAACCCAACATTCGTAGTTTGTCATTGGCCATTACTTCAGTGAGTTCAGTGGCCTGTCGTCCAACTCTGGCATTAATGAGTGAAATATGAGCTCGGGTTTCGAGTTCAAAGCGAATTCCGAGTATCACAGAATCGCCAGTAACCCACAAGCCGGTGGTGTTGCTAGCACCGGTTTCCTGATTCGATGCATCAGGTATATTCGATGCATCAGGCATAACTGTGAGATCCGTTTTAACTTGGACCATAACTCGATCTGTACGCTGAATTGCATTCACGGTTACTACTGAAATTAAAGTCGCAAGCGTTATTAATGAAAGCGCGACTAATGATTTCTGTCGAAGTTGCACTCTCTTAGTTCGGTACTTCATTCCTTTAAACCAGTACTCGACTAAACCACTTCTGATTGGAAGTTCGACAAGGCGTAAAGAAATATCGGCCAAGGCAAAGACAATAAGAACTCGTAGAGCAGTCAGAGCCCAAGCCGAACCCTCAATATCAACGGCCGGTCTAGTGACTTGGAAAACGACCCAATGCCACAAGTAAATTGAGTACGAGCGTTCACCTATCCAGACGGCAACTCTGCTACTCAAAATTGGTGCAAATCGTGAGGCTGGGTGAACGATTGAAGTAATTATTGCGCAACCAAATAAACCTGCAAGGGGAAATGCTAATTTATAAAGCGTTGGGTCGGTCTCATCAATAAAAAGAAAAGTTGCAATTATTCCGACGAAACCAAAAACTCCAATTCCATCTATGAAATCCTGTGCATGCTTATCGACATCTGCTTTTAAATTTTGCGGAATCCAACTCACCGCTAAAGCGGCACCAAGAAATAGACCAATACTGTGAGTATCAGTACCAAAATAAACATGACTTATTTGTGAAGCGTTGGCGGCATCAACTTGGTATGAAACAACTAATAGTGCAATTCCCGAGACGGTAGCGATTATCAGCGCCGCTCCAGGAATCTTGTTCTTACCTAAATAGCGCAGAACAAGCAGTAAAATCAAGGGCCAAATGAGATAGAACTGGGCTTCAACGCCAAGTGACCAGGTATGTTGTAAAAGTGGCGGACGCGCAATTGAATCGAAGTAGTCTGTATGGCGAAAAACTAACCACCAATTCATCGCCCCCATAAAAGCAAAGGGAGAATCACTGACAAAGCGGCGAGCAGTTTCAGGTGCCCAAAGGCCAATAAAAATCGCGGTGGTAATCATCATAAAAGCTAGCGGCGGAAGTAGTCGACGCACACGGGCCTTATAAAATGCGCGCAAGTCTAGACCACCACTTCGTGCAATCGAATCGAGAAGCAGACGCGTAATGACATAGCCTGAGATTACGAAGAATAAATCAACGCCTAAGAAGCCACCTGGAATCCAAGTAAAACCTAAGTGATACAACATAACCGCGATAACAGCTATAGCGCGCAGACCATCAATGGCAGGGATGTATCGGATACCGCGAAGCGTTGCCATGGCTAACTACTTACGTGCGGCAGATTTCTTAGCAACAGATTTCTTAGCAGTTTTCTTTGGAGCCGCGATTGCGGTCTTCGTGCGTTCACTAGAAACCTTTATTGGACCTGCATTTATAATCGTGTTATCGGGATTGAGATTTTCCATCACACTTTTATGGAGATCTGCTAAACGCTCAAAAGCAGTTTCAAGTCTTGCACGGGATTGATGAATCGCACCTTGAGCTGCATCTAATGAAGCGGTTTGAACTTTGTAAAGACGCTCAGCTTCGGCCATTACACCGATTAACCATTGGCGGTAATTAGAGACCTCATGTGTTGCATCACCGATGATCCGCTCACCCTCGCGGCGTGCTGAAGATGTAAGGGCAGCGACTTCGCGCTTTTTACTCTCTAACAGGGCTGAAGCCTCGGCCTCGGCCTGTGCGAGCATCTGCCCAGCCTCCTCTTCGGCGGCAGAGATGTATTTTCGTCCCCGGGATTCTGCGCCACTAAGAATGGCACGGGCCTTGGTATCGGCTGCCTCAAGCTCCTCTTTAGTAATGCGAGTAGTTTCAGAGACTAGGCGAGATGCAGTTGTTTGCGCCTTACTTTCACGTGCTTGAGCCGACTTAATCATTGCCATTGCAGTTTCCGTGGCAAGAATTTCAAACTCTTCTTTAGTCAAAGCATTAATGTCACGGCGTGATCGAAGATCGGCCAACTGTGATTCGAGTTCACGGATTCGATCTACTGAGGATGGCTGGTTCGGCTCTTCACCTTTAAATCCAACCCAGTTTAGAAACGAGCTTTTCTCAGCCACCATGTACCCCGCAGTTCGTGTGAATAGAGTCTTAGGTTAGAGCAAGGCCTTACTTACTGTAAATCGCTACTGATATCGCTATGTACTGCGAAATCCAAGCGGCGAGTACAAATATATGGAAGAGCTCATGGAAACCAAAGTACTTTGCTTCACGGCCAGGGCGCTTAAGGGCGTAAAAAATCGCCCCCACCGAATAAAAAAGACCTCCGATAACGATGGGGAGCAAAACCCAAAGGCCACCGGCACGATAGAGCTGTGGCATATATGCAACTGCGACCCACCCTAGAAGAAGGTAGTGGGCAACGTATAGCCAGCGAGGAGCGCCAAGCCAAAATACTCGCATACTTACACCGAGCGCTGCTCCTATCCATACGACCGATAGAAGTATGGTGCGATCACGCCCTTCAAGAAGTGAGACTGCAAAAGGCGTACACGAGCCGGCTATAAGTAAGTTGATATTGGCATGATCGAATCTGCGCCAAATCTTTTTCTTTGAAGGAGACCAGGGGACTCGGTGATAAATAGCTGAAACACTAAAAAGTAAAATTGCAGTAATCGAATAAATTGCAACGGCAAATTTAAAAGATTCCTTACTTAATATAAATAATACTAAAGATGCGATAATTACAACTGGAGTTGCGCCGAGATGAAACCAACCTCGAAGTTTCGGTGGCGCTATTGTCTGCTGATCCATGGATTAAGAGTACGGCCATTTTCCTGGTTCGTAACTAGTTAATCTGAAGGCACAACCTTAAAGTGAAGGCACCACCGCTTTGAGAATCCGAAGGGATTTGACTAACAGAGCCAGCAATGCAGACATCAAGGTAACACTGCCAGTGAACCAAAGAACCGTATGTACGCCGTAATACATTGCCAGAGGACCAGCAACGACAATTCCAAGAGGGGCGAGTGCGAAAGAACCAAAAGCGTCATAGGCGCTAACGCGGGAGAAAGACTCTTCAGGGATATGAGATTGCAAAGCTGTGCTCCAGTTGACCATAAAGATTTCTATGGCGATTCCTGCAACAAAAGCTCCGCATAGAGTTAATGGGAGTGGGCTTTTCAAAGCCAAAGAAAAATCCCATGCAGATGCGAGAGCAATCACGATCATTGCAAAAAACAGAGGTCTATTAAAGTGAATCTTTAAAGCAATAACTCCGCCACAAATCATTCCCAAAGTTAAACTCGCCAAGTTAAAAGACCAGTTACGGGGGCCATTTGCATTTTCGTTGAATGCAAGCGGTCCAAGAACTTGAAGCAACGCTTCAAAACATGCATTGATTCCGGTGAATGCAATAACCGTCGCAACTACCCAAGGACGAGATTTGAATTCAAACCAACCATCTTTAAGCTCGGTGAATACCGAAGTCCGCACACGTTGCTGCATTGGTGGTACATCGAGTCGCCAGATTAATATTCCAGCAACTAAAAATGAAACTGCATCGACCAACAGTGCCGGACCTGAACCAAAGAGTGTGACAATAGTGCCACCTAGAAGGGCTCCAACTACATAACCAAAGTTACCCAATAAACCTACAAGGGCGTTGCCATCTTTTAGTTTTTCCTTAGGCACTATTGTTGGAAGGACTCCAGTCATTGCTGGCCACCACAGTGCATTAAGAATTCCAAATAGAAAACCCATAAATACAAGCAGGGGCACTGAGGCAAAACCAAAAATAAAAGATGCCGCACTTATTGCCACGGAAATACTTCCGAGAATATCTGCGCCACCAACGATTCGATTTCGTTTAAAACGATCTCCGATCACTCCACCAAATAACATAAGCGCAATCATTGGAAAAATCCGCGCGGACATAACAATGCTCAAATCTTTTCCAGTTGCCCCATCCAGACTTAAGACGCCATAGGCCAGCGCAATGGGTGAGAGACCATTGCCAACGTTTGAGATGAAACGTGCCGACAATAGCTGTACAAAACCGCGGTGCATACTCAGATTTCGCAGTTGGGAAGTAATCACTCCGAAAGCATATCTATCGACAAAGGCAAAAGAGACTGATATGAATATCCAATGACATATCGATCAGAGATTTTCGAAATTAGTGATGTTTTCATTGATGAGGCCGCGGCCCTTAGTCCAATGGATTGCACATATTTAGGTAATGGTTTGAATCAAGACAAGCTAGATGACTTTTCAATCGCAGGTGCCGAAGTCATTGCGAACCTGACTCGACAAACTCTCAAGAAATTGTCGGCGATGCAACCAATCGATGAGATTGATCGCATTGCTAAAACGGTGATGACTGAACGCTTGGAATCTCAACTCGCACTGCATGATAGCCAAGAGGGATTTGTTCTCTGGAATGTTCTGACTTCGCCGCCATCGAATATTCGTTCAATCTTTGAGTTAATGCCAAAAAATAGCGCCAAGGATTTTGAAAAAATTGCTAGCCGTTTGCGGGCAGTTGCAACTGCTCACGAACAATGGATTGAAACTATTAGTACCGTTGCAAAGGCCGGTAAAACAACGGCTCAACGCCAAGTGCGTGGCGTGATCGAGCAGTTGGAAAGTTATGCCAATGGTGGATATAGCCAGATGTGTAAAAACTTTGATCCTGACAATAAGTACCCTGATTTACATGCCGCAGCTAAATCGGCGGAGGAATCATCGGCACAGACTGCGCAGTTTTTAAAAAATGAGTATATGAAAATTGCAAATCCAGAGGATGCCGTCGGTGCCGAACGTTATTCAGTTTGGGCACGTTTTTTCACTGGCGCACAATTAGATTTACGCGCCACATATGAGTGGGGAATGGCGGATTTAAAGGCGATTAACGATCGCATGTGGGTTCTGGCCGAGCAGATTAAACCTGGTGCAAAGACATTGCGTGAAGTTGCCGATGTTTTGGACCACGATCCAAAGTATGTAATAAAGGGTAAAGAAAACGTTATTAAATATCTGCAGGATTTTACGGATGCAGCTATCGTTCGAATGGATGGTGAGTATTTTGAAATTGATGAACGGATTAAAGTTTGTGAGGCGAGATTAGCTCCTGAAGGCAGCGCATCGGCTCCTTACTACAACCCTCCATCAGAGGATTTATCGCGCCCCGGCACAACATGGATTCCGATGCTCGGAAAAGATGAAGTCAGCAGCTGGCACTTAGTTTCCACGTGGTATCACGAAGCTGTGCCTGGACATCACTTACAAGTTGCAACTGCCACAATTGAAAAAGATCGTCTAACGCGCTTTCAACGTACCGCGGCGTGGATAAGTGGATATGGCGAAGGCTGGGCTCTATATGCCGAACGCTTCATGAATGAACTCGGTGCATTCGATGAACCCGGAATCGAAATGGGATATTTATCTGCACAAGCCTTACGTGCTGCACGAATCGTCGTCGACATCGGCATGCACCTTGGCTATACCGATTTCGACGGCAATGTATGGAACGCCGAATCCTCCCGAAAACTCCTCAACGAGCAGGCCTTACTCGATGAGGCCCATTCTCGAAGTGAGACCGATCGTTATCTTGGGTGGCCAGGACAGGCGATTTCATACAAGGTGGGAGAACGCGTATGGATGGCCGCTCGCGAAGCTGCGAAGCTCCGACTTGGTGCTAACTTCAATATGAAAAAATTCCATACATATGCATTGAAGATTGGTCCTATGGGATTAGATCCTTTTGCCACAGAGATGGCTAATTGGGATGGAAAGTAAAGTTAGCCCTCTTGTACTACTAATTAAGCTGAGAAAGAGTGATGCCCATGAGCAACGCAAATAATTGGGCCTTTGAGACCCTGCAAATTCATGCCGGTCAAACGCCAGATCCGACAACAGGTTCGCGTTCTCTGCCGATCTACCAGACGACGGCCTATCAGTTTCGCGATACACAACATGCAGCAAATCTTTTTGGCATTGCCGAGGCTGGAAATGTTTACACACGCATTAACAATCCGACTCAAGATGCTGTTGAAAAGCGCATAGCCGCACTCGAAGGTGGTGTCGCTTCATTATTAGTTGCATCTGGCATGGCCGCAACTGCATTTGCGATTATGAACGTTGCTCAAGCTGGCGATCACGTTGTCTCTAGCTCTAATGTATATGGAGGCACATTTAATCTATTTAATTACACGCTTCCTAAATACGGTATCGAAACCACTTTCATCAACGACATTGGCAATATGGATGCGTGGCGTCAGGCCGTTAAACCAAATACAAAGGCGTTTTTTGGTGAAGGAATCTCAAACCCACTTGGCTCTATTTTAGATATTGAAGCGATCGGTAAAATTGCTCACGAGGTAGGCGTTCCTTGGATAGTTGATAACACGATTGCAACTCCATATGTAACTAAGCCAATTGAATATGGCGCCGATATCGTCACACACTCTGCAACAAAGTTTTTATCTGGCCATGGCAACGCAATGGTTGGTGCGATTGTTGATTCGGGAAACTTTGATTTCGCTAAGGATCCAGAAAAATTCCCCGGCTTTAATCAACCCGATGCAAGTTACAACAACTTGATTTACGCGCAAACTCTCGGCGTTAACGGCACATTTGGTGCAAACATTGCCTTTATCGTCAAAGCCCGTTTGCAACTGCTTCGCGATATTGGTGCATCGGTCTCACCATTTAATGCCTGGCTATTAGCACATGGCTTAGAGACGCTTAACTTGCGCATGGATCGCCACCTGCGCAACGCACTGGAATTAGCCCAATGGTTAGAAAAACAACCCCAGGTCGCACAGGTGAGTTATGCAGGACTCACCTCATCTCCTTGGCACTCTCTTGCGAAAAAATATGCTCCTAAGGGCGCTGGCGCAGTCTTTTCCTTTGAGCTCAAGGGAGGTGCACCAGCGGGCCGGACATTCGTGGAGGGCCTAAAACTCTTTAGCCACGTTGCCAATATCGGTGATGTTCGTTCCCTCGTCATTCACCCGGCCTCAACGACGCATTCGCAGTTAAGCCCAGATGAGCAGATGAAAGCTGGAATCACGCCAGGTATGGTGCGTGTGAGTATTGGGCTAGAAAACATTGAGGATATTAAAAACGATATTAAACTGAGCTTTGCCGCCGTTGGGTCGGGATTTAGTCCCTCCCTTGGAGGAGCCAACGAAGGGCTGAACCCCTGATTGCCATGTATTCGGGGAGATTTGTACATAGCTGAGTCTCACCATGCTCTTGATTTTCTCTCGTTCATGGACTACGCTTGAAAGACAAGAAAAGAGGTTTTCTTATCTTGTCAGTTTTGCACGGTAAAAAGATTTTCCCAAGGAAGGACGGACCATGTTTGAGCGCGATTGCCATTCCCTGGCAGCACTGTTAAGAATCACTAAAAAGATAGCTATTTTGTCGCTTATCTCTGTGTTTTTTTCATCTGCGCTTTCATCCTCGGCATCTGCTTCAAATCACATGCTCAATGGACCAATTGTTTTAGGCGGCTCAACTACCGTTAAAGCTTCACCGGCGGCTACGAACACGAAGAATTTATTAGCAGGCCCAATCAAGTTATCGTCGACAGGATCTGTCGCTAACACACCAACTTCCGCTCCAGTCCAGAGTGGTAATTCGAACTCCGATTCCACGGTCTCCTTGGCAGGCCCAATTAATGTTTCGGATAATGGACAGGTGAAGGCACTTGGAACGTCCGTAATAACGGGTGAAGCTGGAGCCGTAGGTCCACAAGGTCCACAAGGTCCAACTGGTCCACAAGGTCCAACTGGTCCACAAGGTCCAACTGGTCCACAAGGTCCAACTGGCGCAACTGGCGCAACGGGAGCAACGGGAGCAACGGGCGATACCGGAGCAACTGGAGCAACGGGAGCAACGGGCGATACCGGAGCAACTGGAGCTAAGGGCGATACCGGAGCAACTGGAGCTAAGGGCGATACCGGAGCAACTGGAGCTAAGGGCGATACCGGAGCTAAGGGCGATACCGGAGCTAAGGGTGAGACTGGAGCAAAAGGCGATAAGGGCGATACTGGCCTTCAAGGTATCCAGGGAATGCAAGGCGCAATAGGCCCACAAGGCCCACAGGGCGTTGCAGGCGCTAGAGGTGAAACTGGTGCACAAGGTGAACAAGGTATTCAGGGTATTCAGGGTATTCAGGGCGATCAAGGTATTCAAGGTATTCAGGGCGAAAAGGGCGATCAGGGTATTCAGGGTATTCAGGGCGATCAGGGTATTCAGGGCGAAACAGGTGCAACTGGCGCAACTGGCGCAACTGGCGCACAAGGTCCACAAGGTTTACAAGGGATTCAAGGCCCAATTGGCCCACAGGGCCCACAGGGCATTAAGGGCGATAAGGGCGATAAGGGCGATACTGGTCCTCAAGGGCCTGCCGGTCCTGCTGGAACCTTGGACGGAGCAACAACCCTTCCTGTCTGTGTCAATAATTCTAGCGGCGAAATGAAGTGGGGCGTTTGTAAAAAGGAATCAAATGAAGAGGGATCAAACAAAACTACAATGTACCTTATTGTCAAACCTTAGATAGAGATTCTAATTAATGACAATTGATCGAGTAACCTCAAATAAGCGTAAATTACAGTTTTTGAAGTACGTCGCCGTTGCAGTATTTTTCTCTCTATTAACTTTTTCAGTGAGTTTGGTTGCTTTTTCAGGCTCACGAACGGTCAATCTCGCCCTTGTTCAACCCGATGGAACCTCAGCTTCACCTACACCAACAGCCAATCCAATTAGCTCAGGAGAAGTGGCACTCACCGAATCCGAGTTAATTTCTGCCGTAAAAGCCGCTGGGGGTTCAGTTTACTGGATTGGACCATCTGCTGGCGCTAAGTACACTTTTAATCGAGTCTCGGAAGATCAAAATTTCATTCGCTATCTTCCTGGTGGCACCGGTCTAGCAGATACAGCGGAAAATTATCGGATTATCGCCACATATACGGATCCCACTGCTTATGAGACGATGAAAAAGGCGGCGGAGTCTACAACTGGCGTAAGTTTTACTAATCCTGATGGTTCGATTGTTTATTACCTAAAGGCCTCTCCTTTGCACGTATATCTCGCCTTTAAAAATTTTGGCTATCAAATCGAAATTTTCGATCCAACCCCTGGTGAAGCACTTAAAATAGCTACGACTCCAGGTATACTTAAGACGATTAAATGACACGACCGAGTTGCAAAAGGAGCTAATTTAAGCGAAGGGAGGTACGCCGAGATGACTGATGAAATTCCCGCATCAAGTCAAATTAGACCAGAAGATGAAGCGCAAGGTCAGAAGATGACTATCTATATGCCGCAAGGCGCTGTAATTATTGAAAAATCAGAGCAGGAAGGGCGAGCGGAGACGGCTACCCAAATTCCTTTAGAGGAGAAGCCAACTACACCAAAAGCAGGAGTTGATTCAGTTCAATCACTTGGTTCAGTAATCAATATTTATACAGGTGATGAGTACGGTGGAGTAAAGGAACAGAGCCATTCCAAGGTTCTCCCTGCCGATAGTGCACTAATGAGTGAACAACAAGTTCTTTTGCGTATCAGCGAGATGTTGGATGTCATCACTAAACGGTTAGATCATGAAGTTGAACCGGTGGAATTAGTCCGTGAAGTTCAACAGACAAACTCGGTAAATACACTTACACAAAGTGTTGAAGAGATAGAAGAGAAGAGCGCGGACTCTTCAGATGTGCATGAAATTCAAAAAACCCACGTATCAACCGGGCACGTCTTCGATTGGATGCACGCCTTCAACTTGATGTTTATATCCATAATTCTTTTCACACTGCTCCTGCCCGCGGCTTTACACACTTTTTTTGGCACAGAAGTTATTCCGGCTTTAACAAGTTATGAAGTCGCTGGAATTCAAAAAGGTGATCTACTTATTACAGAAGAGACACAAGCGTCCAACTTAGTCGTTGGCGATGTTCTTTCGCTCCACGATGCTTTTTCGGGTACGTCTGAGGTGATCCAAGTTAGCGAAATTTCAGCTCCCGGGGAAAACGGAGTAATGACTTTAGCAATACCACCTCGAGCAGGACAGACTCTCAGTCTTTCTTATTCTCTAAATGGAGATTCAGAAGTCTATAAAGTTGTAAAATCTGTTCCGACACTAGGCGCTGCGAAAACTTTACTTGATTCGTTTTTCGTGCAATTTTTCACCGTGGCTTTCGTAATTTTGTTAAATATCATTGTACATTTCCGTAGACACCGCAGATATACAAAAGCTCTTAGAGCATATGCTAATCAATAATTTTTAGGGATTTTAAAATGGTTAAAGCTCAGTTGAATCAGAGTGCTAATCAATCTGGCGCCGTATGACGCTTGACCATGGCGTAGAGCGGTTGATTGTCGGCAACTGTCTTTCGCCAAATGTTTCCCGCGTGCTGAGAGAGGATTTCCCACACGAGACTTCAGAGCAGATGGTTTTTACAGTTTTTACTGAATTGGGCGAGGACGGTGTTTTCTGCGGGTTAGTAACATCGCAAGAAATAGCCCAACAACCCAACCTGAATTTTGGCAACCTTATCAAAAACAGAGAGATCCATGCAGTGCCTCCCGATGCCTCCGTTTTTCAGGCATTAAATACTATGATCCAAGAGAAGTTGAGTGCGCTGCCAGTGCTCAATAAGTTAAATAAGTTAGTGGGCGTCATAACACACCAGAGCGTTATACAAACCTTAACCCAATGCGAGCAAGATTGTCAGAGCGAGTTGCGAAACTTGCGTATCCAATTTGAAATTCAAGAACAATTAGCGAAGACACGTCTTGCACAACTGAATAAAACCCTAGAAGATTTGACTACCAAGCAGGGGTTAGATTTAATCGAAGTTAATTTACTTCAACTAGGCATTGAGGCACTTACTACTCTGCTACAAGTTCGCTATGGGGCTATTGGGATTCTCGATGAATCAGATGAATCAGGGGAAACGCACAAGTATTTCGGCCATACCGGCATCACTCC